>NZ_CP047940.1:687021-1374043 GCF_014280235.1 Cyanobium sp. NS01 | reverse complement strand
GTCGCCGGCACGGGCCTGCAACACCCCCAGCAGGCGGCTGCTCTGGTCGATGCCGTCGCGGCTGAAGCGCACCAGCAGGTTGTGGGGCTGCAGATAGGTGGCGCTGATCTGGCTCAGCGTCTGCTCCGGCGAGGGGCTGAACTCACTGCGGAAGCGCAGCTGCTGGCCGAGTTCCGCCAGCAGCGGCACGGAGCGCTCGGCTGAGAAGTTGTTGAAGCTCAGGGCCACCAGAGCGGCGTTGCGGCGGCCGCCATCCGGCGCCAGCAGGTGCAGCTTGCAGCCGAGGCTGTGGCCCAGGCGCAGCACCGGCAGCCGGGCCGCCGCCGCCGATTCCAGCAGGGCGCCGTCGCCGGCCCGGCTGAGCCGAAACAGGCGCCAGGCCTGATTGGCCTGGGCCTGGTGGTCGAAGCCCGGCACGTAGCTCCAGGCATGCACCCGCCAGCCCTGGGCGGCCAGGGCCTCCAGCAGGCGGCGATAGCTGAGCTGGGGGCTGGCGGCCAGATAGCTGCCCCCGATGAACTCGATCAGACCGCGGGGCCTGCCCGCCGGCTCCAGGCACCAGAGCTTGTCCCGTTGTTGCCAGGGCGCCATGGCGCTCGCTCCGTGTCGGTGGTGGGCTCTCTAGGTCGGCTGCAGCGCCTGCAGGGCCTGCAGGGCCTCGCGGCGATGGGCTGGGCCATCGAGCAGGTTGTTGAACTGGTGGCGCACCACCCCCGCCCCATCGATCACATAGGTGACCCGGCCGGGCAGCAGGCCCAGCACGCTCGGTACCCCGTAGGCCTTGCGCAGGGCATTGCCCTGATCCACCAGCAGCGGGTAGGGGAGGTTGTGGCGCTGGGCGAAGCGGCTGTGGCTGGCGGCGTCATCGCCACTCACGCCCCACACCTCGGCGCCGAGGGCCTGCAGGTCGGCGAAGCTGTCGCGGAAGGCACAGGCCTCCATGGTGCAGCCAGGGGTGTCGTCCTTGGGGTAGAAGAACAGCACCAGGGCCCGGCCCCCCAGCTGGTCGCTGCGCCGCTCGCAGCCGCTCTGGTCGGGGAGGGCGATCAGGGGGGCCCGATCGCCGACGGCAACACCCATGGTCAGCAGTCGTGGTGCCCAGACCCTAAGCAGCGGCAGGGGCTCATCGCTTGCCGGGGCTGGGAGGATGGAGGGGCGCGACCGCCAGCCCTGTGAGTGGACCTCCTCCGGAACAGGACAGCCTGTGGCAGCAGCAGGACCTGCTGGGGAGTCTGCTGGCTGCTCCCGCTTGCGCAGAGCCTGAGCCCACACCAGCTCGGGGCCCTGAGGCCGAGCTGCAGCTGCTGCCGAGCGCCGAACCCGAACCCGAACCGCAACTGGACCGAGGGCCTTCAGGGGAACAGCGGGCTGTGCCCGAGTTTCTGCTGATCCTTGACACCGAAACCAGCGGGCTGGATCCCCGCGAGCACGTCTGCCTCGAGGTGGGGGCCATTCTGTTTCACGTGAGCGGCCGGGCTGTGCTCAACCAGGTGTCTTTCCTGCTGCCGGCCCACAGCAATCCGGCCGAGGCGATCAATGGCATCGCCCCGGCCATCACCCGGCTGCCCCAGCCCTGGCGGCAGGGCCTGGCCTGCTTCGAAGCGATGGCGGCCCACGCCGATGCGGCCCTGGCCCACAACGCCCGCTTCGATCGGCAGTGGTTTGGCCGTCAGGAGCTGCCGGAGCTGGCGCTGCCCTGGATCTGCTCCATGGACGATATCCGCTGGCCGGCCGAGCGTCAGCTGCGGCCCAGCCCCTCGGTGCGCGATCTGGCCCTCGCCTATGGGGTGCCGGTGTGGGCCGCCCACCGGGCGCTCACCGACTGCATCTACCTGGCGGAGGTGTTCGCCCGCTGCGACGATCTGGAGCCCCTGCTCGAGGCAGCCCTGGAACCGAGGCAGCTGTTCCGGGCCCAGCTGCCCTATGCGGAACGTCATCAGGCCAAGCAGGCCGGATTCCGCTGGAACAACCCCGTGGCCGGCGCCTGGACGCGGCGCCTGAGTGCCCGGGAGGCCATGGCCCTGCCCTTTGCCGTGGAGCCCGTGGCGGAGGGCAGCGCCGCGGCCTGATGGCCAGCCTGTTGCCCGGCCTCCTGATGGGCCGCCTGCACCGTTTTGCTTCCAGTGGTTGAAGCGCAGCGGTGGGTTCCGGCCTCAGCCGCAGCGCGCTCTGCATCCTGGGGCTATCAGGGTTGTTCAACCGATGGTCATGCCCTATCGACCCTGCCGCCGGGCCGGCAGGCCTTCGCCGCGGCTGCGGCTCAACCGCTGGCAGGTGAGCCGCTCCTGGGCCCGGCTGATCCGGGAAGCCGAAGGGCTCTGGCGCGTGGATGTGCGGGCGCTGCATCGCCTGGCCGCCCAGGAACTGGGCCAGCTGCACGAGGAGGTGCCCGGCCTGCTGCGCGGCCGGGTGAACCGCTGGCTGGTGGGTTTCAGGGTGCGCACCCGCCTGGTGCCCAGCCCAGCAAAAAGCCGGCTGGGGAAGCCGGCGGAGGAAGACATCACAGCTGAGCGGGCTCAGGCTGGGCCCTCAAGGGGCCGGTTGAATCGGAGCGGCGGGATTTGAACCCACGACCCCCACTACCCCAAAGTGGTGCGCTACCAAGCTGCGCTACGCCCCGGCAGAACAGAAGCTATCACAGCGCTTTGCGCCTTCTCAGCCGCCTCAGCAGCCGGGCCGCGAGCTGCTGGCGCGACAGCCCCGCGTAGCCGGGAAGGCGGAGTTGCCGAGCCAGCAGCCTCAGCTCCGCCAGGGACATGCCGGCCAGCCGCAGTTCCGGCAGCCGCCTCCAGGCTGCGGAGGCCGGAGCCAGCAGCTGCCCGCTGCGCTGGTCGCGGAAGCCGCTCAGCACGCTGCCGGCCATCCACTCGGGCACCAGCACGAACAGCACCGCCAGCAGGCCGTAGAGCTCCACCAGCCCCCGCGGCAGGGGGTGCAGCTGGCGCTCGCCTCTCTCCTGCTCGGTCTGCTGGGGGTCGGGGGCAGGGGTCACAGCAGCCGGCCGCGGTCGCCGGTCGGCCAGGCCGGGCTCTCGGCGGCTGGGGCGTCTCGCCACTGCATCGGCAGCTCGAGGCGGGGATTGAGCTTCACGGTCCAGAGCACCAGGGCAAAGCACACCCCGATGGTGCTGACCACGGCCACGATCACGACACGGTCCGGCAGGGGGGTCATGGGCTCAGGGGCAGAGGTGGGCTCAGACCCGCTCGGTGCGGGTGCAGTCAATGCGGCTGGGCAGCTGCTCGAGGGTGAGGATGTCGCCCCGCAGGATCAGGGTGCGGCTGCGGTTGCGGTAGCGCAGGCCCGGCAGCTGGGACGACTCCCTGAAGAAGGTGGCCCGGGTGCCGCCGCTGATCAGCGAGGCCTGGGAGTCGTTGCGTTCCACCAGCACCCGGCCCTTGTTCGGGCAGATGAAACTCTCGGTGCTGTCGTAGTTCTCCCACCAGGGGGAGAACTGGCTCAACAGCAGCATCGACGACAGCAGCAGGCTGGACATCAGGGCGGGATCAGTCGAGGCGGATGGGCGCGTTGTCGCCCCGCAGCACGCAGTGGCTGATCGACCAGTCGTAGGCCTGCCAGACCCTGGGGTCAAGCCTGTAGTCGGCGTCCACGAACGCCCCCAGCGGCACGCCGGTGGGCTGGGCCGAGCAGTAGGGCCTGCTGCCGGGTTTGGCCAGGTACTGCTGGTGGTAGGTCTCGGCGGGCCAGAAGGGAACGTCCTGACGCAGTTCGGTGGTGATCGTGCCCAGGCCGGCGGCGCTGAGCAGAGCCTGGTAGCTCTCACGGCTGGCCTCGGCCAGCTGCAGCTGCGCGGCGCTGGTCACGAAGAGGGCCGAGCGGTACTGGGAGCCGCGGTCGTTGCCCTGGCGATCGCCCTGGGTGGGGTCGTGGCATTCCCAGAAGAGCTTGAGCAGGTCGGCAAAGCCGATGGCGCTGGACTCCCACACCACCCGCACCACTTCGCTGTGGCCGCTGCGGCCCGAGCACACCTGCTGGTAGCTGGGGTCTGTGAGGGAGCCACCGGCATAGCCCACGGCGGTGGTGACCACCCCGGGCAGGCGCCAGAACCCCTTCTCCGCTCCCCAGAAGCAGCCGCAGCCGAAGAACACCTCCTGCTGACCGTCGGCCGCGGGGGCGTCAATGGGGGTGCCCAGAACGGCATGCAGCCGCTCCTGCTGGACCCCCGGCTGCTGGCTGCTGGTGGAGGAGTCGGGCTTCTGGAAGAGGCCGAACAACGGCTTCAGGCAACTGGTTTCAGCCTAGTCAGGGTGAGGGGGCGGCCGGCCTCGGCTCCAGGGCGATGTGGTTGAGCAGGGTGGTGGTGAAGGCGAACAGCAGGAACGGCAGCGACAGCACCAGGATCAGGCCCACTCCCACCAGGGCCACGATCGGTTTGCTGGCCCCCATCAGGGCCAGGCCCGCCGCCAGGCTGGCGAAGATCACCGCCATCCAGATCAGGATCTGGCCGTAGATGTCCCCGAAGGTGAGGGTGCAACGCAGGGCGTAGGCCTGGGTGTCGAGCCGGGGTTGCAGGCTGCTGGCGGACGACATGGCGGGGTGGGGGCGAGGGGCAGAAGGTCCCACCCCACTCAAGCCAGCTCCGGGGGACCTGGCCGTGGTGCTCAACAACTGTTTGGACAAGACCCCCTGACCCCTGAGCAGCGGGCCTCAGCCGGCGGCGCGCAGCTGCTCGGAGGCCTGTTCGCGGGCCCACAGCCGCCGGTAGGTGCCGGGCTGGGCCAGCAGGGCGTCGTGATGGCCCTCCTGCACCAGGCGGCCCTGCTCCAGCACCAGGATCCGATCACAGGCAGCCGCCGCCGAGAGCTGGTGGCTGATCATCAGGATCGTGCGGTCGGTGACGCCACCGGTGACCCCACTGGTGCCGCCGCCCCCCTGCTGCCCCCGGCGGATGGTGCGCAGGATCTCGGCCGCGGTGGTGTTGTCCACGCTGGCCAGGGCGTCATCGAGCACCAGCAGCGGCGCATCCACCAGCAGGGCGCGGCCCAGGGCTGTGCGCTGGCGCTGGCCGCCGCTGAGGGTGATGCCCCGCTCGCCCACCAGGGTGCGGTAGCCGTCGGGGAAGGCCTTGATGTCGCCCTCCAGCCGGGCGTCGCGGGCGGCCTGCTCCACCGCCTGCAGCGGCGCCTGGGGTTCGCCGTAGCGCAGGTTGTCGGCCAGGCTGGCGGTGAACAGGTAGCCCTCCTGGGGTACCAGGGCCACCTGCCGGCGCAGGTCGCTGAGGCTCAGGCTGGTGATGTCGTAGCCATCGATCCAGAGCTCGCCGGGGTCCACCTCCACCATCCGGCCCAGGGCGCGGGCCAGGGATGTCTTGCCGCAACCCACCGGCCCCACCACTGCCACCAGCTCGCCGGGCCGGATCCGGAAGCTCACGTCCACCAGGGCGGGCCGCACGGCCCCCGGATAGCGCACGGTGAGGCCGCGTGCCTCGACGGCGCCGCGTCCGCGGCCCCGGAAGGGCACCGGATCGGGGGGCGACTCCACCAGGGGCTTGCGGCGCAGCAGGTCCTCCACCCGCTCCAGGCTCACCTGCCCGGTCTGGAAGGTGTTGAGGGTGAAGCCCAGCAGGGCGGTGGGGAACACCAGCCGCTCCACGAACAGGATCAGGGCCACCAGGTTGCCGATGCTGAGCCGGCCGCTCTCCAGCTGGCCACTGCCCAGGGCCAGCAGCAGCAGCAGGCTGATCGAGGAGATGCCCTCCAGCAGGGGGAAGAGGGTGCTGCGGGTGCGGGCCAGGCCCAGGGCGGCATCGCGGTAGAGGCGGTTGCGCCAGGCGAAGGCCTCCTGTTCGGTGGCCTCCTGGCCGTAGATCTTGATGGCGCTGATGCCGGAGAGGTCTTCCTGGATCAGATCGCTCAGGCCGGCCAGGGCCTCCTGCTGGCGGCGCTGCTGGCGCATCATGCGGCCGCCGAACAGGCGCACCGTGATCAGCATCAGCGGGTAGAGCCCCACGGCCGCCAGGCTCAGCCAGGGGTCGATGCTCAGCATCGCCGGCAGGGTGAGGGCGTAGGCCAGGGCGGTGTTGGTGAGGCTGAGCACGGCGAAGCCGAGCAGGCGGCGCACGTTCTCCACGTCACTGGTGGCGCGGCTGATCACCTCGCCGCTGCCGGTGCTCTGCACCCAGCCGGGCTCCTGCAGCAGCAGGTGGTCGAAGATCTGCTGCTTGAGGTCGGCCTCCACCTGGCGCCCCACCCCGAACACCAGCACCCTCGAATAGAGCCGCACGGCGCCCATGGCCGTGGCCAGGGCCATGATCAGGGCGGCCTGCAGGTACACATCGCGCAGGGCGAAGCCGTCCTGGAGGTCGTCGATCACGCCGCGCACCAGCAGCGGAATGCTCACGCTCAGCAGGTTCACCACCACCAGGGCGGCCGCCCCGATCAGCACGGTGCGCCGGTGGGGCCGCAGATAGCGCCTGATCAGATCGAGCCGGAACCCGCCCACGCGGCCTTCGCCAAAGTGGGACCAACCTAGGGATCGCGGCCATGCACCCCGCGCCTGCCTCCTCCCCCATGCCCCAGCCCTCTCCCGGTGGCGCTGCCGCTGCCGATGCGCCCCAGCCCCAGAGCCATCCCCTCCATGCCCTCGATCGGGTGGTGGTGGATCGGCTGCTGGCGGCCGCCGAACCAACCGATGCGGATCTGGTGGATGCGGCCCGGTTGCTGATGCGTTACGAAGGGTTTCCGGGTGCCCAGGACATCCAGGACGACCTGGCCAAGGTGCTGCGCTTCTGGACGCTCAGCCGTGCCGCCCTGCACGAGCGCACCCGCGCCATCTGGGCCGCCGACTTCCGGCCATCGCCCAGCGGCGGCGAGGCCGTGGGATCGGGCTTTGACACCTCCGCCCAAGAGAGCTGAGGCCCCTGGCCCCAGGTGCTCACGGCTCGGCCCGAGGGCCTGTTCGCCTGTCAGCTGGTCCTGGGCTGAGCATGTTGCGGCATGGGTGTGTCCCGGAGAGCCCCGCTTCGGGTGATAGTGGGTGGGTCCCCATCACCCGGCCCGGAGTGCTCTGCACCCGGGCTTTTTCTTGCCGATTTCTGCCCAGCCATGGCCGCCACTCCCCCTCCTGCCAGTCCGTCTTCCGGTTCCGCTGCGTCGGGCAGCCCGGCCGCCTGGAGCGCTTTGCTGGAGCAGCTGCTGGCCGGCGAGGCCCTGTCGGCGCAGCAGGCCACGGCCCTGATGCGCGGCTGGCTGGATGAGCAGATACCAGCGGTGCTCACCGGCGCCCTGCTGGCCGCCCTGCGGGCCAAGGGGGTGGAGGCGGAGGAACTGGCGGCGATGGCTGAGGTGCTGCTGGAGGCCTGCGCCCTGCAGCTGCCGCGGCCGGCCCTGGCGCTGGTGGACACCTGCGGCACCGGTGGCGACGGCGCCGACAGCTTCAACATCTCCACCGCGGTGGCCTTCGTGGCCGCCGCCTGCGGTGCGGCCGTGGCCAAGCACGGCAACCGCAGCGCCAGTGGTCGGGTCGGCTCGGCGGACGTGCTGGAGGCCCTGGGCATCCACCTGCAGGCGCCGCAGGAGCAGGTGCTGGCCGCCCTGCCCCGGGCCGGACTCACCTTTCTGTTTGCCCCCGGCTGGCACCCCGCCCTGGTGGGTCTGGCCCCCCTGCGCCGCAGCCTGGGGGTGCGCACCGTGTTCAACCTGCTGGGGCCCCTGGTGAATCCGCTGCGGCCGCAGGCCCAGGTGCTGGGGGTGGCCCGCGCCGACCTGCTCGACCCGATGGCCGGCGCCCTGGCCCGCCTCGGCCTGCGCCGGGCCGTGGTGGTGCATGGGGCCGGCGGGCTCGATGAGGCCTCCCTGGCCGGGGTGAATGACCTGCGGCTGGTGGAAGACGGCCAGGTGCGCCATGAGTGGCTCGACCCGGAAGCGCTCGGCATGGCCAGCGCCCCGATCACGGCGCTGGCGGGTGGCGATCTGGCCACCAACCGGGCCATTCTCGAAGCGGTGCTGCAGGGCCGGGGCAGCCAGCCCCAGCGCGATGTGGTGGTTCTCAATGCCGCCCTGGTGCTGTGGGCGGCCGGCCTGAGCGAGACCCCGGCAGCGGGCTGTGAACCGGCCCGGCGGGCGCTGGCCGACGGCGCCGCCTGGCGCAGCCTCGAGGCCCTGCAGGAGGCCCTGGCACCGGGCTGAGCCCCGCTGAGCCCTGAAGTGCCCATGCACACCGGCGGCGGTGGTGACCCAGGGCATGATCGATGCAGGGAGAACGCTTCCGCTGCGCCCGTTGCTTCCCGCCACCCTCCGTCCGCCAGCCCGTGCCCGACACCGCCCTTCTCGACACCGCTCTGCCCGAGGCCATGACCGCTTCCCCGCGCGCGGCCCTGCTGGTGCTCGCCGACGGCACCCTGTTGCGCGGTGAGGCCTTCGGCGCCGTGGGCACGGCCATCGGCGAGGTGGTGTTCAACACCGGCATGACCGGTTACCAGGAGGTGATGACCGATCCGAGCTACTCCGGCCAGCTCGTGACCTTCACCTACCCCGAACTGGGCAACACCGGCGTCAACGCCGCCGATCAGGAAGCCCCCCGGCCCCATGTGCGCGGCGTGATCGCCCGCCAGCTGGCGCCCGTGGCCAGCAACTGGCGGGCCGAGGCCAGCCTCGACTCCTGGCTGCAGCAGCACGGCGTGGTGGGCATCCGTGGCGTTGACACCCGGGCCCTGGTGCGCCATCTGCGCGAAGGCGGAGCGATCAATGGGGCGATCAGCAGCGATGGCCGCTCTGCCCAGGAACTGCTGGCCAAGATCACGGCGGCACCGTCGATGGAGGGGCTGGATCTGGCCTCCAGGGTCAGCACCCCTGAGCCCTACACCTGGACCTCCACCTGCCAGGCCGGCTTCGACGAGCGGCTCCAGCCCAGCCCCGACCAGCGCTACCGGGTGGTGGCGATCGATTTCGGCATCAAGCGCGCCATCCTCGATCGCCTCGTGGCCCACGGCTGCGACGTCACCGTGCTGCCCTCCAGCTCCACCCTGGAGCAGGTGCTGGCCCACCGCCCCGAGGGGGTGTTCCTCTCCAATGGCCCCGGCGACCCCGCGGCCGTCACCACGGGCGTGGAGCTGGTGACGGGCCTCCTGAAGCAGGCCGATCTGCCCCTGTTCGGCATCTGCATGGGCCACCAGATCCTGGCCCTGGCGCTGGGGGGACGCAGCTTCAAGCTCGGCTACGGGCACCGGGGCCTCAACCATCCCTGCGGCAGTCCGGGCCAGGTGGAGATCACCAGCCAGAACCACGGTTTTGCCATCGCGGCCGACTCCCTGCCGCCGGAGCGGGTGTCGATCACCCACCTCAACCTCAACGACGGCACCCTGGCCGCTCTGGCCCTGCGCGACCAGCCGGTGTTCGGCATCCAGTACCACCCGGAGGCCAGCCCGGGCCCTCACGACGCCGACCATCACTTCGGCCGCTTCGCCGGCCTGATGGCCGAGCGCCGGGCCTGAAGCCCCAGCCCAGGCGCACTTTTGTTGTGGCTTGCTGCAAGAGCGGTGGACCTCTCTACACTCCCCGCAGTCACGTCTTGGGGGCAGTGCTATCACCGACCTGCAGCGTCTCACGGTGTCTCTTCGCGGCGGCTTTGAGCAGCAGGCCCGCTGTCAGTTGTTCCGTTTCACGGGCCAGCTGGATGCCTATTCCGACAAGCAATTCGGCACGTTCATCGCCGAGCACCGCAGCCCGGGCCAGCCCCTGGTGGTTGATCTGAGCAGCATCGACTTCATCGATTCCTCAGGACTCGGCGCCCTGGTGCAGCTCGCCAAACAGTGCAACACCGACAAGCAGCAGTTCCTGGTGGTGGGCAATGCACGGGTGGTGCAGACCGTGAAGCTGGTGCGCCTCGAGGAGTTCCTGCACCTGCAGCCCGACCTGCCCACAGCCCTTGAGCGCCTCGCCCCCTGAGCCGGCCGTCCCAGCCCGGTTGAGCTGGTTGGCGGATCTGCAGGCCCGCCCCCCTGACTCAGACCTGGGCCCGCTGCAGCTGGCCTGGCTCGGCGATGCCGTGTGGGAACTGCACCAGCGGCTGGAGCGCTGCCGCACGCCGGGCCGGGCCAGGGATCTGCATCGGCAGGTGGTGGACGAGGTGCGCGCTGAAGCCCAGGCACGGCTGCTGGCCAAGCTGGAGCCTCGGCTGACGCCGGCGGAAGCGGATCTGGTGCGCCGGGCCCGCAACCGCGCCGGCCGCGGACCGCGCGGCAGCGACCCAGCCACCTATGCCAGGGCCACGGGTTTTGAGGCCTTGCTGGGCTGGCTGTTCCTGCACGATCCGGCCCGGCTGGTCGTGCTGCTAGATCACTTGCAGCACCACAACCCCTGATCGCACAGACCATGAGCCCTCGATTTGATCGCCGTCCGGACAAGCGGACGGGCAGTGGGGGCCGAGGGGCCGCGCGCCCGGGCCGGGATGGAGGGCGTCTGTATGGCCGCGACCGGGAGCGCTCCAAGGGGGGCTCCAGAGAGGGGCCCCGCGAGGGCAGTCGCCCTGGCCGGGACGACGCGGCGGAAGGTCGCAGCCGAGCAGCCGACTCGGGCTGGGAGCGCGCCCGTCCTGCGGCCGCCCGCCGGCTCGGAGGCCCCCGCAGCCAGGGGGAGCGCAGCTCCTTCTCGCGCCGCAGTCCGGATCGCCCTGGCAGCGCGGGCCGTTCCAGCTGGAACCGGGAGGGGCCGCCCCGAGACGGCGCCGCCGCCGGCGGCAGCCGCGACTGGAGCCGCCCGCCCGCCCGCCGTGAGAGCAGCAGCCGTGGTCCGGCCCGCAGCTATAGCGGCCCACGTCGCCCCGGAAGCTCCGAACGCCCCGCCCGGGTGGTGGCGGTGGACGCCGACCAGGCCCGTCCCCTGCCGGAGGCCGAGCGCCATGGCGAGGACAGGACCCCAGATGACCTGATCTGGGGCCGCCATCCAGCCCAGGCGGCCCTGGAGGGCGGTCGGCCGGTGCACCGCATCTGGTGCACGCCGGAGCTGCGCTTCAGCCCACGCTTTCTGCAGTTGCTGCGGGAGGCCAAGGCCTCGGGTGTGCTGGTGGAGGAGGTCACCTGGGCCCGGCTCGGCCAGCTCACCGGCGGCGCCGTGCACCAGGGCATCGTGCTGCAGGTCGCTGCCGCCGAAACCCTCGACCTCACCTCCCTGATCGAGGGCTGCCGCACGGTGGGCGAGCCGCCCTTGCTGATGGCCCTCGATGGCATCACCGACCCCCACAATCTCGGCGCCATCGCCCGCAGCGCCGAGGCCCTGGGAGCCCACGGCATGGTGCTGCCCCAACGCCGCAGTGCCGGCCTGACCGGCTCGGTGGCCAAGGTGGCCGCCGGCGCCCTGGAGCACCTGCCGGTAGCCCGGGTGGTGAACCTCAACCGGGCCCTCGAGACCCTGAAGGAGGAGGGCTACCGCGTGGTGGGCCTGGCGTCCGAGGGCACGGTGAGCCTGGAGCAGGCCGACCTGGAGGGTCCGCTGGTGATCGTCACCGGTTCCGAATCCGACGGCCTGGCGATGCTCACCCGCAAGCATTGCGACCAGCTGGTGAGCATCCCGCTGCGGGGCGCCACCCCCAGCCTCAACGCCTCGGTGGCCACGGCGATGTTGCTGTACGAGGTGGCCCGCCGCGGCTGGATGCAGGGCCTCAAGGGGGGCCAACCCGCGCCCCGGCTGCGTCGGCCCCAGCTGCCGGTGCCCCAGCCGCTCGCCGAGGCCCAGCCCTCTGCTCTCGATGCGACTCCTGCTGAGGAACAGGCCCTGGAGTGGGTTGCGCCTGAGGCGACCGAACCGCAGGAGCTCTCGGCAGCCTTGCCAGAGGCTCTCTCAGAGGTGTCGTCGGTGCTCGAGTCAGAAGGGCTGATCCAGGCCGATTCCGTGGAGCAGCCCGAAGTCCTGTCTGAGCCCAGCTCTGGGCCCCAGCCCATGGCTGAGCCCAGCTCCGAGCCCCCTGAGCGGCCCGTTCCGGAGTTGCCCCAAGCCACTCCCGAGCTGGTGCAGGCGGACGCTTCCCCCCGCTCCGATCCGGCCTTCGGCTCCGACATCACCCTCTGAGCCCGGTCTGGGAGGAGCCGTCCCAGCGGAGGGGCACAATGGGCGCTTGAGAGGCTTCTGTGCATGAACCTGCTGCTCTGGCCTTTGCGCAGCTGCGCCAACGGTCTGGGTCTGGCCTGGTGGGGAAGGGTTCGTACCCAGTCTCCCGAGGTCACGTACTGGTTCGGCCCCTTTCTGCGGCGCAGCAGCCTCGAGGCCCGGCTGCCGGCCTTTGTGGCCGACCTGCAGGCCGAAGCGCCCGGTTCCCTGGACGTGCAGCTGCTGCGCCTCCGCCGCGGCGAGCCGCTCACTGAGGTTGGCTGATAGCGTCGCCGCAAGCACCTGAGCGGTTGGATGGGTATCGCCGAATGGCGTGGGCAGCTGGAGCGGGGCGAGGTGTCGGCCCGGGAGCTCACGGACCGCCACCTGGCCCGGATCGACGCGGTGGACGGCACCGTGAAGGCCTTCCTCGCCGTGACGGCTGAACGGGCCCGGGCCGATGCCGACCGCGTCGATGCCGCCCGGGCCGCGGGCGAGCCGCTGCCGCCCCTGGCCGGGATTCCGCTGGCGATCAAGGACAACCTCTGCACCGCCGGCATCGCCACCACCTGCTCCAGCCGCATGCTGGAGGGCTTCGTGCCGCCCTACGAGTCCACCGTGACCGAACGGCTCTGGCAGGCCGGCGCGGTGCTGGTCGGCAAGACCAATCTCGATGAGTTCGCCATGGGCAGCTCCACCGAGACCTCCGCCTTCGGGCCCAGCCACAACCCCTGGAACCCCGAGACGGTTCCTGGTGGCAGTTCGGGTGGCAGCGCCGCCGCCGTGGCCGCCGGCGAGTGCCTCGGTGCCCTCGGCTCCGACACGGGCGGTTCGATCCGTCAGCCCGCCTCCTTCTGCGGCGTGGTGGGGTTGAAGCCCACCTACGGCCGCGTCAGCCGCTACGGGCTGGTGGCCTTCGCCAGCTCCCTGGATCAGGTGGGCCCCTTCAGCCGCAGCGTTGCCGATGCGGCGGAACTGCTGCAGGTGATCGCCGGCCCCGATCCCCGCGACTCCACCTGCCTGCGCCTGCCGGTGCCCGACTACCGCGCCGCGCTGCAGCAGCCGGTGGCGGGGCTGCGGGTGGGCATCGTGCGCGAGTGCCTGGAGGCCGAGGGCCTGGCCCCCGAGGTGAAGGCGTCGGTGCTGGAGGCCGCCGCCACCCTGGAGCGGCAGGGCTGCGAGCTGGTGGAGGTGAGCTGCCCCCGCTTCAACGACGGCATCGCCACCTACTACGTGATTGCCCCGTCGGAGGCCTCGGCCAACCTGGCCCGCTACGACGGCGTCAAGTATGGCTATCGGGCCGAAGGGGCCGCCAACCTGGCCGAGATGACCGCCCGCAGCCGCGCCGAGGGCTTCGGCGATGAAGTGCAGCGCCGCATCCTGATCGGCACCTACGCCCTCTCGGCCGGCTATGTGGATGCCTACTACAAGAAGGCCCAGCAGGTGCGCACCCTGATCCGGCGCGACTTCGACCGGGCCTTCGAGGCGGTGGATGTGCTGCTCACCCCCACCTCCCCCACCACCGCCTTCGGCTTCGGCGCCCACACCGACGACCCCCTGGCCATGTACCTGGCCGACCTGCTCACGATCCCGGCCAACATGGCCGGCCTGCCGGCGATCAGCCTGCCCTGCGGCTTTGACGAGCGCGGCCTGCCGATCGGCGTGCAGCTGATCACCAATGTGCTGGAGGAGGGTCTGCTGCTGCAGGTGGCGCACCACTACGAGCTGGCCGCCAGGGTCATGGAGCGCCGTCCCGAGGCGGCCCTGGCCGTCTGAACTGCACCACCCCAGATCTGGTGGTGCGGCCCTACTCTGACCACCACAGATGCGGTTGTCCGTGGCCTTCGTCCCCCTCCACAACCACAGCGACTACAGCCTTCTGGATGGGGCCAGCCAGCTGCCGGCCATGGTGGAGCGGGCCGTGGCCCTGGGCATGCCGGCCCTGGCCCTCACCGACCACGGCGTCATGTATGGCGCCATTGAACTGCTGAAGCTCTGCGCCAAGGCCAGCATCAAGCCGATCATCGGCAATGAGATGTACGTGATCAACGGCTCTCTGGACGATCCCAACCCGCCCAAGAAGGAGCGGCGGTATCACCTGGTGGTGCTGGCCAAGAACGCGGTGGGCTACCGCAATCTGGTGAAGCTCACCTCCCTCAGCCACCTGCGCGGCATGCGCGGCCGGGGCATCTTCGCGAGGGCCTGCATCGACAAGCAGCTGCTGCGCCAGCACAGCGAGGGGCTGATCGTGGCCACGGCCTGCCTGGGCGGCGAGATCCCCCAGGCGATCCTGCGGGGCCGGCCCGAGGTGGCCCGCGAGGTGGCGGCCTGGTACCAGGAGGTGTTCGGCGACGACTTCTACCTCGAGATCCAGGACCACGGCGGCCTTGAAGACCGCATCGTCAACAGCGGCATCGCCCGCATCGGCGCCGAGCTGGGCATTGAGCTGATCGCCACCAACGACGCCCACTACCTCAGCGTGGGGGATGTGGAGGCCCATGATGCCCTGCTGTGCGTGCTCACCGGCAAGCTGATCAGCGATGAGAAGCGGCTGCGCTACACCGGCACGGAATACATCAAGAGCGAGGCCGAGATGCTCGGCCTGTTCGCCGATCACCTGGAGCCGGAGCTGATCCAGCGGGCGGTGGCCAACACGGTCCGGGTGGCCGAGAAGGTGGACGACTACGACATCCTGGGCCGCTACCAGATGCCCCGTTTCCCGATTCCGGAGGGCCACACCGCCGTGAGCTATCTCACCAGCGTGGCGGAGCAGGGCCTGCGCGATCGGCTGGAGCTGGCCGCCGGGGCGCCTTTCGATCCTGCCTATGGCGAACGGCTGCACTTCGAGCTGCAGGTGATGGAGCAGATGGGCTTCCCCACCTATTTCCTGGTGGTGTGGGACTACATCCGCTTCGCCCGCGACAGTGGCATTCCGGTGGGGCCGGGACGGGGCTCGGCGGCGGGTTCCCTGGTGGCCTATGCCCTGGGCATCACCAACATCGATCCGGTGGTGCATGGGTTGCTGTTCGAGCGGTTCCTCAACCCGGAGCGCAAGTCGATGCCTGACATCGACACCGACTTCTGCATCGAGCGCCGCGGCGAGGTGATCGATTACGTGACCCAGCGCTACGGCGAAGACAAGGTGGCCCAGATCATCACCTTCAACCGCATGACCTCCAAGGCCGTGCTCAAGGACGTGGCCCGGGTGCTGGATATTCCCTATGGCGACGCCGACCGGCTGGCCAAGCTGATCCCGGTGGTGCGCGGCAAACCGGCCAAGCTCAAGGAGATGATCGGCCCTGAATCGCCGGCGCCGGAATTCCGCGAGAAGTACGAGAGGGATCCGCAGGTGCGCCGCTGGGTGGACATGGCGATGCGCATCGAGGGCACCAACAAGACCTTCGGCGTGCACGCCGCCGGCGTGGTGATCGCCGCCGATCCCCTCGATCAGCTGGTGCCGCTGCAGCGCAACAACGACGGCCAGGTGATCACCCAGTACTTCATGGAAGACGTGGAGTCGATGGGGCTGCTGAAGATGGACTTCCTCGGCCTCAAGAACCTCACCATGATCGACAAGACCCTGGCCCTGGTGGAGGAGAGCACCGGCGCCCGGGTGGACCCCGACCGCCTTCCCCTCGATGATCCCGCCACCTACAGCCTGCTGGCCCGCGGCGATCTGGAGGGCATCTTCCAGCTGGAATCGAGTGGCATGCGCCAGATCGTGCGCGATCTGAAGCCCTCATCCCTGGAGGACATCTCCTCGATCCTGGCGCTCTACCGGCCGGGCCCCCTGGATGCGGGGCTGATTCCCAAATTCATCAATCGCAAGCACGGCCGCGAAGCGATTGAGGTGGTGCACGCGGCCCTGAAGCCGATCCTGAGCGAAACCTACGGGATCATGGTGTATCAGGAGCAGATCATGAAGATCGCCCAGGACCTGGCCGGCTATTCGCTCGGCGAGGCGGATCTGCTGCGCCGGGCGATGGGCAAGAAGAAGAAGAGTGAGATGGAGAAACACCAGAGCCTGTTTGTGAAGGGGGCCACCGATCGCGGCGTGGAGCCCCGGGTGGCCGAAACCCTGTTCGAGCAGATGGTGCTGTTCGCCGAGTACTGCTTCAACAAGAGCCACTCCACGGCCTATGGCGCCGTGACCTTCCAGACCGCCTACCTCAAGGCCCACTACCCGGTGGCCTACATGGCGGCGCTGCTCACGGTGAATGCCGGCGCCTCCGACAAGGTGCAGCGCTACATCGCCAACTGCAATGCCATGGGCATCGAGGTGATGCCCCCCGATGTGAATGCCTCCGGTATCGACTTCACGCCGGTGGGTGATCGCATCCTGTTCGGCCTCTCCGCCGTGCGCAATCTGGGCGATGGCGCCATCCGCCAGCTGCTGGAGAGCCGCAGCAGCGACGGCCCGTTCCAGGGCCTCGCCGATCTCTGCGACCGCATCCCCGGCCACCAGCTCAACCGCCGCGCCCTCGAGGCCCTGATCCACTCCGGCGCCCTCGATGCCCTGGAGCCCGCCGCCAACCGGGCCCAGCTGATGGCCGATCTGGATCTGGTGCTCGACTGGTCCAGCTCCCGGGCCAAGGACCGGGCCAGCGGCCAGGGCAACCTGTTCGACCTGATGGGCAGCGCCAGCGACCCGGGCCCTGACGCCGCCGCCGGCCGGGCCGACCTGAGCACGGCCCCGAAGGCCGCCCCGGTGAAGGACTACCCCCCCACCGAGAAGCTGCGGCTGGAGAAGGAGCTGGTGGGCTTCTACCTCTCGGACCATCCGCTCAAGCAGCTGGCCCGGCCGGTGAAACTGCTCTCACCGCTGGCCCTGGCCCACCTGGAGGAGCAGGCCGACAAGGCCAAGGTGAGTGCCGTGGTGATGGTGCCGGAGCTGCGCCAGGTGAACACCCGCAAGGGCGATCGCATGGCCGTGCTGCAGCTCGAAGACCTCACCGGCAGCTGCGAGGCCGTGGTGTTCCCGCGCAGCTACGCCCGCCTGGCCGACCACCTGATGGTGGATGCCCGCCTGCTGGTGTGGGCCACGGTGGATCGCCGCGATGACCGGGTGCAGCTGATCGTGGATGACTGCCGCTCGATCGATGACCTGCAGCTGCTGATGGTGGAGCTGCCCGCCGACCAGGCCGGCGACATCGCCATCCAGCACCGCCTGCGCGAATGCCTGCACCGGCACCGTCCGCCCCAGGACGAAGCCGGCCAGCGGGTGCCGGTGGTGGCCCTGGTGCAGCAGGGGGAGGCGGTGCGCTTCGTGCGGCTCGGCCCCCAGTTCTGCGTTTCCGATCCCGCCGCCGCCCTCGACACGCTCACGGCTGCGGCGTTTCAGGCGCGGATCAGCGCGCCCCTGCTGGCGGCCTAGCTGCCGCTGCGCAGGCTGCGCAGCGACTGGCGCAGACGGCCGATGTTCAGACCCAGCTGCTCCTGGCCCAGCAGGCTGCCGGGCTGGTCTTCCCAGCTGGCGGAGAGCACGCCGTAGCTCAGGCCCACCAGCCCCAGCAGGAAGCAGCCGCCGGAGGCGGCCAGGGTGAGGCCGGGGGAGATGTCAGCGATCTGGCGGCTCACCAGCAGGTAGCTGCCCACGAACACCCCCATGCCCATCACGGTGGGGATGCCGGTGGCGATGGCCACCCGGCGTGCCATGCGATTGGCCACCACATCGGGAATGGCCCGGGCCGGGGCCTTCTTGCTCGGCACCGCGGCGGCTTTCTTGCTCGGAACAGCCGACGGCTTGGAGCGGCCGGAGGATGACCCCTTGCGGCTCGCGCGGGCGGCCGCGTCATCTCCCAACCCCTTACCGGCCATGGACTTGCTCTGCGGTGGCGTGCTGCTGGACGGCCTCAGCCGCGGATGCCGAGCTTGGCGATCAGATCGGCGTAGCGCTGCTGGCTGATGCCCTTGAGGTAGCCCAGCAGCCGCTTGCGGCGGCCGATCATCTTGAGCAGCCCCTGGCGGGAGGAGAAGTCGTGCTTGTTCTGCTGCAGATGGCCGGTGAGCTGGCTGATCCGCTCACTCAGCATCGCCACCTGAACCTCCACGGAACCGGTGTCGGTGCCATGGGTCTGGTGACCGTTGATCAGGTCCTGCTTCTGGGCGGTGGTGAGCGGCATGGAGTGTGGGAAGTGGCGGAGCGCGAGCCTGCAGCCTGGTGGCCCCGGCAGGGCCTGCCCCGGCCTCTGCGGTGCAAACCGATACTTTACCGCCCTGTCAGGCGGCGGATCGGGCCAGCCAGCGCAGGCAGCAGCGGATCCACTCCTCGGCGCTGGCGTCGGCGGCCAGCCCCTGGGCGGCCACGCCCCGCACGGCCCGGTGGATCTCCAGCCCCTCGTAGCCCAGGGCAGCGAGGGTGGCGTGCAGGTCGTCGCGGCTGCCGTCGCTGAGGGCGGGCAGGGGTTCGAGCTCGGCCTCGCTACCCGGTGTTGGCCCGCCCAGGAAGCGCTCCTGCAGCCGCACCCGCAGCTCCACCGCCAGCCGCTCGGCGGTGCGCTTGCCCACCCCAGGCGCCTGGCAGAGCTGGCGCAGGTCGGCCTGCACGATCGCCAGCACCAGGGCGGTGGGCTCCAGCACCCCCAGCAGGCCCAGGGCCATCTGGGGCCCCACCCCGCTCACGCCCACCAGCTCCCGGAACAGATCCCGCTCCTGGCGCTCGGCAAAGCCGAACAGCGTCCAGCCGTCCTCGCGGATGCTCTGGTGGATGTGCAGGCCCAGGCTGCCGCCCTGGGGCGGCAGCCGCTGCCACTGCCGCTGGCTCACCTGCACCTCGTAGCCCACGCCGCCGCAGACCAGCAGCAGGCCGCAGCGCTTGTCGTGCTGCCACGGATCGGTGATGTCCCCTTGCAGCCAGCCGATCATGGGGGAAGTGAAACCGCCCCCATGCTGCCCGCCCTGCGGACCCTTGCCCAGCGGCTGCTGCCACCGCTGCTCTCACCGCTGCTCTGCCTGCTGCTGCTGTTGCCGATCAGCGGCTGCGGCGGCGTCGGCCAGCCGCCCCGGGGGGTGCTGCTGAGCGCCCTGGCCCTGCAGATCCAGCTCACCCAGGGGTCGATTGCCCAGTCGCTGGGTCTTGAGCCCGACGGCGTTCCGGAGGTGAGCCGGGTGCGGGTGAGTGAGCAGCAGGCGGTGGCGATCGGCGAGGCCCGCGGCCTGCGGCTCAGCGGCAGCTTCGACTGGCGTCTGCCGGGGGACCGGGTGCGGGTGGACAGCCCCTTCGAGCTCTACCTGCAGCGCGGCGAGCGGGGCGAGAGCTGGCGGCTGGCCCGCCCCAGCGGCGCCATCGGCGGCGACACCCAGCTCTGGCTCACCGATCCCCTGCCGTCCTGAGCGGGAGCCCCTGATCCGGCAGGGCTGGAGCGCGGCACTGCACCAGCTCGAGCACGGCGTGCAGGAGGATCAGGCCCAAACAGATCACCAGCACCAGCTGCAGGTTGCTGCTGGCCAGGCCGGAGCTGGCGAAGGAGACCAGCATCAGGCCCAGGCCATAGAGCAGGGTGCAGGTGGCCCAGCAGCGGCGGTGCGCCTGGCTGGGGACGAAGTCGTGGATGCGCAGGTGGGTGAGGCTCACGATCATCCAGGTCCAGCAACCCAGCAGAAAGGAGCCCAGCACCACCAGCTCCTGGCTCTCTCCCCAGGCGAACAGGGCCGCCGCCGCCACCCCGGCCAGGGCCACCCCCACCAGACAGTGCCGGGTGGCCCAGGCGCGCGGCAAACACACCACCAGCAGGGAGCCGCCCATGGCACCGGCCCCGAAGATCGCCAGGCCGTGGCTGTCCGCCACCGGTCCGGCGCCGAAGCGCTGGCTGAGCAGCAGCGGCTCGTAGAACACGCTGGGCACCGATCCCATCGCCGCCACGGCGTAGGCCGCCGCCAACAGGATCAGGCCGGCGGGCCAGACGGCGCGGTGGGTCTGGCCCGGGGACAGCCCCGGCTGGCCCTTGGGACTGGCTGGGGACACCGGCGGATGCCGCCGGTTGCGCAGCAGCAGGGCCACGATCGGCAGGGAGAGCAGCAGGCTGAGGCCGGCCAGCAGGATCCAGGCAAGCCGGGGCGAGGAGGGGGCGAACAGCCCCACCGCCAGGGCCCCCAGCAGGCCACCCAGGCCCGCTCCTCCCATCACGATGGCCGTGCTCAGGCGCAGTTGCCTGGCCGGCACCCGCCGCAACGCCAGGCTCGGCACCCCGGTCATCAGCTGGGCCGCCGCCCAGCCCCCCACAAACCGCCAGACGGCCTGGGAGCCGGTGCTGCTCCAGAACCCCTCGGCCAGCATCGAGACCACGGTCAGCACCAGGGCCAGGGCAATCACGCCAAGCACATGCTGGTGCCGGCGCAGCCGCGACTGGTGAAAACAGCCGATCAGATTGCCGCCGGAGAGGTCGCCGATCGAGGCTGTGTCGATCCAGCCGGCGGTGGCCATCTGCTTGGCCAGGATCGAGAAGTCGAAACGGGCCAGGCCGATGCCGATGGCGATGGCACAGGTGCCCGCCAGCACGTCCTCCCCGATGCCCAGCTCTGTTCTGGTGGTCATCCTCAGCCCGCCCGGATGCTGAGCAGGGTCGCACCCAGCACCAGGGCGGCGGCCAGCAGCAGGGAGGGAGCGAGCGTCTCCTGGAACCAGAACACGCCCCACAGCGCCGCCAGGGGCACCTGCACGTAGCTCATCGCCGTGGCCCGGCCCGCGGCCATGCCCATCAGCCCATAGGTGAGGCCCAGCTGCCCCAGCTGGGTGAACAGGCCCACCCCCAGCAGCCAGGCGAACTCCACGGCCGTGGGCTGCACCGGATCCAGCAGCACCAGGGGCAGGCTGATCGGCAGGGCCATCAGCGGGAAGTAGAACACCACCACCAGGGGATGCTCACTGCGGCGCAGGGCCCGCACGCTCACGTAGGCCAGGGCCGAGAGCAGGGCTCCGGCCAGGGCCAGCAGCAGGGGCAGCGTGGGCAGCTGGTCGGAGAGGGCCGCCAGCCCATCACCGGCCGGGATGGTGAGCACCCCCACCCCGAGCAGGCCCAGCAGCACAGCCCCTCCCACCCGCCAGCCGGGCTGTTCGCCCAGCAGCGGCCAGGCCAGCACCGCCGTGAAGGTGGGATGGAGGTACTGCAGCAGCGTGGCCACCGCCAGGGGCAGGCCGGCGATCGCCTGATAGATGCAGTAGAGCCCCGCTGTTCCCAGCAGACCCCGCCCCATCAGCAGCCCGCGGCGGTTGCCCCAGGGATCGATCCCGGCCCGGCCCAGCAGCCACCAGCTGATCAGCACGCTCACCACGGCCCGGGCCAGCACCACCTCCGACACCGGCAGGCGCCCGCCGAGGGCCTTGACGCACACCCCCATCAGGCTGAAGGCCAGGGCACTGGCCAGCATCCACAGGGGCGCCCAGTTGTGGTGGTGTCCGGCAGAATGGGGGCGATCCAACCCCCATCGGTAGCGCCACTCCTTGAGCCAGCCCGCGCTCCATCCCCGCCTGCATCCGCGCACGATCGAGGCCGTCAAGGAGCGTGCGGACATCGTCGATGTGGTGGGAGAGCACGTGGTGCTCAAGAAGAAGGGGCGCGAGTTCGTGGGGATCTGCCCCTTCCACGACGACACATCGCCGTCGATGACGGTGTCGCCCGCCAAGCAGTTCTACTACTGCTTCTCCTGCGGCGCCGGCGGCAACGCCATCAAGTTCCTGATGGAGCTGCAGCGCCACAGCTTCAGTGATGTGGTGCTGGAGCTGGCGCGCAAGTACCAGCTGCCGGTGGAAACGCTGGATGGCCCCCAGCAGGAGCGGCTGCGCAAGCAGCTCTCCCGGCGCGAGCAGCTGCACCGGGTGCTGAGCCTGGCCTCGGGCTGGTTCCGCAGCCAGCTGCGTGCCCCGGGCGGGGCGGCCGCCCTGGCCTATCTGCGCGAGCAGCGGGGCCTCAGTGAGGGCACGATCGAGAGCTTCGAGCTGGGTTTTGCCCCCGACCGCTGGGATGGGCTGCTGAACCACCTGGTGCAGGTGGAGGGGGTGGCCCCGGAATGGCTGGAGGCCGCCGGTCTGGTGGCGGCCCGCAAGGGGGAGGCCGGCGACAGCCGCCGTGGGCACTACGACCGCTTCCGCGGCCGGGTGATGGTGCCGATCCGCGACCGCCAGGGGCGGGTGATCGGCTTCGGCGGCCGCAGCCTTGAGGGCGGCGAGCCCAAATACCTCAACTCCCCGGAAACGGAGGTGTTCGAGAAGGGGCAGCACCTGTTCGGCCTGGATCGGGCCGCCAACGAGATCCGCCGCGATGACCGGGCGGTGGTGGTGGAGGGCTACTTCGATGTGATCGCCCTGCATGCCGCCGGCATCACCAATGCGGTGGCCTCCCTGGGCACGGCACTCAGCCGCCAGCAGATCACCCAGCTGTGCCGCTGCTGCGAGAGCCGCCGCCTGATCCTCAACTTCGACAGCGACGGCGCCGGCGTGAGGGCGGCCCAGCGGGCGATCGGCGAGGTGGAGCAGCTGGCGCTGCAGGGGCAGCTGGAGCTGCGGGTGCTGCACCTGCCCGCCGGCAAGGATCCCGATGAGTTCCTGAAGCAGAACGGCGCCGGTGATTACCGCGCCCTGCTGGATCAGGCGCCCCAGTGGCTCGACTGGCAGATCGCCCAGGTGCTGGAGGGCAAGGACCTGGCCCGCTCGGATCAGTTCCAGCAGGCGGTGAGCGCCCTGGTGGCCCTGCTCGGCAAGCTGCCCCAGAGCGCCGTGCGCAGCCACTACCTGCAGCAGGTGGCCGAGCGGCTCAGCGGCGGCCAGGCGAGGCTGGCGATCCAGCTGGAGGACGACCTGCGCCAGCAGGTGAAGGGCCAGCGCTGGCACGGCCGCTCCCAGAAGTGGGAGCAGCCCGGTGAGGCGGGTCTGCGGGAGCGGGCCGAGGCGGAGGTGCTGCGGCTCTACCTGCACTGCCCGCCGGAACGGCCCCGCATCCGCGCCGAGCTGCGCCGCCATGAGCTGGAGGACTTCGGCCTGGCCCACCACCGCCAGCTCTGGGCCGCCATCTGCTCCCTGGAGGAGGACAACCTGGGCGCCGGCCGGCTGGAGGCGGTGAGCCGCGGCCTCGATCCTGGCCTCGATCTGGCCGACCTGGAGCTGCCCCGCCTGCTCAGCGACCAGCTGCTGGTGGAGGAGAGCAGCCTGCTGACACGGCTCACGCCCCTGATCGAGCCCAGCGAACTGCAGCAGCTGCAGCTGGGCCAGCCGCAACTGCAGCTGCGCGGCGCCCTGGCCTCATTGGAGCGCCAGCGCAGCCTGAAGCGCTGCCGGCATCTGCTCGACGCCTGGAGCAGCCAGCGGCTGGAAACCCTGGAGCGCTGCATCGCCCGCCTGCTGCAGCTGGAGCGCAGCGAAGAGGATGCCGGCCTGGTGCCGATCAGCGACATGGAGGGCCGCATCGAACAGCTGTTCGCCGAGCTCAACAGCGACGCCCTGCGCTTTCAGGAGCTGTATTACAACGAGCGCCGCTACCTCGAGGCCCTCGATGCCCGGCGTCGGGCGGGCTATGCCGAGCTGGAGGGCGGCTCGGCAGAGTCGAGCAGCAGCGACTTGACGGTGGCGGCGATCGGCACGGCGGTGATCACCCCGTAGAAACTGGCGAGGGTGGCGCCCACCATCACCGAAAACAGGATCACGATCGGGTTGAGGCCGGTGAGCTTGCCCAGCAGCCGCGGCGGCAGCACGTTTTCGATCACCTGATCCACCACGATCAGCACGGCGAAGATGCGCAGCCCCAGCCAGAAGCTCTTGAGCATGAACAGCACACTGAACAACAGGATGCCGAGGATGGCTCCGAACGGGATGAAGCCCATCAGGCCGATGCTCACCCCCGAGAGAATGGGAAACGGCGCCCTCAGCAACCAGAGGGTGGGTGTGAGTACAGCCATCAGCACAGCGGCGAGAATCAGCTGGTTGAAGATGTAGCTGTTGAAGTTGCGGCGCAGCACCGCCAGCACCTTGACGCCGTTGTCGCCAGGCAGCCAGGAGGTGAGGCAGTTGCGCACGAAATCACCGCCATAGATCAGGAAGAAGATCGTGAGCACAAACAGGAAGAAGAGGCTGAAGAAGTTCCCCAGCGATCCGGTGATGAAGGCGGGGATGTTGAGCAGCAATCCCTCCAGCTGCGCGGTGAGCCCCGCCGCCAGGCCCTCGATGATTTCGCTGACCTCGATCGGCACGCCCAGATAGGAGGCCCTGCCACTGACGGCGTCGAGCTGCTGGGCGGTGGCGGAGATCCACTCCGGCAGCACCTGCGTGAAGGCCAGAAACCGCACCACCAGAAGCGGCAGCAGGGTGGCGGCGATCAGGCCGGCCAGGGCCAGGAACAGCCCCACCACCAAACCGATCGCCCAGCTGCGCCCCAGCCCCAGGCGCCGCTGCAGCAGGCGCACCGGCAGGTTGAGGATCAACGCGATCACCCCGGCGAGGATGAAGGTGGAAGCGATGCCCTCAAAGGCCCTGTAGAGCGAGGCGAACACCCACAGGTTCAGCACCACGAGCGGGAAGGACAGCCCCAGCACCAGCGGGCGGGGCAGGCCGGAGGGCAGGGGCATGGGGAAGGTCTCCTGGGCAGGGGCGGGTGGCGGCATCATGGCCGCTGGCCAACGCTCAGGGCTCCCGCCGCTGGAACCGGTAGCCGTCGTAGCTGAAGCTGGTCGCCCGGCCGTCGGGGCTGGTGTTGAAGGTCTCGCCGTCCCAGGGGGTGAGTGGGGCCCGGTAGCGGGCCGCTCCCGCCAGCACCTCCAGGGCTCCCTCCTGCTCTGCCACCGTCCAGGTGCCGAACAGGGGGTTCTCTGGTTGCGGCGTCCACCCCACTGCCGGGGGCATAGCCCGGCAGACCGTCGCCGGCCCGGGCGGCGGGCAGGGCGGCGGGCAGGGGGGCTGCCAGAGCCAGGGCGGCGAGCCCAAACAATGGCGTCAGGGTCCGAACCACGGGCCTCGGCAGCAACGAAGGCTTGGAGGGGGCTTGGGCCGACCCTGCATTCCTGGCAGCTGTGGTGCTGCGGGTTGACCATGGCCATGCGGTGACCTGCCTGGCGCCCCTTGACTTCGGCGGCCCGGACCAGGGCGAGCGGGTGCTGGCGGGCGATCGGGAGGATGCCATTCTTGAGCATCTCATTGATGCTGCCTGACGACTTCCGGGGCGCTTACAACATCAATGAGATGAATTCGTCGATCAATGTGAAACGGAATCTCAGGGTCAGCGACAGCTGGCCGTTCCTGCCTTCTGGGTAGACAGCAAGGCGGCAGTGCCCAGAATCGGTAGATCTGACGCCACCCGTTCGATCTTCGATGCCACTCCGCTCAGCCAGCGAATTTCCTGTGAGTCCAGAGCCTGAGGCGCTGCAGGACACCTATCAGGACTGTCGCGCGGCCCTGGTGTCGGCCAACCGCTCCCGCGGGATCCTCAAGGCCCAGAGCGATCGCCGTGGGGTGGTGATCTCTGAGCTGCAACGGGAGTTGGTGGAGCTGGAGAGAGATCTGGCTGATGAGGCCCGGACCAAGGCGCGGCTCCATGCCCTCAACGCCAGGCTCGGCAGCGTGATCCGCGAGCTGGAGGAAACGGGCGATGCGATGGTGGGACTGATTGAGGAGAGCGAACGCCAAAGCGGCTTCTGGCTGGTGGAGATGTTCCGGCGGTTGATCCAGCAGGCGAGACGCTGGCGCACGGTGAAAGCCAAGGCCGCTGCGATCCAGCCTGGCGGCTACGACCAGCTCGGTGAAACGCCATGAGCGCTCGGCCTTCGATCGCCGATCTGCTGGAGCAGACCAACAGGGAACTGGCTGGCACCGATGCCCGGGTGTACCGCCGGATGGCAGACCATCTGCAGCGCTCCAGTGCTGCCCTGGATGACCTCCGGGATCCCCAGCCTGTAGACCACAGCAACCCAAGGGCCTTGCTGGGCAAGGGGAGTTTTCTGCAGCAGTCGGTGGCCAGCCTCAAGCGGCTGTGCAAGGAGCACAGGATCAAGGGCACCTCCAAGCTCAGGAAGGCTGATCTGGCCAAGGTTCTCGAACGCCATGGCGTGACGCCCCCATCGCCGCCCCTGGAGAGCTTCACGAAGAAGGAATTGATTGCTCTGGTGCGGCAGCTGCTGGGGCAGGGCTGAAGGATGTAGACCCGGCGCGGGCTGGGCACGGTGGTGGAGTGTGACGCCTACGAGAAGGTCATCCTGTTCGGCTCGTTAGCCCGTGGTGATGCCCTTCGAGGGTCGCTACAGGGGGGGGGATCCGGTCGTGCGCGAGGCGCTCGACTCGCCATCGGCCGCTCGCCCTCGTGGCTCACGTCGTCGGCAAAACCAAGGCAGTGGAACGGCATGGGTGGCTGGGGCTTCAGCTTGGCGAGCGAATTTCGACCCAGGATCCTCTTCGCCAAGGCTGGCCACCGCCTGCTCAAGGGTGCGGAGGAGCACGGCCTGAAGAGCCTCGTTGGAACTGTTCTCCACACGGAGCCAGATCACCTGAGGTGGCGGGCCCTGCACGGAGATCACATGGTCATCGGCATCCCTGAGGCCGAGCTCTCTGACTGGCACCGCCTTGATCGGGGCGAACTGTGCTGTGATCAAATGTGCCAGGGCTGGCGACAACTGGGCATCGAGCCAGAGAATCACGCCACCAGCACGGGATGATCCAACTCGCGTCCGGCGTAGCTGAGAGCCGCCTGCAGATCGTCGGGCTCAAGATCAGGTAGCTCGGCAAGGATCTGATCGGGGGAAAGGCCAGCGGCATACAGATCGAGCACATCGCTGACGCGGATCCGCATGCCTCTGATGCAGGCCTTGCCCCCGCACTGGGCTGGGTTGTGGGTGATGCGTGAATGATCCATGGGTTCAAGTTAGTGGCTCCAGCCCCCCTCAAACCGCCAGCGCCATCACCGGCATCCACATCGCCGGAATCTCCCGCTCCAGCCGCCAGCGAATCGCCATCGGCCGCTCCCCTTCGTGGCTTGCATACGTGGCAAACCCGAGGCAAACAGACGGCTCCGTGACCGTGCCCTGCTGGCGCTGCTCCCGCACAAACAGCAGCACCCGTGAGCCGCGCGCCTGGTGGTTGACATACCGCTGGCCGGTGGCGGAAGCAGCTGTGGTGGTGCTCTGACTCTCCCAATGGAACGGGGACGGCCCGAGGGCCAGGGCGCGGTAGCGGGTGGTGGGGGAGAAGAGGGCTTCGCTCTTCCTGAGGGTTTCGCGATGGATCCAGGGGGCGTGATCGGTGAGCACGCCGTAGCCGCAAGGCTTCTGCGAAGCAGTAGGCGGCTTCGATCTCGGCCCGGCTGTAACGGCCGTGCACGCGCAGCAGGGGCACCGGCAGCGCCCAGGGCAGGGGGTGGAGGCGGTGATCGGCACACCCGGCGCCAGGCTCCGGCCTGCCAGAGCACGGCCTGGTCTTCGTGGCATCGTGATGATGAAGCCCATGACCACCACACCGCCCCCACTGGTGAGCCGCGAGGCCGCGAGGCGCTGCCGGCATTCACGCAGCGGCTGGTGGAGCGCTACGCCCCCGAGAAGGTGATCCAGTACTCCTGCGCAGAAGCCTGCGGCTACGGTTCCCTGGCGCGTGGTGAGGAGCGCTGGGATTCCGATTTGTGCCTAGCACTGGATGATGGTCACGTCAGGGGATGGCTATGCCGCTCAACCCAGCTTGTGTATGCCCTTCGATCAAGGCCACCAGAGGCCACAGCAAGGATTGTGGCTTCTGCCGCATCCACTGAGGTCCTGAGTTGATGGCCGTTCAGCATCAACATCACCTCCGTGGCGGCGTGACCAATTCGTTTGTTACCATCCACGAAGGGATGATTGGTGATGAGTGAAAAACCGAGACAGGCGGCTTTATTGATGATCGTTGGATAAAGATCATCCCCGGCAAAGGTTTGGCGAGGCTGGCTCAGTGCAGCTTCCAGCAGGCCAAGATCTCTCAGTCCTGGTGAGCCGCCGCTGGTGATGAAGCTCCAGCACCTCACCAAGTTGAAGAAAGCGGATCACGCCAGACGACGGTAGAGCTCCTCATTCTTTGAGAGAACTCTCGCAGCGATGGTTTCGAAATCGGCGGAAGGGCGACTGAGCAGATCCCGAATGGCTGCAGCTGCCAGGTCTTCCTGGGGCACGTTCAGTCGACGGGCCGTTTCAGCCAGGGCTCTGGTCTGCTCGTCGCTGAGCTGGATGGCAAAGACCATGGCGACCCTCACTGGCCTGAGCCTAGGTGAAACCCGATGCCAGAGCTCCGAACAGCCCCCCTCTAACCGCCCACCCCGCCGTTATGCCAAGCAACAGCCTGGCAGCCACGCCGCCGGGATCTCCCGTTCCAGCCGCCACCCCGGGAAGGGCCCCGCCATCGGCCGCTCGCCTTGGTGGCGCTGAAGGTTCTATAGGGCCTGGCCTGCTGGCCGCAGGAGGAGGAACCCAGCCTCAGGATGGGTGGAGAATCCCTCGATGGCCTCGACGTGAGCAAGCAACAGGGCCGCTGTTGCAGCATTGCCGGCGTTGCCGATAGCCAGGCAGATCACCTTGGGGGCGGGCCTTCTCCCAGATCACCAGATCATCAGCGCCACCCAGGCCGAGCAGCCGCACATGGCTGGAATCGGGAAACCGATCCAGGATCATTGGTAGAAGCCGTTCTGAGAGGTTCTCGTCCAGGAGCAGGCAGACGCTCACGCCACCGATGAAGACAGCGTGACCAGGCAACGCTCGCGATCTGCCGCATAGGCAAGGCAGGCGAGCACGTCGTCGTGGCTGAGCTGAGGGAAATCCTCCAGCAATTCCGCTTCACTCATGCCGCTGGCCAGCGAACCGAGCACGACCCCCACGGTGAGGCGCGTGCCGCGCACGCAGGGCTTGCCGAAGCGCACCGCCGGGTTGATGGTGATCCGGGACTGGATGTCCATGGATTAACGCTAAACCGCCAACCCCATCACCGGTAGCCACGCCGCCGGGATCGGCTGCTGCAGCCGCCAGCGAATCGCCATCGGCCGCTCGCCCTCGTGGCTCAGGTAGTCGGCAAAACCGAGGCAGTGGAACGGCATGCTGACGCCGCCCCTTTTGTTTTCCTCGCGAACAAACAGCAGCACCTTGCTGCCCCGCTCGCGGTGGTGGATGTAGCGCTGCCCGGTGGCGGAGGCTTCCCTGGTGAGGCTCTGGCTCTCCCAGTGGAACTCCCATGGGGAGATGGCGTAGTCGTTGTAGCGGGTCGTGGGTGAGAACAGGCGCTCGGATTTGTTGAGGGTGATGAAGAAGACGTCGCACTGGGTGGCTTCGTCAAAGCCCACCCCCTCACGGCCGGGGAAGGGGCGGGCCTCGTTCAACAACCCAAAGGCGGCGAACACCTCGGAGCGGGAGTAGCGGCCGTGGAGTTTCAGGGGAATGGGAGGTGGTTCGGCGCGGCCCCAGTCGAGGGCGCCCACCAGTTCGGCGCGGAGGTGGGCGGCAACCCAGAGCCGGACGAGGGCCTCGGCCAGGGGCACGTGGTGCCGGCCGCTGCCCCACAGCTGGACCATCAGCATGCGCCAGCTGCGTTCGGTGGCGGAATCGAAGCCCACCGGATCAGGCGCCATGGGCAGTTGCAGCTGATCCGCCAGCCAGCACAAGCGCTCGGGGTCATCCAGATGCAGCAGGCCCCCGGCGATCCCTCGCCCCAGCCGCTGCTCATCGGCGCTGGCCTCGCCCAGCGCCAACCACCCCAGCTCCCGCTGCAGCAACGCCCACGACTTCGCCACCCTGTAAAACTCCCCCAGCTCCATCCCCAGCCCCTCCAACACCCCCGCCAGCGAACAGCGCCCGAGGCTGCGGCATTCGGCTACCAGCTGGGGCCGCCGGCTGGGCAGCGACTCGTGCAGGTTGGCCAGCACCCCCTCACTGGACACCCGATCGAGCTGCAGGCTGCAGCCGGCCGGCGGGAAGGGAAGCCGGTTTCGATCTGCTGGCGCAGCTGGTCGCGCGTGCCGCCGAGCAGGGCGCGGTAGCGGAGGTCGAAGCGGAAGCGGCGGTGGGCCTGGCCGATGCTGGTTGCGTTTTTTGGCCCAGCACCGTGAGGCAGCTCTTGCCCCGGCAGAGGCGCAACCCGCGGCCGAGCTGCTGCAGGAACACAATCGCGCTCTCGGTGGGGCGCAGGAACAGCACCGTGTCGATCTCGGGGATGTCGAGGCCTTCGTTGAACAGATCCACGGCAAACAGGATCTGCAGCTGGCCGTCGCGAAGCCGGCGGATCTGCTCGGCGCTCTCGTCGCGGGGGCTGGAGGCATCGAGGGCGGCGGCGCGCAGGCCGGCGGCCACGAACTTGCGGGCCATCCAGCGGGCGTGCTCCACGCTCACGCAGAAGCCCAGGGCCCGCATCGAGGCCAGGTGGGTGATCTTGTCGGCCAGTTCGCGCAGGATCAGGCGCAGGCGGGCGTCGTCGGTGGTGAGGTTGAAGGTGGGCCTGTGTCGCCCAGAACTTGCCTGAATTCAACCCAAAACCGCGCCACCGCAGGCAGACTTCCCCCAGCGTGGACCGACCTGATCCCTCGATGCCCGATCAGGAGCACCTGGACGACTTCCTCGAAGCCGTGGAAGAGGCCGGTAGCCCCGCCAAGAACCCTGCCCTGCGCGAAGCCCTCGGCTGGGAGGAGCCCCTCTACGAGGAGGTGAAGGCGGCACTGGTGGCCAAGGGGATCGTGAAACGCGGCCAGGGCCGCAGCGACACGGTGTTCCTTGCAGACGCCGAGCAGGTCGTGCAACAGGCCACGCAAGCCAAAGCCCCCCGCCATGGGAAAGCCGCCGGCAACGGCACCCCCAAAGACAAATCCCTCGAATCCTGGATCTGGGACGCGGCCTGCTCGATCCGCGGCGCCAAGGACGCGCCGAAATACAAGGACTACATCTTGCCGCTGATCTTCACGAAGCGGCTCTGCGATGTGTTCGACGACGAGCTGAACCGCATCGCCGCCGAGGTGGGTTCGCGTCAGAAGGCCTTCCAACTGGTGGCCGCCGATCACAAGCTGGTGCGCTTCTACCTGCCGCTGGTGCCAGGCGACCCGGAGCAGCCGGTGTGGAGCGTGATCCGCAAGCTGTCGGACAAGATCGGCGAAGGGGTCACCACCCAGATGCGGGCCATTGCCCGGGAGAACCCGCTGCTGCAGGGCATCATCGACCGGGTGGACTTCAACGCCACCACGCACGGCCAGCGCGACCTCGACGACGACCGCCTCTCCAACCTGATCGAGGCGATCAGCACCAAGCGCCTGGGTCTGAGCGACGTGGAGGCCGACATCATCGGCAAGAGCTACGAATACCTGATCCGCAAGTTCGCCGAGGGCAGCGGCCAGAGCGCCGGTGAGTTCTACACACCGCCCGAGGTGGCCAGCATCATGAGCAAGGTGCTGCAGCCGGAGCCCGGCATGGAGATCTACGACCCCTGCTGCCAGGGCCTATTAGAAGTCTGTCTCAATAGCCCTGGCCGGGGCCTCCCGCCTACGGTGTCGTGCGCGGGACCCGCTCTTGACCCTTGGCCTCTGAGCCCGCCACCACGCCTGCTGCAGCAGGCGATCTGATCAGTTTTCTCCAGGCGCTGCCGGACTGCCGCATGCGACGTGGCATCCGCTTCCCCCAGTGGTGGATGCTGCTGGTGGCGATCCTCGCGATCCTCAGCGGCCAGGGCTCGCTGGTGGGGATGGAGCGCTTTGCCAAACGGCATCGCCAGACGCTCAACGAACTGCTGGGTACTGATTTCGGCAAGTCGCCGTCGGATTCGACCTTCCGGTTGCTGCTGGCCCAGCTGGATGTGGCGGGCTTTGAAACCCTGCTCCGCGACTGGATGGCGGCCCAGACGGGCGTGGCCGAGGAGCTCGACACCCTGGTGTGTGACGGCAAGACGCTGCGGGGCTCCATCGATGAAACCGCCTCCGGCGCAGCGAAGTTCATTGCCCAGGTGAGCCTCTACTCCCAATCGCTGGGCGTGGCAATCGCCCAGACCACCTACGCCACCGATGCCAGTGGCGAGATCCAGGCGCTGCGCCAGCTGCTGGAGGCCGTCGAGCTCGACGGGGTGCTGGTGCAGGCCGACGCGCTGCATGCCAACCGCCCTTTTTCCTCTACCTCGCCCAGCGCGGCGCCGACTTCCTGATCGCCGTCAAACACAGCCGCCGCAAGGGGTTTCGGCTGATCAGAGACCGGCTCACCTATGGCCGGCGAATCCCGTGGCGCACCAGCAGACGGGAGCTGAAACGGGGCCGTGACATCACCTGGACCCTGCGGGCGATGCCTGCGCCGGAGTGGGTGGTGGAGCAGTGGCCGGGCAGCGCGACAATCATCGCCGTGCGCAGCCATGGCATCCGTGATGGCAAGGCGACAGACGAGACCCGTTACTACGTCTCAAGTCTGCGGACCGGAGCCATGGCCCTGTTGCGGCACGTCAGAGACCGCTGGTCAATCGAGAACAGCTGGCACTGGGTGCGCGACGTGCCGCTAAGGGAAGACGCCCACCGCTACCGGGAGGACAACGGCGTCCAGATCCTGGCCACCCTCCGCAGCCTGGCGATCAATGCCCTGCGGCTCGATGGGATCTGGTCGATCACCGAGGGCATCGCCGCCCTGGCTCACGACATCAAGGGACTGCTCAGACTGCTGGGGTGGCGGGAACCGGCGGAAGAACGACCCTCAGGGTGACTTCTAATAGACCCTGCCCCTGCTGCGGGTCCGGCGGCCTGCTGGTGAAATGCGAGATCGCCATGGAAGAGAGCGTGCGGTGCTCGAACGGAGCCGCCATTGCACCACTGAAATTGTTCGGCCAGGAGTATGTGCCCGAAACCTGGGCGATGGCCAACATGAACATGATCATCCATGACATGGAGGGTCAGATCGAGATTGGCGACACATTCAAGAACCCGAAGTTCCGCAACCAGGCAGGCAAGCTGCGCACGTTCGATCGCGTTGTGGCCAATCCGATGTGGAACCAGGACTGGTTCACGGAGGCCGACTATGACAGCGACGAATTCGACCGCTTTCCACCGGGGGCCGGGTTCCCGGGAAAGTCGTCGGCGGACTGGGGTTGGGTGCAGCACATGCACGCCAGCCTCAAGGCCAACGGCCGCGCCGCCGTGGTGCTCGACACCGGCGCCGCCTCCCGCGGCTCGGGCAATGCGGGCTCCAACAAGGAAAAGACTGTGCGCCAGTGGTTCGTGGAGAACGACGTGATTGAGAGCGTGCTCTACCTGCCTGAAAACCTCTTCTACAACACCACGGCTCCGGGCATCGTGCTGTTCCTGAACAAGGCCAAGGAAACGGAGCGCCAGGGCAAGGTGTTCCTGGTGAACGCCAGCAAGATGTTCGAAAAGGGGGATCCCAAGAATTTCATCCCTGAGGGTGGCATCCAGCGAATTGCCGACACCCTGATCAGCTGGCAGGAGGAGGAGAAACTCAGCCGCATCGTGGAGCATGACGAGCTGAAGAAGAACGACTACAACATTTCCCCAAGCCGTTTCATTCACACCAGCGACGCCGAAACCTACCGGCCCATCTCGGAGATCGTTGAGGAGCTGGATGATATCGAAGCCGAGGCGCGCGACACGGACAAGGCGCTGAAGGAAATTCTGGAGAAAATCGGAATATGATGGACGGCAAACCCTATCCGCTTCCCGAGACTTGGTCGGATTCGACCATCAACAGAGTCATTGTCAAAACCAAGCTGCGCGATCCACGAAAGATACCCGACGAGGTTTTTCAATACGTCGATGTCTCGGCTGTCTCCAACACATCTTTCAAAATTACGAGCGCTACGCCCACACTTGGCGCTGAAGCTCCAAGCAGAGCACGAAAATCAATTCAAACTGACGATGTTCTGTTTGCGACAGTTCGCCCGACACTAAGGCGAGTTGCGTTGGTTCCCCCCGAACTCGACGGGGCAATTGCCAGCACCGGATACTGTGTTTTGCGGTGCGACAAGGCGAAGGCGGAACCGGGTTTCCTCTACTCGTTTCTGGTCACCGACCACTTCAACGCTCGGATGGCAGGATTGGAGCGTGGTGCGAGTTATCCGGCGGTCCGCGATTCAGACGTAATGGCGTCTTGGTTCCCGCTCCCCCCACTCCCCGAACAGAAGAAGATCGCGCACATCATTTCGACAGTGCAGCGGGCGATCGAAATGCAGGAGCGGATTATTCAGACCACCACCGAGATGAAAAAGGCTCTCATGCACAAGCTCTTCACCGAAGGCATCCGCCACGAACCCCAGAAGCAAACGGATATCGGTCCTATCCCCGAAAGCTGGGAGGTGATACCGCTTGGCGAATTCTTCCAAGTTAAGCATGGCTTCGCTTTCGACGGCGAGTTCTTCAAGCCGTCAGGCGACTACATTCTGATGACCCCCGGCCACTTTCACGAGGAAGGTGGCTTCCGCGACCAAAGGGAGAAGACCAAGTTTTTCACTGGCGACATTCCCCAGGATTATGTCCTGGCCAAAGACGATCTCGTGGTGGCGATGACAGAGCAAAAATCAGGTCTACTTGGCAGCGCGGCGTTCGTTCCGGAGGGCAACCGCTATCTCCACAATCAACGACTCGGACTAATCGTCGACTTGGACACAGAACGCCTGAGCAAGCAGTGTCTCTTCCACATCTTCAACCTTCCACACCTGCGAGTTGAAGTCGCAAAGACCTCCACTGGATCCAAGGTGAAGCACACCTCCCCAACGAAACTCCGAGCCGTCAAAGTCGGGATTCCGCCCACAGTGGACGAGCAGGAGGAGATCGCTTCAGCACTTTCGGCGACTCAGCAGAAAATCAACGTCGCAGCGAACAAGAAGGCCCAACTCCAAGTCCTCTTCCGCACCCTACTTCACGAACTGATGGCTGCAAAGATTCGGGTGAATTCTCTCATGTTTAATCCTGAGGCAAACACATGAGTTCCCGCGGAGCGCAATTTCGAAAGACGGATCTCCAAGTCCACTCGCCACGAGATGGAAGTTGGGATGGAGCAAGACCGGAGGATCACTTGTCATGCGAAGACACAGACGCTGATCTGCAAACGGTGCGACGAGATTATTGCAAAGAATTTATCGGCAGATGTATTGAGAAAGGCCTTACAGCTGTGTCGATAACTGATCATCATGAAGGTGTCTATGTCTATGAGGCATTACAAGCTCTTGCGGAAATGCAAGAGGCGGATCCTGACCTCAATTTCTGGATTTTTCCCGGCATGGAACTGACTTGCAAGGATTCGTGTCAGGCATTAATCATATTCGATGTAGATCTAGCCCAAAATCTATTCGAGAAAGCAAGATCAAGACTTAGCCTTCCTGCAGACGTAAAGCCAGAAGAGAGACTTGGCATTCAGGTTGAGTTGCTTAACCATAATCTGGAAGAACTTCAATCTTTATTGGATGGTGACGATGAATTGCAAGGCCGCTTTATCATTCTTCCTCATGTAAAACCAGACGGACACAAGACGGTCCTCAGGAGGGGCTTTCATAAACGCTTCAAGGACATGCCATATGTCGGGGGCTACATGGACAAGGCCCGTCCAGATGACCTTAAACCAGGAGATCGAAGAATCCTGGACGGAGAAATTCCTGCATGGGCATCGGAAAAGCGAGGAGTGGTTTCATGCTCTGATGCTCGGCACGCTGATTTTCGGTTAATCGGCAATCATGCAACATGGATTAAGTTGGCGTCTCCCAAAGCGGAATCCCTACGCCAAGCGATGCTTGCGCCTGATTCACGTATTCGCCATTCAGAACCAGCTTTGCCAGAAGCGCTAATTAGCGAGCTATCGGTTAGTGGATCAAAGTATCTAACCGATGGTACATATTTGTTCAATCCGCAGATGAATTCGATAATTGGTGGGCGCGGTGCTGGTAAATCAACTCTCATTGAGTATGTTCGTTTTGCCTTGGGTTGTTCGGCAATCGACGACGACCAAGACACACAAACTACTGCAACCCAGCGGCTTAAAGAAATCCTAGAAGGCACTCTTGATCATGAAATAGGTGAGATATCTCTGAAGGTTCTCCTGAACGGCACTCCTATTACCCTTACCCGTACAGTCGCCAGGCAGGATGTCATTTCTGTAGAAACTGAAGGATCAGTAAGCCTCAGCTCAGTTGCAGATGTCAGGATGCTTGTTCCTACTCAACAGTATCGCCAGGGGGAGCTATCTGACCTGGCGAGAGGAGATGCTGAAGAGCGCTTATTGCGTCTTGTGACCGCCCCTGCATCGCATCAGCTAAGTGAGATTGAGACGAAATTAAAGCGTAATGCTCAATCTCTGACAGATGCACTGTCGAAAGCTGTGAGGCTGTCGGCTTCTCAACATGCCCAGAGTCATGCCCAGACAAAAATATTACTACTGAAGTCACAAATTGAGAATTTAGAGAAACAACTTTCTGCTGACGGGCAAGTGCCTGCGACCGCGATCACAGAGCACGAGAACTTCACCCGCCAAGGTGAGGCTCTTGCCTCAGCTCGCAGAGTTCTAGAGCGCAGCAAGGAAACAATTGGCGATTCTCTATCTGATCTGATTTCAAAACTGAACGTAGCCACCACAGGACAACCGGTCTTTCTTGAGAACGAAACTCTAAGGCAGGTATTTAATTCGCTACAGACTGCGATCTTGCCAGGTGGATCGCTACAGACCATCCTTGAGTCTGCGACAGCTTGGTTTGACTCTGAACTGGGGAAGATTTCCTCCGCCGAGAAGGATTGGGCGCCAATACTGGAAGCTCACATCAGAGAATATGAAGAGCAAAAGAAACTTCTAGCGGGTAAGGAGGCTGTTCTGGAAAGCATTGAACGACTAAGAGGGCAGCTTAGTGAAGTCGAGGAGCAGTTAGAGGCTGCCGAAGTTGAAGTTAACGAATTACGGAATGCTGACTCCGAACTGGTGGCACTGCGGCATCAGAGAGCTGAGTTGGAAGTACAGCTTTCGGCTGTTGTGCAAAATCAGATAGCCACAATCGAAGAAGCTTCATCACAATTGGCAAATGGCCGTCTAGCACAGGATCCAAACTACTCTGAGATTGAGGAGGCTATTCAGCAGGCATTTGAGTTGCCACGTTTGCGTGGATTACGTATTGAACGAATTTTAAAAAATGTTCAGAATGTTCCAGAGAAGCCGGCGAAATGGAAGGAAATCCAGGACGAGGCACTTCAGTTGTTAAAGTGGAAAGAAGGGGCTGCCGAAGACAAGGGTGATGCTCCATTAACTCCGATCCTGAGTGAAGCTCTTGGGCCAGAGTTTATGGAACGATTGAAGGAGGCAATCTCCACCGAACGAGTTTCGGTGCTTTTAAGGGCGATTCTGCGTCCTCGCGTGGAGGTATTTCATATTCGTGACGGGAGCCCAATTGAATTTAGGAAGGCTTCGCAGGGTGAGCAGGCTGCGACATTGCTGAACATTCTTATGAATCAAACCCATGGACCCCTTATCATAGATCAGCCCGAAGAGGATCTTGACAACATGATCATTAATGAAATTATCAAAACGATTCGCGCAGCTAAGGACAACAGACAACTAATTCTCGCGACGCATAATGCGAATATCGCGGTTAATGGGGATTCGGAGAATGTGATTCAGATGGTGTTGGGGCGACAAGCTGCAGGCGGTGCGATAGACGAAGAACCTGTCTGCGATGCGATTACCAATACTATGGAGGGTGGCAGAGTCGCGTTCGAACTGCGCCGAAAGAAATACAATTTCTAGAGTTCTGTAGTGCCAACGCCTGGAGAGCATAAAACTGTCCAATCGCGAATCCTCGCCTACGCTGAGGCCATCGGCTGGACAATTGTGTCCCAAGAAGAAGCCGAGCAGCGACGGGGCTTTGATCAAGAGGTTCCGAACAGCGACCGCGCCAAGAACCGATCCCTCTTCTTCGACGTCCTGCTCGACGCCAAGGTCCGAGAATTCAACCCGCGCTACGCCGAGGCGGTGGGCGCCTTACTCGGGCAGTTCCGCCATCTCCACACCGACATCTACGGCAACCGGGAGTTCGTGGAGCACCTGCGCAACCGTGGCAAGTTCTTCGACCACGAGGAGAAGCGAGAGCGCGACCTGATCCTGATCGATTACGACGACCGTGACAGGGTGCCGGAGGCACGCAAGAACATCTATGAAGTTACCGAGGAGTGGGCCTTTCACAACGGCCACTACGGCACACGAGAGGATGTGGTCTTTTTGATCAACGGCATCCCGGTGCTGGTGATCGAGTGCAAGAACGCCGATAAGCAGGAAGCCATCGATCTGGGCATCGATCAGATCCGCCGCTACCACCGCGAAACGCCCGAGCTGTTCGTGAGCCAGCAGCTGTTCACCGCCACCGATGCCATCGGCTTTTCCTATGGCGTGAGTTGGAACACGGTGCGGCGCAACCTCTTCAACTGGAAGCATGAGCAGGTGGGCCAGCTGGAGGGCAAGATCAAGAGCTTTTGCGCCATCCCGCAGCTTCTCGATTTCCTGCAGCACTACATCGTCTTTGCTGAGAAAGACGAAGAACTCAACAAATACATCCTGCGCCAGCACCAGACCGCAGCTGTCGATGCGTCCGTTGGCCGTGCCCTGGATCCCCATCGCCGGCGCGGCCTGATCTGGCACACCCAGGGCAGCGGCAAGACCTTCACCATGATCAAGGCCGCCGAGCGACTCTTCCGCGTACCGGAAGCCGACAAGCCCACTGTGCTGCTGATGATCGACCGCAATGAGCTGGAAGATCAGATGCTCAAGAACCTCGCAGCCCTCGGCCTGGGCAACCTGGAACACGCCAGCAGCATCGCCCGCCTCAACCAGCTCCTACGCGATGACTACCGGGGCATCATCGTGACGATGATCCACAAGTTCCGCGACATGCCGGCGGATCTCAACACCCGCTCCAACATCTATGTGTTGATCGACGAAGCCCACCGCACCACCGGCGGTGACCTCGGCACCTTCCTCATGGCCGGCCTGCCGAATGCCACCTTCATTGGCTTCACCGGAACCCCCGTCGACAGAACCGTCTACGGCAAGGGCACCTTCAAAACTTTCGGCTGCGAAGACGACAAGGGTTACCTGCACAAGTACTCCATCGCCGACAGCATCGAAGACGGCACCACCCTGCCCCTTTACTACCAGCTCGCCCCCAACGAGATGCTCGTGCCCCACGAGACGCTCGACGCCGAGTTTCTCTCCCTCGCCGAAGCCGAGGGGGTGGCCGACATTGAGGAGCTCAACAAAATCCTTGAGCGGGCGGTGAACCTCAAGAATTTCCTCAAGGGCAAAGACCGCATCCAGCAAGTGGCACGCTTCGTGGCAAACCACTATCTGCAGAACGTGGAGCCCCTCGGCTACAAGGCCTTCCTGGTGGGTGTCGACCGTGAAGCCTGCGCCCTCTACAAGCATGCCCTCGATGCCGTGTTCACCGAGATGGGCCTGCCCACTGAGCTTTCGGAGATCGTCTACACCGGCAACAACAACGACTCAGCCCTGCTCAAGGAGTTCCACCTCGATCAGAAGAAGGAACGCCAGATCCGCAAGAGCTTTGGCAAGCTCGATCAGCAGCCCAAGATCCTGATCGTCACCGAGAAACTACTCACCGGCTTCGATGCGCCCGTGCTCTATGCGATGTATCTCGATAAACCGATGCGCGATCACACCCTGCTGCAGGCCATCGCCCGGGTGAACCGCCCCTACGAGAACGAGGCCCAGAAAATGGTGAAGCCCCACGGCTTCGTGCTTGATTTCGTGGGCATCTTCGACAAGCTCGAAAAGGCCCTTGCCTTCGACAGCGACGAGATCAACGCCATCGTCAAAGACCTCAAGCTGCTGAAAGTGCTCTTCCTGAACAAGATGGAGAGCAAGGCACCTGTCTACATTGGCCTGATCGAGCAGAACTTCAACGACAAGGACGTCGACACCCTGATCCAGCACTTTCGCGATCCCGAGCGGCGCAAGGAGTTCTTCAAGGACTACAAGGAGATCGAGATGCTCTACGAGATCATCTCACCCGATGCCTTCCTGCGGCCTTTCCTGGATGATTTCGCCACGCTCTCAGCCACCTATTCCATCGTTCGCAAGGCCTACAGCACCACTGTGTCGGTGGATCGTGAGTTTCAGCGTAAAACCAATGACCTGGTGCAGCAGAGCGTGAGCGCGAGCCAGCTTCAGGCCCGCGGCATTCTCGAGGCCGTGCTGATCAACAGCGACACGATTGAACTGATCAAGAATCAACAGGGTGGTGACGGCAGCAAAGTGATCAACCTGGTCAAAAGCATCGAGAAGTTCGCCGATGACCACAGCGACGACCCCTTCCTGATCGCCATGGCCGAGCGGGCCCGGCTGGTGCAGGAGAGCTTTGAGCAGCGTCAGACCTCCACGTCCGAGGCAATGGAGGCACTGCTGGCCGAGGTGCGTCAGAACGAAACCCGCAAGCAGGAGCAAGCCGAGAAGGGCTTCGATGGGCTCACGTTCTTCGTGTACCGCTCCCTGCTCAATGCGAAGGTCAACAATCCAGAGGCCGTGAGCACCAGGATCAAGGCCGCCTTCGTGTCTTACCCGAACTGGAAGCGAAGCGAAAACGCACTGCGTGAGCTGCGTAAGCAGGTCACCTTCGCCATCTATGCCGAGTGCGATGAGCTGGAGCAGGTCACACCAATCGTCGATGAGCTGTTCACCATGCTGGAGAAGGCGGACCGCATCTGATGACCACCAACGCCAAAGCGGCCTTCAAGGACCGGGTGCGCGACTGGGCGCAGAAGCTTGATGTGCAGGTGGTATGGCTCGGCATGCGCCCGATGCGCCACAAGTGGGCCTCCTGCTCCACCAACGGCCATCTCAACTTCAGCGTCGACCTTCTCTCGCTCGATCAGGCCCTGTGGGACTACGTGATCGTCCACGAACTGCTCCACTTCAGCGTTCCCAACCACGGCAGGCTCTGGAAATCCCTGATGCGGGCCCATCTGGGTGAGTGGGAACAGGCGGAGGAACAATTGAGGCGTCATGCCGGATCGCTCCAACCACTCCATCCCACCCCATGACCCCCGCCCGTCCCTTCGCTCTGCGCCTGTTCGTGCCCTCCGGTCAGCCGGACGGCATGCGCATCGTCGAGAAGACGAACTGGAGCGGCATCGGCTTCGTTGTGCCCCGCTCCCAGCTCAAGGAATTCACCCAGCGGCCGGAGGCCAGCCGCCCGGGCGTCTATGTGCTCTCGGGTCCAGACCCGGAAGGTGGTGCCGATCGCGTCTACATCGGCGAAGCCGATCCCCTGGGCCGCCGCCTGGAGCAGCATCAGACCAGGGACTTCTGGACCACCGCCTTTGCCTTCACCTCCAAAGACGGCTACCTCAACAAGGCCCATGCCCAGCATCTGGAGGCCCGCCTGATCCGTCTGGCCCAGGAGGCCAAACGCTGCCGCCTGGAGAACGCGGTGCAGGGGCGCTCGATCACCCTGGCGGAGATGGACCGGGCAGAAGCCGATGGCTTTCTCGAAGAGCTGCTTCTCTGCTGCCCAGTGCTCGGCTTCCGCGCTTTTGAGCAGCCCACGGGTAAGCCGGCCGCGATGAGCCGCAGGCTCTTCCACCTCAAGGGCCCGGATGCATCGGGACAGGGCTTCGAGTCGCCCGGAGGCTTCACCGTGCTGCGCGGTGCCAGGGGCCGCACTGACTTCGTCGTCTCCGCCTCTCCCGCCTGGGTGACGGCCAGGGCACAACTGGTGAGCCAGGGCGTGTTTCTGGAGGAAACGGGCGGGTTGACCCTCGCCCAGGACTATGAATTCAGCTCCCCCTCCCAGGCGGCGATCATGCTGCTCGCACGCAACGCCAATGGCCGCACCGAATGGAAAGACGCCAAGGGGGTCACCCTCAAGGAGCACCAGGAAAAAGCGGCGGAAGCAGCTTCGCAGGAGGCATGAAGGCATGCTCTTGTGTTCGCTGAGTAGTCACGCTGGTGATACGCCGGTGGCACTTGCAGTTGCAGCTGCTTCAATAGATTGGCTACCTGTGGCACCTACACTTTCTCAGGCTTTTCCGGCGTCACGGAGCGCCATCTCTACCTCCACCACGACGGTTACCCCACCGGTGCCGCCTGGCGCTTTGCGGCAGCCCAGCGCGAAACCGCTGACGTCTCGAGCTTCCTCGCCACTTTTCTGAGCACCCAGCACCAAGCCGAACCCTTGTTGAGCCCGGAGCAGGCCGCCGATGCCGAGTACCGCTACCGGGTTCAGCTGCTCCCCGGCACCGATCCCCACCTTGAGGTGCAGTGCTGGCGGCGGATGCCGGGCGGCGGCACCTGGATCCCCCGCTGCGGGCCCATGCCGCTGGCGGCCTTCATTCAGCGCTTTCTACCCGGTGATCAGCTTTGAACCGGCCAAGCGCATGCAAGCCCTGGAGCAGTGCGGCCTGGATTTCCTTGATGCTGAGACTGTCTTCGCCGGCCCAACGATCGAGCTCCCCGATCGAAGGCGAGACTATGGTCAAGTCAGAATCGTCTGCGTTGGATTGCGGCATCAGGCACATCATCTCCATGCGAAAGGCCAATGAGCGAAGACAACGTTGTTTATTCCCCAACCTCCCCTGAAGGCAAGATCCACTCTGATCTTCAGCGCGTGGATGCCCATGTCATCCAACCCGAAGAGTATGAGGAGATCCCCGAAATCACAGAGGAAGATCTTGCTGAAGCCGTGATTAAGCACCCTGGCCAGCCGGATCAGCCTTTTCTGGCCAAACCAACCCAAGCCCCTTGACCCCATCGGCCTCAGTGCCTCAGGGCTTCTCGGTGGGCACTCAAGAACGCCTCCTGCTCCCGGCTGAACGGCCGGATCAGATTCGCCCCGTCGATGCCCCAACAACGCAAGGCCTCCCCTGCCGCCTCGTGCCGCCAGATCAGTTCACCGCCTGAATCGAAGCTGATCCAATGGCGGTCAAACAGTTTGTCTACATGGGGGGAGAGCAGCAGGCCATTGGATCCGCTCAGCCGCTCGCTGTTGTCGCAGGATCGCCAGGCTTTGATGTGGCTCGCCACCAGGAACTCCTGCCGCGCCAGCCCCGTGACCCGGCAGGCCGGCTCCAGCTCCGACACCCGATGGCGAAACAATCCCTGCCCCAGCCGCGCTTTGGTGAGGGCATCGCGCTCGGTGCTGCTGGGTACCTCCCGCAACCGCTGCATGTCATCGAGCAGCGCGGCGGTGTACTCCCCCTCTTCCGCCAGCACCACCAAGTGCACCCGCACCGCCGGATCGGCGTGCTCCTCGATTAGCCGGAGCAACAGCAGCCCCAGGCTTTCGCTCAGCCCGGCCAGGTACACCCCCTGGTTGCCCCGGCCGGTGCTGGTGCTGATCGGGCTGTGGCGTTCCGGCAGCAGCGGTTGCAGCAACGCAAAGAACGTCTGGGGTACCAACGCCTGGCGCAGCGGCTGCCAGTTCACCCGCACCAGCCAGCCCTCCTGGCTCCAGTTCTCCCCCGCTGAGCCGAACTCCGGCGGCTTGGCTGCAGTGACCGCCGCCGTTTCCACCAGGCCCAGCTGGCTGATCCGCCCATTGGCATAGCTGAACACCACATCCCCCCGCTGGCAGCGGCTGAGGTTGTCGTAGCTCACATTGCGGGCGCCGTTGGCATTGGCCTTCGGCGACCAGATGTAGCCGCCGTCGGTCTCCTGCCGATAGGTCTGTTTGTGGTTCACCCACCAGTAGGAGGGCACGGATCCGGCCAGTACTTGTGACTTTGTAGCCGAAGTGAGGCTGGCTGTCTTCAGTAGACCCGTCTCGACGGGATCACCCCCCGCACCCCACCCCGTGGCTGCTGACAATCCCCCTCCCGCCTCGGGATCAGATGCCAGTGCGCATGAAAGACCGTCTGCCCCGCCGCTTCGCCTGAGTTCAGCCCCACATTCCAGCGGCTGATCGTGGCGTCCTGGGCACTCAGCTGCTCCCGCCGCAGCTTCAGCAGCTCCACCACGGCGTTCCACTCCGGCTGGTGCAGCTCCAGCCCGTCGGCCCCATGACGCCGCGGGATCACCAGGCTGTGCCCCTCGTTCTCCAGCAGCACCCGTCCGCTGCCCTCCAGCGCGCAGAACACACAGCCCGCTTCGCGGTGGCCGTAGGTGTCCTGCAGGCCGCGGAAGTCGGTGCGCCCTCTTGCGTAGGCAAACAGCCGTCGCGCTTGCCGGCGTTGCTGCGGAAGCAGAGCGCCTGCAGGTTGCTGATGGCGTCGGAGCCGCCCTGGTTTTTGGGGATGATGGGTTCCACCTCCAGGGCCCGCTGGTGCTCGTGGGCACCGCAGCACTCGCAGCGGCCCCGGGCTGCGGTGGCGGCTGCGGTGGGCAAACACTTCCTCGCCGCGCTGCTCGCGGAAGGCATCGAGGCGCTGGCGGCAGAGCTGCTGCAGCTCGCCCCGCTCGGCGTCACTGAGCTCATCGCCGCCGATCAGGCTGTAGGCGCCGTTGACGTAGGCGGTGATGCCATTGCCGGTGAGCACCTTGCCCACCATGCGCGTTTCCCAGGATCCGCCGGGCCAAGTCCTGCGCTGGGGCCGGGCTGCGGCGGCCAAGCAGTTCCAGGAGCATCAGCGGTTGGTCGATGGGGCTCATGTGCATGCGCTCGGCGATGTAGTCGCGCAGGCGCTCGTAGGTGGCGGAGGGGCTGGAGGCCATGGGGGCATCCTGGCCTGGGAGGAGAGGGCTGGTGCGGGGTGTGACGCGGGTGGAACTTGTAAGGGGAGACCCACCAAGGACCCATGTCGGCGCCAAATCCAGCCGATCGTCATGAGCCTCTGTGCCGCTTAGGCTGGAAAACCCAGGGAACCGCCATGACAGACCAGCTTGGTCGCATCACCATCGACCCTGAGATCTGTCACGGGAAGCCAACGATCCGCGGGTTGCGTTATCCTGTGGAGATGATACTTGAATTGCTGTCTGCAGGAATGAGTGCGTCGGAAATTCTTGCCGATTACCCTGATCTTGAGTCAGTCGATATCACAGCAGTGCTGGAGTACGCAACTCAGCTGTCACGAGTTCAGCGCATTGAAGTTCTCTCTGCATGAGAATCCTGCTGGATGCCCAGCTGCCTCGATCTCTTGTTCGGCCTCTGGAGGCATGGGGATGCGATGTTCTGCATACCCTTGATCTACCAGCAGGCAATCGCAGCTCCGATCGGGTGATTTCCGCCATCGCGGATCGTGATCAACGTGTTGTCTTCAGCAAGGATGCTGATTTTGTTCGCAGTCATCTGTTGCGCGGCACTCCAGCCAGGCTCCTGGTTGTCGCCACGGGCAACATCGGCAACCCGGATCTCACTGCGTTGCTGCTTCGTGCTCTGTCGGAGCTGATCCATCTGTTCGAAAGCCACGTCCTCATTGAGTTGAGTCGGAAGGCATTGGTTGTCAGGTTCTGAACCTCAGCTCGTTCTTCAGCAGCACCCGGCCGCTGCCCTCCAGCGTGCAGAACACACAGCCCGCCTCGCGCGGGATGGCGCTTGCCGGCATTGCAGTGGAAGCCGAGGGCCTGCAGGTTGCTGAGGTCGTCAGAGCCGCCGTGGTTGCTGGGCACGATGTGGTCCACCTCCAAGGCCCGCTGGTGCTCATGGGCTCCGCAGCACTCGCAGCGGCCTCTGGCGCGAGTGAGCACCCGGACTTTGATCGAGCCGCTGATCGCCGTGCGGTGGCGGCTCCTGTGGGCGAACACCTCCTCACCCCGCTGCTGGCGGAAGGCATCAAGGCGCTGGCGGCAGAGCTGCAGCAGCTGGTCGCGCTCGCCGTCGCTCAGCTCCTCGCCGCCCACCAGGGCGTAAGTGCCCTTCTCGCAGAGGGTGATGCCGTTGCCGGTGAGCACCTTGCCTACCATGGGCTTACCAGGATCCGGCGGGCCACGTCCTGCGCGGGGGCGGGGCTGCGGCGGGGGCGGGGGCATGGGGGCATGGGGGCATCCTGGCTGGGGTGTGACGGGGGTGGCACCTGTTGGGAGGACAACAGCCCTCTGGACTTCTGGCCTGCTTCGTTTTGCTGACTGCATTGGTTCTAAAATCCATGCCATGCCCCTTTGGAGGCCTCGGCTGATGGCGGCGAATCTTCCCCTGGGCCAGATGAGTCTGGAAGACAAACTTGAGGCGATGGAACTCCTATGGGCGGATCTCTCCGCCACGCCCGATCAGGTCGTATCGCCTGCCTGGCATCGCGATGAATTACGGCGGCGCCGCAACCAGCTGGAGCAGGGTTCCGCCCGGTTTCAGTCTTGGAACGACGCCATGACTGACCTCAAGGCCGAGCTTCGTGGATATCAGGCTCCTTGATGCGGCCACCGATGATCTACGGAACGGTTGGTTGTTCTACGAACTTCAGGCACCGGGGCTGGGCAATCGCTTTCTGGATGCCGTCGAAGCTGATGTTCAATCGTTGACTGTCTATGGCGGCATTCATCTTCAGGTCGATGGGTTTCATCGCATGTTGATCAGGCGGTTTCCCTTTGCGCTTTACGACGTGATGGAGGCGACGAGTATCGACATCTACGCCATCCTCGATTGTCGTCGCGATCCGATCTGGATTCGCCGGCAGAGCTCAAGCAGCTCGTCGCGTCGTGGCTCCGCCACGCTGGCCTTCGGCCAGGTACCGCCATCGCTCAACTCGTCGCCGCCGATCAGGCTGTCGTGGCCATCGCCCTAGGCGGTGATGCCGTTGAAGGTGAACCCGGCCCACCATGCGCTTGCCAGGATCCGCAGGGCGGTGGTCTGCCGCAGGCGAAGCAAGGCAGCAGAGGGGCTGGATGCCATGGAGCGATGCTGGCGGCTGCGGGGCGACCGGGCCAGGTTTTGTTTTGGGTGGCCCGTCAAGCAGGAGCCCCAGCTGGGATCCCTTCTGGCGTGAGTGTGTAGCGGCTGCAGGGAGCCTGGCTCCGGGTGTGGCTGAGCTGCTCCAGTGCTGGTCCTACGCTCGCAGCACGCCTCGGCCAGGGAAACAAGGGCTCCAGCCACATCTGATGGTGGTTATGGCCTCGGAGACCACCCATCTCAAGGTGTGGAGCGTTGTCGCCAGAGCTTTGGGTCGCGGCCGCAATGCAGCACGGCCAGCACCACGATGCTGTTCTGCTCGTGAACCGGCAGGTAGATGACGCCGTAGGGGAAGCGCCGGATCAGGGCTCGACGGGTGCTGCGGTAGCCCACGGCGTAGGCCTCAGGGTTGCTGCGGATGCGATGGAAAGTCACGCGCACCTGTTCCAGAAAAAGCCGACCCAGGCCCTGCTCCTGAGCTTCGTACCAGCGGGCCGCAGCCTCGAGATCGAGCTGGGCTTCGGGGCGGAGCCGAAGCCTCATGTTCAGAGGGACTGCTCCAGGGAGTCCAGCACCGCATCTGCATCAAGGCCGGGGTCACCGTCCGCCAGGAAGCGCTCCAGCCGCTGATCGATCAGTTGGCGATCAGGTTCCGTGAGTTCTGGGCCGATCTGCTCGGCGGCGATGGAGTCCCAAAGGGTCTGCACCAGCTCCAGCCGTTGCGCCAGGGGCAGGGTCAGTAGGTCATTCACCACGCGCCGTGCCGGCAGGGCCGGAGACCAGATGGTTTCACCGTAGCGGGGGCCTGCAGATGCGTTGCTCTCGCAGCCCCCTGCGCTTTACCGGCAGCATCATGCCCCTGGCGTCTTGCCGCCGATCAAGCTGTCGTGGCTATCGCCGTAGGTCGTGAAGCCGTTGCCGGTGAGCACCTTTCCCACCATCCGTTGCCCAGGATCCGTCGGGTCACGTCCTGCGCCGGGGCCGGGCATGGGGGTATCCAGGCGGGTGTGACGGGGGTGGCACTGATGTCTTGAGGACCCCTCTTCGGTTGGGCATGCCGGCCCCCTCAGGCCGGCCTTTGCTCACCAGCACCCCCGCCAGTCCTGAGTGTCTATACTCTGCTTCAGGCTGAACCATGGTTTTGCGATGGCTTCTGACCTCACCCCCGCCGTCGGTGCCGCCCTGCTCGCAGCAGATGCCCGCCTGCTCGCTCAGGAATACCGCCGCGTGCTGGCTCCTTCGGGATCGCCTTCCTCTGCAGGCCCGTTGCGGCTTGGCTTTCGCGAGCTCCTCTACTTCCAGGTGGTCAGCAGTCTGAGCGCCGAGGGCCTGCAGCTCTCCCCTGACCAGAAGCGTGAGGTTTTCCGTGTGTTGACCGTGAAGACTCACCGGTTGCCTGAGGGCCTGCCCCGGCGGCAGGTAGCCCAAGGGGGCTGGTCCCGTGGCCCCGGTGAGCTGCGCAAGACAGGTGCCGTTCCCTTCCGTTTCGACCTCCTCGGCGTGAGCCGGGACCTGCGTTACCGCTATCGGCTCTACAGGCGGCCCCATTCCCTGGTGGAGAGCGATCCGGCCGTCTGTTCTGGGCAGCCTGTGTTCCGGGGCACAAGGATTCCCGTGGCCGTGGTTGTGGAGCAGCTTCGCTCCGGCGTCAGCCGCAGCACGCTGGAAGAGGATTTCCCCCAGCTCAGCCGGCAGGCCCTCGATTACGCGCAGATCCAGGCACGCTTGCCCAAGCCTCCCGGCCGCCCTCGGCGCCCCCTCGCCCTGCAACGCGGCTGAAGGATCATGCCTTGAGGCTGTTGATCGACGAAAATCTCAGTCCGCGCCTGGCCCGCTGGGCCTGTGAACAGGAAATTCCGGCAGAGGCGGCTGTGCATGTCGGTCTTGCTGGCGCCAAGGATGACGCGGTCTTCGCCCATGCCCTGGCCCGCGGTCAGATTGTGGTCACGGTGAACGTGGGCGATTTCATTCGCTTGGCCGCCACCATGGAGGTGCACCCTGGGGTGATCGCCCTCAGGGAGGCTGGCTTGAGTGCGGAACAGCAGTGGCTCCGGGTCCAATCAGCTCTGCAGCTGATCCAACACAGGAAAGACACTGATCTGATCAATCGCGTGCTTGAGATCCAATCTGAAGCTGTGTACGTGTGGCATGAGATTCCAGCCATCTGAGTCAATCCCTGCCGGTGCAACTCTGAGACCAACGATGGCCATGGCTTGTCGGCATTGCAGCGGAAGCAGAGCGCCTGCAGGATGCTGATGATCGCCGCGATGCCGTTGCCGGTGAGCCACGTCCTGCGCTGGGGCCGGGCTGTGGCGGCCCAGCTGTTCCATGAGCATCAGCGGTTGGTCGATGGGGCTCATGCGCATCTGCTTGGCGATGGTGTGCCTCAGGTGCTCGTAGGTGGGGGAGGGGTGCGAGGGCATGGGGGCATCCTGGCTGGGGTGTGACGGGGGGTGGCACCTGTGGGGCAGAAGCCCTGCGGCGATGCCATGCCCTTTGTCACCCCTTCGGAAAGACTTGGCGAGTTGCCTACGATGAATCCACTGAAGGCAGCAGAGACTGTGCGTACGTTCTCCGCCGTGATCGAGCGCTGCGCGGACACGGGCCTGCTTGTGGGCTACGTCCCTGGCTTTCCCGGCGCTCATAGCCAGGGGGAGACCCTTGATGAGCTGCAGGTCAACCTCCAGGAGGTGATCACCATGCTCCTGGAGGACGGCGAGCCTGCCCCGGGGAGCGACTTCGTGGGCCTGCAGCAGATCGTGGTGCCGGCCTGAACGTGGGCTGAACCCCCGTCCTCAAGTCCTCTGAGGTGGCGGACATTCTTCGGAAGCTGGGCTTCGATGTGGTTCGCCAACGCGGCTCCCATCTGCAGTTTCGTGATCCTCGAGGACGCTGCACCACAGTTCCTGTCCACAGGGGACGTGATATCTCTCCTCCGCTGCTTCGTCAGATCGCCAAGGACATCGGCATGACCCTGGAGGAGTTCCTCAGCCACCGCTGAGCCCCGAATCGGTGATGTGGCGCAGGCGACGCAGTTCGTGGGTGAGTGGTGATCTCAGGCGAGTTGCAGCAGCCAGGCTTTGAGGGTCTTCTCCAGACACTGCTGCGCGGCCCAGCCCCAGCTGGCTTCCTCCACCTCTGGATCCAGCAGACGGCGGGCCATCCTGAGGTCGCGGCGGGCGATGCGCAGCAGCCGCAGCGCTTCAGGCCTGGCCATCGAGTCGAACGCCCTCTCGTAGGGCCTCATACACCAGGGAGCCTGGCTCCTTGGCTCGGCGGTCCACTTCGCTGCTCGAGTGGAGCACCAGGTCGACCGACAGATCCGGCTGGGCCACGGCACCCCAGAGGTCAGCGAGCAGCGCAAAGCGGTCGCGCTGCGCCAGCCAGGCATCAGACACGGTGATCAGCAGGTCCACATCGGAGTCGGCCCGGCCATCACCGCGGGCCCTCGATCCGTAGCCGCAGGCTTCTCCGCAGGAGTAGAGACGCACATCAGCAGCAGGGATCAGCTGGCGAATGCCGGCAAGCATGCCCGCCAGCCTCGGCTCGATCGGTTTGGAGGCTGTCGTGGAAGTCATGGTTCCAATCTGACGGCCACTGGCTTCGCCCGGTAGCAGGCACACCATCGCTGCGGTCTGGATGAACGCGCGCAGGCGAAAGAAGGCAGCAGAGGGGCTGGAGGCCATGGAGTGATGCTGGCGGCTGCCGGCCACCAGGGCCCGGTTTGGTTTTGGGCGGCCCGTTAGGAAGGAGCCCCTGCTGGGATCGCTTCTGGCGTGATCGCGTTCCGGATGCAGCAACCCGGCGCCGGGCGTGGTTGTGCCGTCCTCGTCCCTTTGCCCAGTCAGGGGCGGCATCCCGCTCACCGCCGCAAGACTGGTGCCATTGGAGGGCGCTATGCCGGAAATCCTTTTCGTTGTCGAGGAAGCGGAGGATGGCTCCTACCGGACCAGCGCAGCTGCCGCCGCGATCCACACCGAGGCCGACACCCTTGATGCGACTCCATCTCGAGAGCTCGGGACTACTGGCTTAGAAACGCCTCCACGCTGATACCGGCCTGCCGCAGAATCGCCCCGAAGGTGACCTCCGGCCTGACACCAGGAAGGCCAGATCCAGCAAGATGATCACCCCGATGCTGATCAAGACACCGCAAGGAACGCCCCCTTCTTGCGCGTCTCGTCTTGCTCGTCTCGCAGGGGTGGACGTTCAGCGCCTATCCCACCCCACCCGGGCCGAGCGAGCGCAGCATGGCCCAGAGGCTGCCGCCGGCTTCGGGGCGCTCCACGCCACGGTTCAGAAACCACATGGCGCCCGCCATGGCGTTGAGCCCCAGCACGGCCAGCCACACCGTCCATCCTTCCGGCAGCTTCATGGCCTTCACTTCTGGCAACGGCATCCATCATCTCCGGTGGGGCTGACATGCCCCCCTTGGCTGGTCCAGCTCCGCGATGCGCGGCTGCCATCCAGCCAGGCTGAAGTTCCACCAGGCTGGCCACGGACCCCAGCCCCGCCCGATCCGATGGTCAGCCCACCTACCCCCTCCGGCCTGGGACCTGACGGCGAGGTGTGGTGGATCCCTGCCCTCGATTGCGCCACGGAGGAACTGGAGATTCGCCAGGCCCTCAGCGATGTGGCCGGCATTGCTGAGCTGCGCTTCCAGCTGGCCAGCCACAGCCTGCTGATCCGCGCCGATGCGGCGGCCCTGGCCCAGGCGGAGCTGCTCCTGCAGCGTCTCGGCTACCCGCCCCAGCGGCTGGAGGGCACTGCGGCGTCCACTCCCCGGGCCGCTCCGGTGCCCTGGGCCAGGATGCTTCTGGCCCTGCTGCTCGCTGCCGCCGCCGAGGCCGTGAATGTGCTGGTGCCGGGCTCCGCGGCGCAGCAGGCCCTGGTGCTGGGGCTGTCGGCGAGTGCCATTGGCCTGGCAGGACTGGCGGTGTACCTCAAGGGACTGGCTGCCCTGCGCCAGGGGCGGCTCAACATCAACGCCCTGATGGCTGTGGCGGTGAGCGGGGCCTTCCTGATCGGTCACTGGCCGGAAGCCGGCATGGTGATGGCCCTCTACGCCCTGGCCGAGGCGCTGGAGGCCCAGGCGGCAGACCGTGCCCGCCAGGCCATCGGCAACCTGATGCAGCTGGCCCCCGAGCTGGCCACGGTGGAGCTGCGGCTTGGGCAGTGGGCCCGCACCGAAGTGGGCCACGTGGTGGTGGGGCAACGGCTGCGGGTGGAGCCCGGCGAGCGGATTCCCCTCGACGGGGTGGTGCTCAGCGGCCGCAGCGCCGTGAACCAGGCCCCGGTGACCGGCGAGAGCCTGCCGGTGGACAAGGCCAGCGGTGATGCGGTGTTTGCCGGCACTCTGAACACCGACGGCGCCCTGGAGATCCGCTCCACCTGCACGGCGGCCACCAGCACCCTGGCCCGGATCATTCACGCGGTGGAGGAGGCCCAGGCCTCACGGGCGCCCATCCAGCGCTTTGTGGATCGCTTCGCGGCGCGCTACACGCCTGTGGTGTTTCTGCTGGCGCTCTTGGTGGCCCTGCTGAGCCCGGTGCTGCTGGGGCTCACACCGCTCGAGGCGGTGTACCGGGCCCTGGTGCTGCTGGTGATCGCCTGTCCCTGTGCCCTGGTGATCGCTACCCCGGTCACCCTGGTGAGTGGACTCACCGCCGCCGCCCGGCGCGGCATCGTGATCAAGGGCGGCCTCCACCTGGAGCAGGCCCGCAACCTGCGCCTGCTGGCCTTCGACAAGACCGGCACCCTCACCACCGGCCGGCCCAGGCTGGAGGCCTTCGAGGTGATCGACAGCCGCATCCCGGCCGGCCAGCTGCGCCAGTGGGCCGCCTCCCTCGCCTGCCGTTCGGACCACCCCATCTCCCGCGCCATCGCGGCGGGGCTGGATGCGGAGCGGCTGCCGGTGGAGGAGCTGAGCGCCAGCGGCGGCCGTGGTCTGAGCGGCCTGGTGGAGGGTCGGCCCCTCTGGCTCGCCAGCCACCGCTGGATTCAGGAGCTGGGTCTCGACACCCCCGAGCTCAGCGACAGGATCAGGCAGCAGCAGCGGCGGGCCCGCAGCGTCAGCCTGTTGGCCGATGCCCAGGGCGTGCTGGCTCTCTGCGGCTCGGCCGATCCGCTTCGCCCCAGCGCCGCCAGGGCCGTGGAGCGCCTGAAGCACCTCGGCCTCAAGCTGGTGATGCTCAGTGGCGACAACGCCCTCACGGCTGAGCTGGTCGGCCGGCAGGCCGGCATCGAGCGGGTTCACAGCGGCCTGCTGCCTGAGCAGAAGCTGGAGCTGGTGCTCGCTCTGCAAAAGGAGGGACCCACCGGCATGGTGGGCGATGGCATCAACGACGCGCCCGCCCTGGCCGGGGCGACGGTGGGCTTTGCCATGGGCGCCGCCGGCAGTGACACCGCCATGGACACCGCCGATGTGGTGGTGATGGACGATGACCCGAACCGTCTGGCCGACACCATCCTTCTGTCGCGGCAGACCTGGCGGGTGCTCTGGCAGAACATCGGCCTTGCCCTCGGCATCAAGGCGGCCTTTCTGCTGCTCACCCTCACGGGCAGCGCCACCATGTGGCAGGCCGTTGTTGCCGACATGGGCACCAGCCTGCTGGTGATCGCCAACGGCCTGCGCCTGCTGCGTCAGCGCTGGGCCTGATCCTTGGACGCTGGCCGAGGTGTGAACCTTCGATCCTGGAGCTCGCTGGCTTCATCAAAGCCGAACATCTCAAGCCAGGTCTCCGCTGCGCGCCGCAGGGTGAATCCCTGGGTGGTCATCAGCCGTTGGATCTGATCCTGTGCCCAGGAACGGCGGCCCAGAGCAGGAACCTGCCCGGTGAGCTCATCGCAGACAGCATGGTTGTGACCGATCCAGTCACTGGTCACGGCCGTGGTGGACGAACCTGTGCCGCTGGCCAGCCATCCCAGGTGGCGCGCCAGGGGCTGGTCAGGGCGCAGATGGGACATTCCGATAGCCGGACGGTTGGCTTGCTCCCACCACTCCCTTGCTGCGCCAGTGTCATGGCCATGCTGATCCCGCGCTCGACGGGGAAAGAATGTGATGAGAAAGGGGGTGGGGTTCTGCTCTCTTTGATCCCCTAACCCTTATCGTTCTGCCTCATGGATGAAGGCACCATGGAACCCAGTCCGTCAACAGATCCATCCCTCTGCCTGCCACCCGGTCTGGTCTCGGGATTTCGCCGCGCTGGATCGGTTCTGGCGGGTCTCGCCACCAGCGCCCTGGCCCTGGCCCTCCCGGCTGCGGCGAACGGCGGCACGCTCTACAGCCTCACCACCCGCTGCCTCGTCGGGGATGAGGAGCAGCCCTGCCGCATTGAGGCCATCGGTGGCCAGGGCGTCACGGTCTACCGCCACATCATTGACAGCACAGTCACCTCAATCCGTCTGATCGACTCCCCTGAGGGGGCACAGATCTGGGATCACACCGCCAAGGCCTGGACGGGTCTGAGCGCGCTGAGCATGGATTTCGGCAACAACGAACTCTGTTTCCAGGCCAAGGACGCCGCCTCGATCTGCACCCTGAATCCCAATTATTTCGCCAGCCTTCGTGCCCAGTTTCCCGACCTCCAACGCGATGTGATCAAGGCCACCTTTGATGCCGACGGACACATCGCGGCCATTTGCTACACGAGGGAAGCCTGCGATCAGGGGTTCTGAGATCTCCATGAACACCTTGATCAGCACCATCTCCGCCAGCCTGGCCCTGATCGCCGCTCTCCAGCCTGGAGCCCTCTCCGCCGGCCTCAGCCCCCGCCCTGAGCCTCAGGCTGAGCTGCGCGCCCAGTCCCAACGCCTCCGACGTCCCGATGGGGATGGTCGCGACCGGCGCGGAAGTGGCGAGCGGCGTTCGCCGAATCGTTCAGCCGAACCCCCCCGTCGGCCTTCTCAAGGCCGCAGCAATGAGCGCGGCGGTGGGCCCAGCTCTGGCCGGGCCAGCGGGCGCAGCAGTGGCCGAGGCAACGACATGGTGCTGCGACCACCGAGGGGTCTGGGCTCCGGCAGCCAGAGACCAGCCGGCGGCTGGATCGACCGCAACCCCGGCTCCGGCAACTTCCGCTCGTCCCGCAACAACGCCGTCTCGCTGCCGGCCCGCACCGGCCGCTCTGTGGCCACGGGATCCTCCCGCTGGCGCCGGCCGATCTATTCGCGGCCGGTGATTGCCGGCAACACCGTCAACGTCTCGCGCTCCACCTGGGTGGGACCGTCCTGGTCCAGCCGGCGGCCCTGGTCTCATGGCTGGTATGGCAGCGGCTGGACGGACAGCCGCCCCAGCTGGTGGTGGTGGAACGGCTCCTCGGTGATCTGGGGGATCAGCCAGGTGGCTTCGGCGGCGATCATCGCCAACGCCGTGAACAATGCCGTGAGCACCAACAGTGATTCGATCCCTGTTTCGAACAGTGCCTACCGGTTGCGCTTCGGTTCGGTGCAACCCATCGGCAGCAAGGGCGTGGAGTTCCTGTTTGATTACGACGGACGCATCTTCTCAGCCACGGCCGATTGCCAGCGAGGGGAACTCAATGGGGAGCGCCCCTATACCCCGGCTGAAGCCGAACTGCTCAATGCGGCCTGTGCCGTGGCTTTTGCGTCGTTCTGAACAAACCCCGAACCCTCAGGATGTTCACCGATGAAACTTCTATCAAGTCTGATGGCTTGCTTCTTCCGCTTCTGTGGCGAACACTGATTTGCTCAACCAAGCGCGCTAAGCGTGATGCGCTCCTGCATGTAGGCGATGGCTTCCGCCTCCACTCGCTGCAGCGGAATGCCCTTGAGATCAGAGACAGGCCGAAACCCGGCAACTCTGAGCTACTCCATTGCAGGCTGAATCGAAACCTGCGTTCGCCCATGGCGGCTGGAACGGGATGACGCTGAAGGGATGAGACTGCTGGCCCTGAATGACAGCGAGCTGACGGGGGGTGGGCAGATTGAGGGCGCTGATCAGGAGGCGGCCGCTGCTGGTGATCATGACGCTCAAAGCTTTCAAAGCTGAGCCGCATGGGGTGCATCTTTGGCCATGGGATCTGGGCGACGGCGCAGCAGTCAGGCCTGAGCCACGCCAGCCTGAATCTCGCCAGAGGGATCCAATCGGGATACGGGCTCACCGGCTGACTGCCAGCCGGCAAAGCTGGGCGGGAATCCCCTGACCTGATCAAATCCCTGCAACTGGAGTGCCATCACTCCCATCGCTGATCGGTAGCCCGTCGAGCAATACAACACCACGGCTTGATCCGTGGGGATGAGGTTGAGGCGGTGCTCGAGATCCTTGAGAGGAATGTTGATGGCTCCTGAGATATGTCCTGCCTGGTATTCAGAGGGCTGGCGCACATCAACCAGCAAGGCCTCGTCACTTCCGATCAGGCGCTTCAAGGCTGGAACTGTGCGAACAGCGTAATAGTCTCCCGGCATGGAAACGAGATAACGATCAACGGCGCTCTCCAATGTGGGCTCAGGTGGTGTGGAAGCAGCCATGGCGATCGGCTGAGCTCCCACGCCAAGCAGAACGCAGGCCATCAGGATCAGGCCAACAACCGCCGTTTCAAGTGATATCCAGATGCGCTGGTGCCAGATGGGACGGTCTTGACCATGATCGTCTTGAAACGGTTTCACTGCTCTTGCCTGGCTCGGCCACGCCGGCCCCTGGAGTTGCAGGGTGAAACTCCTGTGCACATTGCACTCGTGCATCGCCATCCGTGAGGGAGGCAGGGAGGTTGTCGTCATCGTCAGACATGAGAACGGGATGGGCTGGAGCCGCAGGAGACGCTGATGGCCCCGCTCCAGCGGGGGCTCGACCTGGCACCCGATCCTCCTGTTAACACAGTAGCGTTGAACGACGTTATGTTGCGATAGGCGTTATGGGCATTCCTGTTGCCGTGGATCGAGTGGCTGGCCGCCCGGGTCACTGCTGCTCGCCTGGGCCCTTGCTGAGGTCAGTGGCTGCAGCTGTTCTGCTTGCTCTGGTGTTGATGGTGCTGCCACTCCAGGCCACGGCAGCGGACGATCCGCTGCGCTGGAGCCTCACCGACTCCTCGGGCCATCTCTGGGGCCTGACCCTGTTTGAGCAGCCCGATCCCGCCTACCCAGCCGGCTGGCGCCTGCGCCTGAACGCCCGCTCACCCGGGCAGGCGGTGGATCACCAGCGGCCGCTGCTGCTGAGCGATGCACTCGGCGGCGACTGGCTGCTGCCGAACCGCAGTGGGGAATTGGTGGCCCTCGGAGCGGAGGATCTCCCTGAGACCTCGGCCCAGTTCGACGCCGACGCCATGGAACCGAGGCCGAGTGAGGTGCTGCCGCTGCAGCTGCAGGTGCCGACCGATGACCGGGAGGGCGCCGTGAAGGTGATGCTGCCACCCGACGTGGTGCAGGTCCTGCATGGCCTGCCTCCGCACCGCTGACATCACTGGGCTGAAGCCATGAGCTCCCCCCCCCCCCTGTTTCAACCAACCTCACGATGCCGAGCCACCTCAACGAACGACTGCAGAAATGGGGCTTCTCCTGGGAAGGTCTGCGGAACAACCGCCATGGCGAGTGGTGGGTGCTGGCCCAGATGATCCTGATCTCCGCCCACTGGCTGCCACCAACGCCTGCCCCGGCGGCACTGGGGATTCACTGGCCGCTGGCGATGCGACTGATCGGTGGGTTCACGATCCTGACCGGCCTGTTCATCGGCGGCCAGGGAGCTCTGAACCTGGGGGACAGTCTCAGTCCGCTGCCCGAACCGATCGCCGGAGCGCCCCTGGTCACCGAAGGCGCCTACGCCCGCTGCCGCCATCCCCTGTATCAGTCGCTGCTGCTCTGTTCCCTGGGGGTGACGCTGGCTCTCGGCAGCCTGCTGCATCTGGGCCTGCTGCTGGCCTTGGCGACCGTGCTCAGCCTGAAGGCCCGTCGCGAAGAACAGCGGCTGTGCTCCATGCACGCCACCTATGCCGACTTCATGGCATCCACCCCGGCGATCATTCCCTTTGTTCCAGGCCTCGACTGGCGCTAGCCCCTGCCTGCAGCACCGCTGTCCACCCGTCAGGCCATTTCTGGGCAAGGCGTGCGCCATTTCGACATCAGCTGGTGGCCGAGTGTCAATTCACCAAACTGGCGGCTCAGGATTCGCGGCAAGATTTCCACTGGATCAGCATGACTTTGCCCCGAAAAAGAAGCGGGCACTTTCCCCCTCGCCCTCCCGCTCACTGGCTCCTAGCGAGCGATCATCCTTCTGGTCGGCATCGGGCTGCCCGCCACGGCAAACCAGCAGCGTGGTGAACAGCCCGACCACATCTGAACAACTGTGGCGGGACTGCCATCGTTCGTGGCCGAGTGATCCCGCCTGTGTCAGGGACTGATGCGACCCACCGCCCTCCTGGCCTGGTTGAGGATGTTGCCCTCCAGGGGCACATAGCCGAGGCTGGCAGCCTGGTTCTGAGCCGCCGGGCTGAGCAGGTGGTTCATCGCCGTGCGGATCGAGTTGGTTTTGGCGCCGTTACCGCGCTGGTAGGCCAGGATCCAGGTGAGGGTGGAGATGGGGTAGCTGTTGGCGCCGGCGGGGTTGGGATTCTCGCCGGCGAGGTTGCCATCCAGCTTGATGTTGTTCAGCGCCGCTGCGCCGCTGGCACGGGTGGGCATCACGAACCTGCCGGCCCTGTTCTGCAGTGCCGCTGATTTCAGCTTGCCCCTCACGAAGGCCTGGTTCACGTAGCCGATGCCGCCTGGGGTGTTGGTCAGCACGCCGGCGACGCCTTCATTGCCCTTGCCGCCCAGACCCACAGGCCACTTCACCGCCTTGCCCTCTCCCACCTTGCGCTTCCATTCGGGCGAGAAGGCGCTCAGGGAATTGGTGAAGGCGAACGTGGTGCCGGAGCCGTCGGAGCGATGCACCACGGTGATCTTGCCGCGACCACACCTGAGCTGCTCCCAGCTGGTGATCCTGCCCAGGAAGATATCCACCAGCTGCTTCTGGGTGAGATTCAGCTTGGCGCAGTCGGCTTTGTTGAACGCCACAGCGATGGTGCCGCCCACGGCGGGGAACTGCACCACACCTCGCTTCACCTTGGCCGATTCTGCAGACCTGATCGGCTCATCGGTGGCGCCGAAATCCACACTGCCGGCCACGAACTGACGCACCCCGGCACCTGAGCCCACCGACTGATAGTTGACGCGAACCCTGTTGGCCACACCGGCGAAGGCTCTCTGGTAGAAGGGCGCCGGGAAACTGGCGCCGGCACCGCTGATCGTGGCCTGGGCCAGGGAGGGATGGATCACGGCGGTGACTGCCGTCAGACCGGCAGCCGTGGCGCCGATGGCGATGCAGGCTTTCTTGGCGAACGTCATGGGTTGGGAGTGGACGGGGAAGTCACTCCCTTGTTAGCCGCATGAAATGGTCAGATCCCTATCGCCTGATTAACGAATGGTCAAGGCTTGGTGGCACGCCCAGATTCAGGGCTTCGAGCTGATCGCGGCGGGCGAAGATATCGGCGGGTGTGCCCTCCAGCACCAGCCGCCCGCCCTCGATCACGAACAGCCAGTCGGCCCAGCTGTTCAGGAACTCCATGTCATGGCTGGCCACCAGGATGGTGGTGCCGCTGGCATGAATCCGCTGCAACTGCTGCAGCAACGCCCGGCCATGGCCCGGGCTCAGATAGGCGGTGGGCTCATCGAGCAGCAGCAGCTCGGGCTCGAGCACCATCACATCGGCCAGGGAGAGGCTTTTTTTCTGGCCCATGCTGAGCATGTGGGTGGGGCGCTCCAGCAAGGCCTCCAGCCCGAAGGTCTCCGCCGCCTGTTGCATCCGGCGGCGGATTTCAGCCTCATCCAGGCCCAGATTCACCAGACCGAAGGAGAGGTCCTCCTCCACCGTGGTGGCCACCAGCTGATGTTCCGGGTTCTGAAACACCAGCCCCACCTGCTGGCGCAGGCGGCGCAGGGATCCGCGCGCGTAGCGGATTGGTGCCTCTCGCCAGCGGAGTTGGCCCTGCTGAGGGCGCAGCAGGCCATTGGCCAGCAGGAACAGGGTGGTTTTGCCGCAGCCGTTGTCGCCGATCAGGCCGCAGCGCCACCCCTCGGGCACGTCCAGGCTGAGGCCGCTGATGCACGCTTCGAGGGCGCAGGGGTAGCGGAAGCCCACCGCCTCGAAGCGCAGCAGGGTTGTTGCCGGCTTGCCGCCATCGGGGGGCTGCGCTGGAGTCATCGCCCCAGCCCCAAGGACAGGGCACCGAGCAGGGCACAGCCGGCGATGGCCTCTCGCTGATGGCGCGGCGAGCCCCGGTGTCGCTCTGCAGCCAGCACCCGCAGCTCGCCGTCAAACCCCCGGGCCGCCAGGCCCATGGCGAGGCCCCGGTAGCTCGCCAGGGAGCGATGCAATAACTGGGCCACCAGCACCCCCAGACTCTTCAGTCGCTGCCTCCAGCCGCGCCTCCCGGCCCTGGCCTGCTGCGCCACCCACAGCTCGCTGGCGATGCCCATCAGGGTGAAGATGAAGCCATAGGTGAGCACCAGCAGCTCCAGCAGCAGGGGCGGCAGTCGCAGGCGCCGCAGCACAGCGATCAGCTCACTGAAGGGCGTGGTGAGCAGCACGAACATCAGACAGCTGCTGGCGGCCAGCGAGCGGCTGATCAGCAGCGCGGCCTGCCCCACCCCCTGCTGGCTCACGTAAACCATCCAGCCGCCGGCCAGGGGCCGGGCCAGCTGCTGCCACACGTCCCCGCGAGCGGTGGCGGTGAAGGCGTCGAGCGGCACCGCCTGCAGCAGCAGGGCCGGCAGGCTGGCGATGGCGAACCCCAGCGGCAGCAGCAGCAGCGGCAGGTAGAGCCGCGCCGGGATCGCGGCGTACACCACGATCCAGAGCGCCAGCCAGAGGCTGATCAGGCCCTGGACCAGCGGAGGTGCCACCAGCCCCAGCAGCAGCAGCACCGCCGCAAAGGCCAGCTTCTGCCCCGGGGGCAACCAGCGCAGCCGGTTGCCGTAGGCCAGGGCGTCAATCCGGTGACTCATCGCCCCTGTTCAGAGCGCGTCCTTTGTAGAGCCCGATCACGTAGCCGATCACACCGGCGCCAAGGGCCGCCTGGCTGGCGAACAGCAGGCTTTCCACCTCGCCGCTGGGCAACGCCACCACCGCGTTGAACCAGGGCCTGTAGCTGGGCTGGATCTCGCTGATGGCGTCCATGCCCTGGCCGTCGGCGCCGGAGAATTCGCCGCGCACGACCAGCACGGGCAGGGCGCTCAGGGCCACCACGGCGAGCACCAGCAGCCAGTTGCCCTGGGGGCGTTGCTTTCCAGAATCGGTCATGGGGTCAGCTCTCCTGGTGGAGCAGGCGGAGGGTCTTGAGCTCGGGCTGGCCATAGGACTGCAACCAGTTCCACACCAGCACGGTGAGCAGGCCTTCGGTGATGGCCAGGGGAATCTGGGTGATCGCGAAGATGCTGCCGAATTTCAGGAATGAGGCCATCACCCCACCGCTGGCGGCGGGGAAGGCGATCGCCAGCTGGCCAGCGGTGACCACGTAGGTGGCCAGATTGGCGAGGGCGGCGGCGGCGAACACCGCCAGGCGCCTGTGGCCGCTGCTGCTGAAGAGCTGAAAGGCGCCCCATGCCACGAAGGGCCCCACGATCGCCATCGAGAAGATGTTGGCGCCCAGGGTGGTGAGCCCACCGTGGGCCAGCAGCAGCGCCTGGAACAGCAGCACGATGCTGCCGATCACGGTCATCACCGTGGGGCCGAACAGCATCGCGCCCAGGCCGGTGCCGGTGGGGTGGGAGCAGCTGCCGGTGACGGAGGGAATCTTCAGGGCCGAGAGCACGAAGGTGAAGGCGCCGGCCAGGGCCAGCAGCAGCTTCAGCTCCGGGTGGCTGCGGCTGATGCGCGTCAGCGACCGCAGGCCCACCGCCAGGAAGGGCAGCGAGATCAGCCACCAGGCCACGGCCCACTGCAGCGGCAGGAAGCCCTCGGCGATGTGCATCGCCTGCGCCGGGGCAGGCGTTAACAGAACAAGGCAGAAACTGAGCGCAGCCATCAACGACAGGCTGGCCAGCTTTGCTGGCGTGGTCTTCACTCTGTACCTCGCAGGTAAGACAGTTGAGTTGTGAAGAACGGCAGGTGTTCTGACTGATCAGGGTCCTGGGACCCTGAAACACAGTTGCGGGACAGCGGCCGATTTCAACGGCACTTTCCCTGTTGCCTCCGGCGGCTGAACCCCGCCGGAACCGTTCTGAATCCGAGCATACCCATGGCGGCTCAGCTCTTTCTCGCCCCGCTTCAGGTTTCGTGTCCGATTTCAGGGAGGCCGGCGTGCTCAGTAACCTGGGTGCTCCGTGTTCCCCCCGCGTCCATGGACTTTTTCGAAGTGCTCTGGCACGGCGAGGGCATCGGTGATGGCGGCGATCTGGAGGAGGCCCTGATGGCCTATGCCCTGGTGAAGCCCGACGACGGCGACTGGGCCGCCGCCTGCAGCGCCCCCGGCGCCGCTCCCTGCATCCGTCGCTACGCCTCCTTTGACGCCTTCCTCGACAACGCCGATGAGCTGGAGACGATTCCGGTCACGGCGGCGATGATCGAGGCCTGCCTGGCGCAGCTGCCCTGAGTTCCGCCCCACGACGAGCCCGGCCGCAGCGCTGATCCCGCCTGTCACTGCGCCAGCACCCGTGGGATCGCCTCCAGCCGCGTGGTGGCGGCCCGGGAGAGCCTGTCGCGCCGCATCGCCCAGGGCGGTTGCAGTCCGCAGGCGGCCCACTGCACGGTGCCGCGCCCGTAGCGGCGGTTGAGCCGGTCCACGGCGGCCATCAGGGCAGCGCGGCGCTGCTGCTGCTCCGGCGGCATCGGTTGCAGCAGGTGGTGTTGCAGCAGCTCCTCGCCCTGCAGCTGCAGCAGCAGCACGCCGGCCTTCTGCAGCGGGTGCTGGGGACGGAACAGGGCCTCGGCCAGGGGCAGGGCCGCCGCCAGCAGCACGGCGGTGTCCTGGCTGGGCAGCGCCAGGGTGAGGGTGGCGCTGTTGCTGTAGAAGCTGGTGCCGTTGAACGGGTTGCTGCGCACGAACACGCTCAGGGCCCCGGCCCGCTGCCGTTGGCGGCGCAGCTTCTCGGCCGCCCGCACCGTGTAGGTGGCCACCGCCTGGCGCAGCTCCGCGGCCGTGCGCACCGGCTGGCTGAAGCTGCGGCTCACGCAGGTTTCCTGCTTCGGCGCTGGCACCAGGGTGAGCGGCAGGCAGCGGTGGCCCCGCAGTTCCTGCTGCAGCCGCAGGCCCACCACGCCGCACTTCTGGCGCAGCTCACCGCTCGGCATGTCGCGCAGGGCGAGGGCATGGGCGACGCCCCGCAGCCGGCACCAGCGGGCCAGGCGTCGGCCGATGCCCCACACGTCTTCGATCGCCACCTGCTGCAGCCAGGCGGAGGGGTCGCTGCAGGCTCCCAGGTCGAACACATGGCCATGGGCCGGTTGCCCCTTGGCGAGGCGGTTGGCCAGCTTGGCCAGCACCTTGGTGGGGGCGAGGCCCACCGCCACCGGCAGCCCCAGCTCCCGCTGCACCGCCCGCCGCAGCTCCAGCCCCCAGGCGGTGAGATCGCTGCCCGGCGGCCGGGGCAGCAGGCCGAAGGCCTCGTCGATCGAGTAGATCTCCAGCTCCTCCACCCAGCGCTCCAGGGTGGCCATCAGCCGCTGGCTCATGTCGGCGTAGAGGGCGTAGTTGGAGCTGCGCACCACCACGCCGAGGCGCTCCAGCTGGCGCTGCACCTGGAAGTAGGGCTGGCCCATGGCGACGCCGAGCCGCCTGGCCTCGGCACTGCGCGACACGATGCAGCCGTCGTTGTTGGAGAGCACCACCAGCGGCCGGCCCAGCAGGGCGGGCTCCAGCACCGCCTCGCAGGAGGCATAGAAGTTGTTGCCATCGATCAGGGCGATGGCCGTGCTGGTCGGCATGGCCCCCTCAGCAGCGGCGGATCACATGGGTGGCCACCCCCCAGATGCGGGCGTCGGGATGCGGGTGCAGCGGCAGGGACGGGTAGGCGGGATGGGCCGCCTCCAGCCACTGCCGGGTTCCGCGGCCGGCCAGGCGTTTCACGGTGAAGCCGCCATCGAGCAGGGCCACTACCACCAGGCCCGCCCGCGGTTCGAGCTGCCGGTCCACCACCAGCAGGTCGCCGTGCCGGATGCCGGCATCGCGCATCGAGTCGCCGGCCACCCGCAGCAGCAGGGTGGCGCCGGGGTGGGGCACCAGCAGCCGCTGCAGGTTGAGGCCTGGCTGGGCGGTGGCCTGGCTTCTGGCCTGGGCGCTGGCGTGTGAGCTGGCCTGGCTGTTGGGGCGGCGCCTGGAGATGTCGGCCACGCCGCGGGGATCGTCAATCCACAGACTAGTACAGATGTACTGAGTGGATGCGGTGTCAGGGGCGCTGTTCTCCATACCATGGGCTCAACACCGCAGCCGATCAACGGTGGCCACGGGGATGGGCGCAACCACGCTGAGGCTGGGCACGGCGGGGGCGGGGCTGCTGCTGGTGCTGTTCCTGCTGGTGCATCTGGCCGGCGTGCTGCCGGCGGTGCTGGCCCCCGAGCGCTTTGAGGCCTATGCGGCCGGTCTGCATCGCGCCGCCTGGCTGCCCCTGGTGGAGCTGGCCCTGCTGGCTGCGGCACTGCTGCATCTGGGCCTGGGGCTGGCCAAGGTGATCGCCAACCGTCGCGCCGGCAACAGCGCCAGCCTCAGCAGCCGTCGCGGCCAGCCGCTGGCGGCTCTGGCGGCCCGCAGCCAGGCGATCGGCGGCGTGGGGCTGCTGCTCTTTCTGGCGGTGCATCTGGGCCAGCTGCGCTGGCCGCGCCCGCCGCAGGGGGCCGAACGGGCCGCCCTCGAGGCAGTGCTGCGCCAGCCGGCCATGCTGGCCCTCTACCTCGCCGCCGCCGCCGCCGTGGGACTGCATCTGCTGCATGGCTCGGAGGCCGCCCACCGCAGCCTGGGCCTGCTCGATGCCGGCAACGGCCCCCGCATCCGCCTGGCGGGGCGCCTGCTGGCCCTGGTGGTGGCCATCGGCTTCGCGGCGGTATCCGTGGCGCTGGCCCTCGGCCTGGGGCTGCCTCTGCAGCCGGGGCCATGAGCGGACTGCCCGATGCCCAGCTGCCCGGTGGTCCGCTGCCGCAGGCCTGGCAGCACTGCAAGGAGGGGCTGCCCCTGGTGAGCCCGCAGCGCAAGCGGCAGCTGCGGCTGCTGGTGGTGGGCAGCGGCCTGGCCGGCGCCTCGGCGGCGGCCACCCTGGCCGAACAGGGCTACCAGGTGCGGCTGCTCAGCTTCCATGACAGCCCGCGCCGGGCCCATTCAGTGGCGGCCCAGGGGGGCATCAATGCCGCCCGTCCCCGGGCCGCCGATGGCGACAGCATCAGCCGCCTGTTCGCCGACACCGTGCGCGGCGGCGACTTCCGCGCCCGCGAGGCGGGCTGCTGGCGGCTGGCGGAGATCAGCAGCGGCATCATTGATCAGTGCGTGGCCCAGGGCGTGCCCTTCGCCCGGGAGTACGGCGGCAGCCTGGCCACCCGCAACTTCGGCGGGGCCCTGGTGAGCCGCACCTTCTACGCCCGCGGCCAGACGGGCCAGCAGCTGCTCTACGGCGCCTACCAGGCCCTCATGCGCCAGGTGGCCGCCGGCCGGGTGGAGCTGCTCTGCCGCCGCGATGTGCTGGAGATCATCACCGTGGAGGGGGTGGCCCGCGGCGTGGTGGCCCGCCATCTGATCAGCGGTGAGCTGGAGGTGCACACCGCCCAGGCCGTGCTGCTGGCCAGCGGCGGCTACAGCAACGTGTATTTCCTCTCCACCAACGCGCTCAAGTCCAACGCCAGCGCCATCTGGCGGGCGCATCGCCAGGGCGCCCTGCTCGCCAACCCCTGCTTCACCCAGATCCACCCCACCTGCATCCCCAGCGGCGACGCCTACCAGAGCAAGCTCACCCTGATGAGCGAGAGCCTGCGCAATGACGGCCGCGTGTGGCTGCCGCTCCAGCCGGCCGATCCGCGCCCGCCGGCCGAGATTCCCGAGCAGGAGCGCGACTACTTCCTGGAGCGTCTCTATCCCGCCTACGGCAACATGGTGCCCCGCGATCTGGCCTCCCGGCGGGCCCGGGAGCTGTGCCAGGCCGGCCATGGCGTGGGGCCCGGCGGCCGCTCGGTGTACCTCGATCTGCGCGATGCGATCAGCAGCCAGGGCGCCAGCACGATCGAGAGCCGCTACGGCAATCTGCTGCAGATGTATGAGCGGATCACTGGCGAGGATCCCTACACCACGCCGCTGCGCATCTACCCGGCGCCCCACTACACGATGGGCGGCCTGTGGGTGGACTACCGGCTGATGAGTTCGATTCCGGGGCTGTTCGTGCTGGGTGAGGCCAACTTCTCCGAGCACGGCGCCAACCGGCTCGGGGCCAGCGCCCTGATGCAGGGCCTGGCCGATGGCTACTTCATCGCACCGCTCACGGTGACGGCCTGGCTGGCGGGCCATGCCACCCCTGCCATCGCGGCAGACCACCCGGCCTGCCGCGAGGCCCGCGCCCGGGCCGCTGGCCGCATCGCCGCCCTGCTGCAGGTGGCGGGCCCACGGCCCGTGGATGCCTTCCACCGGGAGCTGGGGGCGGTGATGATCGAGCGCTGCGGTATCAGCCGCGACGCCGCCGGCCTCAGGGCCGGGCTGGCGGAGGTGGCGGCGCTGGAGCAGCGCTTCCATGCCGAGGTGCGGCTGCCGGGCACGGCGGCGGGGCCCAATCCGGAGCTGGAGAAGGCGCTGCGGCTGGAGGATTTCTTCGGCCTGGCCCAGTTGATGCTGCGTGATGCCCTGGCCCGCGAGGAGTCGTGCGGGGCCCACTTCCGCGAGGAGCACCAGACCGCCGACGGCGAGGCCAGGCGTGATGACAGCCGCTTCGCCCACATCGCCGCCTGGGAGCACCGGGGCGGCGCCGACCCCGTTCGCCATGCTGAACCCCTGCGCTTCACCAGCCTCGAGCCCAGTGCCCGCAGCTACCGCTGAGCCCCACCCATGAGCAGTCGCACCCTCTGCCTGCATCTGCGCATCTGGCGCCAGGAATCAGCCCAGGCTCCTGGCGGCTTCTGCGACTACACCCTGGAGTCGGTGTCGGCCGATCTGTCGCTGCTGGAGGCGCTGGATCAGCTCAATGAGCAGCTGATCACAGCGGGCGAGCGGCCGGTGTCGATGGAGCACGACTGCCGCGAGGGCATCTGCGGCAGCTGCGGCTTCCTGGTGAACGGCCAGGCCCATGGCCCCCGCGCCGCCACCAGCGTCTGCCAGCTCTATCTGCGCCAGTTCAGCAGTGGTGAGCGGCTCACCCTCGAGCCCTGGCGTGCGGCGGCCTTCCCCCTGGTGCAGGACCTGGCCGTGGATCGCTCCGCCCTCGACCGCCTGATCGCCGCCGGTGGCTACTGCTCGGTGAACACCGGCCAGGCGGCGGATGGCAACGCCATGCTGGTGGGGGCCGAACAGGCCCGATCCGCCTTCGACACAGCCACCTGCATCGGCTGTGGCGCCTGCGTGGCCAGCTGCCGCAATGCCTCCGCCAGCCTGTTCGTGGCCGCCAAGCTGGCCCACCTGGGCCAGCTGCCCCAGGGCCAGCCGGAGCGCGCCCGGCGGGCGCGGGCGATGCAGCAGCAGATGGGTCAGGAGGGTTTCGGCAGCTGCAGCAGCCATCTGGAATGCGAGGCCGTGTGCCCCCAGGAGATCTCCGCCGACTGGATCAGCTGGATGCACCGCGAGGAGCGCCGAAGCGCCGGATGAAGGCAGCCAGGGCCATCGGCCCGCAGCGCCGCTGCCAGCCCACCTCACCGGGATACTGCCGCCAGCAGGAGAGGTGCACCCCGCTGGAACGCAGGCAGAGGAGGTAGCGGTAACCCGCCTGACGGCAGGCGGGATGGGCCTCCGCGGCAGCGATTGCCGGCAGGGGAGCAAAGATCTCGGCCAGTTCCGCCGCGCTGGCCGCCGGCTGGCCCGTGGCCTGCAGCGGCGCCGCCAGCAGGCCGGCGATCCGCTGGGGGAAGCCATCCCCGGCCAGCCACCAGTGGCGCTGGGCGGCACTGCGCAGATCCACCAGGGAGATCAGCGCTCCGCCGGACCCTAGGGGGCAAGACCCGGGGGCAGACGGAAGGGCGCTGGGCGGAGCAGCAGGTGAAGGGGCTGTCGGTGCGACGGCCTGGCGAAGGGGCACGGCGGAGCAGAAGCGATCTCCTGTTCAGTGCCCCGGGCGTCTCAACCGGGTTCAGAGCGCCACGGAGGGCTGGCAGAACAGCACGATCAGCCAGATAGCCCCCACGATCGGAATCAGGCTGAGCAACAGCCAGGGCCAGGGCTTGCCGATGTCCCGCAGGCGCCGCACACAGATCAGAATCCCCGGCAGCCGGGATCGCTAGGACGACAAACCCGTACCTGAGTACCTCCAACGGTTGCCCAGTACTTCGGCATTGAAGACACTTCCAGGTGAAAGGCGATTCAATTATGAAAAACCTGGCCCCTACTCGTGTTCTCCACTGAGCAAGCAAGCCGATTATAAGCGGATGGACTTAGATGACTCCACTGGGAGTCGAGCGATGACATGAGGGGATGCTGCCTAGCGTATTGCATCAATTGCTTGACGTCTCTCCGATTCAAGCTAATCTTTAATTGAAGGTGTAGCTTCTATGGAACAGTCTTCTCCGGGACTCGAGGATGCACGAGCATACTCTCAGAGAGTCAAAGATCTGAGAGAGCTCAAGCTTGCGTCCATAAGGATCGGATGGATGTTTGCATTCCACCTGTTCTTAGGCTTCTTTGCATCACTTTACTATTCTATCAGGACAGGCCATTGGAAGCCTTTTTGGTGTGCAACCATTGTTGGGGTTCCAGTTGCAATTTTTTATTTGGCAGCGATTAGCACAGCTTCTTCAGATGTATCTGGAGCGATTGCGCTGCTTTCGGTGCTAGGGTTTATTCCGCCGCTTATGTCATTTCTCATGTTTAGTAGTAAGGCAAATGAAATGAGAGTACGCCGTAAGATAGCCGATCCAATAGAGGCTGATATGATGATCTATCAAGCGCTCTCTGGCAAAGCCAGCTCGCGCCCTTAAGGCGGAGTCCGGCTCTAAAAACATCGAATTACTTCCCGATCACCCATGGCCATGGTTGTTCATGAAACCGTGGCCATGTGCTGCATCAGATCGATGCACTTGCAGCTGTAGCCCCACTCGTTGTCGTACCAGGCCACCAGCTTCACGAAGGTGTCGGTGAGGGCGATGCCGGCGCCGGCATCAAACACCGAAGTGCAGCTCTCACCGAGGAAGTCCGTGGACACCACGGCGTCTTCCGTGTAGCCGAGGATGCCGGCCATCGGCCCTTCGCTCGCGGCCTTCATCGCCGCCTTGATCTGGTCGTAGCTGGCCGGACGGGCCAGGTTCACGGTGAGGTCCACCACCGACACATCGGGGGTGGGCACGCGGAAGGCCATGCCCGTGAGCTTGCCATTGAGCGCCGGGATCACCCGGCCCACGGCCTTGGCCGCACCGGTGGAGCTGGGGATGATGTTCTGGCCCGCGCCACGGCCACCGCGCCAGTCCTTGGCCGAGGGGCCGTCCACGGTCTTCTGGGTGGCGGTGGTGGCATGCACGGTGGTCATCAGCCCGCTCTCGATGCCGAAGCTGTCGTGCAGCACCTTGGCCATCGGTGCCAGGCAGTTGGTGGTGCAGCTGGCGTTGGACACGATCGCCTCGCCGGCGTAGCTGCTGTGGTTCACGCCCATCACGAACATCGGCGTGGCGTCCTTGGAGGGGGCGCTCATCACCACGCGCTGGGCGCCGGCCTCCAGGTGGGCCCGGGCGCTGGCCTCGGTGAGGAAGAAGCCGGTGCTCTCGAGCACGTAGTCGGCCCCGATCTCGCCCCAGCGCAGGTTGGCGGGATCCCGCTCGGAGCTCACCCGGATCGCCTGGCCATTCACGATCAGTTTGTCCCCCTCGACACTCACCTCGCCGGCAAAGCGGCCATGGGTGGAGTCGTGGCGGAGCATGTAAACCAGGTAGTCGAGGTCGATCAGATCGTTGATGCCCACCACTTCCACGCTGCCGAGACTCACGGCGCGGCGGAAGGCCAGGCGTCCGATGCGGCCGAAGCCGTTGATGCCGATGCGGAGGGTCATGGGTGACGGCGCAGCAGAAGGGAGCTCAGGATTCTGAGCCTACGGACTGAGCGGGCCTGGGCTGAACACCGCGCTCGGGCAGAGGCTGCTGCGGCCATCGGCGAAGGCCATGCCGATGCGCACGTTGCGATGGGCGGTGGCGCCGTCAGCAGACTCGGTGAGCACGGCCATCAGCTGTTCGCTGTAGCGCTGCCGCTGCGTCGCGGTGATCAGGCCATCGCGTTCGAGGGCACAGAGGGTGCGCATTGCCCCGTTGCCCTTGCCGAACATCAGCATGAACGACTCCTTCTGCGTGGCTCCGGTGCCTTCGGGGGGCGCCTGGGCAGCGGCTCGAGTGCCAGCGAGCACTGTGATCGCCAAGGCACTGAGCCCGATCGAACCCAGGCGGGTCACGGCACGCCTGATGGAACCGAGCCCGACCAAGGCGGTGACTTTCCCTGCGCTGAAGGCCTGGTGGCGCAGGCTGGTCAAGGCAGGGCTTCGTCGTCTTCCAGCAGCAGTTGCTGGAAGGCCGTGTAGAGCTCCTGATGTTCGCCGATCAGCCGGGGGTCGGGGCGGCCCAGACCCTTGCCGTTGCTGCTGGCGTTGGCTTTGCCGGGGCGGGACGACTCCCGATTTGATGGCGCTTCGGCCCTCGAGCCAGGCGTTGTCGCAGGCGCCGGTTGGCGCTTCAGACGGGCGGCCTCCAGCGTCCGCAGCCGATCCAGCAGGTGCGGCGGCACGGTGCCATCGGCGCTGGCCTGAATCAGCTCAGCGAAGAGCGTCTCCGGATTGGTCTCCGTTTCCAGCTTGTGGCGGGGCTGGTCGGCCCTGGGTCTGCGGGCCGCGGGGGGCTCGGGGACGGGCAGGGGCTTGGGCAGCGAACGGCCCAGCTGACGCAGGCGCTCCAGGCTTTGGGCGTCGAAACTCATGGCACAGGTGAGGCGGATCTGGGTCGGCGCTCAGCCGCAGTTGAGGCTGTCCCGGGTGTCGCGCCCGGTGATCGGATTGGTGCCCCGGGCCGCCGCGCAGAGCACCTTGAGAGCATCGCCGCGCAGGGGCACATTGGTGAAGTCGGCGCCGTCAATGATCACGTCCGTGAACTTGGCGTTGAAGGCGAAGGCATCCTCCAGCACGGCGTTGGTGAGATCGGTGCCGTTGAACACCGCTGAATCGAGGGTGGCCTCGCGCAGGTTGGTGTTGCTCATGTCGGCATCCTGCAATTTGGCGCCGTAGAGGCTCGCTCCCTGCAGATCGGAGCCCGAGAGGTCGGCGTCGCGCAGGTTGGTGAGGTTGAAGGTGCCGCCGCGCAGGTCCTGGCCGTGATAGTCGGCACCGATCAACACCTGCTTGGCCACATCCACGGCGGCGAAGGCCGATGCCGGACTCCACAGGATCAGAGCCAGCACCAGACTGAGCCACACCCCGCCACGCCGGGGCCACCAGCCGGCCCGGCCGGGTGCGACGGCAGAGAGCGGGCTCTCAGGAGTGGGGGGCACGGCCATCGGGCTGATGCGGCCGCTGGCCGCTGGATCGGACAGCTCATGCTGATGCACCGCATCGGCTCCTGTGGCACCCGCTTGGCCAGCGGCTGTGGCAATGCTGCCCGGCAGGATCGGGCGCCGGCCGCCGGCGCCCCCAGCGGAGCAGGGAATGGCGGCGCGATCGACCCTGCAGCGGCGGGGAGACTGGGCCGAACAGCGGGCCCTGCGCCTGCTGGGCTCCCGCGGCTGGACCCTGCACTCGCGGCAGTGGCGCTGCCGCTGGGGCGAGCTCGACCTGGTGCTCAGCAAGCCGCAGCGGCTGCTGCTGGTGGAGGTGAAGGCCCGCTCCCGCTGCGGCCCCGACGGCTGGGGCCAGGCGTCCCTGGGGCCCCGCAAGCGGCTCAGGCTGCAGCGGGCCTGGAGCTGCTGGCTGGAGGCCCACCCCGCCTGGGCCGACTGCCCCGTGGAACTGGTCTATGCCCTGGTGGCGCTGCCCCCCTCGCGCCGGGCGGTGCGCTGGATTCAAGTGAGCTTCTGAACGGGCGCCGCAGGCCGGGCCCCCTGTTCAGGGTGTGGCCTCCTGGGCGCCATCGCCGCTCGGCGAGGGGGCCGCGGGGTCGAACCACACGGTGCAGCGATAGCGCACGTTGTTCATCCCCACCTCAATCTCCTCACAGCGCTCCCGGGTCTCGGTGGCTCCGGCCGGCATCTGTTCGCGGGCCCGCTGCAGCGCATTCTCCCGGTTCCAGATCGACGAGGCCGTGGCACTGCCGGCCAGGGCTGGCGCGGCCCCTGCCAGAGCGGTGGCCACCGCAGCGGCCAGGGCAGCGGCCAGGGCGCAGACCGGAGCCAGGGGGGGAGAAGCGTGAGCCATGGCGCCAGCAGAAGGGCTACACCCTTACTAGCGGCGCTGGCGCCGGCGGACAGGCAGGCTGAGGTCCGTGCCCGCCCCACCATGACCTTCGCCGCCCATCGCGCCCGCAAGCGCTTCGGCCAGCACTGGCTGATGGACGGGGCCGTGCTGGATCGGATCGTGGCGGCCGCCGAGCTGGAGGCGGGGGAGGTGGTGCTGGAAATCGGTCCTGGCCGGGGCGCCCTCAGCGAGCGCCTGCTGGCCAGCCCGGCCGCCCGGGTGGCTGCCATCGAGCTCGACCGCGACCTGGTGGCCGGCCTGCAGCAGCGCTTCGGTGCCGATCAGCGCTTCCAGCTTCTGGAAGGCGATGCCCTGGCCGTGCCCCTGCCCGAGGCCCACAAGGTGGTGGCCAACATCCCCTACAACATCACCGGTCCACTGCTGGAGCGGCTCGTGGGCCGGCTCGATCAGCCCGTGAGCCCGCCCTACCGGCGGCTGGTGCTGCTGCTGCAGCAGGAGGTGGGCGAGCGGATCCGCTGCCGGCCGGGCAGCTCCGCCTATTCCGCCCTCAGCGTGCGCATGCAGCTGCTGGGCGAGTGCCGCGGCGTCTGCGCCGTGCCCCCCCGTTGCTTCCAGCCCCCGCCGAAGGTGCATTCGGAGGTGATCGTGATTGATCCCCACCCTCCGCAGCAGCGGCCGGAGCCCGCCCTGGCCCGGGCCACCGAACAGCTGCTGCGCCGCTGCTTCGCCACCCGCCGCAAGATGCTGCGCAACAGCCTGGCGGGCCTGGCCTCGCCGCCGCAGCTGGATGCCGTGGCCGAGAGCGCCGGTGTGAGCCTGCAGCAGCGGCCCCAGGAGCTCGCGCCGGCGGCCTGGCTGGCCCTGGCGGCGGGCTTGAATCGGCCCAGTTGAATCGGGTGCCGTTGCCCGGGCGCAGCCATGGCTGAACTGATCGTGTGGTCCCCGGCCAAGATCAACCTGCATCTGGAGGTGCTCGGCCTGCGCGGCGACGGCTTCCACGAGCTGGCCATGGTGATGCAGACCATCGCGCTGCTCGATCGGCTGCGGCTCAGTCCCAGCGCCGATGGCCGGATTCAGCTGAGCTGCGACAACCCCAGCCTGCCCACGGACGGCGCCAACCTGATCGTGAGGGCGGCTGAGCTGCTCAAGGCCCGGGCAGGACTGCCCGAGCTCGGCGCTCACCTGCACCTCGACAAGCGCATCCCCGTGGGAGCCGGCCTGGCGGGGGGCTCCAGCAATGGCGCCGCCGCCCTGGTGGGGTTGAACCATCTCTGGGGTCTGGGCTACAGCGAGGCTGAGCTGGCGCTGATGGCGGCCGAGCTGGGCTCCGACATGCCCTTCTGCATCGGCGGCGGCACCCAGCTCTGCTTCGGGCGGGGGGAGCGGCTCGAAGCCCAGCCGGCGCCCCGGGGTGGCGGTTGGGCCGTGCTGCTGCTCAAGCATCCGGCCGCCAGCGTCAGCACCCCCTGGGCCTACCGGCAGAGCCGCCAGCAGCGGCAGGCGAGCTACCTGGAGGGCGAAGCGGCCTTCGAGCAGCGGCGCCAGGCCCTGCGGCAGGGGCCATTGCTGCGGGCCCTGCAGGGTCTGGAGGCGCTGCCGCCCCTGCGCAACGATCTGCAGGCGGTGGTGGAACCTGCCGAAGCCACGGTGCGCCAGGGGCTGGCCCTGCTTCGCCGCGCCGACGCGGCCCTGGCCGTGGCGATGAGCGGCTCCGGGCCCAGCCTGTTCGCCCTGTTCGCCGATCTGGAGGCGGCCCGCCGCAGCCAGGCCAGCCTTGCCTCCGATCTCGCCGCCGCTGGATTCGACAGCTGGACCTGCCCCCTGCGGCCGCAAGGTGTCAGCCTGGAGGCGTGACTGAGCTCCCTTCCCCATCCAACGACGGCCCCGCCGGTGCCTCCTCAGAGGCCCCCAGCGAGAGACCCCGCAAGGGGCCCCTCAGTTTTCTATCGGGATCTCTGACGGCAGGGATGCTGGGCTGGCTCACCCTGGGCCTGAGCCAGCGCGTGGTGCTGTACTACGGCGCCCACCCGCCCCACTACGACTCCGCCATCGCCCAGAGCATCGCCACGGCGCTCAAGACGCTGATCATCGGCATGAGCTTCCTGGCCACCTTCACCTTCGGCTTCATCGCCCTGGGTCTGGGCCTGGTGTTCGTGCGCAGCCTGGCGCCTGGATCCCCATCCGCTCACAGCGGCGACACCGAAGCGGAGGAGGCCACCTAGCCTGCCGTCATGACACTGCACGATCTGGGCCTGCTGGTCACCCTGCTGCTGCCGGGCATGTTGCTTTCGGTGCTGATCCTCAGCACCTTTGCCGCTGGCGGCTGAGCGCTTCAGGCCGAGATGCGCCTGAGGCTGAGATAGGTTGGCGCCCAGTCGGTGCTTGCCAACGCGTGGCCGAAACGCTGCTGTTCAACGCTCTCCGCGAAGCCATCGACGAGGAGATGGCCCGCGATCCCTATGTCTGCGTGATGGGGGAGGACGTGGGCCAGTACGGCGGCTCCTACAAGGTGACCAAGGACCTCTACGAGAAGTACGGCGAGCTGCGGGTGCTGGACACCCCGATCGCCGAGAACAGCTTCACCGGCATGGCCGTGGGGGCTGCCATGACCGGCCTGCGGCCGATCGTGGAGGGCATGAACATGGGCTTCCTGCTGCTGGCCTTCAACCAGATCTCCAACAACATGGGGATGCTGCGTTACACCAGCGGCGGTAACTACACGATTCCGGCCGTGGTGCGCGGACCCGGCGGCGTCGGCCGCCAGCTCGGCGCTGAGCACAGCCAGCGGCTCGAGGCCTACTTCCATGCCGTTCCGGGCATCAAGATCGTGGCGGTGAGCACGCCCACCAATGCCAAGGGGCTGATGAAGGCGGCGATCCGTGACAACAACCCGGTGCTCTTCTTTGAGCACGTGCTGCTCTACAACCTCAGCGAAGACATTCCCGAAGGCGATTACATCTGCGCCCTCGATCAGGCCGAGGTGGTGCGCGAGGGCAGCGATGTGACGATCCTCACCTATTCGCGCATGCGGCAGCACTGTCTCAAGGCCGTGCAACAGCTCGAGGCTGAGGGGATCGATGTGGAGCTGATCGACCTGGTCAGCCTCAAGCCCTTCGACATGGCCACCATCGCCCGTTCGATCCGCAAGACCCACAAGGTGATCGTGGTGGAGGAATGCATGAAGACCGGCGGCATCGGCGCCGAGCTGCTGGCCCTGATCACCGAGCACTGCTTCGACGACCTCGACGCCCGGCCGCTGCGGCTCTCCTCCCAGGACATCCCCACCCCGTACAACGGCGGGCTCGAAAACCTCACGATCATCCAGCCCCATCAGATCGTCAAAGCCGCCCAGGACCTCACCAGCGGGTCGTTCTGAGATGGCACGACAACAGGGGTGGTTCGCCCTGATCCTGGCCCTGGCGATCGCCGCCTCGGCCCTGCTCGTCACCTTCCCGCTGCAGCTGGGCCTCGACCTGCGCGGCGGTAGCCAGCTGACCCTGCAGGTGATGCCCGCCGGCGCGATCACGTCGGTGGATCAGGAACAGCTCGAAGCGGTGAAGGAGGTGCTGGAGCGCCGCATCAACGGCCTCGGCGTGGCCGAGTCCACCCTGCAGACCGTGGGCAACGACCAGCTGGTGCTGCAACTTCCCGGTGAGCAGGACCCCAGCCGGGCCGCCAAGGTGCTGGGCTCCACTGCCCTGCTGGAATTCCGCGCCCAGCGGGCCGGCACCGAACAGGAGATGCAGGGGCTGCTGAGCCTCAAGCGCCAGGCCGAGGCCGTGCTGAACCTTGAGCGCCAGCGTCGCAGCGCCCTCAACAACCCCGCTGCGGCCGGCGCTGATAACGAGGCCGCCCAGCCCCCCGCCGATTTTCCTGAAGACCAGCTGGCCCAGGCCCTGCGACAGCTCGACATCGCCGTGCCCGCTGGCGCCAGCGAGATCGACCAGTTGGAGCTGCTGCTCGACGCGGTGAACACCCAGATCGTGGCGCTCTACGAGCCCGCCGCCTTCACGGGCAAGGAGCTGGTCACGGCCGGACGCCAGCAGCAGCAGAGCGGCAGTGGCTGGGAGGTGACGCTCAGCTTCACCCAGACCGGTGGTGAACAGTTCGCCAACCTGACCCGCAACATCGCCGGCACGGGGCGCCTGCTCGGCATCGTGCTGGATGGCCGTTCGATCAGTGAGGCCAGCGTGGGGCCCGAGTTCCAGGCCGCCGGCATCGCCGGCGGGGCCGCCAGCATCACCGGCAACTTCACGGCCGAAGAGGCGCGGGATCTCGAGGTGCAGCTGCGCGGCGGCTCGCTGCCCCTGCCGATTCGGGTCGTGGAGGTGCGTACCGTCGGTCCCTCGCTCGGCGCCGACAACATCCGCTCCAGCCTGGTGGCCGCCCTGCTGGGCCTGGCACTGGTGGCGGTGTTCATGGTGCTGGTGTACCGGTTGGCCGGAGTGGTGGCCGTGCTGGCCCTGAGCCTCTACGCCCTGTTCAACCTGGCGCTCTATGCCCTGATCCCCGTGACGCTGACCCTGCCGGGCATCGCCGGCTTCATCCTCTCCCTCGGGATGGCGGTGGACGCCAACGTGCTGATCTTTGAGCGGATCAAGGACGAGCTGCGCTCGGGCAGCACCTTGATCCGCTCGATCGAAACCGGCTTCAGCCTCGCCTTTTCCTCGATCCTGGATGGCCAGCTCACCACCCTGATCAGCTGCGTGGCCCTGTTTGCCCTGGGCACGGGCTTCGTCAAGGGCTTCGCCGTGACCCTGGGCATCGGCGTGCTGCTCAGCCTGTTCAGTGCCTTCACCTGCACCCGTACGCTGCTGCGGCTGCTGATGAGCTATCCGGCCCTGCGCCGGCCCAGCTACTTCCTGCCGCGGATCCAGCTGCCCGCGGCCACCTCCTGATCTCCCTGCCCCGCTCCGTGTTGTTCCCTTGGCGCCGATGACTCTTCTGAGCAGCCTGCTGGGTGTGCGGGTCAACCGCCGCCGCCGCCAGTTCTGGGCCATCTCCGCCGTGGCCCTGGCGCTGAGCCTGCTCGGTCTCGGACTCTCCTGGAGGGCGCCCAGCATCGGCGCGCCCTTGCGCCTCGGCCTGGATTTCACCGGCGGCACCCAGATCCAGATTGCCCGACTCTGTGGAGAGCGCTGCGCTGAGCTCGGCAGCGACGCGGTGGAAGTGCGGCTGGAAGGCCTCACCCTGCCCGTTGAAGACGACGGGGCTCGGCCCCCCAGCCTGGGGGGCTCCTCTGTGCAGCTTCTCGATGGCGGAGAGCAGGTGCTGCTGCGCCTGCCCAGCCTCAGTGCCGCCCAGGGCCAGGCCGTGGTGGATGGTCTGCAGTCCCTGCTGGGCCCCACCGATCCAGCCGGTCTCGCCGTGGAGACGATCGGCCCCACCCTCGGCGCCCGACTGCTGCGGGCCAGCCTGATCTCCCTGGCCGTGAGCTTCGTGGGCATCTCCGCCTACATCACCTTCCGCTACGACCGCCTGTTTGCCCTGCTGGCCCTGCTCTGTCTGGGCCATGACGTGCTGATCACCTGCGGGGTGTTCGCCTGGCTGGGGCTGCTGGCCGGGGTGGAGGTGAACAGCCTGTTTGCGGTGGCCCTGCTCACCATTGCCGGCTATTCGGTGAACGACACCGTGGTGATCTTCGATCGCATCCGCGAAAAACGGGGTCAGCTCAAGGAGTTGCCCCTGGCCGATCAGGCCGATGCCGCCGTGTCCGCCACCCTCACCCGCTCCATTTACACCACCTTCACCACCCTGTTGCCGTTGGTGGCCCTGATTCTCTTCGGTGGCAGCACCCTGTTCTGGTTCGCCGTGGCCCTCAGCGTGGGCGTGCTGGTGGGCGCCTGGTCGAGCGTGGCGGTGGCGCCGACCCTGCTCCCCGTGCTGGCGAAGTCCTGAGAGCCATCCCCCCCATGAGCTCCCTGCCTTGAAGCGCCCGATTCCGGCCCTGCCGATCCTGCTGGGCCTGCTTGCCCTGGTGGATCTGCGCTTCGATCTGCGCCTGCTGGCCGACCACTTCACCTTCACCACCCTCTGGAACACCGTGGTGCATCACGCCCTGGCGGTGCTGGTGCTGCTGCTGCTTCCGGACCTCTGGCGCCGTTACCGCTGAGCCGGGCTCAGCTGGTCCAGCGGTCCATCACCCGCTGCACCACCACGGTGCTGAAGATCACCTGGAGCACCACCACCAGCGGCAGGGCCAGCAGCACCCCCGGCAGGCCCAGCAGGGTGCCCAGGCTGAGCTGGGCCATCAGGGCCACGGTGGGCAGCAGATTCACCGTGCGGCTGAGCAGGATCGGGGTGAGCAGGAAGGCCTCGCCGTTCTGCAGCACCAGGCGCAGCACCAGCACCTGCAGCACCTTGGTGGGCGACACCAGCAGCGCCACGGCCAGTGGCAGCAGGGTGGCGGCGGTGGGGCCGATCGTGGGCACGAAGGTGAGCAGGCCGCACACCAGGGAGCTGAGCAGGGCCAGGGGCACCTGCAGCAGGCTCAGGCCGGCCCAGGTGAGCAGAAACACCGTCACCGCCGAGAGGGTCATGCCCGCCAGCCAGCCCCCCAGGGCCTCGCGGCACTCCTCGAGCAGCTGCACCATCTGCGGGCGCCACTTGGCCGGAGTGATCGCCACCACCAGCTGTCGGTGGTGCCGGGGGTCGAGGGCCAGCAGAATCGCCAGCAGCACCATCAGCAGCAGCTGCACCGTGCTGTTGGCGGCTCCCCCTGCCACGCCGAGCAGCTGGGCGCCCAATGGCTGCAGGCCCTCCCAGCTGTTGAGCCGCTCCAGGGTCTGGTCGAGCCTGGGCAGCCAGGTCACCCGGGCGATCAGCTCGGCCAGCCGAGCCCCCACCTCCGGGATCAGTTGGCCCAGCTGGCTGATCTGGCCCAGCAGCTCCGGCAGCAGCTGCTGGGTGAGCCAGGCGCCAAGCACCAGCAGGATGGCGATCACCAGGGCCAGGGCCTGGGTGCGCTGCAGGCGCAGCCGCCGCATCAGCAGTGTGGTGGGCACATCCAGCGACACCGCCAGCACCACGGCGCCGAACAGCACCAGCAACACCCAGCGCAGGGCCCAGGTGAGCATGGCCAGCAGCACCAGCACCAGCACGCCCAGCACAGTGCGTCCATCCAGTCCCGTGCTGGGCCGGCGGCGCGGACTCCTGGGCGGGTGGGCAGGAGGCACGGCTGCCATCAGCTGGCCAGGGGCGGCCGCTTCCAGCGGTCGAGCACATCGTGGATCAGCACCTCCTTCACCACCACCTGGAGGCACACCGCCAGGGGCAGGGCCAGCAGCAGCCCGAGCGGGCCGAACACCACGGTGAACAGCAGCTGGGCCGTGAGGGTGAGGCCGGGCAGCAGATTGAGCTGGTGCTGCATCACCGAAGGGGTGATCAGATAGCTCTCCAGGTTCTGCACCGCCACATAGAGCAGCAGCACGGCCAGGGCCTTGATGGGGCTGTCCAGCAGCGCCACCGACATCGGGAACACGGTGCTGAGCGTGGGGCCGATGTTGGGAATGATGTTCAGCAGCCCCGCCAGCACCGCATTGGCGGCCACCAGCTTCACCCCCAGCAGGCTCAGGCCGATCGCCGCCAGCACCCCCACGCACAGGGAGCTGATCAGCACGCCCACCATCCAGCCGCTGAGGGCATCGCCGCAGCTCACCAGCACCTTGCGAAACCGCCGCCTGTAGAAGGAGGGCACCAGCAGCACGGCGATCTCCCGATAGGCCAGGGGCTGCAGGGTGATCATCAGGGCCACAGCCACCACGAACAGCAGCTGCAGCAGGCCCGTGCCCAGGCCGCCGGCCAGGCCCAGCAGCTGCAGGGCTCCACCCCTGAGGTTGCTGGGTTCACCGCCGCTGAACAGACCCTCGCGCAACCAGTCCAGGCCGCCATCACTGCGGCCGTAGAGCATCTGGCTGGCCCGGGAGATCAGGTCGCGGGTGAGATTCAGCAGGGTGGTGGCCGCTGCGGGCAGCTTTGACACCAGTTCCCCGAACTGCTCGACGAAGGGCGGGATCACGGCCGTGGCCAGCACCGCCAGCACCACCGACACCAGGCCGAGGCTGAGCACCACGGCGAGGGGACGGCCGCATCCCAGCCGCTGCCGCATCCAGCCGATCAGGGTGCAGAGGGCCATGGCCACCACCACGGCCGCGAACAGGGTGAGCAGGCTCTGGCGCAGGGTCCAGAGCAGGGTCAGGGCTGCCACCAGGGCCAGCAGGCCGAGCCATTGGCCGAACCGCAAGGTCTCAGTCCTCGCTGGGGGCGTCGCTGGCGGCTTCGCCCTGGTCAGCGGCGGGCTCAGCGCCGCCCCCGCTCGAGAAGCCCAGCTCGTGGCTGTCCGCATAGCGCTGGGCAAAGCGCATGAACCGCTCGAAATCGGCGGTGGTCTTCCAGGTGTAGGTGGCCTCGAGGGCGCTGGCCTTGCCGTTCACGAAGCGCGCCTTGACCTCCCGGGTCACCATCTCCCCCTCCTCATCCACCAGGAACATGCCGGTGATGTCTCCCATGGTTTCCGGGGCCAGGGCCTGGGGCTCCTCGAACACGAACATCGCCTGGCCGGTGCGCCCGTCCCGGGAGCGCGTCAGCCGAATGTCGGGCACGACCGGTTCATCCACACCACGGAAGAACTGAATGGCTGCACCCATGGGGAAGAGGCAAAGGTCAATCCTAGGCAGTGGCCCTGGAATGGCCCCACCATGGCGCTCAACCTGTCTCCTGGCCTCGCTGCCGCCTGACATAGTGGAACCAGCGGGCCCTGCTCAGACACGCTCAATCCATGCTCTCCGGCGCACCGGTTTCCGCCAACGTCAGCCCTGAGGATCTGCTCCAGCGCTTCCAGGCGGCCACGGCCCGGCAGCGCCGCGCCCTGCTGGGCCCCGTCCAGCAGCGGGTCGCAGAACTGCGGCCGCTGCTGGCCGATCACCTGGCCGGCCTGGATGCCACAGGCGACGACTGGGCTGCCGGCGCCCTGATTCAGTTGCTGCTGGAGACCCCCAGCGCCGAGGCCCAGGCCTTTCTGGACCTCCATCCCCAGGGCTGGCTGGCCACGTCCAGTGCCGCAGGCATCGACTACGCCCCCTTGCAGCTGCAGCTGGCCCGGATGGCCTTTGAGGAGGCCGATCGCCTCACCAGTGCCATCCTGCGGGAGCTGGCCGGCGCCGCCGCGGTGACCCGTGGCTACGTCTATTACAGCGAGGTGCCTGCCATGCCGGCTCCAGATCTCGAAGCGCTCGATCGTCTCTGGGTCTGCTATTCGCGCGGGCGCTTCGGTTTCTCGGTGCAGGGCCGACTGCTGCAGGCTTGCCAGGGGCGGTGGGAGCAGCTCTGGCCCCGTCTGGGCTGGAAGCAGGACGGGCGCTGGACCCGCTATCCAGGCTCCTTCGCCTGGACCATCGACGCTCCTGAGGGCCACATGCCCCTGGTGAACCAGTTGCGAGGGGTGCGCCTGATGGATGCGCTGCTGAACCAGCCGGCCCTGCAACAACGCATCAACCGATGACGCCCCAGGCCTGTTGCACCACCCCCCTGCCATCTAGGGTCAATCCAAGGCCAAGAACCTGCGGTTGATGGCGCTTCGCTGGTCTGATTTCATCACTCCCTCCACACTGCAGCTGGCGCCTCTGGTGGAGTTGCTGCTGGAACCTGTGCGCTGCCTCCAGCTGCAGGCCGAGCTGCAGCTGGGGCTGCAGGAGGCTCTGGTGAATGCCGTGCGCCATGGCAATGGCTGTGATCCGGCCAAGTGTCTGCGCATTCGCCGGATCGAGACACCCCGCTGGGTGGTGTGGCAGGTGCAGGACGAGGGCCCTGGGGTGCCTGAATCGGCGCGCTGCTGCCAGCTGCCCCTGGCCCTGGACTCCTGCGATGGCCGGGGCCTGTTCCTGATTCACCACTGTTTTGACGACGTGCGCTGGAGTCCGCGCGGCAACCGCTTGCAGCTGGCCGTGAGGCGCGAGCGGCTGCGGCCGGCGCTCAGCGCCCGTGGCTGGGGCAGCCTGGATCGCTGATCTCGGCCCTCAACCAGAGCAGGGCGTGCTCCACCAGGGCGAGGGCCTCCTGCCTGGCCGGCGTGCTCTGACGGCTGCCGGGATCATCGCAGCTGGTGAGCTGCACGAGGGCGGCGGCCAGCTGTTCGGCGCCGCGGCGGCAGCGCTGAGTCTTGAGGGCGTGCCAGTCGCGGTCACCGATCGTGAGCGAGCGATGCAGGCAGCGGGCCTGGTCGGCGGCCCCGTCGGGCCAGCCAGCGCCTGCAGTGGTCGACGAAACCCCAGAGGGCCGTGTTGAAGCCGTGTCCACTGGACGAAACTGCATCGGCTGAACCATCCTGACGCTTCTGCCGCGCACCTGGGCTGGAACCACCGATGCGGACTCCGCCTCACCGTCTGCGCCGCCGCGGCGCCCATGGGCCTCGGCGACCCGTGGCCCTGCTGCACCATCTCGATGGCCTGCTGACCCTGGCGGCCATGGCGGCGCGGGTCAGCGGCGTTCGGCAGCGCCGCCAGCGGCAGCGGCTGGCCCTGGCTCAGCGCCTGCTGGATCCCCTGCCGGGGGAGCTGGCCTCGCCCCAGCGCATGGAGGTGTGGTTCTGGCGCCTGTGGCGCTGGGGCACCCCCGGCTTGCTGCTGGCCTGGTGGTTGAAGAGCTGAAAGGCTGTGCCTCAGTGCTAGTTTCTGCGCCGCAGACAGAGCGGCGGCTTGGGATGGGACTGTTCGATTCCCGGGATCGATTTCTGCAGTTCTGTGAGCCCTTTCAGCAGCTCACCAATTCCCAGAGCCTGCAGGATCTGTTTGCTCTCTATTGCCAGGGTCCCAAGCCAGGCTATTTCCTCGAATTCGGCCTCGCTAACGGCAGTCGCCTCTCCAACACCCTGCTGCTTGAGATCATGGGCTGGAAGGGTCTGGGAGGAGAGCCCAATCCCCTGTTGCGGCGCGATGCTGAGGCCCGGCGTTCGATTCCGGTGGTGGCTGAGGCCCTCTATTCCCGCAGCGGCGACACGCTGAGCTTTGCCTGCAACGGCCTCTACGGCGGCCTGGACGCCACGGGCGAGCGCCGGGTGATGGAGCCCCGTTCCGGTTTCACCGACACGATCGAGGTTCCCACGATCACCTTGGGAGACCTGCTGGATCGGCACAACGCCCCCAAAGTGATCGACTATTTCTCCCTGGATGTGGAGGGGGCCGAGCTGATGGTGCTCAGCCATCTCCCCCTGGATCGCTATCGCTTCCGTTGCTTCACGATCGAGCACAACTTCTCGCCGGAGCGGAAAAAGATCCTGCGGCTGATGCAGCAACAGGGATTCCGCCGGGTGTTCAAGCAGCTCAGTGGTCACGACGACTGGTACGTGAACACGGCGTCCCGTTTCCGCGGCTGGCCCACGCGGTTGCTGAGGCGCCTCGATGACGAGCGCGGCCGTCTGCACCTGGCCCGCATTCAGGCGGGCGTGCTGCACGATCCGGAGCAGGGGATCGCCAGGCTCTACGCCGTGATCTTCTCGAAGGCCAGGCCCCACCCCCGCGGCTTCCTGGAGTTGGCCGCCCTGCTGGAGTCCCAGGGTCGCCCTCTGGAGGCAGCGGGCGTTCTCGAACGTGGCCACCGGCTTCACCCTGCCAATGCCCGGCTGGCCGGTCGCCTCTCGGCGGTCAGGGCCAACGGGGAAACCATGCCGAGAGATCCCGCCCCTGCCCTGGCCCCCGGCTCAGGCCAGGGCTCAGCCAGCCACGAACTGTGAAGGAAAACCGGCGTTGGTATTGATGGCTACAGACCTGGGCGAGACTCGATGCCACGAAACCCTCCAAGAGACGTCATGGCTGCCCGTCCCCTGCCGATCCCGCTGCCACTGAGGACGCCTGGCGGGCCCCGACCCGATCCCACCTTCCTGGCCTGGGCCCAGCAGCACAGCCGCGAACGGCGTCGCCATGACGCCGAGCTGGCCCAGATCAGCCGCCATCCCGAGCTCAACCCCACCGCTGATGCGGCGCATCAGCTCAGGGCCTGGGCCACCCGCCACGCCCATCAGAAGCATCTGCACGACAGCGCCCTGGCCCAGATCCGCCCTCACGCGTCGTAGTACATCACGAACTCGTGGGGATGGGGCCGCTGGCGCAGCTGCTGCACCTCCTCGTATTTGAGATCGATCCAGTTGCTGAGGAAGTCGGCGCTGAACACGCCACCCTCCATCAGGTAGTGCTTGTCGGCATCGAGGGCTTCGAGCGCCCCATTCAGGGAGGCCGGCACCGTGGAGATCCGCGCCAGCTCCTCAGCGCTGAGCTCGAACAGGTCCAGGTCGGTGCCGTCGCCGGGGTCGATCTGGTTCTTGATACCGTCGATGCCGGCCATCAACATCGCCGCAAAGCCCAGGTAGGGATTGGAGAGGGCATCGCCGGAGCGGAACTCCAGGCGCTTGGCCCTGGGGCTCGGGCCGGTCAGCGGAATCCGCACGGCTGCTGAGCGGTTGCCCTGGGAATAGACCAGGTTCACCGGTGCCTCGAAACCGGGCACCAGACGCTTGTAGCTATTGGTGGTGGGATTGGTGAAGGCGAGGAAACTGGGGGCGTGCTTCAGCAGGCCACCGATGTACCAGCGGGCCGTCTGGGAGAGGTTGGCGTAGGTGCCTTCACCGAAGAACAGGGGATCGCCTCCCTTCCAGAGGCTCTGGTGCACATGCATGCCGCTGCCGTTGTCGGCGAACACCGGTTTGGGCATGAAGGTGGCTGTCTTGCCGTATTTCTTGGCAACGTTGCGCACCACGTACTTGTAGATCATCACGTTGTCTGCGGCACGGATCAACTCGGCGAACTTCATGCCGAGCTCGTGCTGCGCCGTGGCCACCTCATGGTGCTGTTTCTCGATCGGCACCCCCAGACTGGCCATGGTGAGCAGCATTTCGCTGCGCATGTCCTGCATCGTGTCGTTGGGACCAACCGGGAAGTAACCCTCTTTCAGGGCGATTTTGTAGGCCAGGTTGCCCCCTTCCTCCTGACGGTTACTGTTCCAGGGAGCCTCGATCGAATCGACGCTGTAGAAGCTGCTGCCGTTGCCGGAGTTGAAGCGCACATCGTCGAACACGAAAAACTCCGGCTCGGGCCCGAAGTAGGCCATGTCGGCGATGCCGGTGGAGCCCAGATACTCGAGCGCCTTCTGGGCCAGGGCGCGCGGGCAGCGCCCGTAGGGCTCACCGCTGCGCGGCTCCTGGATCGAGCAGATCAGGCTGAGGGTCTTGTGGCTGTAGAAGGGGTCGATCCAGGCCGTGGCCGGGTCAGGCACCATCGCCATGTCCGACTCATTGATGGCCTTCCAGCCGCGGATGGATGAGCCGTCGAATGCCACCCCACTGGTGAAGGCGTCCTCGTCGATCAGATCCCTGTGGACAGTGAGGTGTTGCCACTTGCCATGCAGGTCAACGAACTTGAGGTCGATCAACTCAATGCCGTCGTCCTGGATCTGACGCAGGACGTCCTGAGCGGTTTTGGCCATGGAGCAATGCAGGGGTGGTGCCGGCCCTTGGCGGCGTGGCCGGAAGGTAGGGAGCCCGCCAACCGTCAACCTGTAGCGCTTGCTACCGAAGTTCCAGGCCTGCTTGCGTAACTGTTTCTCTCAGATCGGCCAGATCGCGCCCTACGCCTGGGTTCTGGCCAGTCATGAGTGCTAGCTTCCGCCGCAGGTGCGTCGAACTTTTCGAACCATGCGCGATGCCATCACCGGTCTGATCGGCCTCTACGACCAGCTGGGCCGCTACCTCGACCGGGATGCGATCGATCGCATCAATGCCTACTTCGCCGAATCGGCCCTGCGGCTGCGGGCCGTGGAGCTGATCAACCGCGAGGCCGCCGCCATCGTGCGCGAGGCCTCCCAGCGGCTCTGGCTCGATGACCCCGAGCTGATCCTGCCCGGTGGCAACGCCTACACCTCCCGCCGCCTCTCGGCCTGCCTGCGGGACATGGACTATTTCCTGCGCTACGCCAGCTATGCCCTGGTGGCCGCTGATGCCTCGATCCTCAACGAGCGGGTGCTCAACGGCCTCGACGACACCTACAAGAGCCTCGGGGTGCCTACCGGCCCCACGGTGCGCAGCATTGCGCTGATGGGCGATGTGGTGTGCGAGCTGCTGGCCGCCGAAGCCAACGCTGACCCCTCGGCCCTGGCCGCCGTGGTGCGCCCGCCCTTCGAGCACCTCTGCCGTGGGCTGGGTGCCAGCAACGTGCGCGCCCGCTGAATCCTCCCGACATCCTCCTGACGGTTGGCCTGCGGTGGTGCTTCGTAGGCTGACTGTCAGGATCTGAGTCCGAACGTTCACCTTTTCCTCCCCCGGCCCCTTGTCTGCGCTGCCCTCCGTCAACAACGCCCATCGCCGTGCGCTCGGGCCCATTGCCACGCCCGATCGTCTGTTGCTTGGCCCAGGGCCCTCCAATGCCCACCCCACGGTGCTGCAGGCCCTGGCCCGTACGCCGATCGGCCACCTCGATCCGCTGTACGTGGAGCTGATGGGTGAGGTGCAGGAGCTGCTGCGCTACGCCTGGCAGACCGACAACCGGCTCACCATCCCCATGAGCGGCACGGGCAGCGCCGCCATGGAGGCCACCCTGGCCAACACCCTCGAGCCGGGTGACAAGGTGCTGGTGGCCGTGAAGGGCTACTTCGGCCTGCGGCTGGTGGACATGGCCAGTCGCTACCGCGCCGAGGTGGTGACGATCGAGCGGCCCTGGGGTGAGGCCTTCACCTACGAGGAGATCGAGGCGGCCGTGAAGCTGCACAGGCCGGCGGTGCTGGCCATGGTGCATGCCGAGACCTCCACGGGCATCTGCCAGCCGATGGATGGCATCGGCGACCTCTGCCGTTCCCACGACTGCCTGCTGCTGCTGGACACGGTCACCTCGCTTGGTGCCGTGCCCGTGTACCTCGATGACTGGAAGGTGGATCTGGCCTACAGCTGCAGCCAGAAGGGTCTCAGCTGCCCTCCCGGGCTGGGTCCGTTCACGATGGGGCCCCGGGCTGAAGCCAAGATGGCAGCCCGCCAGGGCAAGGTGCCCAACTGGTATCTCGATGTCACCCTGCTGAACCGCTACTGGGGCAGCGACCGGGTGTATCACCACACCGCTCCGGTGAACATGAACTTCGGCATGCGCGAGGCCCTGCGGCTGCTGGCCGAGGAGGGGCTGGAGCAGGCCTGGGCCCGCCACCGCCGCAACGCCGAGCGGCTCTGGGCCGGCCTGGAAGATCTGGGCCTCTCCCTGCATGCCCCTGAGCACCTGCGTCTGCCCACCCTCACCACGGTGCGCATCCCCGAGGGCGTGGATGGCAAGGCCTTCTGCCTGCACCTGCTCAACGCCCATGGCATCGAGGTCGGTGGTGGTCTCGGTGCCCTGGCCGGCAAGGTGTGGCGGATCGGGCTGATGGGCTTCAACAGTCAGCCGGAAAACGTGGATCGCCTGCTGGAGCTGTTCCGCACCGAACTGCCAGCCTTCCATCCTGGTGCGGCATCGGATCGGCCGGCTGCCGTCGCTGTCTGAACCAGTGCCGAAGCTGGCGGCCGGCAGCTTCGGCCTCCACGCCGGCCACCACGCGCATGTGATGGTGGGCACTGGGATGGCGCACCAGATCCAGGGCTCCTCCCACCCCACCGCGCTTGGGGTCTGGGGCGGCGTACACCAGGGTGCCGAGGCGGGCCTGCACCAGGGCTCCGGCACACATGGGGCAGGGCTCGAGGGTCACCAGCAGGGTGCACTGGTTCATTCGCCAATCGCCCAGCAGGCGGCTGGCCTGGGCAATCGCCACCAGCTCCGCATGGCCGAGGGGATCCTGGCGGTGGTGGCGGCGGTTGCCCCCCCAGCCGATGCAACGCCCGCCGGCATCGAGCACCACCGCCGCCACCGGAATTTCGCCGCTGGCCCCGAGGCGGCCGGCGCAGCGCAGCAGGCGCTCCATCCAGAAGCTGTAGTGCACCCGCATGTCGCCGGGGGCGTCGTGGCTGGCGCTGCTGGCCATTGCTGCTCCCGCAGGCCCTGGTTGCTTGTGGCTCCGCGAGCCTGCAGGTGAGAATGGCACGATCCGATCGTCCGCCGTTGGCTAGCGCGCCACCAGCCCCGAGGGCGATTCCGCCCCTGCCCTTCGCCAGCCCGCACCAGCTCGATCAGCGCCTGCAGGAGTTTCTGGAGCAGGCCTCGCAGCAGTTGTGCGCCTGGCTGGCCAGTGCGTCCAGCCGAGGGCCCCTGCCGGCGCTGAGCGTGCTGCCCGGCGTCGAACCCGAGCAGGGCGGTCTGGCGAACGCGCGGCTGCTGGCCGATCTTCAGCTGGTGATGGACGGCGCCTACAACCCTGCCCACCCCGGCGCCCTGGCCCACCTCGATCCGCCGCCCCTGCCCGCCTCGATCGCGGCCGACCTGATCTGCGCCGGCCTCAACAACAACCTGCTGGCCGAGGAGCTCTCCCCCAGCCTGTCTCGCCTGGAGCGCCACCTGGCCTCCTGGCTCGCCGAGCAGCTGGGCCTCGGCCCCGGCAGTGGTGGCGTGGCGGCCAGCGGCGGCACCCTGGCCAACCTGATGGCCCTGGTCACCGCGCGCCAGCAGGCTGGCCTCGGCTGCCGCGCTGATGCTGTGGTGGTGGCCAGTGCCGATGGCCATGTGTCCCTCAACAAGGCGCTCACCGTGATGGGCCTGCCGCCGGCGGCCCTGTGGGCCGTGCCCACGGCCGCCGACGGCGGCATGGACCCCGCCGCCCTCGATCACACCCTGCAGCACCTGGCGGCCCAGGGGATCCCGGTGATCGCCGTGGTGGCCACCGCCGGCACCACCGTGCGCGGCAGCGTCGATCCCCTGGCCCGCAGTGCGGCGCTCTGCCGCCGCCACGGCCACTGGCTGCACGTGGATGGGGCGATCGGAGCCGTGTTCGGCCTCAGTCCCCGCCATCGGCACCGGGTGGAGGGGCTGGCGCTGGCGGATTCCGTCACGATCAACCCCCAGAAGCTGCTCGGCATCACCAAGACCTCCTCCCTTTTGCTGCTGCGCCGGCCCGAGGCCCTCGAGCAGGCCTTCGGCACCGGCCTGCCCTACATGGAGCCGAGCTGGGGCGGCGGCCACGGCGGCGAGTGCGGCCTGCAGGGCACCCGCCCCGCCGACGTGCTCAAGCTCTGGCTGGGCCTGCGGCAACTGGGCCTCGACGGCATCGAGGCGGTTCTGGACGGCGCGATCCAGCGCCGCCGGCAGCTGGTGGAACTGCTGGGCAGCCTTCCCGCCCTGGAGCTGCTGCAGGGGAGGTTTCACCTGCTGGCCTTCACGCTGCGCGGCGCGGAGGCCAGCGCCGCCGAGACCTGGAGCCTCACCACGCGGCACCGTCTGCTGGAGCAGCAGCTGATGCTGTCGCGGCCCCTGCACGGCGGTCGCCATCACCTCAAGGCCGTGCTGGGTAATCCCCACACCACTGGGGCTGAGCTGCAGCGGCTCAGGGCCGTGGTGGCCGCCTCCCTGCCGGTCCGTTCGGGCCACCTGTCGCGGACCAGCCGATGACCCCTGACCCCAGTCCGCGCTCCAAGTGGGTGGCGATCATCACCGGGGCGATCTCGATCCTGGTGGCCGTGCTCTACCTGGGCCTGATCCTGGTGCTCGACAGCCGGGGCCCCTTGCAGCCGCCCCCGCCGGAGGCCCTGGGGTTCGGCAGCGTCGGCGCTTCGAGGCCGGCCGCCGGCCTCACGCCCCGGGTCTGGGGGGCAACTGCCGCTCCTGCTGCCGCAGGGGTTCCACCACACGCCTGAAGGCCTCGGCCAGGAAGCGGCGCAGGTCGCCGTCGCGACGGCCCAGGTCGTAGTGGCGCTGCACCACCTCCTGCATGCCGCCGTCGCCCCAGTCCTGGTCCCGCTCGAAGTAGGTGATGAAACTCTGGCCGGCCACCCGCGTCAGCCAGGCCGCACTCACCGCCTGGATCGCCCGGCTCACCACCAGGGCCGGCAGCGACAGGCTCAGGGCCGCACTCACCAGGCTCACGCCCCCCTTCACCAGTCCCAGACCCGCCAGGGTGCGGCCCACCGACAGGGCCAGCTCCTGGGCGTTCTGGCGGCTGAGATTCACCCCGTAGACCTTGGCGATCTCCACCACCATCTGGGCATTCACGGCCGCCGCGCCGAGCAGATCGACTCCCGGCAGGGGCGTCACCGCCAGCACCGCGGCACCGATCCAGCTGTAACGCTCCACCACGGCGTCGGCGTCAGCCCGGCGCTGTTCTGCCAGCAGCTGGCGGCTGGCCTCGCCCAGCTGCCGGCACTGCAGCAGCAGGTTGTCGGCAATCAGTTCCTCCCCCTCGGCGTGGAGCACGGCGGCGAGCCGCCGCAACAGGGCCGCCACCTCCGGGGCGGGCTGCAGCGGCCGTCCCCCTGGCATCGGCACGCTCTGGGGAGCAGCGCTGGCCGGCAGCACATCCTCTGGCGCGAGCAGGGCGCTGCAGCGGCGGCGCAGCAGGGCGAGCAGGCGCTGCTCCTCCTGCTCGCCGCGCAAATCGCACTTGTTGAGCACCAGCAACAGGCGCTTGCCCAGGCCGGCCAGGGTTTCCAGCACCTGGAACTCCGTGGCCCGCAGGTCGCCATCCACCAGCAGCAGCAGCAGATCGGCGCGGCTGGCCTGGGTCCGGGCCAGCCGCTCGCGTTGCTGGCCGGCATCCCCCGCTTCCAGGATCCCGGGGGTGTCCACGAGCCACACGGCCCGCCGCAGGCCCTGCAGGCGCAGCCGGTAACGGCTGCTGCGCTCGGTGACCCCCATCGGCGCCCCCACCTCCCCCACCAGCTGCCGCAACAGGGCCCGGATCAGGGAGGTCTTGCCGCAGGAGCCGCTGCCGAACACCACGATCACCAGGTCACCCCGCTCCAGCTCAGCGGCCATGCGCTGTTGACGGTCCTGGAGGGCCTGGCGCTCCACCGCGTCGCGCACGCGCTCGAGGGTCTGATCGATTGCTTCCAGCTGGCGGGCTGCGGCTTCGCGGCGGTTGCCCGGCGGCTCAGCAGGGGGGCGGGCGCCGGCGGCCTGGCCGGGCCCGCGAGCCCCGCCCCGGCCCAGCCCCCGCAGCCAGGGCCAGGCCAGCTGCGCCAGCAGCAGGGCCAGCGCCAGCAGCAGCACGGCCACCACCGGCCCCACCAGGCCGTAGGGCAGCACGGCACTCAGCTGCCACACCAGCTGGTTGATGGCCTGCAGCACCACCCCCACCACCACCAGCGCCAGCAGCAGCAGGCCGGCGGCGATCCAGAGGCGGGTGCGCTGTTTCACCGTTCAGGAGGTGGCGCGCAGGATCTCGGCCCACAGCCCGGCAGCCAGGGCACTGGAGCCCCGGGTGGGACTGTTGTCGTCGTTGCCCAGCCACACGCCCACCACCCAGTGGCGCTCGGGAGCGATCCCGATGAACACCAGATCGCGGTTCTCGTTGCTGGTGCCCGTCTTGCCGCCTTCGCGGCCCCCGAGCCGCGCTGCCCGCCCGGTGCCGCTGGTCACCACGGCCCGCAGCATCTGCTGCATGGAGCGCGCTGTCTTCTCGCTCACCACCCGCCGGCCCGGTGCGGTGCTGGCCGCGCTCTCGGCCGCCTCGCGGCGGCAGCTGGCGGGATCCTTGCCCCGGCAGGTCTCGGCGTCCACGAGCCGCTTGATCGTGCTGGGGGCGTGCCAGGTGCCGTCATTGGCCACGGCGCCATAGGCGGAGGTGAGCTCCAGCAGGGTCACTTCGCTCTGGCCCAGGGCCAGGCCCGGGATGGGGCTGAGGGGGCTGGTGACGCCCAGATCCCGGGCCTGCTGCACGACGGCTTCGAGGCCCACCTTCTGGGCGGTGCGCAGGGCGGCGGTGTTGCTGCTGCGGGCGAAGGCGCTCAGCAGGCTGAGCTTGCCGCTGCAGTCGCTGCTGAAGGTCTGGCCACGCCAGCGCAGGGGCCCGCAGTTCACCCCATCGCCGGATCCGGCGCCCCGCTCCAGAGCCGCCAGGTAGGGGAACAGCTTGAAGGTGCTGCCCTGGGAGCGCTGGGCCATCGAGGCCCGGTTGTACTGGCTCTGCTGGTAGTCGCGGCCGCCGGCGATCGCCACGATGCCACCGTTGCGCACATCGAGCACCACCACGGCACCCTCGCTCACATTGAGTCCACGACTGCTGTTCAGCCGCTGCCGCAGCACCCGCTCCACCTGCTCCTGGACGCCTGGATCGAGGTGGGTCTCGATCAGAAAATTGCCCTCGGCCGCCACGGCCGGACCCACCAGGTCCTGCAGGTCGCGGCGCACCTGATCGGTGTAGAAGGGCGCACCGCGCCGCTCGGCGGCCCGCTTGCAGGCCTCGGGCGCCACCTGCACCGGGCTGCGGCGGGCGGAGCGGCCGGCATCCGCACCGAGGCGGCCGGAGTCCACCATTTTGCGCAGCACCGCGTTGCGGGATTCCAGGGCGGCCTGGGGCGCCACACAGGGGTCATAGCCATTCGGCGAGGGCAACAGGCCCACCAGCAGGGCCGCTTCCTGCAGCTCCAGCTCGGCGGCGGGCTTGCCGAAGAAGTGCCGCGAGGCATCCTCAAAGCCCCAGCCCACCCCGAGATACACCCGGTTGAGGTAGCTGAGCAGCAGGTCGTGCTTGCTGAACAGGGCCTCCAGCTGCAGCGCCACCAGCAGCTCCCGCCACTTGCGCCCCAGGGTCTCCCCCTGACCCACCTGGTCGGGATAGAGGCTGCGGGCCAGCTGCTGGGTCAGGGTGCTGCCCCCCTCCAGCACCCGGCCGCCGGCGAGGTTCGTCACCAGGGCCCGGGCCGTGCCCACCGGGTCCACGCCGGGGTGCCACCAGAAGCGAGCGTCCTCACTGGCGAGCAGGGCGTCCACGAGCACCGGCGGGTAGTCGCCCAGCTTGGCCAGCTCGCGGTGCTCCAGGCCCTGCACCGAGTTGATCGGCTTGCCCTGCCGGTCGTAGAGGGCCAGGGGCCCCCGCACCGTGGCCAGGCTGCCGCGGATCGGCCCCTGGGCCACGGACAGCGCCAGCAGTGCCAGGCCGCCGCTGGCCACTGCCGCCAGGCCAAGGGCCAGGCCCCGCAGCAGGCGCTGGGAGCGGGGTTGGGGGCGGCGCTGGAAGTCCAGCTCGGGCAGGCCTGGTTGGTGGGTGGGGCCGAACCGCACCGTGTCGCCATCGCGCAGCAGCAGGTGCTGGATGCGGCGGTTGCGCCACCACAAGCCGTTGGTGGAGCCGTTGTCGGAGAGCAGCCAGGCGCCGCCGCGCTGCTCCAGCAAGGCGTGCTGACGGCTCACCGCCGTGTGCTCAATCGGAATCTGGCCGTCGGCATCGCGGCCGATCCGGTAGGCCCCGCTCTGGATCGTCACCGTCCGGCTGGGCAGGCCAGGCACATGGATCTCCACCTGGCACTGGCCGGGTTGGCGCCAGCGGCGCCAGCGCCGGCGCAGGGTTTCAAGCACGCCGCGACCCCCTGTCGCCCAGCAGATCGATGGCCAGGCAGAGCACGGCCAGGTTGATGGCGATGTCGGCCAGGTTGAACACCGGAAAATTGATCGGCACCAGGGCCAGGAAGTCCACCACGGCCCCCAGCCGCCAGCGGTCGATGCCGTTGCCGACGGCGCCGCCCAGCAGAAAGCCGAGGGCCAGGCTGCGGGACAGTCGCATCGTCCCCTGGCGGGCGATCGCCACCACCAGGCCTGCTGCCACCGCCAGGCTGATCACGCCGAGGGCCTGGGTGGCGCCGCTGAACAGGCTGAAGGCCGCCCCCGTGTTCCAGGTGAGCAGCAGCTCCAGCAGCCCGGGCAGGAACGGGCGGGGCAGGCCGGGCTGCAGGGCCTGCTGGGCCCAGGCCTTGCTGGCCTGGTCGGCCAGCACCACCGCGGCCGCCAGCAGGTAGCTGATCCTCTGCTGGCGGCTCATGAGGGCACCAGCAGCAACTTGCGCAGGGCCACCGCCGCGGTGGCCACGGCACAGCACAGCAGCAGCTGGCTCAGCAGCGGCCCCACCGAGAAGCTCATCAGCAGCGGCAGCACGCCGCCGGGCCAGCGCCCGGCCAACGCACCGATCAGCAGGTTGAGGGCACCGCACACCTGAATCACGCCCACTCCCACCGCGCTGGCCAGGGTGAGGTTGAGCAGGTCGCCCATGCCGCGCTGCCGGGCCAGCCGGCCCGTGAGCCAGGCGGCGGGCACGAAGCCGGCCAGGTAGCCGAAGCCCGGATCCAGCAGATAGGCGCTGCCACCGCCGCCCTGAAACACCGGCAGCTGGAACAGCCCCAGGGTGAGGTAGGCCAGGGCGGCCAGCAGGCCGCTGCGGGGGCCGCAGACCACCGCCGTGAGCAGCAGGGCCGGCACCTGCAGCGTGATCGGCAGGGCCGTGAGGGCCCACTGCCCCTGGCCCACCGGAAGGGGCACAGCGGCCTGGATCAGGCCCCCCACCAGGATCAGCAACAGGCCTGCAACCGCTCCAATCCAGTTCGCCAGGGCCCGCAAATCGTCCAGGAATGGTCTGGCCACAGTCTGCCGCGCCGTGGACACGCTGCCAGGGCACCATGATGACCAGGCCCGTCTGGGCGCACTGCCGGCGCCGCACCATGACCAGCACCCCCCAGCCAGAGCAGCAGCCGAGCCAGGAGCCCCAGTCGAGCCTGGAACCGGTTGAGCCGGCCTGGGCGATCGGCGCTGCAGTGTGCCTGCAGCACACTCCCCGCTATCTCAAGACTGCGGACCCCATGCCGATGCTGCGCCCCCCCGACCTGGTGGATCTGAATGAGGTGGGCACCGTGGTGGGCCAGCGCTCGATGGGGCAGCTGGCGGTGCGCTTCCGGCGCGGCACATTTCTGATCGCGGCCGCAGCTCTCGTGGCTGCCCCTGATGGCCAGCCCGCGAGCCCCTGAGTCCTGGCGTTTGGCCTGAGCGGCCCTGCTTCAGCCAGCCTTGCTGGCGCTGGGCCGCAGATTCTGCAGGCCGCTCAGGAACATCGGCACGAAGCGATCGAAGAACTGCTCCGGTTCCTGCTCCCAGACGCGCTTGGCCGCCAGGAAGCGGGACTTCTGCAGGTCAGGAGCCAGCAGGGTCTGGGGCAGGCGCTCCAGCAGGTAGGCGGGCCGTTGCCAGGCAGGGATGGTGCCGGCGATCTCCACCAGGTTGGAGAGGCGCCGCAGTTCGGCACCTGCGGTGATGTCCATGCCGGCGGCGTAGGCGGCGTGCTCAATCAGGGAATAGCGGTGCTTGGCCTCATCCACCCTGGCCCGATCGGCGGGGCTGCGGCTGGCAATGGCGTTGAGCCAGCGGTTGCCCCAGCGCACGTGGCCGGCTTCTTCCGGCAGGATTTTCTCCAGGGTTTCCCGGATCCTGGTGTTCTCCTCGCTGGCCGGGGCGCTCTTCAGGGCGTGAATGTGGGCCGAGAAGGTCTGGCAGCCGCGCTTTTCCGTGGCATTGATGGAGGCCAGGGCAGCCACGACGCCCTCGTCCTTGCGCCCGTCCGATGCGGAGCTGTCCAGCAGCCGGTTCAGTTCATCGATGTAGGAGGACGTGGGTGGATTGCCGATCGGCACATCCATCTCGAAGAGCAGGTCGGTGAGCCAGGCCGCGTGGCGGGCCTCATCGTTGACGTGGTGGGAGAGATCGCGCACCAGTTCGGCCGGCTCACCGTCAAGCAGCTCGATCAGGCTGGTGAGCTCCAGGCAGGAGCGCTGTTCGTTGAAGCGGTAGCCATTCAGAAACAGCACCTGAAGTTCGCGCTTCTGCACCACCTGAGCCATCACGTCCCGGGCGCTGAGATTGTTCGAGAGCTTCCGGGGATAGGTGACAGGCATTGCTGGCCAGAATCGTGGGCTGACGTTAACGACTCCCTGAAGTCGCCGGCGGCAGCGCTGCCCTGCTGCTCCAGGAGCTCCACACGGCCTCGGCCGCCGCCACCGCCGTTGCCGCACCACACAGGCTGAGGCGGGGCTCAGCCAGATGGCGCCGCGCGGCAGCCAGCAGGTCATCGGCGCTGAGCTGCTCTGCCGCCAGCAGGGAGCGGGCGACGTAGCCGTCGCCCAGGCCATGGCCCATCACCAGCGCGTGACGATCGGCGATCTGGCCGCAGGTCTGGCGGCCCATGGCGTCCTGCCCCCGGAACTTGGCCCTGGCCAGGCTGAGTTCCGCGGTACTGAGGGGCGTTTCCAGCTGGCGCTGCCACTCCTCCAGCAACGCGGCCATCGCTTCCCCAGCCCGCTCAGTGGAGCTGGAGCAGTGCCACACGAAGGGGCTCGGGCCGCAGCGGGCCGGCAGGTGCACGCCCACGTCGTAGGCCAGGCCCCGTTCCTCCCGCATCACCACGAACAGTCGACTCGACATGCCGAGGCCGAAGTGGGCCTGCAGCAGGCGCAGGGCCAGGGCGTCCGGGTGGCCCAGAGGCACAGTCGCCGCCCCGAGCATCACCACCACCTGCTCGGTGTCCTGGCACAGCAGCACGGGAGCCACTCCTGTCCCCGCCGCCGCCGTCGGCTGGGGCACGGGCAGGGCTGTCTGCCACGGTGTCAGGCCCAGCTGGCGGTTGAGCTGGCCCTGCAGATCGGCCGCCGCCGGCAGGTCGCCGCAGACGGCCAGCAGGGCTCCCTGGCGGCCGAGGTCGTCCACCAGGGGGGCCAGGGCGGCGGCCGTGAGTTGCTCCAGCTCGACTTCCACCCCGAGCGGATCGTGGCCGTAGGGGCCGTTGGCGTAGAGGAGCTCCCGCAGCCCGTCATGGGCGAGCTGGAAGGGGTCCTCCCGCTGGCGTTGCAGGCTCTGCAGGTTGAGTTGCCGTTCCAGCTGCACCTGCTCCGGGGCAAGGCCGGGCTCGCGTGCCATCGCCAGCAGCAGCGGCAGCAGTTCCGAGGCATCGTCACTGGCGCACTTGAGGCTGATCACCAGGGCGTCCTCATGGGCCTCACAGCGCAGGGCGGCGCCGCGGCCCTCCACCAGGTCGGCGAGCTGTTCGGCCGTGAGAGCTCCGCAGCCACGGGTCATCACCCCAGCCAGGAGCTGCATGGCGCCCCGGCCGCCAACGGGATCGCGGCTGCTGCCGCCCCGGATCCAGAGCCGGGCTGCCACCAGACCCACGCCCGGTCGTTGCTGCAGCAGCAGGGGAAGGCCGCCGGCGAGCGACAGGCAGGTCCAGCTGCTCATGCGGGCACCGCCTCAAGCACACAGGCCAGGGCGGGATCGAGCAGGGGCACCAGCTGTCGCTGCAGGGCGTCCGCGGTCCAATCGTGCAGATGCTCCAGAGGCAGCCCCAGGTCCTGGGGCCGCCCCCAGAGCAGGTTGTTGCCGATGGTGCCGGCCACCCCAGCGGGTGACTCCAGCGAAAAGCGGTAGCCGTTGGCCACCAGGTGCAGGGCCCGCTGCCACTCCGGCTCGCCGATCGCCTCCTGCTGCAGCTGCAGCCAGGCTGCGTCGATGGCCTGACGCACCGCGCCGAGATCCTCGGGTTCGCAGATGGCCTCCAGCAGGGCGAAGCTGCCGCACTCCATCACGTGCAGATCGAGGTCGATGCTCTCCACCAGCTGCAGCTCCTCCCGCAGCAGGGCCACGAGCCGGCTGCGGCGGCCTTCCGCCAGCAGGGTGGTGAGCAGATCCGCTCCCATCACGGCGGCGAGGTCGCTGGCGGGAGGCAGGGCCCAGAGCATCAGCAGCCGGGCGGCTTCCAGCCGGGGCAGGGCCAGCCGGTGCGTGCCCGGCACCACGCCCATGGGCGAGCGGCGCGGCGGCTCATCCCGCCGGGGCAGGCCGGCCAGGGGGCTGGCGCCGATGCGGCTCTTCAGTGCTGGTGCGAGGCTCTCCAGGGCGCCGGCCACGGCGAGCACGCAGCGCTCAGCGCCGTACAGGCGCTTCTGGAAGGACGCCATGGTGGCAGGCGTGTGGGCCAGCAGGGCCTGGCGTTCCCCCAGGATCGGCGCCCCGTAGGCGTGGCTGCCGCAACCCAGCCGCAGCAGCCGCTGCAGGGCCACATCGTCCGGCTGGTCCTCGCTCTGGGCCAGCTCCTCGAGCACCACCTGGCGCTCCATCTGAAAGGGCTCGTCCACCAGGGCGGGCTCGAGCACCAGATCCAGCAGCAGATCCAGGGCCTCAAGGGCGGCCTCCGGGGGGATCAGCACGTGGTAATGCACATCGTCGAAGCCCGTGGCCGCATTGCTGCTGCCGCCCAGGGCCTCGATCCGCCCATCGAATTCGCCTGGCCCCAGCCGCGCACTGCCCTTGAACACCATGTGCTCCAGGAAGTGGGCCAGACCGCTCTCGCCCGACTCCTCGAACACGCTGCCGGCCCGGCACCAGAAGTCGAGGCACACCAGGGGACTGTCAGCCAGGGGCAGCAGCACACTGCGGGCGCCGTTCGGCAGGGTGTGGATGTGCGGTGACGCCAGGCCTGGCAGCAGAACGGGGGTGGAAGCCAGGGGCAAGGCGAAGGGACGTGGCAGGATCTGCATTCTGCTGACTGGGGACACGGCTGTGAGCACCGTCGACGCCGGATCTGCCCGCAGCGGCGCCCAGTCCGGGGGCATTCATCCCCTGGTGGATGCCCTGGCCGCGCGCATCCGCGCCAGCTGGGAGCGCATGCCAGAACTGGCCCCCCTGGCCATCGACCCCGACCTCGAGGCCATCAGCGGCAGCCTCGACGGCGAGAAACTGTTCATCCGGAACGAGCTGCGCCAGTGCCGCGGCCTGCGCAAGCTGCACCTCGAGACCGCCCGGCTGGGGGCGGGGCTGCAGATTCTGCACTGCGTGCTCTTCCCCGACCCCCGCTTCGACCTGCCGGTGTTCGGTGCCGACATCGTGGCCGGACCGGCCGGGGTGTCGGCCGCCATCGTGGATCTCTCCCCCGTGGCTGACGCCCTGCCTGGAGCCATCGAGGCGGCCCTCGCGGCTCGCCCCCGGCGCAGCTACGCCCAGGAGCGGGAGCTGCCGGGCTGGGGCTCGATCTTTTCGCCCCATGTGCGCTTCATCCGCCCCGTGGGTCCGGAGGAGGAGCAGGCGTTCATCGACGAGGTGGGCGAGGTGCTGGAGGTGCTCACCGCCGCGCTGCGGGACACCCCGCCTCAGCCCCTGGACGACCCCGCTACCGTCGATCGATGGAACGGCCAGCTCCGGTACTGCAAGCAACAGAAACAAAACGACAAGACACGGCGGGTGCTGGAGAAGGCCTTCAGCCCGGACTGGGCCGACCGCTACATCGAAGAGCTGCTTTTCGACGATCCACCGGCCCTGTGAAGCTGCTGGGTGTGGAAACCTCCCGGCGCAGGCTCCTTCTGGCTGTGGGCGGCACCGTGCTGGTGGTGCTGGTGGGTTGGGCCGTGGCGCAGCGGCTGAGGACCGCGTCCACGTCGATGCCGGCCCAGACCGCTGGCAGCGCTGAGCGGCCCGCCGCCCCGGAGGCGGTCGCGGCCCTGGGCCGTCTCGATCCGAGCGGCGAGGTGCGCAGCCTGGCCGCCCCGATCAGCGGCATCGGCGGCAGTCCTCGCATCACACGTCTTCTGGTGCAGGAGGGCGATGCGGTGAGCGCCGGCGACCTGCTGGCGGTGTTTGACACGGCCGCCCCGCTGCAGGCCCAGCGCCGCGTGGTGGAGGTGCGCATCGCCAATCTGCGCAGCCGCCTCACCGTGCAGACCCGCGACATCGCCCGCTACCGCTCCCTGAGCCGCCAGGGCGCCATTCCGAGCGGTGAACTCGACACCCGCGAAACCACCCTGCTCGAGCTCGAAGGTCAGCTGCAGGAGGCCCTGGCCGAGCGCGATCGCCTTGAGGCCGATCTGAAGCTCACCTCGCTCAGGGCCCCGATCAGCGGCACGGTGCTGCGGCTCCATTCGCGGGTCGGCGAGCGCCCGGGTGAAGACGGCGTGCTCGAACTGGGGGCGAACCAGCGCATGGAGGCCTTGATCGAGGTCTACGAGAGCGACATCAACCGGGTGCGGCTGGGGCAGGCCGTGACCATGACCAGCGAAAACGGCGGCTTCGAGGGCAAGCTCAGCGGCGAGGTGGTGCGGATCAGTCCCCAGGTGCGCCAGAGGGCCGTGCTCGAGACCGATCCCACCGGCGACGTGGACGCCCGCATCGTGGAGGTGCGGGTGAAGCTCGACCCCGATGATGCCCAGCGGGTGCGCGACCGCACGGGCCTCAAGCTGATCGCCCGCTTCACCCCCTGATGTTGCAGCGCCTCTGGCAAGCGCGCCGGATTCCCCTGGCCTGGCTGCTGCTCTCCCGCCAGCCCCTGCGGCTGGCGGTGGCCCTGGCGGGGATCTCCTTCGCGGGGATCCTGATGTTCATGCAGCTGGGTTTCCGCGATGGGCTGTTCGACGCCAGCGTCACGATCCACAAGCTCTTCGACGCCGATCTGGTGATGATGAGTCCCCGCACCATGAGCTCGATCGGCATGGCTGGCTTTCCCCGGCGCCGGTTGATCCATGCCATGGGGGACCCCGCCGTGCAGGGCGCCACCCCCGTGCACTGGAACCTGCTGCTCTGGCGCAACCCCGTGAGCGGCAACACCCGCTCGATCCTGGCCCTGGGCTTCGAGCCGGCCGATCCCCTGTTCCTCGACCCGGAACTCGCTGAGAAGGCCCGCAGCCTCACCCAGAAAGGGCGGGTGCTGTTCGATGAGCGCTCCAGGCCGGAGTTCGGCCCGATCGCCGAGTGGTTCAAGCAGGGCCGCACGGTGGAAACCGAAGTGGCGGGCACCCGGGTGCGGGTGTCGGGGCTGGTGACCCTGGGCCCCTCCTTCGGCGCGGACGGCAACATCCTCACCAGCCGCGAGACCTTCCTGCAGCTGCTGCCGGGCACGCCCCCGGGCAGCATCGAACTGGGCCTGATCCGGCTGCGGCCCGGCAGTGACATCGAGGCGACCCGCCAGCGCCTGGAGAGCAGCCTGCCCAGCGACGTGCGGCTGTTCACCAAGGCGGGCTTCGAGGAGTTCGAGAAGACCTACTGGCGCACCAGCACGGCGATCGGCTTCATCTTCACCCTGGGGGCCGCCATGGGCTTCGTCGTGGGCTGCGTGATTGTGTACCAGATCCTCTATTCCGATGTGAGCGACCACCTGCCTGAGTACGCCACGTTGATGGCCATGGGCTATCGGCTGCCGATTCTGCTGGGGGTGGTGGCGCGGGAGGGCCTGATTCTGGCGGTGCTGGGCTACCTGCCGGCCTATGCCGCCGGCCTGGGCCTCTACGCCCTGGTGCGCAACGGCACCAACCTGCCCGTGGCCATGAACAGCGTTCGGGCCACGGTGGTGTTCAGCATGATCCTGGTGATGTGCCTGGGATCGGCGGCCCTGGCCATGCGCCGCCTCGGTGACGCCGACCCCGCTGAGATCTTCTGATGGCCCGATCCCCGAGTGAGCCCCTGGTGGCCGTTGAGGGCCTGAGCCATTGGTATGGCGAGGCAGAGATGCGCCGCAGGGTGCTCCAGGACGTGACGCTGACCATCGCGCCAGGGGAGGTGGTGCTGCTCACGGGGCCCTCCGGCTGCGGCAAGACCACCCTGCTCACCCTGGTGGGAGCCCTGCGCAAGGTGCAGGAGGGCTCGGTGCGCCTGTTCGGCTGCGAGCTGCACGGGGCGGGTCGTTCGATCCGTCAGCAGCTGCGCCAACGCATCGGCATGATCTTCCAGGGCCATAACCTGCTGCGCTGCCTCACTGCCGAGCAGAATGTGCAGATGGGGGCAGACCTGCTGCCGGGCCTGGGCTACCGCGCCCGCCGCGATCAGGCGCGCGAGTGGCTGCGGGCGGTGGGCCTGGGCGACCACCTCAACAAGCTGCCCCACGACCTCTCCGGCGGCCAGAAGCAGCGGGTGGCGATCGCCCGGGCCCTGGCCGCCCAGCCCCAGTTGCTGCTGGCCGATGAACCCACCGCCGCCCTCGACAGCCAGAGCGGCCGTGAGGTGGTGGGGCTGCTGCGCCGCCTGGCCCGCGAGCAGGGCTGCGGCGTGCTGATGGTGACCCACGACCCCCGCATTCTCGATGTGGCCGATCGGCTGCTGCAGATGGAGGATGGCCGGCTGGCCGAGGCCTCCCTGGAGCTGGCGGGGGCCGTCGGCCCTTGAGGGAAGGGCGGTGAGTAGGATCCAGTCATCTCAACCCCCACGATGCCTCCCGTATGTCCAAGCGCAGGAATCTGAAGAAGGAAAAACAGGAACGCAACCGCGCCTACGCGCGCAAGTTCAAGAAGCGCAAGCTGCGCAACGATGGTCGCGGTGAAGGCGTGGGTAACGGCGTGACCGGCACGGCCAACAACGGCGGCGCCGCCGACTGATCAGTCGGCCTGGCTGGCGAGTGGCTCGGTGGCTGAACAGCTCTCCGCGCCAGAGCAGGGACCCCGAGGGGTCCCTTTCTCTTGGCCCTGCCCTCGAGCCTGAAGACCAGACCGTGATGCCCAGACCATGATGATGGTGGCCAGGTCATGGCAGCCGGTTCGGTGCGCTGCAGCGGGTTCATGTTTCTCAGCGTTGTCATCCCGACCTACAACCGCCTGCCGATCCTGCAGAAGTGCCTGGCGGCCCTGGAGCAGCAGGATTTTCCTGCCAGCGCAGGCGACTACGAGGTGGTGGTGGTGGATGACGGCTCCACCGACGCCACCGTGGCCTGGATCGAGGCCGAGGCGGCGGCCCTGCCGCACGTGCGCCTGCTGCAGCAGAGCCATGGCGGTGCGGCCGCGGGCCGCAACCGCGGCGTTGAGGCCGCCCGGGGCGAGGTGGTGGTGTTCATCGACAGCGACCTGGTGGTGACCCCGTGCTTCCTGCTCTGCCACACCCAGGCTCTGGAGCAGGCCTGGCAGCGCCTCGGCCACCAGCGCTGCTTCACCTACGGGGCTGTGATCAACACCTCCAACTTCAACGAGCCCACGGCGGAGCGCCACAAGTTGCGCGATCACTCCTGGGCCTATTTCGCCACCGGCAATGTGGCCATCGCCCGCGAGCTGCTGGAGCAGGCCGGGCTGTTCGACACAGGTTTTCAGCTCTATGGCTGGGAGGATCTGGAGCTGGGCGAACGGCTCCGGCGCCTGGGGGTGGCGCTGATCCGCTGCCCCGAGGCCGTGGGCTACCACTGGCACCCGGCCTTCCGGCTGGAGCAGATCGCCGACCTGATCCGGGTGGAGCGGGAGCGGGCCAGGATGGCCCTGGTGTTCTTCCGCAAGCACCCCAGCCAGCGGGTGCGGATGATCATCCAGTTCACCTGGTATCACCGCCTGCTCTGGGAGCTGCTCACCCTGGGCGGCCTGCTGAATGAGCGCAGCCTCAGGCCGGTGCTGGCCTGGCTGGTGCGCCGCGATCGGGCGGCCCTGGCGCTTGAACTGTTGCGGATTCCTCTCAATCGCCTCGGGGTGCGCACCCTGCAGCTGGAGGCACGGCGCCAGGGCCTGGCCTGAGCGCATGTTCCAGGGTCCGTGAGGCATCGCTTTGATAAGGTGCTCTGGTCCAACTTCATTCCGCACACCTGCGTGTTTCGGGTGATCACGGGCTCCAACCCAACCGGGGACGCCACCGCAATCGGTGCTGTCTGCGGAGAGTGGAGCGCTTCGATCCCTAGGCAGGTGGAGGCAAACCCGAAACCCCCCACACCATGGCTGTTGTCACTCTCTCCGAAATGATGGAGGCTGGCGCCCACTTTGGGCACCAGACCCGTCGCTGGAATCCCAAGATGTCGCGCTACATCTACTGCGCGCGCAATGGGGTTCATATCATCGATCTTGTGCAGACTGCTGTCTGCATGAATAACGCCTACAAGTGGGTCCGCAGTGCGGCTCGCAGTGGCAAGCGTTTCCTGTTCGTGGGCACCAAGAAGCAGGCCTCCGAAGTGATCGCCCTGGAGGCCAGCCGTTGCGGCGCCGCCTATGTGAACCAGCGCTGGCTGGGCGGCATGCTCACCAACTGGACCACGATGCGGGCCCGGATCGAGCGCCTCAAGGATCTGGAGCGCATGGAGGCCTCAGGCGCGATCGCCATGCGTCCCAAGAAGGAAGGGGCTGTGCTGCGCCGCGAGCTCGACCGCCTGCAGAAATACCTGGGTGGCCTGAAGAGCATGCGGCGCCTGCCCGATGTGGTGGTGCTGGTGGATCAGCGCCGTGAAACCAACGCCGTGCTCGAGGCCCGCAAGCTCGATATCCCCCTGGTGTCGATGCTCGACACCAACTGCGACCCCGATCTCTGCGACGTGCCGATCCCCTGCAACGACGACGCCGTGCGTTCGGTGCAACTGGTGCTGGGCCGGCTGGCTGATGCCATCAACGAAGGCCGCCACGGCGGCGAGCAGGGTCAGAACGACGAGGCCTGAGCAGACCAGCCTGAGCCGGAGCCCACGCTCCGCCCCCTGACTACCCTTTCACCCTGAGTTCCTCACCCATGGCTGAGATTTCAGCAAAGCTGGTCAAAGACCTGCGCGACAAGACCGGCGCCGGCATGATGGATTGCAAGAAGGCGCTCACCGAAACCAAGGGAGATGCCGACAAAGCGATCGAGTGGCTGCGCCAGAAGGGCATCGCCTCCGCCGAGAAAAAATCGGGCCGCACCGCTGCCGAAGGCGCCATCGGCTCCTACATCCACACCGGCGCGCGGGTTGGCGTGCTGGTGGAGGTGAACTGCGAAACCGATTTCGTGGCCCGCGGCGAAATCTTCCAGGAGCTGATCCGCAATGTGGCGATGCAGATCGCAGCCTGCCCATCGGTGGAGTACGTGAACACCGATGCGATTCCAGTTCAGATCGCTGAGCGGGAAAAGCAGATCGAGATGGGCCGCGATGATCTGGCCGGCAAGAAGGAGGAGATGAAGGAAAGGATCGTGGCCGGCCGGATCGGTAAGCGCCTCAAGGAACTGGCCCTGATGGATCAGCCCTACATCAAGGACAACACCCTCAGTGTGGCTGAACTGGTCAAGCAGGTGGCCGGCAAGGTGGGGGAGAACATCCAGGTGCGACGGTTCGTACGCTTCAATCTCGGTGAGGGGATTGAAGTGAAGCAAATGGACTTCGCCGCCGAGGTGGCCGCCATGCAGGCCTCCTGATCTGCTGGACCCCGACCCGATCCGATCCATCCCAGCGGACCGTTCCGCCCCCCCTGCCGTGGAAGCACTCCAGGATGCCCACCGCAGACTCGGCGCCATCAGGGCGGGGCTGGAGCAATCCAACCCCGAGCTCTACCGCCACCTGGCTCTCTACCTCCAGGTGCTCAGAGACGCTCTGCTGAATGCGATTCAGCAGGCCTGTTTCCATCTGGCCACCCAGATCGAGCCGGAGCGCTACGCCAATCTCTCCGCCCGGCAGCGCCGGCAGTGGCACCTGCGCATGGCCGACCTGGCCAGGCGGGCCAAGACCCTGCTGACGGTGGAGCAGGTGGCGGCCATGGCGGCCCAGATGGCACGGCTGCGCCAGCGTCAGGCCAAGGAGGAACGGGCCCGGTTCCAGGACTCCCTGGCCCAGGAGCCCGGCCGAACTGAATCCGGCACCCCCGAGGGCTCCAGCCGGTCGGGCCGCTCGATCGAGCTGGGTCTGGAGCCGCCGATCGATCTCCAGCGGCTGGGCTCAAGCGGCCCCGATCTGACAGGCCTGCTGCAGGGGCTCGGCCCAGGTTCGGGTGCTGGGTTCAAGCCTGGATTCAGCCCGGATGTCAGGCCTGAGCCTGCCCACCAGAACTCCATCGAGCCCTCTCCCCCCGAGCCTGCGCCATCGGAGCCAGCCCCAGCCGAGCAGCCCCCAGCGGATGCGGGCCCGGCTCAGAGCCTCCAGGCCATGCTGCAGGCCTTCTCCGAGGCTCTCGAGACTGAGCGCCCAGAGGGCCCCGCACCGACCGATGCTGATGCCGGCGGCAGCGATGGCCACGGCGGCGCGGCGGGCCCGCCCTGGCAGCAGGCCGACCGTGAGCAGGACGCCCGCCACCCCTGGAGCGGCAGCCGCCTCCCCACCGACCCCATCGACCTGCTCATCTGGCTGGAGGGCTACGAGAATGCGCTCAGCCGGCGGCTGCGCAATCTCTCCCATGCCCTCAACGTCGATGGCCTGCGGCTGGGTGTGACACCGGGGTTGTTGCCCGTGGGCCTGCTCGATGCGGCCCTGCAGGGTGAGGTGGACGTGCTGCCGGCTCCCCCCAACCTGCTGCGCTTGCAGGTGCCGGCGGAGGAGAACGGCTCGGGACCCTCCATCGTCCTGGCGGCCGTGCTGCTGCGGCTCGCTGATCTGGAGTTGGAGAACCCTCGCCTGCGCACCTGCCGGCAGCGGCTGCAGCAACACGGCCTGGAGGTGCGCAGAATGGCGCAGCGTTACCGCCGGGTCCAGCGGCGGGTACGAATCCTGGAGGCGGAGCAGCTGTGGCTGGAGGACAACCGGGAGTCCACCGGTCGCCCCCCCCCGGGCAACCCCTAGACGCCACGCCCGGCTCGCCGGGCCCTGCCCCAGCCAGCGAGTGGCTGCGCCTCCTGCAGCAGGCGTTGCTGCTCGAAAGTGAGCGTGGTTTCGCCGATCTGCTCGGGCGGCGGGAGCGGTTCAGCAGCTTTCTGGCCCGCAGCCTCCAGGCCCCGCCCCAGGAGATCACTGCCGGCCACTCCCGCTGCCTCGAACTCGCGGCTGCCTTTGCGGGCTACCAGGGGCTGAGTTTGGCGCGGCGCCAGAGCCTGGTGCGCGACTGCCGCCAACATCTGCACCAACTGCGCCAGGGCCTGGAGCCAGCCAGGCCGATGGGGCCGCCCCGGCTGCGGCTCATGGCTGCGGCACCGCCGCCAACGCCCACGGCTGCCGGCGGCCTGCTCCCCGACACGCCCCTGGGGGAGATCCGTGGCGTCGGTCCACGCACGGCAGCCCGGCTGGCTCAGCTGGGGCTGTTCGTGGTGCGCGACCTGGTGCACTACTACCCCCGCGACTACCTCGACTACGCCAACCTGGTGCGCATCGAGGGGCTGCGGGCTGGCAGCACCGCCACGATCGTGGCCACGGTGCGCCGCTGCCTCGCCTTCGCCAGCCCCCGTAACCCCAACCTGGCGATCCTGGAGCTGCAGCTCAGCGATCCCACCGGTCGCCTGCGGGTGAGTCGCTTCATGGCCGGCAAGCGCTTCACCAGCCCGGGCTGGCTGAAGAGCCAGCAGCGCCTCTACCCGCCGGGCGCCAGCCTGGCCGTGAGCGGTCTGGTGCGCGAGACGCCCTATGGCCCGGCCTTTCAGGACCCGCTGATCGAAGTGCTGGAGAGCCCCCAGGCGCCCCTGCGCTCCGAGGCGATCGGCCGGTTGTTGCCGGTCTACGGGCTCACTGAGGGTCTCGGGGCCGACCGGCTGCGCCAGGCCGTGGCCAGCGTGCTGCCTCTGGTGGAGTCGTGGGGAGACCCGCTGCCGCCCCCTCTGCGCCGCGCTGAAGGGCTGATGGCCAGGCCTGAGGCCCTGCGCCAGATCCATGCCCCCCGGGATCAGGAGAGCCTCAGGGCCAGCCGCCAGCGGCTGGTGTTCGATGAATTTCTGCTGCTGCAGCTCGGCCTGCTGCAGCGCCGCCGCGCCCTCACTCAGCGGCCCTCCCCACCCCTGCAGAGCCCCAGCAGGAACAGCCTGGTGGCGAGGTTCCTGGAGCTGCTGCCCTTCCAGCTCACCGCGGCCCAGCGGCGCGTGCTGGAGGAAATCCGCGCCGATCTGGCCCGTCCCCAGGCGATGGCCCGGCTGCTGCAGGGGGACGTGGGCAGCGGCAAGACCGTGGTGGCGATCGCCGCCCTGCTCACCGCCATCGACGCCGGCTGCCAGGGGGCCCTGATGGCCCCCACCGAGGTGCTGGCGGAGCAGCATTACCAGAAGCTCTGCGGCTGGCTGCCCCAGCTGCACGTGACCTGCGGGCTGCTCACTGGCTCCACCCCCGCCCGCCTGCGCCGCCAGCTGCTCAACGACCTGACCCAGGGCACCCTGCAGCTGCTGGTGGGCACCCATGCCCTGCTGGAAGATCCCGTGGCCTTCGCCCGGCTCGGGCTGGTGGTGGTGGATGAACAGCACCGCTTCGGCGTGGCCCAGCGCAACCGGTTGCTGGCCAAGGGCCTCCAGCCCCACCTGCTCACCATGACGGCCACGCCGATTCCCCGCACCCTGGCCCTGTCGGTGCACGGCGACCTGGAGGTGAGCCAGATCGACGGCCTGCCGCCGGGCCGCACGCCGATTCAGACGCGCCTGCTGCGCGCCGGCGAGCGCCAGCTCGCCTACGAGCTGATCCGGGAGGAGGTGGCCAGGGGTCAGCGCGCCTACGTGGTGCTGCCCCTGGTGGAGGAGTCTGAAAAGCTCGACCTCCGCTCCGCCGTGGCCGTGCACCGCCAGCTCAGCGAGGAGGTGTTCCCGGAGCTGCAGGTGGGCCTGCTGCATGGCCGCCTGGCGGGTCCCGACAAGCAGGCCACTCTCCAGGCCTTCGCGCGGGGGGAGAGCCAGGTGCTGGTGAGCACCACCGTGGTGGAAGTGGGTGTGGATGTGCCGGAGGCGAGCGTGATGGTGGTGGAGCACGCCGAGCGCTTCGGGCTCGCCCAGCTGCACCAGCTCAGGGGCCGGGTGGGCCGGGGCGCGGCAGCGTCCCACTGCCTGCTCATCAACGACAGCCGCCAGGCCCTGGCCCGGCAGCGGCTCGATGTGCTGGTGCGCTCCAGCGATGGTTTCGAGATCGCCGAGATGGACCTGCGCCTGCGGGGGCCTGGCCAGGTGCTGGGCACGCGCCAGTCGGGCCTGCCTGATCTGGCCCTGGCCAGCCTCATCGACGACGGAGCGGTGCTGGAGCAGGCCCGCGACGTGGGGGGGCGGATCCTGGCGGAGGACCCATCCCTGGAGCGTCACCCCCGGCTCCTGGCCATGCTGCAGAGCCAGCGCGCCAGGCTGACTGCAGGAGCCCGGCTGAACTGAGGGCCCGAGGCCCGCTGAACGCAGCGGCACGCCGTCAGGCCACACTGAAGGCTGCACTGGAGTGGCGATGCCGCGGCGTCCCTGGAATTCCGTCCCCATCGAGCCGCGGCGGGATCCCCTGGTTCCCCTGCCGCCCAACCTGTTGCGACTGGAACCCCACCCCTACACAGCCCTGGGGGCTCCCTATGGCCCTGGAGGATCGCCGTTTCAGCTGCGCCAGGAGGTGATCGACCGACTGCTCGACTCCCAGGAGGCTCTGCAGGAACAGCAGCCCGACTGGCGCCTGGCCATCTTTGATGGCTGGCGGCCCCTGGCCGTGCAGGCCTTCATGGTGGAGCACACCATGCTTGAGCTCTGCCGCAAGCGCGGCGTGGATCCGGCCGAAACCAGCCCTGCCCGGGAGGCCCTGACGGCGGAGGTGGGGCGCTTCTGGGCCGATCCTGATGAGGATCCAGCTGCCCCGCCCCCCCACAGCACCGGCGCAGCCGTGGACCTCACCCTGGTTGACCATCGGGGTTTGCCCCTCGACATGGGCTCGGCGATCGACGCCATCGGAGCCGTGTCCTCACCGGACCACTTCGAGTCTGTGGCCCAGGGAGCGGCCAAGCCGGCCCAGCGCACCTGGGCGCGGGGCTGCCACAGGCGACGGCGTCTGTTGCGTCAGGTGCTGCAGCAGGCCGGCTTTGCCCAGCACCCGAATGAGTGGTGGCACTTCAGCTGGGGCGATCAGCTCTGGGCCTGGAGCCGGGGCGAAGCCAAGGCCTGCTACGGAAGGGTGGAGCCGGAGCCGGGCTGAGCGGTGGCCGGCGGCGCGGAGGAGGATGCCGGCGCCATCAGATCCAGGTAGAGCGCATTGGCCTCATCGCGCTGCATCAGGCCCTTGGCCACGCAGCGTCGCAGGCTTGAAGCCGTCATCTCCCCCTGCAGGGTCCTGAGCCGGGCGATCACGGCCGGGCTCTGGTCGGCGAAGGGCTCCAGGTGGCGCTCGAACGCCTCGCGGATCGCCTCGGCTTGGCAGCTGAGCGGATCCGGGTCATAGATCGTCGGTGTGGAGGGGGGCGGCGCTGGCGACCTCCGGCCCTGGGCGGCCAGAGGGGTGACAGTGGCGGAGCTGAGCAGGGCCAGGGCAAGCGATGCGGCCCACACGGGGGGGGGGCCGCAGGAGCGGCCGCGCCGCGGAACGGTGCCCACGTCAGGCCGAAGCCAGCAGGGCCTGCACAGCAGGCCGTCCGCTTCTGGCCACGAAGTCGCCGAAGCTCAGCCGGCCCCCGGCGTCCTGCCAGGCCCGCAGCAGCGGCTCGAGGGTCTGCTCCAGGTCGTCGAGGGGCATCTTCTCGAGATAGGGCTCCGCCAGCCGACTGAGGTTGGGGGTGCCGCCCAGCCACAGCTGGTACTGGTTGACGCCGCTGCCCACCAGCCCGATCTCCGCCATGTAGGGCCGGGCGCAGCCGTTGGGGCAGCCGGTCATGCGCACCAGCACTGGCTTGCTGATGGCGAGCCCCTGCATCAGGGTGTCGAGCCGGCCGATCACATCGGGCAGGATGCGCTCGGCCTCGGTGACGGCCAGGCCGCACAGGGGCAGGGCCGGGCAGGCCAGGGCATGGCGCTCCAGGGGGGGCGGCGCGTCCGGTGTCTCGAAGCCGAGGGCGATCAGCTCTGCCCGGATGCTGGCCTTCTGGGCGGTGCCGATGTTGCAGAGCAGCAGATCCTGGTTGGGCGTGAGCCGCAGATCCAGCTTGTAGGTGTCCACGAGGTGACGCAGGCCACGCTTGAGCTCGCCGCCGATGCGGCCGCAGAGCACCGGCAGGCCCACGAACCAGAGCCCGGGGCTCTGGCGATGCCAGCCCAGGTAGTCCTCCAGCCTTGGCTTAGGCTCCTGGCGCATGGCCTTGATCGGATGGGCGAAGTAGCGCTGCTGCAGCTCCTGCCGGAACCAGTCCACGCCCCGGTCGTGGATGAGGTACTTCATCCGCGCGTGGCGGCGTTGGTCGCGGTCGCCATGGTCGCGCTGCAGAGCCACGATCGCCTGCACCAGATCGAGGATGTGCTCGTAGGCCACTGACCCGAGCGGATCGGCGGTGCGGGCGAAGGTCTCCTCCTTGTTGTGGGTGCGGCCCATGCCGCCGCCCACGTAGACGTTGGCCGCCAGGGGCCGGCCCTGGGGGTTGCAGAACAGCACCAGGCCGATGTCCTGGGTGAGCAGATCCACCGAGTTGTCCCCGGGCACCGTGACCGCCACCTTGAATTTGCGCGGCAGATAGGTGCCGCCATAGAGCGGCTCGGCGGCATCGCCGCTGAACACGGCGCCCTCGGCCTGGCGGGCCTTGGCGCGGCGCACCGGCAGGTTCGGCTTGATGCGGTAGCTCAGATCGCCGTCCACCCAGAGGTCGAGATAGGAGCCCTCGGCGGCCTGGGGAGCCAGCAGATCGGCGATGGCGTCAGCGAGATCGCGGGCCGCCGGGTACCCGCCCGTGCTGTAGGGGGCGGCGGGCGCCATCACGTTGCGGTTGATGTCCCCACAGGCGGCCAGGGTGGACCCCAGGGAGCGCACGATCGTGCCGATCACCTCCTTGAGGTTCTCCTTGCGCACCCCATGCATCTGGAAGGCCTGGCGGGTGGTGACCCGCAGGGTGGCGTTGCCGAGCCGATCGGCCAGCTCGTCGATGGCGAGATAGAGCTGGGCCGGAACGCGGCCAGCCGGGTTGCGCAGGCGCAGCATCATCTGCCACTCCTTGTCGTGGCCCTTCTGGCGCTTGTCGCGGTTGTCCTGCTGGTAGCTGCCGTGGAACTTGAGAATCTGGACGGCGCTGTCGGTGAAGTTGGGCGCCTGATTGCCCAGCTCGCTCAACAGCGGTTCGCGCAGGTGACCACTGCTGGCCTTGAGTTGTTCGAACTTCGTCGGCCCTGACGTCACGATTGCGGCAACCACCCAAAAGCCTGTTGACGGTAGCGAACAAGGCCCACCAGCAGCCTGATCGGTTGCAGACGGCTCCATACAGTTGGCGGTTGCTGTTGCGGTTGGCGTGTCCACCTTTCTGCTGGAGATCGGAACCGAGGAGCTGCCGGCCGATTTCGCTCGCCTGGCCGTGCCCCAGCTGCAGGCGCTGGTGGCCCGCGACCTGGACGACCAGCGCCTCAGCCATGGCCGCCTGGAGGTGACCAGCACACCACGGCGCCTGGCCGTGGTGGTGGACGGGCTGCCCGCCTGCCAGAGCGAGCGGCGGGAGGAGCGCAAGGGGCCGCCAGCCAGTCAGGGCTTCAAGGACGGCATGCCGACCCAGGCGGCTCTGGGCTTTGCCCGGCGCTGCGGCGTCGAGCCGGCGGCGCTGGAGGTGCGCCCCACGGCCAAGGGCCCGTTTGTGTTCGCGCGGCTGCTGGAGCCTGGACGGCCCACCCGTGAGGTGCTGGCGGAGTGCATTCCCGCTTGGATTCAGGGGTTGCAGGGCCGCCGCTTCATGCGCTGGGGGGAAGGAGACTTCCGCTTCTCCAGGCCGGTGCGCTGGCTGGTGGCCCTGCTCGATGCCGAGGTGCTGCCGGTGCGGCTGCCGGGCAGTGATCCAGAGGTGCGGGCCGGCCGCCTCAGCCGGGGGCACCGGCTGCACCCGCAGCCGGTGTCGATCGCCGCGGCGGACCAGTACGGGGCCAGCCTCGCCGCCGCCGGGCTGGAGGTGCACCGGCAGCTGCGGGCCGAGCGGATCAGCCAGGGCATCCAGCGGGCGGCCGACGCGCTGGAAGGCCGTCCGGACCTGCCCGGCGACCTGCTGGAGGAGCTCACCGATCTGGTGGAGCAGCCGCTGCTCCTGCAGGGGGCGCTGGACCCCGCCTACCTGGCCCTGCCAGCCGAGGTGCTCTGCACCGTGATGCGGGCCCACCAGCGCTACGTGCCGCTCTACCGCCGCAACGCCGCGGTGGATCCCCTCGCCTTTGAAGCACGGGATGTGCTGCTGCCCGCCTTCCTGTGCGTGGGCAATGGCTCGCCGGACTCCCTCGACACCGTGCGCCGCGGCAACGAGCGTGTGCTGCGCGCCCGGCTCGCCGATGCCCGTTTCTTCCTGGAAGCCGACAGGGCCGTCTCCAGCCTGGAGCGGCGCGAACAGCTGGCCCGGGTCACCTTTGCCGAGGGACTGGGCTCCCTGCGCGACCGGGTGGAGCGACTCGAGTGGTGCAGCCAGGAGCTGCTGCAGGCCCTGGCGCTGCCCCCGGACGTCGCCGAGGCGGCCCTGCGGGCGGCCCACCTCTGCAAGCACGATCTGGTGAGCCAGATGGTGGGCGAATTCCCCGAGCTGCAGGGGATCATGGGCGCCAAATACCTGCTGGCCGAGGGCGAGCCGCGGGCGGTGGCCCTGGCGGTGCTCGAGCACTACCTGCCGCGGGGTGCCGCAGACGCGCTGCCCCAGAGCGCTGCCGGGGCCGTGGTGGCTCTGGCCGAACGCCTGGAACTGCTGTTCAGCATCTTCGCCAAGGGTGAGCGGCCCAGCGGCTCCTCCGATCCCTACGGCCTGCGGCGGGCGGGCAATGGCCTGCTGCAGATTCTCTGGCAGCAGGGTTGGCGGCTGGATCTGCAGGGGCTGCTCCTGGCCGGCAGCCGCCGCTGGGCCAGTCAGTTTCCTGAATTCCGGATCGAGCCGGCGGCCCTGGCGGCCGACCTGGGCGACTTTCTGGCCCAGCGCATCGCCAGCCTGCTGGAGGAGGAGGGCCTGGCGGCCGACCTGGTGGCGGCGGTGGCTGGAGCCGGGCTGCCGAGGCAACGGCTGCTGGCCGATCCCGGTGCGGTCCGTCAGCGGGGGCTGTTGCTGCGCGAGCTGCGTCAGCAGGGGCGGCTGGCGCCGTTGCAGGCTGTGGTCACCCGGGCCACAAGACTGGCGGAGAAGGGAGCTCTCGATCAGCACACGCTCAGCCCCGAAGCCGTGGTGGAGCCGGCCCTGTTCGAGAAGCCCAGCGAGGCGGCCATGCTTGCCGTGCTGCAGCGGCTGGAACCACTCGCCAAGGAGGCTGCTCAGAAGGCCGCGTTGCCTGGCTTGGCGGCGCTGGCGGCGGCCCTGCAGGAGAGCGCTGCTGCCCTGGCCGCCTTCTTTGATGGCGACAGCAGCGTGATGGTGATGGCTGAAGACAGTCGCATCCGCAGCAACCGTCTGGCCTTGTTGAGCGTGCTGCGCAACCAGGCGTCGGTGCTGGCTGATTTCAGCGCACTCCAGGCCTGAAGCCTCGCTTCAGGCGCTCCGCCGGATCACTGGCCGGCCAGCACAGGTTCCCGTTCCTGATCGGCTGACTTGTCCTGGCTCTTGCCGGTGCCATTCGCCGGGCTGGCTGCTGCCTGGGCAGCCAGTTCACCGCGCATCTTGATGCCGCCCTTGATGGTGCTGACAGCCAGCATGGCGGCCACTTCATCGTCATCGCGCACGGCGCTGTCGACGGGTTTGTAGGTCTGGGGGGCAAGGGCATTGCCGCGCAGCACGGCGGCCATGGTGAGCACGGTGAGCTTGATCTGTTGCCAGGGGTTCATCGCCACCACCCGCTTGTAGAGGTAGCTGTCAAAGGTGAGGCGCTGCACATCTTTGTCATCGCACATCTCCACGAACGCTTCCCTGGCAGCGTCATTGGAGTAGAAGATGTTCTGCAGAATCTCAAGCACCTTGTAGGTGGCACCGTACTGGCGATCCCAGGTCTTGATGTATTTCTTGAGATCGGCCTGGGTGGGAATGCGCTGTCCCGCCTGGCTGCTGGCCACGATCTGCTCGGCGCACATGCGGCCACTTTTGGCTGCAAAGTAGATGCCTTCGCCGGAGCTCTTGGTCACGTAGCCTGCGGCGTCGCCCACCAGGGCCATGCGGCCCACCACGCGGCGAGGCCTGGGATGCTCAGGAATGGGGTGGGCTTCCACCTTGATCACCTCGCCATTGACGAGCCGCTTGCGGGCCCGCAGCCGGATGCCTTCCTGCAGACCCTTGATCAGAGACTGGTTGTTCTGCATGGTGCCGGTACCGACGGCCACATGGTCGTACTTGGGGAAGACCCAGGCGTAGAAGTCCGGCGAAACGTCGGTGCCGACGTACATCTCAGCGAGGTCTTCGTAGTAGCTCATCTCCTTGGCCGGCAGCCGGATGCGCTCCTGGAAGGCGATGGCCACGTTGTAGTCGCCGGCATCCATCGCCTTGGCGACCCGGCTGTTGGCCCCATCAGCGCCCACGATCAGGTCAACTTCGAGGGTTTTGCTCTCACCGGTGGCCTCGCCGGTGCCGTAGTCGGAGTAGGTGAGGGTGTACGGGCCCTGGCGGTTGACGCCGGTGTCGATCTTGGTCACCAGACCGTTGACCAGATGGGCACCGAGATCAGCGGCGCGGTTGCGCAGGAAGGAGTCGAGCACCTCCCGGCGGCACATGCCGATGTATTCGTTGTTGTTGTCCAGATGAATATCCACCTCCCGGTTGGAGGGAGAGATCATGCGCATGTTCCGAACCTTGCGATCGATGATCGAATCGGGAAGGTCGAATTCGGAAACCATGCAGAGTGGAATCGCCCCACCACAGGGTTTGGCGTTGTCGAGCTTGCGCTCGAAGATCCACGTCTGGATACCGGCCTTGGCAAGCACCTCGGCGGCACAGGACCCACTGGGGCCACCGCCCACCACTGCGACACGCAACATCAGTTGAATGCTCCGCCAAAAGAAAGCTGTTGGCCGAAACTAACACCGCTGCCTGGTCTGGCGGGGGGATTTCCGGTTTCGCCAAGGAGATTGTGATTTGCCGCCGGCAACAACGGGCCGACATGGATGCAATCGCATTTACCCCAGAGGCCGAATCGTGGCGCGAGTATGACGAAGCTGTAACAATTTAAGGCCTTGGTTTGGGGCGCCCGTCGGCCTGGCGCGCCTCACTGGCTCTTGGGCCCCGGGTCCGCTTGCATGGGTGCTGTGATGCCGCCCTGGCGTGGCGCTGAACCCCAGACTGCCCACCCACCGCTCCTCTGGCGTCGTGCAGCCCGATGACATCCCTGTGGCTCGCCGGCAGCTGCCTGCGGCAGCACCGACGCACCCACTGGCGCGGCTGGGGCGGCTGGGCCTCTCTCTGGTTCTGGTGCTGCTGGCCGGGGGGCTGCTGCTGCCCCAGAGCCGCCAGGCCCTGCAGCGGTGGCTGGCCCCCAGGCCGGTGGAGGGCCTCGATGCCAGCCAGACCGCCGATGGCCGCCTGCTGGGTCACTTCCCCTATGACGAGGCCGACCCCGCCGTCCTGGTGAGCGTGGCGCCGGGGCAGGAACTGCATCGCGACGCCGCCGAAGCCCTGGCCGCCATGCGCCGGGCCGCGGAGGCCGACGGCATCTCCCTGGTGCTGCTGAGTGCCTACCGCTCCAGGGCCCTGCAGCGGGAGATCTTTTTCGATGTGAAGGCGGAGCGCAACCAGAACGCCCGCGAGCGGGCCGAAGTGAGCGCACCGCCCGGCTTCTCTGAACACAGCACGGGGTATGCCATCGATCTGGGCGATGGCCGCATGCCCCAGACCCATCTCTCCGAGGACTTTGCCGCCACGCAGGCCTTCCGCTGGCTGGAGGACCATGCCCAGCGGTTCCATTTCACCCTGTCGTTTCCCGCAGGCAATCCCCAGGGCGTGAGCTACGAACCCTGGCACTGGCGCTTCGAGGGCACGGCCGAGGCGCTGAAAGTGTTCGAGCCCGCCCAGCGTCTGGCCCCCTGAGCCGGGATCAGCCTGGCAAGGGGATGGAGTAGTCTGTTTTCTTGGCTACAGACTGAACCGTAGGAATTCTCAATTTATGAGCGGCGCACATTCAGGCACGCCGATTCGCAATATTGCGATCATTGCCCACGTTGACCACGGCAAAACCACCCTCGTCGACGCGCTGCTGGCCCAGTCGGGCATCTTCCGCGACAACGAAGCGGTGCCCACCTGCGTGATGGACTCCAACGATCTGGAGCGCGAGCGCGGCATCACGATCCTCAGCAAGAACACGGCGGTTGATTTCGAAGGCATTCGCATCAACATCGTCGACACCCCTGGTCACGCTGACTTCGGCGGCGAGGTGGAGCGCGTGCTGGGCATGGTGGATGGCTGCCTGCTGATTGTGGACGCCAACGAGGGGCCCATGCCCCAGACCCGTTTCGTGCTCAAGAAGGCCCTGGAGAAAGGGCTGCGTCCGATCGTGTTTGTCAACAAGATCGACCGGGCCCGGGTGGATCCGGAGATCGCCGTGGACAAGGTGCTCGACCTTTTCCTCGAGCTCGGTGCCGACGACGACCAGTGCGATTTCCCCTACCTGTTCGGCAGCGGCATGGGCGGCTACGCCAAGCCGGACATGAAAACAGAGAGCGACACCATGCGTCCGCTCTTCGACGCCATCCTGCGCCATGTGCCGCCGCCGGTGGGGGACCCCGCCAAGCCGCTGCAGCTCCAGGTCACCACCCTTGACTACAGCGATTTCCTCGGCCGGATCATGATCGGCCGCATCCACAACGGCACCATCAAGGCGGGTCAGCCCGCTGCTCTCCTGCGCGATGACGGCAGCGTCAAGCGCGGCCGGATCAGCAAGCTGCTCGGTTTCCAGGGCCTGCAGCGGGTGGAGATCGCCGAGGCCAGCGCCGGCGACCTGGTGGCCGTGTCCGGCTTCGATGAGGTGAACATCGGCGAGACGATCGCCTGCCCGGACAATCCCGAGGCGTTGCCTTTGATCAAGGTGGATGAGCCCACCCTGCAGATGACCTTCGTCATCAACGACTCCCCCTTCGCCGGCAAGGAGGGCAAGTTCGTCACCAGCCGTCAGGTGCGCGATCGGCTGCAGAAGGAATTGCTCACCAACGTGGCCCTGCGGGTGGAGGACACCGACTCACCCGACCGCTGGTCGGTGAGCGGCCGGGGTGAGCTGCACCTCGGCATCCTGATCGAAACGATGCGCCGCGAGGGCTATGAGTTCCAGGTGAGCCAGCCCCAGGTGATCTTCCGCACGATCGATGGCACCCCCAGCGAGCCCTACGAAACCCTCGTGCTCGACGTGCCGGAAGCATCCGTGGGTGCCTGCATCGAGAAACTCGGTAGCCGCAAGGCGGAAATGCAGAACATGGAAACCACCAGCGACGGCCGCACCCTGCTGGAATTCGTGGTGCCGGCCCGCGGCCTGATCGGTTTCCGCGGCGAGTTCATCCGTGCCACCCGCGGTGAGGGAATCATGAGCCACTCCTTCCTCGACTACCGGCCCATGCAGGGCGATGTGGACACCCGCCGCAGCGGCGTGCTGATTGCCTTCGAGGAGGGCACGGCCACCTTCTATGCCCTCAAGGGGGCCGAAGATCGCGGCCAGTTCTTCATCACTCCTGGCACCAAGGTGTACAAGGGCATGATCGTGGGTGAGAACAGTCGGCCCCAGGATCTCGAGCTCAACGTCTGCAAGGCCAAGCAGGTGACCAACATCCGCTCCGCTGGCGCCGAGGTGCTCGACACCCTGCAGTCACCTGTGCAGATGACTCTGGAGCGCGCCCTTGAGTACATCGGTCCCGATGAAATGCTGGAGGTGACACCGGAATCGATCCGGCTGCGCAAGCTGCCCTCCAAAAAGGCGGCCAAGCGCTGAGCGTTCAGGTTCAGATCAAGGTCCGATCCAGGTCCAGCTCCATGCTCGATCCCGAAGAGTCAGCCCTGCTGGGCGATGCCCGCCTCGGCGCCGCCATCGCCCAGTTCAATGCCGGCGACTGGTATGGCTGCCACGACGGCTTTGAGGAGCTCTGGCACGAGACGGCAGGCCCGACCCGTCCGGTGCTGCAGGGCCTGCTGCAGATTGCCGTGGGCCAGCTTCACCTCGAACGGGGCAATCGGCGCGGTGCCACCATCCTCACGGGTGAGGGGCTGGGGCGCTTGCGCGACTGCCCGCAGGACGCCCTGGGCCTGGATCTCGCAGCCGTTTGCCGCAGTGCCGGCCTCTGGCTGCAAGCCCTGCAGGGCCCTGAGCAGAACCCGGACCTGGAGCCGCCCCGGCTGCTTCCAGCCAGGGCAGCGTCGCAGCCCTCTGTAGATTGAATTCTGCGTTCAGGCAGCCCCGGTCCTTGCCCCTGTCTGCCTTCCATCCCGCCAGCGTTGCCCTGCTGGGTCTGGCTGCGTTTGGCCTCCCCGCCTCCACCCTGGTGGCAGGAGCCAGGGCCCAGGAGATGGCCTCGCCAGCGGCCGCACCCGAGACGGCCCCTCTGACCGGCGTGGTGACGATCGAATCCGACCTGCAGAGCGCCGACAACGCCACCGGAATCCTCTCCGCCAGCGGCAATGTGCGGATCGTCTACGGCGATCAGGGGGTGGTGGCCACGGCCCGCCAGGCCCAGTACTTCAGCCGTGAGGGTCGCCTGGTGCTGAGTGGCGATGTGGACGTGCTTCAAGGGGATGGCAACAGCATCCGGGCCGAGCGGCTTGTGTACTTCGTGGAGAACGAACGGCTGGTGGCCGAATCGGCCCCCGGCGAACAGGTGACCACCCTCTACCGCTTCCCCCCCACCCAGGCTCCGGCCCCCGCCGCCCTGCCATGACGCTGGAGCTGAAGCAGGTGGTGCTGGCCATCGGCGGCCGGGTGCTGGTGGACCATGTCTCCCTGCACCTCGAACCGGGCGAGGTGGTGGGCCTGCTGGGTCCCAACGGCGCCGGCAAGACCACCACCTTTGGCCTGGTGACGGGCCTGATCCGCCCCGACGCCGGGGCCGTGCTGCTTGACGGCCGCGAGATCAGCAAGGTGCCGATGCCCCAGCGGGCCCGCCTCGGCATCGGTTACCTGCCCCAGGAACCGAGCGTGTTTCGCCAGCTCGACGTGCGCAACAATCTCAGGCTGGCCCTGGAATCCAGTCGCACCCCCAGGCCTCTGCGCCGCGAGCGGCTCGAACACCTGATCGAGGATTTTCACCTCAGCGCCTTTCAGCACCGCCGCGGCTACCAGCTCTCGGGCGGCGAGCGGCGCCGCACCGAGGTGGCCCGCGCCCTGGCGGTGGGAGCGGAAGGCCCCCGCTACCTGCTGCTGGATGAGCCCTTCGCCGGGGTGGATCCGATTGCCGTGGCCGATCTGCAGGACCTGATCCAGCAGCTGCGCGGCCGGGGCATGGGGCTGCTGATCACCGACCACAACGTGCGCGAGACCCTGGCCATCACCGATCGGGCCTACATCCTCTCGGAGGGCGCCATCCTGGCTTCAGGCACGTCCGAGCATGTAGGGAACGATCCCCTCGTGCGGCAGCACTACCTGGGGGAGGGTTTCAGACTGTGAGCGGCACCCCTCTGGCCCTGGATCGGCTGCAGCGCCAGGTGCTGGCGCCCTGGCGGCGGCTGCCGCTGCTGGATCGCTGGCTGCTGGGCGAGTTGTTCGGCCCGCTGGTGTACGGCGTGGCGGCCTTCACGGCGGTGTCGCTGTCGGTGGGGGCCGTGTTCGAGCTGGTGCGGCGGGTGGCGGAATCGGGCCTGCCGCTCGACGTGGCCCTGCAGGTGCTGCTGCTGGAGCTGCCCTCGTTTCTGGTGCTCTCCTTCCCCATGGCCACCCTGATGGCCACACTGCTCACCTTCAGCAAGCTCTCCGGCAACAGCGAACTCACGGCACTGCGCAGCGTTGGGGTGCCCACCTGGCGGATGGTGATGGCGGCCGTGGCTCTCTCGCTGGTGATGACGCTGCTCACCTTCGGCTTCAACGAAGCGGTGGTGCCGCGCACCCTGAGCCAGGCCGAGGCCACCCTGAGCCGGGCGATCGGCAGGGCCGTGGCCGGCGAGCAGAAGGACAACGTGCTCTATTCCCGCTACGGCAGGGTCGAGCAACCCGATGGCAGCACCAGGCGCGGCCTCACCCACATCTTCTATGCCCAGCGTTTCAACCAGGGTGTGATGGAGGATGTGACCCTGGTGGACATGAGCCGTTCGGCCCATCGGGTGATGCTCACGGCCAAGCGGGCCCGCTGGAGTGATGCTGAGGCCCAGTGGGAGTTTCTCGATGGTCGGGTGTTCGGCATCGGCGGCGCCGATTCCGACGCGATCACCTCCGCCCGCTTCGATCGCTACCTCTATCCGCTCGGCAACCAGCCGATGCGGGTGGCCAAGCTGCCCACCGACGCCAACGAGATGACCATCGGTCAGGCGCGTACGGCGGAACGTCTGCTGCGGGAATCGGGCGACGAGCAAGCGGCGCGCAAACTGCGGGTGAGGATCGAGGAGAAGTTCGCCTTTCCGGCGGTCTGTCTGGTGTTTGGCCTGATCGGCAGCAGCCTGGGGGCCAGGCCCCACTCGCGGCGCAGCCGCAGCCAGGGGTTCGGCCTCAGCGTGCTGCTGATCTTCGGCTATTACCTGGTGGCCTTCAGCTTCAGTTCCCTGGGCGTCAAGGGCACACTTGAGCCCCTGTTCTCCGCCTGGCTGCCCGTGGTGATCGGCCTGGTCACAGGCTTCGTGCTGTTACGGCAGGCCAGCCGCTGACAAGCTGACGCCATCACCAGCCAGACTGGGAGATGACTCTGCGCTGAAACCTTGCCTGATCTGCTCCACGATCCGGTTCTTGCCCTGGGCCTCGCCGCCTTCGCCCTGCTGCTGCTGGTGCTGCCTCTGGCGTTCTGGGCCCTGAGTGGCGGTCGCAACAGCTCCGTGGTGCGGGTGCTGATCGCCACGGCCAACCTCTGTCTCACCGCCCAGCTGGTGCTGCGCTGGATCGATTCCGGCCATTTCCCGATCAGCAATCTCTACGAGTCGCTCTGTTTCCTGGCCTGGGGCTGCACCCTCACCCAGCTGCTGGTGGAGCGCAGCTGGCCATCACCGCTGGTGCCGGCTGCCGCCACGCCGATGGCGCTCGGCTGCGTGGCCTTCGCCAGCTTCGCCCTGCCCGATCGGCTTCAGGAGGCCTCCCCCCTGGTGCCCGCCCTGCGTTCCAGCTGGCTGGTGATGCACGTGAGCGTGATCATGTTGAGCTATGCGGCCCTGCTGGTGGGATCGCTGCTGTCGGTGGCTGTGCTGTTCACCGACAGGGGCCGGGCCCTGGAGCTGCGCAGCAGCTCGATCGGCAGCGGCGGCTATCGCCAGGCCCAGCTGGCCTGCGATGGTCCGGGTGCCATGGCGGCGCCGATGAAGCTCTCCAGCGTGTCGATTCCGATCGCCGAGCAGCTCGATTCACTCAGCTACCGCACGATCACTGTGGGCTTTCTGCTGCTCTCGGTGGGATTGGTGAGCGGCGCGGTGTGGGCCAACGAGGCCTGGGGCAGCTGGTGGAGCTGGGATCCGAAGGAAACCTGGGCCCTGATCTGCTGGCTGGTGTATGCCGCCTACCTGCACACCCGCCTGATCCGTGGCTGGCAGGGTCGCCGCCCGGCGATCGTGGCCTCGGTGGGTCTGGTGGTGATCGCCGTCTGCTACATCGGCGTCAACCTGCTGGGCATCGGCCTGCACAGCTACGGCTGGTTCTTCGAGAGCTGAGCGCTGAGACACCAGATCTCCCCCTCGGGGGAGCCTGGCCGGTTCAGCTGTTCAGACCGCCACGGGGGCGGGCCGGCGGCTCTGACGGATGCCGGTGATGGCGTCGGCATAGCTGGGCTGGTTGAACACGCCCGAGCCGCTCACGATCGCGTTGGCTCCGGCTTCGATCACCTTCCAGGCGTTCTCGGCCTTGATGCCGCCATCCACCTCGATCCAGGGATCGACGCCCTTGGCATCACACATCCGCCGAAGGTCACGAATCTTGTCCACCTGGCTGTCGATGAAGCTCTGGCCCCCGAAGCCGGGGTTCACGCTCATGACGAGCACGAGATCGCAGAGTTCAAGGCAGTACTCGAGCGTGTCGATCGGGGTGCTGGGGTTCAGCACAGCACCGGCCATCTTGCCGAGATCGCGGATCTGGGCCAGGTTGCGGTGCAGGTGCGGACAGGCCTCCACCTGCACCGAAATGATGTCAGCGCCGGCCTTGGCGAAATCAGCCACATACTTTTCGGGCTCCACGATCATCAGATGAACGTCCAGCGGCTTGCTGGTGACCGGCCGCAGCGCCTGCACGATCAGGGGGCCGATGGTGATGTTGGGCACGAAGCGGCCGTCCATCACGTCCACGTGGATCCAGTCTGCACCGGCCGCATCGACGGCCCGCACGTCATCCCCGAGCCTGGAGAAGTCGGCGGAGAGGATCGATGGTGACACCACCAGGGACTTGCTGCTCATGGGACGGCCGCTGGGCTAGGGGAAATTCAGTGTAGTTAAGGCCCCGCCAGGCCCTTGGCTGCGCCCCCGGGCCGGCCGGGAGGCGCTGCCATCGCTGATACAGTGAGGCCCGCTTCCTGACTGAGATTCCGCACAGCAGCTGCCATCTCAGGCCCGATCACGAAGCCTCCTCCCCTCTTGCCGGACCACTGTGGATCGCACCCTTATCCAGGAAATTCTCGAAGTTGTCGAACAGGCCGCCATCGCCTCGGCCGAACTCACGGGCCTGGGCAAGAAGGACGAGGCTGACGCGGCTGCCGTGGAGGCGATGCGCAAGCGCATGGGCCAGATCGCCATGCAGGGTCGCATCGTGATCGGCGAGGGCGAGCGGGATGAGGCGCCCATGCTCTACATCGGCGAGGAGGTGGGCAGCGGCACCGGCCCCGGCGTGGACTTCGCCGTGGACCCCTGCGAGGGCACCAACCTCTGCGCCAACAACCAGCGCGGCTCGATGGCGGTGCTGGCCGCCTCAGATCGTGGCGGCCTGTTCAACGCCCCGGACTTCTACATGAAGAAGCTGGCGGCGCCCCCGGCCGCCAAGGGCAAGGTGGACATCCGCAAGAGCGCCACCGAGAACATCGAGATCCTCAGCCAGTGCCTCGGCATGGCCAAGAGCGACCTGGTGATCGTGGTCATGGACCGTGCCCGCCACAAGGACCTGATCGCCGAGATCCGCGCCACCGGCGCCCGGGTTCAGCCCATCTCCGACGGCGACGTGCAGGCCGCCATCGCCTGTGGCTTCGCCGGCACCGGCACCCACTGCCTGATGGGCATCGGCGCCGCACCTGAGGGCGTGATTTCAGCCGCCGCCATGCGCGCCCTTGGTGGTCATTTCCAGGGCCAGCTGGTGTACGACCCTGCCGTGGCCCAGACCAAGGAGTGGGAAGGGCTCACCCGGGAGGGCAACCTGGCCCGCCTGGCCGAGATGGGCATTGCCGATCCCGACAGGATCTACGAAGCCAACGAGCTGGCCTCCGGAGAGAACGTGGTGTTCGCTGGCAGCGGCATCACCGATGGCCTGCTGTTCCACGGGGTGAAATTCGAGAAGGACTGCACCCGCACCAGCTCGCTGGTGATCAGCACCCTCGACAACTCCGCACGCTTCACCGACACCGTGCACATCAAGGCCGGTGCCCAGAGCATCGCGCTGCGCTGAGCCGGCACCGATCAGCTCACACCGCGCTGCCACCATGCACATCGCCGTTGTCGGTCTGAGTCATCGCACGGCTCCAGTGGAGATCCGGGAGCGCCTCAGCATCCCGGAGCAGGCCATGGATGCCTCGCTCCAGCAGTTGCGAGACGACGATCAGGTGCTGGAGGCCTCCATCCTCAGCACCTGCAACCGGCTGGAGATCTACACGCTGCTGCGCCATCCGGAGCAGGGCATCTCCTCGATCGGGGCCTTCCTCAGCCAGCACTCCGGCCTGGCGGTGGATGAGCTCACCCCCCACCTGTTCACCTACCACCACGAACAGGCTGTCGACCACCTGCTGCGGGTGTCGGCCGGTCTGGATTCGCTGGTGCTGGGCGAGGGCCAGATCCTCTCCCAGGTGAAGAAGATGGTTCGGCTCGGCCAGGAGCACCGCTCACTGGGCCCGATTCTGAACCGGCTTCTGAACCAGGCGGTGAGCACCGGCAAGCGGGTGCGCACCGAAACCAACCTGGGCACGGGTGCCGTCTCGATCAGCTCGGCGGCGGTGGAGCTGGCCCAGCTGAAGGTGGGCCAGGCGCGGGGGGTCGATGACCTGGTATCCCTCGATCAGGAGCAGGTTGCCGTGGTGGGGGCCGGCCGCATGGCGCGGCTGCTGCTGCAGCACCTGCAGGCCAAGGGATGCCGGGGTGTGGTGCTGCTCAACCGCACCGTGACCCGAGCCGAACAGCTGGCGGCCGATTTTCCGGTATTGCCGGTGCAGTGCCGCCCCCTCGAGGATCTCGACCACTGCCTCAGCACCTGCTCGCTGGTGTTCTGCAGCACGGCCGCCGAGGACCCGATCATCAGCGCCGAGCGCCTGACCGGCCTCAACCGCCGCAGCTCCCTGATGCTGGTGGACATCGGCGTCCCCCGCAACATCGCCGCCGACTCCGCCGAGGTTCCTGGTGTGCAGGCCTACGACGTGGATGACCTGCAGGAGGTGGTGGCCCGCAATCAGGAAGCCCGCCGTGAGATGGCCGCCGAGGCCGAAGGACTGCTGCATCAGGAGTCTCGCCTGTTTCTGGAATGGTGGGACGGTCTGGAGGCGGTGCCCGTGGTCAACAGACTGCGGGTGCGGTTGGAGGACATCCGCGAGCAGGAGCTCCAGAAGGCCCTCAGCCGCATGGGGCCCGATCTGTCAGCCCGGGAACGCAAGGTGGTGGAAGCCCTCAGCAAGGGCATCATCAACAAGATCCTTCATACGCCGGTCACCAACATCCGGGCACCCCAGCCGCGCACCCAGCGGCGCTCGGCGATGCGGGTTCTGGAGGAGCTGTTTGAGCTTCAGGAGGACGATCCCAGGCCGTGATCTCCCTTTACGTGACCTGCATCACCTGATCGAGGTGTTGGTCACCACAGTTGAAGCCGGGCCCGCGCCCGGCACTGCCCCGCCGGAACCCCAGTCCTGTACGGTCGCCCCATCAGAGTAGGAATCAGGAAACATGAAACGCGTTCTAGCCATCATTCTCGGAGGGGGAGCCGGTACACGCCTCTACCCACTCACCAAGATGCGTGCCAAGCCGGCGGTACCTCTGGCCGGCAAGTATCGCCTGATCGATATTCCCATCAGCAACTGCATCAACTCAGAGATCAACAAGATCTATGTGCTGACCCAGTTCAACAGTGCCTCCCTGAATCGACACCTGTCGATGAGCTACAACCTCTCCGCCGGCTTCGGCCAGGGCTTCGTGGAGGTGCTGGCTGCCCAGCAGACCCCCGACAGCCCGAGCTGGTTTGAGGGCACGGCCGATGCGGTGCGCAAGTATCAGTGGCTGTTCCAGGAGTGGGACGTGGATCACTACCTGATCCTCTCCGGCGACCAGCTCTACCGCATGGACTACAGCCTGTTTGTCCAGCACCACATCGACACCGGTGCCGATCTCTCCGTGGGCGCCCTGCCGGTGGATCCTGTCCAGGCCGAGGCCTTCGGCCTGATGCGCACCGATTCCCAGGGCCACATCCAGGAGTTCCGGGAGAAACCCAAGGGTGCCGACCTGGAGGCGATGCGTGTGGACACCGAGAGCCTGGGCCTCTCCCACGAGGAGGCGGCGCTGCGGCCCCACCTGGCTTCCATGGGCATCTATGTGTTCAGCCGCCAGACCCTCTTTGATCTGCTGAACACCAATCCCACCGCCAAGGACTTCGGCAAGGAGATCATTCCCATCTCGTTGGCCCGTGGAGATCAGCTGCGCAGCTACCTGTTCAATGACTACTGGGAAGACATCGGTACAATTGGTGCCTTCTATGAAGCCAATCTAGCTCTCACCCAGCAGCCCAACCCTCCATTCTCGTTCTACGACGAAAGGTTTCCGATTTACACACGCCCCCGCTACCTGCCGCCCAGCAAGCTTCAGGACGCCCAGGTCACCGAGTCGATCATCGGCGAGGGTTCCCTGCTGAAGGCCTGCAGCGTGCATCATTGCGTGCTGGGGGTCAGGAGCAGGGTTGAAAACAACGCGGTTCTGCAGGATACCCTGGTGATGGGCTCGGATTACTTCGAGTCCTCCGAGGAGCGCAAAGCCCTGAGGCAGAGCGGCGGCATTCCGATGGGCGTGGGCAGTGGCACCACCGTGAAGGGCGCCATTCTCGACAAGAACGTGCGCATCGGCAAGGACGTGACCATCATCAACAAAGATCACGTGGAGGAGGCGGATCGCCCCGAACTGAACTTCTACATCCGCAACGGAATCGTGGTGGTTGTGAAGAACGGCACCATCGCTGATGGCAGTGTGATCTGAGGCTCCAGGGCCTAATCAGGCCAGGAGATGCTGACACAGGCGCCCGGGTTGTGACGGTTCAGCCCCGCAGGCCGGTGCTCTGGCCACACTGAGGGCACAGCCCTTTTTCCAACTGCATGGGTACGGCACATTTCGGTCTGATCGGTCTCGGCGTGATGGGCGAGAACCTGGTTCTCAATGCCGAGCGCAACGGGTTTTCGAGCGTTGTCTACAACCGCACCTACGCCAAGACGGAGGCCTTCCTGCAGGGCCGGGGCGCCGGCAAGGACATCGTTGGCGCCAAAACCCTGGAGGAGTTCGTAGCGGCCCTGGAGCAGCCCAGGCGGATCCTGATGATGGTGAAAGCCGGCCAGCCGGTGGATGACACCATCGCCTCGATTGCCCCCCTGCTGGCGGAGGGCGACCTGCTGATCGATGGTGGCAACTCCCTCTACACCGACACGGAACGGCGGGTGGCGGAGCTGGAAAGCAAGAGCTTCGGCTACATCGGCATGGGGGTGTCCGGCGGCGCCAAGGGAGCCCTGGAGGGCCCCAGCATGATGCCCGGCGGCACCCGCAGCGCCTACGACGCCATTGAGCCGCTGGTGCGCAAGATGGCGGCTCAGGTGGAGGACGGCCCCTGCGTCACCTACATCGGTCCAGGCGGTGCCGGTCACTTTGTCAAGACCGTGCACAACGGCATTGAATACGGCATTGAGCAGATCCTGGCCGAGGCCTACGACCTGATGAAGCGCTGCAGCGGCATGGGCGGCGACGCCATGGCCGATGTGCTGGGTCTGTGGAACAGCAGCGAGGAACTGGCCTCCTTCCTGGTGGAGATCACCGAGGTGTGTCTGCGCACCAAGGACCCCGCCAGCGGCGGCGATCTGGTGGAGATGATCGTGGATGCGGCCGGCCAGAAGGGCACCGGACTCTGGACGGTGGTGAGCGCCCTGGAGATGGGGGTGCCGGTGCCCACCATCTATGCGGCCCTGAATGCCCGGGTGATGAGCTCCCTGCGGCCGGAGCGCCTCGAAGCCGAGGCGGTGCTGCCCGCCCCGCCGGCCCATGCCGTCGATCTCGGCGATGCCGCTGCGGGCCTGCCCCCCCTGCGCGATGCCTGCATCGCCGCCTGCATCGTGAGCTACGGCCAGGGCATGGCCCTGCTGCAGGAGGCCTCCAAGCTGCACGACTACGCCCTCGACTTCGCGGCCATCGGCCAGATCTGGAAGGGCGGCTGCATCATTCGCGCCCGACTGCTGCAGCGCATCCAGGATGCCTACACCGCAGCGCCCGAGCTGCCGAACCTGATGCTGGATCCCTGGTTTGCCGAGCAGATCAACCAACGGCTGCCGGGGCTGCGCCAGATCGTGGCCGGGGCCGCCCTGGCTGGGATCCCTGTGCCCTGCCTCTCGAGCACGCTCGACTACATCGACAGCTACCGCACCGCTCGCCTGCCCCAGAACCTGGTGCAGGCCATGCGCGACTGCTTCGGCTCCCACACCTATGAGCGGGTCGATCAGCCAGGATCGTTCCACACCGAATGGATCAGCTGAGGCGCAACCGATGCAACCTGCCAGCACCCGATCGGAGGGCACGGCCTACAGCGTGGAGCGATGGGACAGTGGCGAGCAGCTGGCCCACCGCGCCGCCGAGCTGATCGCCACGGCCATCGACCTGGGCCTGGCCCAGCGGGATCGCTGCCAGATCGCCCTGGCCGGTGGCACCACCCCCGAGGCGGCCTACAGCCGGCTGGGGCAGGAGCGGCTGGCCTGGGATCGGGTGGATGTGCTGCTGGGCGATGAGCGCTGGGTTCCAGCCGATGACCCGTCCAGCAACACCCTGATGCTGCGGCGTTCGCTGCTGGCCCAGCCCCCCGGCAGCGGCGCCCGCCTGCACCCGGTGGCCACCGACCTGGCCAGTCCGGAGCAGGGGGCCAGGGCCTATGCCGAGCTGCTGCGCCTGCTCTGCCCCGGCGATCCGCCGATTCTGGATCTGGTGCTGCTCGGCCTCGGCGACGATGGCCACACCGCCTCTCTGTTTCCGGGCACCGGCGCCGCCCTGGAGCGCCAGCGGCTGGTGACGGTGGGCGAGGGCAAGGGACTGCCCCGGATCACGCTCACGGCGCCTGTGCTCTCGGCAGCGCGGCGGGTGATCTTCCTGGTGAGCGGTGCGGCCAAGGCCCAGGCCCTGCAGCGGCTGCTGGATCCGATGGAACCTGCGGAGCGCACCCCGGCGCGGCTGGTGCAGCCCTCCACCACCATCACCGTGCTCGCCGACCACGGGGCGGCAGGGGCGCTGGCGTGATCGAGATCGTCACGGGGGATGGTTTCAGCGGCTGGCAGGCCCTGAACGACACGATCATGGGGGGCCGCAGCCAGGGGCGCTGTCAGGCCGGTCCTGGCGGTCTGCAGTTTCAGGGCGAGCTGGTGGAGGAGGGCGGCGGGTTCGTGAGCTGTCGCTCGCCCCTGTTCTCTCCGCCCCTGGATCTCTCCAGCGCTGAAGGCCTGGAACTGGAGCTGGCGGGCGGTGGGCGGCGCTTCAAGCTGGCGCTGGCCTGCGCTGACGGAGTGGCCGGACTCACGGAACTGATCCCCGGCGGTCTGCGCTGGGTGGTGGAGTTCGCCACCCAAGCCGAAGGCAGCACGCAGCTGAGCGTTCCCTTCAGCAGCCTGCGCCCCTCGGTGCGGGCCCGGCCGGTGGGCCTGCCGCTGCGTTTCGATGCCTCCCGCATCAACCGGCTGCAGTTGCTGCACTCCCGCTTCGGCGATGACGGCAGCCCCAATGCGGGTTTCCGGCCCGGCCCGATCAGCTTCAACCTCCAGGCCATCCGTACCTATCCCTGACCCCAGCGACCTGCCCGAGGCCGACCTGGCCCAACGCGTGGCGGCGGCGGCCGACCTCTGCCGCAAGCCGCTGCGCCACGCCGTGCTGGCCGCCACCGATCCAGCCAAGCCGGACGCGCCCAGCCTGGAGCAGATGGCCGAGCTGCAGGACTGCTGCCTGAAGCTGGAGGTGCGCAGCCCTGCCGGAGAGCGCCTTCCTGAGGAAGACCTGGAACTGGAGCTCTACCGCAGTGGCGATGACCTCCACCTCACCCTGGCCTGGGCTGCGGACCCGGAGCTCCCCATGCTCTGGCAGGGGCGCCATCCGGTGTGGATGAGCAGCAACGGCAGTCGCTGCGAACGGCCAGGGGCGGGGCTGCCGCTAGAAGCGCTGGCGCGGCGGCTGCGGGCCCTGCTGAGGCCGGAACCGCCCGCTCCGGATCTGCTCAAGCCAGATCGGTGACAGCTCCGAGGCTGCTGCTGCTCACCAGGCGGGCGTACTTGCCCAGCACGCCCGTGCGGTAGCGGGGTTCGGGGCGCACCCAGGCCGCCCTTCGGCGCTCCAGCTCTTCAGCAGCCACGTTGAGCTGCAGCAGCAGCTGATCGGCATCCACGGTGATGCTGTCGCCCTCCTCCACCAGGCCGATGGTGCCGCCAACGGCCGCTTCCGGCGCCACGTGGCCCACCACCAGCCCATAGGAACCCCCGGAAAAGCGACCATCAGTGATCAGGGCCACCGATTCCCCCAGCCCCTGGCCCACGATCGCGGCGGTGGGGGAGAGCATCTCGCGCATGCCGGGGCCGCCCACCGGCCCCTCGTAGCGCACCACCACCACATCCCCGGCATGGACAGCGCCGGCCAGGATCGCCTCCAGAGCACTCTCCTCACTCTCGAACACCCGCGCCGGCCCGGTGATCACCGGGGTCTTGACGCCGGAGATCTTGGCCACGGCTCCCTCTTCCGCCAGGTTGCCCTTGAGGATCGCCAGATGGCCCTTGGCGTAGAGGGGCCGGCTGAGGGGGCGGATCACATCCTGGTCTGCCGGTGGGGTGGAGGGCACGTCGGCCAGCACCTCGCGCAGGGTGCGGCCCTCGATGGTGCGGCAGTCGCCATGCAGCAGGCCGGCCTCCAGCAGCAGCTTCATCACCTGGGGGATGCCCCCGGCCCGGTGCAGTTCCACCGTCACATAGCGGCCACTGGGCTTGAGATCGCAGATCACCGGCACCCGCTGGCGGATCACTTCGAAGTCGTCGATGCTGAGGGGCACGCCGGCCGTGCGCGCGATGGCGAGCAGGTGCAGCACCGAATTGGTGGAGCCGCCCACGGCCATGATCACGCTGATGGCATTTTCAAAGGCCTCCCGGGTGAGCAGGTCGCGGGGGCGGATGTCGGCGGCGATCGCCCGCACGAGCACTTCGGCGGAGCGGGCGGCACTCTCGGCCTTCTCCGGGTCTTCGGCCGCCATGGTGGAGCTGTAGGGAAGGCTGAGGCCGAGCACCTCGAAGGCCGAACTCATCGTGTTGGCGGTGAACATGCCACCGCAACTGCCGGCACCGGGGCAGGCGTTCTTCTCGATGGCGGTGAGCTCGGCCTCGTCGATGCGGCCGCCGGAAAACTGGCCCACGGCCTCAAAGGCGCTCACCACGGTGAGATCGCAGGGCCCGAGTCTGCCGGGCTTGATCGTGCCGCCGTACACGAAGATCGCCGGGATGTTCATGCGGGCCATGGCCAGCATGGCTCCGGGCATGTTCTTGTCGCAGCCGCCCACCGCCAGCAGGCCGTCCATGCTCTGGGCGTTGCAGGCGGTTTCGATGGAGTCGGCGATCACCTCGCGGCTCACCAGGGAATACTTCATCCCCTCGGTGCCCATGGAGATGCCATCGCTCACCGTGATGGTGCCGAAGGTCTGGGGCATCGCCCCCGCCAGCTGGGCAGCCTGCTCGGCCCGGCGGGTGAGGTCGTTGAGGCCGAGGTTGCAGGGCGTGATCGTGCTGTAGCCGTTGGCGATGCCGATGATCGGCTTGCCGAAGTCGCCGTCGCCGAAGCCCACGGCCCGCAGCATGGCCCGGTTCGGGGAACGCTGAACGCCCTGGGTGATGGCAGCGGATCGGAGCATGGCCTCAGCGGAAAGTGCCTGCAAGCAACTTACCCCGAGCCCTGACGGCCAATGCTGAGGGTTTCCAGCTGACGGCGCACATCCTCGATGGCCTCGTTGAGCTGGTGCACCTTCTGGTGCAGCTCCCGGTCATTGCTGGCCGTCAGGGAGGCCGGTGCCGGCAGGCCCTCCACCGCCCCACCGCTCTCCTGCAGCCGCGAGAGCCGCAGCACCCGCTGCTGGCGCATGCTGCCGCGGCGCTGATCCGCTTTCGACAGCAGCCACCAGCCCAGGCCGGCCGCGCCGAGCACGGCTCCGGCCAGGGCACTGATCAGAAGGGCCGAGGAGTCGCCGGCAGCGGCGCCGGCCGCCGCACCGCCTGGGTGTCTCTGACCAGCCTGGCGATCAGCCATCAACAGTGCACAAGTGTTCCAACCCTAGGCAGAGGCAGCGGCCGGGACGACAGCTCCGTTTCCGGGGATGCCGAACAGCCTTTCAGCTACAGCGCCGATACCCGGCTCAATCGCCCCATCGCCGGTCAGATCAGGATCGATGCAGCCGGCGTAGAGGGTGAGGCTGGGGAACTGCTCACCGATGGCCTTCAGGCCCGGCGAGGCCACCAGGGCCGTGATCACCCGCAGCCGGTCGCCCTCAACCCCCCGCTGCCGCAGTTGGTGCAGCAGCTCCAGCAGGCTGTGGCCGGACGCCACCTCCGGTGCGAACACCAGCACGCCGCAACGGCTCTCGATCTCTGCTGGCAGCAGGGTGCCGAGGCGATCCACGTGGCGCACACGGGCCGCCGGCAGCACCGCCCGGGCCCCATCCCAGAGCCCCAGCCCGGCCGTGAGCACGGGCAGGGCCAGGATCGGCACCTCCCCATCCACCACCCGCCCTTCGGTGGCGCCCAGACAGCCCTCGATGGCGGTGTTGCGCTGGGGCAACCAGTCGCGCACGGCCTCGTAGGTGAGCCAGCGGCCCAGCTCAGCTGTGGCGGTGGCGTAGACGGCTGCTGGGGTGTGCCTGCTGCGCAACACACTGAGCCAGTGGCCGATCAGGGGGTGGGGGGGAACCACCACCCGCAGGGTCATCCCCATGGTTGCCATAACTTGATGCCTCACCGTAGTTGTGCGTCCATGGCCGGCATCCGCTCGCCGCTCCAACCCCTGCCGCGCCTGCTGCTGCTGGGCGTTCTGTTGCTGGGGGTTCTGGTCGGCGCTTCGCCGGCGGCTCTGGCGATCACCGCCCCCGAGCTGCGCGGCCAGCGGGCCGTCCAGGATCTGCAGCCGGACATGCACGGCCGCAACCTGCGTCAGCAGGAATTTCTCAAGGCCACGCTGGATGGCTTCGACTTCAGCGAGGCCGACCTGCGCGGCGCCGTGTTCAACGGCAGCTCCCTGCGGCAGGCCAATCTGCAGGCAGCCAACCTCGAAGACGTGGTGGCCTTCGCCAGCCGTTTTGACGACAGCAACCTGGAGGGGGCCGTGCTGCGCAACGGCATGCTGATGCAGAGCCGCTTCCGCGGCAGCCGGATCGACGGGGCCGACTTCACCGACGCCGTGCTCGACCTGCCCGAACAGAAGGCGCTCTGCGCCCGGGCCAGCGGCACCAATCCGCTCACGGGAGTGAGCACCCGCGAGAGCCTCGCCTGCCGCCCATGACCACCCAACCTTCCGTCCGTCTTCCCGTCACCGTGGTGACCGGCTTCCTGGGCGCCGGCAAGACCACCCTGCTGAGGGAGCTGCTGCTGCATGGAGGCCAGCGTCTGGCGGTGCTTGTCAACGAGTTCGGCGAGGTGGGGCTCGATGGGGCCCTGCTGCGCAGCTGCGGCTTCTGCCCTGAGGAGGAGATCGGCTCGCGCCTGGTGGAACTCACCAACGGCTGCCTCTGCTGCACGGTGCAGGACGATTTCCTGCCCACCATGCAACAGCTGCTGGAGCGGGCCGACCAGCTGGACGGCATCCTGGTGGAAACCAGCGGGCTGGCCCTGCCGGAACCGCTGCTGGCGGCTCTGGGCTGGCCCGAGATCCGCAGCCGCACCTGGGTGAATGGCGTGGTCACAGTTGTGGATGGGGCCGCCCTGGCCCAGGGGTCGGTGGTGGCGGATCCTGCGGCCCTGGAGGCCCAGCGCCTGGCCGATCCAAGCCTCGACCACCTCACCGCCATCGATGAGCTGTTCGCCGAACAGCTGGAGTGCGCTGATCTGGTGCTGGTGAGCCATGGCGATCAACTCGATGCCGCTGGTCTCGAGCGCATCCAGGAGCGGGTGACGCCGCTGGTGCGCCCCGGCACGCCGCTGCTGCCCATGGAGCGCGGTGGCATCGATCCGGCATTGGTGCTGGGGCTGGCCGCAAAGCAGCCTGACGGCTCTGCCGCTGAGCATCTCAGTGCCGATGACCACCCCCACGACGGCGACAACCACGACCATCACGACCACACCCATGTGGCGATGGAGTCGGTGGCGCTGGAGTGGAACGGTGAGCTGGAGCGCTCATCCCTGGAGGCTGCCATCCGCCGCCTCTGCCAGGAGAAGGGGATTGTGCGGGTGAAGGGCCGGCTCTGGATGCGCGGAAAGGACAGGCCCCTGGTGCTGCAGGCGGTGGGCCCGCGGCTGGAGAGCTGGTTTGAGCCTGCCCCCCAGCCCCATGCCCCCGGGGTGGAGCTGGTGCTGCTGGGCTTCGGGCTCGACCGGCACCAGCTGGAGCAGGCCCTGATCCAGCAGCCCTGATCCGGGGCTAGCGCCTAATCCAGGGGGAAATCGCCCTGGGCGCAGACCCCGTTCCAGCAGAGGGCGGGGTCGTCTGTCCAGCGGGCCTCGACGGGAATCCAGACAGGCGAAGGATTGCCAGGGCTGGGTCGCTGCATGGTCACGGCCCCGCGGCCGTCATGGCGGAACTCCAGGCGCTGATCGTCGAGCAGCAGACTCCAGCGCTCTCCCAGCCTCTCCACCAGCAGACTGCAGGCGCGCCACGGGCCTGAGCTCTGGCGACAGCGCAGGGGAATCGGCTCGAGTGGCCGCACAGGTTCACGCTCCGCATGGGACCCTTCGGCCTGCGTCCCACCGGCCGGGGGCCCTTCAGGTGGAGGGCTGGCCAACGCGGGCAGCAGCAGCAGCAAGGCCACCAGGCAGCCGTGACCGAGGCAAGCCAGCATGCGGTGCCCTGCACAACGACCCCTTCAACCTGTCCACGGGGCGGGGATGGGGGCCATTGGGCTGCCAAGATTTAACAAACAACGGCTGTGTCGTGCCCGTCTTCAGCGCTCGCGTGCAGGTCTCCCTGCGACCTTCGGTTCTCGACCCTGCTGGGGAGGCCACCAGGGCGGCAGCGGCCCGCCTGGGGGTGACCAGCCTGCGCCGACTGCGCATCGGCAAGGCGATCGAGCTGGAACTGGAGGCTGCTGATGCCACTGCAGCCAGGCAGCAGGTGGAGCTGTTGGCGCAGCGGTTGCTGGCCAACCCGGTGATCGAGAACTGGAGCCTGGAGCTTCAGGAGCACGGCCAGGTCCAACCCACAGGAGCGCCGCTGTGAGCGTGGGGATCGTGGTGTTTCCCGGCTCGAACTGCGACCGGGACGTGCGCTGGGCCCTGGAGGGGTGCCTGGGGCTCGAAACCCGTTTCCTCTGGCATGAAGAGCGCGACCTGGGCGGGCTCGATGCCGTGGTGCTGCCGGGGGGCTTCAGCTATGGCGACTACCTGCGCTGCGGCGCGATTGCTCGCTTTGCTCCCGTGCTCGAGGAGGTGCGCAGCTTCGCCGAGGCCGGAGGGCCGGTGCTTGGCATCTGCAACGGCTTCCAGGTGCTCACCGAAATGGGCCTGCTGCCCGGGGCACTCACCCGCAATGGCCGCCTGCACTTTCTGTGTGAGCCTGCTCTGCTGGAGGTGAATCCCGGCCCGTGCCGCTGGCTGCAGGGCTACGGGGAGAAGGAGCGCATCAGCCTGCCGATCGCCCATGGAGAAGGCCGCTATCAGGTGGAGGCTGATGATCTGAAAGCCCTGGAGGAACACGGCCAGGTGGCGATGCGCTACGCCGCCAACCCCAATGGATCAGTGGGCGATGTAGCCGGCCTCTGCAACAGAGCCGGCAATGTGTTGGGGCTGATGCCCCACCCGGAGAGGGCCTGTGACCCAGTCCTGGGGGGCATCGATGGCAGCCGGCTGCTGCAGAGCCTGCTCAGCTGACGGCAGCGAAGAAGTCTTTCGACTTCACGGGGTCGGGGTTCATGGTCTTGTCGCCGGGCTGCCAGTTGGCGGGGCAGACCTCATCGGGGTGGCTCTGCACGTACTGGAAGGCCTGCAGCACCCGCAGGGTTTCGTCGACGCTGCGGCCCACGGGCAGGTTATTGATCGTGCTGTGCATGATCACGCCTTCGGGATCGATGATGAACAGACCGCGCAGGGCGACGCCGGCGTCTTCGTCCAGCACCTCGTAGGCGCGGGCAATCTCCTTCTTGAGATCGGCCACAAGTGGGTAGCTGATGTCGCCGATGCCGCCATTCTTGCGGTCGGTCTGAATCCAGGCCAGGTGGCTGAATTCGCTGTCCACGGACACGCCCAGGACTTCGGTGTTCTTGGCGGCGAAGTCGCCGTAACGGTCGGAGAAGGCGGTGATCTCCGTGGGGCACACGAAGGTGAAGTCGAGGGGATAGAAGAACAGCACCACGTACTTGCCGCGGTACTGGGAGAGGGAGATCTCCTTGAACTCCTGATCCACCACGGCAGTGGCGGTGAAATCAGGGGCCTGCAGGCCGACGAGGCGGGTCATGCGCAAGTGCGAGCGAAGGGGGTGGAGGACGCCATCGGGCTCAGCTGAGCGAACTCGATCCGACTTCCAGTTACATCCTACAATTTATCACAAGCTTCTGCAGGCCAGGCCATAGGCTGGCAGCAACTCGTGGAGTTGATGGAATGGGTTGGGATCCAGGCGTGCTGCGCAAATACAACACCACAGGCCACTTCCGCCTGCTGAGCCAGCTGCGCGGCGAGCTCAAGGCCCATCCCCTGGTGCGCCCCAAAGAGGGCCAGACCATCGGTGAAGTGAATCGCAGCAAGGGGCTGATCCGGGCGATGGAGGCCCGGGGCACCGGTCGCAGCCGCCGCGCCGTGGCGGCGGCCCAGGCCGCAGCGGCCTTCCCGGTGGTAGTGAGCGACGAGAGCCTGGAGGCCGCCCAGCGCGACCCTGAACTGGGCCTGTTGCCCAACGCCACCGCTCTCGACTGAATCAGCTGGGGCTCAGCGCAACACGACACAGGTCTTGTTCAAAGACCCAAGAAACGCTGGTCATGCCAGGAGAGGCCAAGGCGGCATGGCTCGGGGGAGACTTGAACTCCCGACCTTGGGGTTATGAATCCCACGCTCTAACCAGCTGAGCTACCGAGCCCTACTGGCCTCTCCAGCCGGCTGACTGTATCAGGCGCGGGGTGGCAGGAACTGGAGCGGGTTGGCTGCACCCCGGGAGGGGGGATGGATCTCGAAGTGGAGGTGGGGACCCGTGCTGCGGCCTGTGCTCCCCATCAGCGCAATCAGGGTGCCCTGGGCCACGTCCTGGCCGGCCGTCACCATCAGGCGGCTGTTGTGGGCGTAGAGGGAGCGGCTGCCGTCTGCGTGGGCGAGGGTCACCAGATAGCCGTAACCGCCGTCATGCCAACCGGAGAAGGCCACTCGGCCCCTGCGGGCCGCCACGATCGGCGTGCCCACGTTGTTGGCCACATCAATGCCCTTGTGCATGCGTCCCCAGCGCCAGCCATAGCCGGAGGTGAACACGCCCTTGGTGGGCCAGATCCAGCCATCGGGAACAGGCTGTCTGCTGTCGAAGCTGTTGTTTTCCGTGCCGAGGCCAGGAATCTGGGGCCAGCTGAGGCCGCCGCTGGTGGAGGGCTTCAGGCCCAGGACTGCCCGCTGCCGGACCGGTTCGGCCTGGACCAGCTTCACTTCATTGCCGGCCACCAGACGGGCGGTCTGCATGCCGGGGTTCAGCTTCAGCAGCTCAGCCATGGTGAGGCCGTAGCGCTGGGCGATGGCCATCACGGTATCGCCGAGGCGCACCACACCCTTGGACTGCAGCGGGGGAGGGGACTGAAGGGGAGGCGTGCGGCGCAGCTCAGAGGTGTCGACCGAGGCCAGCAGCTTCACGGCGCGGGTCTGCTGCGCCGGTACCACCAGCCACTCACCGCGATCAAAGCGATGGTCGGTGTCCACGTCGTTCAGATTGGCCAGCCGCTCGCTGCCGATGCTGAGGTCGCGGGAGAGCTCATCGATGCTCACCGGCTGGCGCACCTTCACCCAGAGCTTCTGGGCGCTGGGGCGTGGCCGGGCCGCCAGCAGGGTGTCGATCGAGGCGTCATCCGACTCTGCGGGAGTGAAGGCCTGGGTGACGGCAGGCACGGTGGCCGCCAGGGCTGCAGAGAGAAGGATGGACGTTTTGATTGGTGACAAAGGCTTCAAAGGTTGTTCCCCAAAACGACAAAGCTCAGTAGAGAAGCCGAGATCCCTGAGCCGCGCAGACCGTAGCGGACGAGCCCCCCAGGATCAAGTGCGTCTCGACACGGAATCCATCGGGACGGTTGCTCCCGCCCGCTGCCCAGGGACCGCACCAGGCGGGGGCACGCCTGCCTCAGCCTGGGATCTCAGCCGCTGATCGGCTCCTGCTGACGCAGGGCCTCGAACAGCACAATCCCCACCGACACCGACAGGTTGAGGCTGCGCACCCCGCCCTCGGGATGCTGGCGTGAGCGAGCCATCGGAATGGTGATGGCCTCGTCGGCCTGGGCCAGCACGGGGGGGGGCAGCCCATCGCTCTCGCGGCCGAACAGCAGCCAGTCGTCGGGCCGGAAGCGGATGGCGGTGTAGGGGGTGGTGGCGAGGGCGCTGAGGGCCAGCAGCCTTCCTCCGCACTGCTGGCGCTGACGCTCGAAGGCGGCCCAGTCGGCGTGGCGGCTGAGGGGCACGTAGGGCCAGTAGTCGAGCCCGGCCCGCCGCAGGCTGCGGTCGCTGATCTCGAAGCCGAGGGGCTCCACCAGATGCAGCTCCTGGGCCGTGGCGGCGCAGGTGCGGGCCACATTGCCGGTGTTGGGCGGAATCTGGGGCTGATAGAGCACGATTCGTGGCATGGGATCAGCGCGGCACAGGCTCACTGATGGCCTGCAGGTCAAGGGCCCGGCCGGCCACCACCAGCCAGGAGCGCTGGCAGCGGCGGGCCAGTTCCTGCTCCAGGGCGCCGAGCCGGTCGCGGAACAGGCCGCCGATCGCCGTGGGGGGGACCACGCCCCAGCCCGTCTGCTCACTCACCAGGATCAGCCGTCCCGGGCAGGCTTCCACGGCGCTGGCCAGGGCCTCCACACTGGCCTGCCAGCTGAGCGGCGGCTGCTCCAACCCCCAGGCCACCCAGGAGCCGAGCGCATCCACCAGCGCCAGTTCAGTCGGCTGCAAGTGGCTCAGGCCCTCCGCCAGCCCCTCCTGCAGCTCCGCCAGAGCCCAATGAGGCGGGCGGCGTTGGCGGTGGATCTCAAGCCGGGCCTGCCAGTGGGGATCCTCGAGATGGCGCCCGGCGGTGGCGACATACAGCACCGGTCCGGGATGCTGCCGTGCCAGGTGCTCGGCCCAGCGGCTCTTGCCACTGCGGGCCGGGCCGGTGACCAGCTGACGGCGGGGGGCCAGGGCCCCGCCGCTGGAGGCCGGAGAATCAGCCGCCACCATTCATGTTGCGCAGGGTGGCCACAGAAGAGGGCGACACGCGGTTGAGGTAGCGGAAGATCCAGTACTTGAACACCGTGGCCAGGATCACCGGGAAGGTGGCAATGAACAGCAGGATGAAATTCGCCTGGGCGGGAAGACCGAAGTGGTTGGCCACCCCATCCAGCAGCACGGTCCAGCCCTCGGGGCTGTGAAAGCCCACAAAGATGTCTGTGAACAGAATGATCGCAAAGGCCTTGGCGCTGTCGCTCAGGCCATACACCAGTTCATCCAGAAAACTGCGCAGCACCTGCAGGTCGCGGCGCCACACCACGCACACCAGCACGAAGCCCACCAGCCCGCCCAGGTCGGCGAGCACGTTCTTGATGGCGTGGGTGCTCTCCTGATCCGCCTCCTGTTTCAGCTCCTGGGCGCGCTGGGCCAGCTTGGTGTGCAGCTCGGTGGCACTGGGCAGCTCCTGGCCCCTGAGCAGCGAATCGAATTCGATTTCGGCCCGGTACACCCGCAGTTGCTCGACGGCCCGCTCTTCCAGCTGGGGTTTGGGGTAGCTCAGAAAGGCATAGTCGGTGGCGAAGCGATCCACCAGGGGCGACACAACATAGGTGCGGCTGATCTGCTGCACGAGCACAGGCACCAGCACCAGCAACAGCAGAATCCGCAGCGACACCAGGGTGGAATCGCGGCGCCGGCGGAAGCCGGCCACCATGTTGGCCTCAGCCTCCGGATCGAGCTGGCGGCGCACCTGGTTCACCACGCCCAGCAGGCTGCGGGGCAACACCTCGGGTGTGCGGCTGATGGCGGGCAGGGGATTGCGCCTGCCGTCGTAGCGTGCCAGCACCGATTCGATCAACTGCAGCTGGCGCAGCTCCTGGCCGACCAGCTCACTGCGATGCTGCCCCAGGCTCGCCAGGCTCTGCCGGCAGACCTCCAGGGCCGCCTGGAAACGGCGCAGCAGCTGCGCCTGGGCGCCGGCGGGCAGGGGCAGCACGATCTCAGGCCGCACCGGGCGGTCGTTGTAGTGCTCCAGCTCGATGGTCTGAATCAGCAGGGCAGCCTCATAGCCCCGCTCCAGGTCGTGGCTGAGGTCGAGCGCCTGGGCGCGGCGGAAGGAGCCGAGCCAGTTGGTGATGGCCATGGATGCTCAGCGGGAGAAGACCCACCAGGTGGCCATCGGCACCACCGTGCCCACCACCAGCAGCACGATCACCCAGGTGAAGGCCTTGCTGTCAGCGGTCTCCTCCCGGGTGGGCACATTGGTCGGCAGTGTGGAGGCCTCCACCTGCAACGGCTCGCCGGGATCCTCTCCGGTGTCCAGCACGGTCTGCAGGCGGGCGATGCCATCGAGGCTGGCCTGGCGGAAGCGGGCCCCTTCGCGGATCGGCTGGGCCATGGTGGTGCGGGCCGTGCTCTTGAGCAGCTCGGCGTTGAGCCGGCTGTCGAGGGCCGCAGACGCCACCACGGCGGCGGTGTTGGTCTTGGTGTCGATCAGAAACAACAGCTGGCCCTTGTCACTGCCCTGCACCGCCCAGCGCTCCAGCAACTGCTGACCGAGCTGGCGCAGGCTGATGCCGTAGTCCAGCCGCTCCACGGTGACCAGATGGGCCTCCACCTGGGCGGCCTGCAGAGCATCCAGCTCCCGGCTCAGCTCGCCATTGGCGGCGCGGCTCAGCACCTGGGCCTGATCAAGCACCCGCTCCTGGGGCGCACCGGCAGGAAAACTCGCCGCCGACACAGCCAGGGCAGGGGTGGCGGCCCCGAACAGGAGCAGCAGGCTCACCAGCGCCGCCCAGCAGCGCCGCAGGCTGGGGCCGATGGGGCGTGGCTGGGACAGGGGCATCATCAAGGGCCTGGGCGCGCGTGCCTTTAGTTTGCCTGCTCTGGCCAGGCCTGGCTGAAGGTCGCCTGGTTCCCATCGCGCCGCCGCTGCCATGAGCCTGCCCGCGCCAGCGAAGCTGTGCCTCAGCTGCGGGCTGCTTGGCCTGGCGCTCACGGTGTCGAACCAGCTCACGGCCGGAAGCCTCAGCCCCCCCCTGGAACGGGCCGGCGTGCTGGCCAGCCTGCTGGCGGTGGGGCTGATGCTGGTGGCCGTGCTCTGGACCAGGGCCGTGCCGGAAGCGGCGGCCCGCGCGCCGCTGACGGGCCGGGAGGGGTTGGAGCTGGCCGAGGGGCTCTCCGCTGCCGTGGCCGAGGAGCTGGGCTGGGGCAGCCGGATGCTGCTCACGGCCACCCCCGCCGCCGTGGTGCTGGTGCAGTGGAACCAGAACTGCCTGCTGCGGCGTGGCCTGTTGGCCGACACCCCCTTCACGCCAGGGGCCATCTGCCGCCAGGCCATGGCCAGGGGCCGGGTCATCTCCCTGGTGAACCTGGCGCTCTACCCCGGCCGGGAGGAATTTGCGGCCCTGTTGCCAGAGTTGCCTGCCGTGGTGGTGCAGCCGCTGGGGGAGGCGGGTGTGCTGGTGGTGGGGGGCTGGGCGCCGCGCTGTTTCAGTCGCGCCGACCTCACCTGGATCGAGGGCTGGAGTCAGCGGCTCACAGAGCGATTGGCGGGCGTTTGCGCTCCCCCCGGGGTGCCGCCGGATCCGGCCCCAGGGACGGAGCGCGGGGAACCTGCAGCTGGGTCCTGACGCGACCGGAGCCACCGCCCCCGAAGCGGACAAAGCCATTCTCCGCCACCTTGCCCGTGAGGCGATCGGCCCGGGTCAGCTGCTTGTTGGCCTCCCGGCGCAACACCACGCCACCGCTAGCCTCCAGGGCCCCACTGTCCCAGTTCCACTGGCAGCGCTGGGCGGTGAGGCGGTCACCGGGTTGGCTGAGCTGGCAGCCGGAGCCCACCACGGCCAGGGAGGTGCCGAAATCGATGCTGAGTTGATCCCCCACCAGACGGGCTTCCCCCATCTGGGCCTCGAAGGGCGAGTCGGTGCTGAGCAGGCGGCGGGGGAGGTCGATGCGGACGTCCCGGGCCGTGAGTGTGCCGTTGCGGTCGGGGTCGTCCACCCGAACGGGGCCCTGCAGATCGATGGTCTGGCGGCGGGTATCGGCGGTGAGCGACGGTGCGGTCAGCCGCTGGGGAGCGCGGTCTGGCAGCTGGCGCTCGCCCCGCACCGGCCCGCGGCCCTGCAGGGAGCCGGTGCGGGGCAGCCAATCAACGCCTTCCATGGCCAGGCGGAGGGGATCGGGCCCGCTGCGCACCAGGGTGGGAGCACCCCGCAGCTCCAGGCGATCGGCATCGATCAGAAAGCGCGCCCGCTGGCTGGTGAGCCGCAGGTCGGCCTGGGTGGCCACGGGGTTGCGGTCCAGTTCCATCAGCTCGCGGGCCGGATACCAGCGCACCCGCTGGGCGGTGATCACCAGGGGCTCGGCCCCATCCTCGAGCCGCTGCAGCCGGGTCGCTCCCTCCAGCTGCACCACCTCGCCGTCATTGAGCACCACGCCGTTGGCGGCCGTGAAGCGGTAGGCCGGCTTGCCGTTGCTGTAGAGCACCCCCTTGAGATCGCGTGACTGAGCCACCCGGCGGCTGAGGTCGTAGCGGGTTTCCGGGCTGGTGAGTTCCCAGAGGGGCCGCCCCTGGGCGTCCTGCTGGCGCAGGTTGAGGCTGCGGAACACAAACGGCTGGGCCGCCTCCGGTTCACGCGGGCGGCTGCGGCAACCAGCCGCCTGAAGCAGCAGAGCCAGGCTGAGCAGGGCAGCGCCGAAACGCCTCACAGGGGGCCGTCGAGCTCGAGCCGCAGCATCACGGGCTCCGGTTCAGGCAGGGCCTGGCCTGGCTCCAGAACGCCCCAGCGCTGGGCCTCCAGCCAGGGGGAGGCCGCCGTGGCCAGCGAGGAACCTGGCCCTGGGCCGGAGTCAGCGTCGCTGCCCAGGGGCTCCTGAGCCAGCTGGGCCAGCATCCGGCCGGAGAGCTCCGGCACCAGCGGCGCCAGCAGCACCGCCACCCAGCGGGCCGCTTCCAGCACGGCATAGAGATCAGCGGCCACCGCCGCCTCCTGGCCCGGTTGCTTCATCTGCTTCCAGGGGGCCTGATCGTTCAGATAGCCGTTGGCGGTGCCGGCCAGCTGCAGCACGGCCTCGGCGGCGCGGCGAAATTTGAGGGCATCGAGACCCTCGCGCACCTCGCCGGCGGCATGGGCAGCCGCCAGAGCCAGGGGGTGCTGGTCGCTGAGGGCGGTGCCGGCTGGTGGCACGGCAGCCGCGAACCACTTGCGGGCCATCGAACTGGTGCGGTTGAGCAGGTTGCCGATCGTGTTGGCCAGGTCGTTGTTGACCAGATCGCTGAAGCGTTGCTGCTGGAAGTCGCCATCGTCCCCGAATGGGATGTCGCGCAGCAGATACCAGCGCACCGCATCGCGGCCGCAGCGCTGCAGCAGCACGTCGGGATCGAGCACGTTGCCCAGCGACTTGCCCATTTTCTGCCCCTCCCGCGTCAGAAAGCCATGGCCGAAGACCCGCTCCGGCAATGGCAGGCCGGCGGAGAGCAGCATGGCCGGCCAGTAGACGGCATGGAAGCGCAGGATGTCCTTGCCGATCACATGCAGCTGGGCGGGCCAGCCCTGCTGCAGCAGCTGATCGAGGTCCGGTGGCGCCGCCCCCGGGGCTGGGTCCTCCAGCAGGGCCGACAGATAGCCCAGCAGGGCGTCAAACCACACATAGAAGGTATGGCCCGGATGGCCCGGCACCGGGATCCCCCAAGGAAGATCGAGGCGGGAGATGGAAAAATCGCGTAGGCCCTGGGCCACGAAGTTCTCCACCTCACGGCGGCGGCTGGCCGGTTCAATGAAACCGGGCTGGCGGATCAGGCTCTCAATGGCCTCCTGGTAGCGGGAGAGCCGAAAGAACAGGTTCAGCTCATCGCGCCATTCCAGGGGCTTGCGGTGGATGGAGCACTCCGGATCCTGGGCCTCGTGGGGATCGTCCTTGAACTCCTCGCAGGCCACGCAATACCAGCCCTGCTGCCGGCCCTCCACCACATCGCCACTGGCCTCCACCCGGGCGAAGAACTGCTCCACCAGCTGGCGGTGGCGGGGGTCGGTGGTGCGGATGAAGCGGTCGTGGCTGATCTGCCAGCGCTGCCAGAGATCCCGGTAACCGGCACTCACCTGGTCGCAGTGGTCCTGGGGGGAAACGCCGGCGGCCTCGGCGGTGCGTTGGATCTTCTGGCCGTGCTCGTCGCAGCCGGTGATGAAGGTGACCCGCTCACCCCTCAGGCGCTGGTAGCGGGCCATGGCGTCGCAGGCGATGGTGGTGTACGTGCTGCCCAGGTGGGCGCGGTCGTTGACGTAATAGAGCGGGGTCGTGAGGGTGTAAGACATGCGGCGGGAAATGGCCCTGTGCCGGTGCCGGATCCTACTGAGCACTCCGCTGCCTCCTCCGCCGATCAACCCCATGCAAGACGAGCGGTTTCCCATCGTGGTGTGGGGCGGCGGCAGCGGCGGTGTGGCGGCCGCCCTGCAGGCAGCCCGGGCCGGCAGTGCCACCCTGCTGCTCACCCCGGGGGGCTGGCTGGGCGGCATGGTGAGCGCCGCCGGCGTCTGCTGCCCTGACGGCAACGAGCTCAGCCCCTGGCAGAGCGGCCTCTGGGGGGCCCTGCTGCGGGAGCTGGCCCGCCGCGAACCCGGTGGGCTCGATCACGACTGGGTGAGCTGCTTTGGCTACCGGCCGGCCACGGCGGAGGCGATCCTGCGCCACTGGGTGGCCGGCACAGAGGGGCTCACCTGGTGGCCCTGCTGCCGCCTGCGGCAAGTGGATCGCCAGGGTGACCGCATCAGCCGGCTGCTGGTGGAGCGCTCGGGCCCTGGGGGGCCTGATGGCGCGGGAGCCCCTGCGGACACCGTGGCGCTCCATCCTGAGCTGGTGATTGATGGCAGTGATCGGGGCGAGTTGCTGGCCCTGGCCTCGGCCGGTTTCCGCCTCGGCTGGGAGGAGCAGGAGCTCTGGCAGGAGCCCAGTGCCCCGTCGCGGCAGCGCCTCAGCAGCGAACCCTTCTTTCAGGCCCAGCCCGTGCAGTCGCCCACCTGGGTGGCGATGGGCCGCCTGCGCGCCCAGCAGGGGTGTCCCGCCGGCAAGCGCAGCCTGCCGCCACCCTTCGCCGGTGCCACCAGCCGCTTCGGCCTGGAGCGCACCCTCACCTATGGCCGCCTGCCCGGCGACCTGGTGATGCTGAACTGGCCCCTGCACGGCAACGACTGGCACGGCCAGGGCGACTGGCCCAGTCAGCTGGAGCGGGCCTTCAGCCTTGAGGCGGCTTCAGATCCCTGCGCCCAGGGAGAGCTCGAGCAGGCGATGCAGGCCCATAGCCTCGCCTTTGCCGCCGCCCTCGAGGAGGCCAGCGAGGGCTGGCTGCAGCTGGCCGAGCTGTTTCCCCTGCACCCCGGCAGCGCCGACCTGGCGGGGCCGTCGCCCCTGGCCCTGATGCCCTACTGGCGCGAGGGCCGCCGGCTCAAGGGGCTGAGCACGGTGCTGGAGCAGCAGCTGCTGCCCCAGGCCGAGGGTGCCTCCATCGCCCCCCTGCCCTGGCGGCAGGGCCGCATGGAGGCGATCGCCGTGGGCAACTACGCCAACGACCACCACTACCCAGGCCCCGACTGGCCCCTGGCCCCGAAGAGCTGCCGCTGGGGCGGGCGCTGGAGCGGAACCCCCTTCTGCATGCCCTATGGCGCCCTGGTGAGCGCCGACACGGTGAACCTGCTGGCAGCCGACAAGGCCACCAGCGTGAGCCACATGGCCAACGGCGCCACCCGCCTGCAGCCCCTGGTGCTGAACGTGGGTCAGGCCGCGGGCCTGGCGGCGGCCCTGTGCCTGCGGCTGGGCTGTCGGCCGGCGGAGCTGCCGGTGCTGCAGCTGCAGCAGGCCCTGGTGCAGGACACCCTGGCGCCGGCTGGCCCCCTGCCCCTGTGGGATACGCCCTGGCATCACCCCCACTGGCGGCAGCGCCAGCTGGCGGCCCTGGCGGATCCGGCCCTGGTGGGAGTCGATGGCGCCCTGGCCCGGGGCGGTCGCGCCGAACGCGGTGCAGATCTGGACCCCCACCAGGCCCCGGCCGAACCCCACGAGCAGATCTGGTCTGGCCTGTTGACCCCAACCGGCGACGGAGGCTACGTGCTGGAGCAGCGAACCAGCCGCTGGCCCGTGATCAGCCTGGAGCCGGCCCTGCACGGCTGGCTGCAGGAGTTGTCCGGTCCTAGGCAGCTGAGCCTGGTGGGCTGCGCCAACCCCTGGGGCCCCTGGTTGCGGGTGTCGAGGCTGGCGAGCTGATCAGCTCCTGGCGATCAGTCGCAGCTGGTCGCGCAGCGGATCCACCTGCTGCACTCTCACCAGCAGGGAATCGCCTGGCTGGGCCCCCGCTGAGCACTCCGCAGCCAGATCCATGGCCAATGTCTCCAGGTGCAGCAGACCAAGCCCGTCCTGGGGCCGAAGCCAGCGCAGGAAGGCCGCCTCCCACTGCTCGCTGCGATGGGCTTCGAACCACACCTGCTGCCAGTGGCGCTGATCGTCACGGCTGATCTGGATGCCCTGGCGGATCGGCGCCTCGATCGCCTGGAGCACCTCCTGGAGGGCCTCGGCATCGAGGGTGGGCTCCCCCTGCTGCTGGGCCCAGATCTGGCGCTGCACCAGCAGGTCGCCGTAGCGGCGGATCGGCGAGGTGGCCTGGACATAGGCCTTGAGGCCGAGGCTGAAGTGCGGGCTCGGCTGGCTGCCCGTGTGCCCGCGGCTGAGGCAGCGCTTGAGGGCCGCATGGCGCACCGGCCCGGCGGGGAGGGCCTTGAGCTCGGCGTCCGGTGGCAGTTCGGCCGGCAGCTGGCTGCGGTAGGGCAGGGCCAGCCCGTGCTCCTGCCCGTAGCCCGCCACCACGGCACCGGCCAGGATCATGGCCTCGGCCACCAGCTGCCGGGACGCCCCGGGCTCGGTGATTTCCAACTGGGGCTCGCCGTCAGACACCCGGATGCGTCCTTCCGGCTGATCCATCAGCAGCGCCCCCTGGGCCAGCCGCCACTGGCGACGCCGCTGCAGCAGCAGATCCAGATCGCTGAGGTCCGGGTCCTGCGGTGGCGCCAGCTCGATCAGCTCATCGGCGTCGGCATAGCTGAGCCGGTAAACCGGCCGCACCCAGCTGCGCAGCAGGCGGCTGCTGGCCACGGCCCCTTCCTCGGTGAGTTCCACCCCCAGGCTCCAGGCGGCATTGCGGCAGCCGGCCCGCAGGCTGAGGGGCCCGGTGGCCAGGGCCGTGGGGAACATCGGCAGGGTGCCGCTGGCCAGGTAGAGGCTGCTGCCGCGGCGCCGGGCTTCCAGGTCCAGCGGTGACCCCGCGGCCACCAGGCGGCCTGGGTCAGCCACGTGGATCCACAGGCGCAGGCCGCCCTGCGGCAGGCGTTCGAGGGCGAGGCCGTCGTCGATGTCCCGGGTGTCGGGGTCATCGATGGTCACGCAGTGCTGATGGCTGAGATCCAGGCGTTGCTCATCGCCGGGCTGGGGCTCGGCAGCCTGGGCGATCAACCGCTCGGCTTCCGCCTCCAGCGCGGCGCTGAAGCCCTGCTGCCAGCTGCTGGCCTGCAGGGAAGGCAGGCGGTGGCGGTCCCAGTGGCCCAGGTCCACCAGCAGGTGGCGAATGGCGCCGCCATCGGTCGTGCAGCGGGCCGCGTGCAGGGCGCGGGCCAGCTCCACCGGCAGGGGGGTGTCCTGGTCGCCGCTGGCCCAGGCCAGTAGCAGGTCGAGTTCAGCCTGGTGCTCCAGCGCCAGCGCCTGGCGCTGGATGGGGGCCCGCCGCCGCAGGGCGTCATGCCACTGGGCCTGGCGCTGCTGCTGCCGGGCCAGGCGATGGCGCTCCTGCCTCAGGCGGCGCAGATCGTCGAGGGGTCGGGCGCTGATGCCCTGCTGGCGGCTGCGGAACCAGAGCTGGGGGCCCTGGAGCCACTGCCAGCAGGCGGCCATCACCTGGGGTTGGCGGCTGGAGGCCACCAGCTCGGCCCAGTCGTGAAAGGGCCAGAGGTCCTGGTCTTCGCTGAGCAGAAGCCAGGCGGCGGCGAAATCGCGGCGTCGCGGCAGGCTCTGCGCCACCTCGGCCTCGCTGAAATCCCAGGGGGCAACCCCCAGCCGTGGCGGCGCTGAGGCAGCACCGGCAAGGGGAAGGATCAGCTCCACCTGGCGGCGGGGGAGCTGCTGCTGGCGGTGGTGGAAGCCCACGCTGAGCTCCAGCCTGGATCCCTGGATCTGGAGCACCACAGCGAGGTGGGCACCCCGCTCGTCGCTCACGCCGACCAGATCGCCGGGATGGAGTGCGGCCTGGGCCAGAGGATGCTCAGCCTTCGGGGTTCACGAACGGCAGCAGCGCCACGATGCGGGCCCGTTTGACGGCGTTGGTGAGGTCACGCTGCTGCTTGGCGGTGAGGCCGGTGAGGCGGCGGGGAAGGATCTTGCCGCGCTCGGTGATGAACTTCTTGAGCAGATCGACGTCCTTGTAGTCGATCGGATCACCGGGCTTGATCGGCGATAGACGCTTCTTGAAAAATGAACTGGCCATGGGAGAGAACGAAGGGAGAGGGGGAAGAAGACAGGCAAGGCCGTTGCGTCACCTGGCCACGACCAGCGCGCGGCTCAGGTGGTCGGGTTCACTTGATTTCCTTGTGAACCGTCGACTTGTTGCAATGGGGGCAGAACTTCTTCAGCTCCATGCGTTCGGTGGTGTTGCGGCGGTTTTTCTCCGTGGTGTAACGGGAGACACCAGGAGACCGCTTGGCGGGGTTGGACCGGCATTCGGTGCACTCGAGAGTGATCACGATCCGGACGCCCTTGTTCTTAGCCATGAAGGACGTTGCGCCGCGTGTGCGATGCGAAGGGGACAAGGATGGACTTTACCTTCCCGCCCCACTCCCCCCCGGCTTCCGCCAGTCAGCGGGGGCCAGCCGCCCGTGGCTCCCTAGGATCCGCCCCTGGCTGACGCAGAACGGGAACCATGCGGGTATCGCTCCAGTGGCTGAAGGAGCTGGTCCGCATCCCGGAGTCCGGCCGATTCAGCTGGCCGACGCCTGAGGCCTTGGCGGAGCGGCTATCCGTGGCCGGCTTCGAGGTGGAGGCGATCGAGAACCTCGCCGAACGCGCCGCCGGCGTGGTGGTGGGCCTGGTGCAGGCGCGCGATCCCCATCCCGACGCCGACAAGCTGAGTGTCTGCCGGGTGGACGTGGGCGCCGCCGAGCCGCTGCAGATCGTCTGCGGGGCCGCCAACGTGCGCGCCGGCATCCACGTGCCGGTGGCCCTCGTGGGCACCACGCTGCCGGCGGTGAACCTCACGATCAAGCCGGCTGAGCTGCGCGGTGTGGCCAGCAGCGGCATGATCTGCTCGCTCAGTGAGCTGGGGCTCGAAGGCAGTTCGGGCGGCATTGCCGTGCTTGAGGAGCTCGTGGCTGAGCTGCCGGCGCTGGGCAGCCCGGTCGGTCCGTGCCTGGGGCTCGACGACGTGGTGCTGGAGCTGGCGATCACCGCCAACCGCCCAGACGGGCTGGCGATGCAGGGCATGGCGCGCGAGGTGGCGGCGCTGCTGGGGCTCCAGACCTGCCTGGATGTGCCCCCCCAGGCCTGCGCTTCTGCGCCCCTGCCGGTGAGCCCTGCCAGCCGGCAGGTGATGCAGCGCGGCGGACTGTTCAGCCTCACAGCCCTCACAGGCCTACAGGTGGCAGAGTCGCCAGCGTGGCTGCAGCGCCGCCTGCACAAGGCCGGCATCCGGCCGATCAACAACGTGGTGGACATCACCAATCTGGTGATGCTGGAAACGGGCCAGCCCCTGCATGCCTTTGACCGCGACCGCGTGGCTGCCCTCAGCGGCGGTCAGCCCGATCCGGCCCTGCTGGGTCTGCGCCAGGCCACGGATCAGGAGCCGTTCACAGCCCTGGATGGGGAGAGCCGCCAGCTCAGTGACGAGGCCCTGGTGGTGACCTATGCCGACCAGCCGATCGCCCTGGCCGGCCTGATGGGCGGCGCCGCCGAAGCCGTGGCGCCCGACACAACCGCCATCTGGCTGGAAGCCGCGGTGTTTGCCGCCCAGGACGTGCGCCGCTCGGCCCGCAGTGTGGGCCTGCGTACAGAGGCCAGCAGCCGCTTTGAGAAGGGCCTGCCCCTGGAGGCCACCCTGGCCGCCAGCGACCGGGCCTGTCAGCTGTTCCAGCAGCTCTGCGGCGCCCGGGTCGAGCAGCGCTGGCTGCAGCAGCGGCCCCTGAGCCCGGCAGCTCCCCTGCACCTGCGCCGCGATGCCCTCAACAACCTGCTGGGCCCGGTGCTGATCGAAGGGCAGCCCCAGGATCTGGAGGACAGCCGCATCGAGGCAACCCTGGCCGCCCTGGGCTGCAGCCTGGAGCCCGACGACGAGGGCTGGACCGTGCAGGTGCCCCCCTCCCGGGCGATCGATCTACAGCGGGAGGTGGACCTGATCGAGGAGGTGGCGCGGCTGGTGGGCTACGACCAGTTCGCCAGCCACCTGCCCGACCCGATGGAGCCGGGCGGGCTGGAGCCGGCCCAGCAGGCGGAGCGGCGGCTGCGCCGAGCCCTCTGTGGCGCCGGCCTGCAGGAGCTGTGCAGCTTTTCCCTGGTGGCCGAGGCACCGGGCCGGTTGCCGCTGGCCAATCCCCTGCTGGCCGACTACGGCCATCTGCGCGACAGCCTGCACGGAGAACTGCTGGCGGCGGCGCTGCGCAACCTGCAGAGCGGCCAGCAGGGCTTCTGGGGCTTTGAGATCGGCGCCGTGTTCACGGCAGACGGCGATCAGCGCCAGCTGCTGGCCGGGGTGATCTGCGGGGAGCGCCGCTCAGAGCGCTGGACCAGCAGCGGCAAGCCCTGCCCCCCCGATTACTTCCGCGCCCGCGGGATCCTGCAGCAGGGGCTCGCGGCCCTGGGCCTCAGCACCGAAGACCGCCCCCTCGCCGACGAGACCCTGCTGCATCCGGGCCGGGCGGCCCAGATCGTGCTGGAAGGCCGCCCGGCCGGCTGGTTCGGTGAGCTCCACCCCGCCGAGGCCGATCGGCTGGACCTGCCCCAGGGCTGCCATCTGTTCCAGTTGGAGCTGGCTCCCCTGCTCGCCGCCGCCACCCGTGCCAACCGCTGGCAGCCGGCGTTCCGTCCCTTTGCCACCGTGCCGGCGGCGGAGCGGGACCTCGCCCTCGTGGTGCCGCTGGCCACCCGGGCGGCCGCCCTGCTGCAGGTGATGCGCAAGGCGGGCAAACCGCTGCTGGAGCAAGTGGAGCTGGTGGACCGCTACCAGGGCGCCCAACTGGGCGCAGACCAGTGCAGCCAGGCCTTCCGGCTGCGCTACCGGGAAGCCGGCCGCACCCTCACCGACGCCGAAGTGGAAAAGGCCCATTCCAAGATCCGTCAGGCCCTGGAAACCCAGCTCGGGGCACAGCTGCGCAGCTGAGTCGCCTGCCGGCGCCCTCAGCCGTGGGCGGGTGGCCTGGCATCGGATCGGCGCAGCACGGCCAGAGTTTCCACGTGGCTCGTCTGGGGAAAGAAATCCAGCGGCTGCAGCTGATCCAGTGCGAACAGCTCGCCTTCCAACAGCAGTGCCAGGTCGCGGGCCAGGGTGGCAGGATCGCAGCTGAGGTAGAGGAGGCTGGCGGGAGGCTGGTGGCGCAGCGCCTCCAGCACCGCCGGCTCCAGCCCCTTGCGGGGAGGATCGAGAAACACCGCCTGGCAGCGCTCCAGCCAGGTCGGCAGCAGCTCGGCCACCGCTCCAGCCTCAAAGCTCGCCACAGCCTCGAGGCCATTGGCCGCCGCGTTGTGTTCGGCCAGCCGCACCGCCTCGGGATTGCGCTCGAGGCCGTGGACGCGCCAGCCGCAGCGCGCCAAGGGCAGGCCGAAGGTGCCGATGCCGCAGTAGGCGTCGATCAGCAGGCCGGGCAGCTGGCTGGCCAGGGCGTTCTGCAGCAGGGGCACCACCCGTTCGGCCTGGGGGGTGTTCACCTGAAAGAAGGTGTCGGAAGCGATGCGCAGCTCCAGGCCGGCAAAGCGCTCCACCAGCCAGCTGCGGCCCGCCACCAGCTCCGTGCAGGGGCCCAGCAGGGTGTTGGTGGCCAGGGGCTGCAGGTTGAGCGTCACCCCCACCAGCTCCGGCCAGCGCTTCAGCCAGCGGTCCGCCCAGCGGGGCAGCTGATCCAGCTCAGCGTGGCTGCTCACCAGGGTGAGCAGCAGTTCTCCGGTGTGCTGCCCCAGCCGCAGGGCCAGATGGCGCAGACCGCCATCGGCCTCCAGTTCCCGGTCCACCGGCCAACCGGCGTCGCTGAGATCGGCCTTGAGCGGAGCGATCAGGCCATCGAGCCGCGGATCGAGCACCGGGCAGTGGTTCATGTTCACGATCCGGTGGGTGCCGCGGCGGTAGTAGCCCGCCCGCACCAGGCCGTCATCCCGGCGTTCCAGCGGGATGATCGCCCGGTTGCGGTAGCCCAGGCTGGCCGGTGCGGCCACAGCAGGAGCCACGCTGCTCTGCAGCCCCCCCAGACGTTCCAGGGCCTGCTGCACCCGGCTGCCTTTCCAGGCCAGCTCCGCCCCATCCTCCAGATGCTGCAGGCTGCAGCCGCCACAGCGCTGGGCCAGGATGCAGGGGGACTGACGGCGCTCGGGGGCCGGTTCGATCACGCCCACCAGCTCGGCAATCCAGTGACGCCTGGCCCGGTGCACCAGCTGGGCAGCCACCATCTCGCCGGGCAGGGCGCCTGGCACGAAACAGGCCATGCCATCCACCCGGCCCACGCCCTGGCCGTCATGGGTGAGACCATCCACCCGGAGATCCACCCGTTGCCCCACCGTTGTGCTCACCACTGAGCCTCGACCCTAGGCCGTGCAAAGGGGCGTTACACCTTGAGTGCTGATGTCGGCTTGGCGCGCCGGAGTCGATACAGTGACGCCTGCATCTGGTCGCTGCAATGAGCGTCGTTCGGGATCTGATCCTTCAGGCAGACGACCAGCTTCGCTATCCAAGCGGCGGCGAGCTGCGATCGATGGTGGACTACCTCAGCGGCGGCGCCCGGCGCCTGGCGGTGGTGCGTTCCCTCACCGACAACGAGAAGAAGATCGTTGACGAAGCCGCCAAACAGCTGTTCAGCCGCAAACCCGACTACGTGGCTCCCGGCGGCAATGCCTACGGCCAGAAGCAGCGGGCTCAGTGCCTGCGCGATTACAGCTGGTACCTGCGCTTGGTCACCTACGGGGTGCTGGCTGGCAGCACCGAACTGATCCAGCAGATCGGCCTGGTGGGAGCCCGCGAGATGTACAACAGCCTGGGCGTGCCGATGCCCGGCATGGTCGAGGCGATGCGCACCATGAAGGATGCCGCCCTCTCCCTGCTGTCCACCGACCAGGCCGCCCTCGCCGGTCCCTACTTCGACTACCTGATCCAGGGGATGCAGACCCCCACCTGAAGCCTTTCGGCTCCGGCACTCAGCGACTCACCACCTCCCAGGCCCCACGATCTGCCGCACCCTGCAGCTTGTGGGGCTTTTTCGTGGCGAACGCTGCCGCTGCATTGGGCGACGCGTAGCGAGCCACTTTTCGCATCCAGCTCGTCCCGCCCTGGTCTCTCGCCGGGACCCAGAGCGAGTCCCAGGAGAGATGATCGAGCCACCCTCAAGGCCTCCACCCAGATCTGTCGCATAGGGGGACATCGGTAGCCAGCCAACAAGCCACGCATGTGTCCCCCGCCAGCAGAGCAGCTCAAGATCCTGAAAGCAGGCCCTGGCGCCGAGCCTGGAACCACTGGCCACCGAGGCTGCTCAAGCCATTGGACCAAGCCAGAGAAACCCTGGGCGCGCTCATGAAGACAGTCTCAGCGGTCGCGCGTGAGTCCCTATCACAGTCTCGCTAAGAGCCGTAACTGGGACTCTCTAGAGAGCCCAGCAGGTTGGCGACTTCCTTCCCTGCCAGCGACCCTGCGTACCTGCATTAGACACAGGTACGCAGGGTCAGAGAGTTCAGTGTCTGCAGTGTCTTTCAACAGCAGGGCCAGTTTCTGGACACGATGCGAGAGGCTGTCTGGACAAGGCAATCCTCGCTCCTGAGCCCATGCATCAGTGTTGAGCCGTCTCCATGCGCAGCTCACCAGGGCTTGCGGGAGTGGACGGGAAGCCGTTCAAAGCGTAACGACGAGTGTCTGCCGCGAGCGAGCAGCCGAGTCAAGGCTGGTTCCTCCAGGGTCCAACGGCCCGGAAAGCGCAGGTGAAAACACTGAAAAAACACGATCCCACCTGTCGCTCTCAGGTCCCAGTCGGGACGCGCAGGTAGTCCCACATGGGACTGGCAAGAACAGCGTAAGACGCAGGGGCGACTCCGCGCTCCAGCCGGGTGGTGTCTCCAGCCAATCAGGTTGAACTGCGTCTTTGGGCCCCCACGCACTCCGTGTGCGAAGTCGCCCGCCCGCAAGGCTGGACGGGCGCCCCCGTTTCTGCGCCAGCGAATTCGATGGCTTGTGACAGGACGATCGGGGGGCCAAGCGAGAGGCGCAGGCGTCTCAGTCAGGTCTCGGCAAGGGACCCATAGCGGGACTCGACCGGGTCGTGTGAGATGCCTATGTTCGATGCCATTCCCGCCTCTGACGGACATCAGCATCAGCGCGTGCGGTACAGCTCCTTGAGCAGCTGGTAGGCCTCGTTCAGGCGACGCATCAGATCATCCGACCCTCCCGCGTCTGGATGGTGGGCCATGGCCATCTCGCGGTAGGCCTCGCGGATCTGGGGCAAGGTGAGTCGTTCGCCCGGATCCGTGGGCAGCTCCAGCAACTTCAGGGCCCCCAGCAACGTCATGGTGTGCTCCAGGCTCTGGAACGAAGTGCCGCTGCGGCGCTGGCGGAAACGGTGCACGAAGCGTCGGATCAGCGTGGGGATGCGGAGCTCGAGGGTGGCACTGCTGAAGGGGTCTTCCAGCACGCCGGCCATCACCATCACCTTGGCGAAGCTGGCCGGACCCTCAGGCCAGGACGGAGCCACCAGACGCATCACCTCCCGGCCCAGCGACCAGGTGAACAGCCGCCCCTCGCTCTGGTCACTCTGGGGCCAGATGTCCTGGGCGATCCAGAGCATCGCGGCCTCGAGCACCGGCGCCGAGGCGGGCTGGGCATAGAGCTCCTGCCAGTGCTGATCTGCCCTGGCCAACGCCAGGGTGAGGCGTTCAACCGGCACCTGGGGCATCGGCTCCAGGCGGGTGGGGGGTTGCTTGGCCTCTGGATCGAGGCTGCGCCGCAATTGGTCACTGCGGCGTTGCACGAAGCCCGGCAGGTCGATGCCGCGCCTGGACCGGCGGGAGCCTGAACCACCGCTGGACTCAGGGTCCACCCGCTCGTCGGCGGCGGGCTGATCCCGGCGTGACAGCTCCGAGAGGGGATCCACCAGCAGCTCTCCCGGTCGGCTGCCGGCCAGGAGTACAAGGGCGCCGCATTCATCGAAATCGCCGTTCTGCTCAGGCGACGCTGCGGAGGATCCTGCCGCCGCTGACAGCGGCGGGGCCAGGCTGGGCGGGTCACCTGCCTGGCAGGGGTGCTCCACTGGTGCCGCCGACACGACTGCCACGCCAGGCTGGGGCGGCTCCAGAGCAGGTGGATCGACGACTGACTGGCCGCCTGAGCCTGCCGAGGGTGCTGCGGCGTCGGCCCCCAGCTCCAACTGCTGTGGTGCCAGGGATGCAGAGCCATAGAGATCCACCTCCTCGCCCTCAGGACCGAGCAGGTGGTGCAGAAGCCGCTCCAGCACAGCGCCGCGACTGCGGCAGCCGAGTTCTGATTTGAGCACGTCGATGCGGCTCACCAGCTCGGCTGAGAGGCGCAGGCTGACCTGCTTGAAGTCCCTGGGGTCGTCGTCAGCCATGCCGCCCCGAGCCCGGGAGCCAGCTCACCGCTGCATCAGCTCACGCATGATCCGTCGCTGGGCATCGAGGGCCTCCTGGTAGCGATCGAGCAGATCGGGATTGACCGTGGTGGCGGCCTGTCCCCTTGGCAACGCAGCTGGGCGGGTGACCGCAGGGCCGGGGCGCGCGGCCTGGGGAGCGGGCATGACGCGGGCGGGCGCGGGGTTGACTGCCCTTGGTGGGGCGGCCGCCCTGGGAGCCGGGGCCGGCTGGCGGGGAGCGGGAGCCACTGGCCTGGGGGCAGGAGTGGCCGGGCTGGAAGCGGCCTGGGCCTGTTGCCGCGCCTGCACCATGGCGAGCTGGCTGATCGGAACCACACTCAGCAGATGGCCGGGCGTGGCATCAGCGGGGTAGACGAGACTGACGCGCACCGGATAGCTGCTCCCCCCACCAGGAAGATTGAGCGTGGCGAGGGAGAGACTCTCGCCCGAGCGCATACCCACATGGACCTCCTGCAGTCCTTCGGGTGTGCGGATCTGAATCGAGCCGCGGAAGGCGGTGAAGGTGTTGACGCCCGGGATCGTGGGATGACTCATCACCAGCTCGTAGGGACCGGAACCTTTCAGGTTGAGATCCACATCGAAGCGCACGCCGTAGGTGCCGACGTTGTCGAGAGAGGAATCGATCATGCGGCTGGCCAGCTGGTTCACCTGCACATCACGGGTGCCGAAATGATGGCGGTCAGTGCTGGTGAGCGGCACATGCAGGGGACCTTGGCGCTTCAGGTCATGGGTGATGGAGGCCTGATATTCATCCCCCAGGGCCACCCCGCCGACCCGGGAAAACACCCGGCGATTCTTGATCGCGGCGAGCTGATTGAGATACACGCGCCCAGGTGCCAGGCGTCGTTGATCCAGAACCCTGACCAGATCTGCATCGCTGTAGGGATTGCTGGCAGCCACCACCGCCATCTGGAACGGCCCGTTGCTGCGTCCCCGCAGCAGGGCATTGGCGATGCCGAGGGCCGGCAACTGGGTGCGGAACAGCACCACGCGGCTGCGGGCGGGGATGGTGATCGTCTCACTGAGACCACGATCCAGACTGCCCCGCAGCATCTGGACCGCCGTGGCGTCCCCGGGGCCGGTGTTCCAGGGGCGGACACCCAGGGGTTTGACGCCCATCAGGTTGTTGGCCAGGTAGGGCGCCTCGAAGCTGTTGCGAACGGCACCGCGATCAAAGCTGATCTGAATGGGCCGTTGGCCCGGGTTGATCAGGATCAGCCCAAGGGTGAGCTCGGTGCGGCGCTCACCGGGGCGGATCTGCTTGCGGTAATCCGGGAAATATTTGTGGTGCATGTGCACCCCGAAGTCACCGTTGAAGGTGAACTCAGCGTTCTTCAGGGCAGCGCCGTTTTCTGCCGCGTAGGTCACCCCTGGTTCCGTGGTGATCAGAATGCCCGGACCCTCCACCTCCTCGGGCTGGTTGGAGTGCAGCACCGGTACGCTGTTGAAGTTGCCATTGAGTGCCCTGGCCCGTTGACCGGCCATCAGGGCCACGGCCGCCTGGGCGGGCTGGGCAGCGACCCCCACCGTGGCAATGGCCACCACCAGGACCATGCGACAGAGGCCGCCTGGGTTGGGCAGCAGCCTTGGAGCAACCAACGATCTCAATCGTCTAAGGGGGGAGAGTGCTGTGGTGCTGCGGTGCCCTTGGACGGGTCGGCGCCGCAGAGAATGCCTTGGAGAGCAGAAGCCGTTCAGGGAGCAACCACGCAGGCGAGGGCCATGCAAGGACGTCCGCGGCGCTGCATCTGAGCGGGAGAATCCGGATCACCTTACCGGAGCCGATCCCCGCTGGGTTCAGCCGCTGCTCCGCCGGGGCATGGATCGAGGGCCCGCTCTCAGGCGGGCCTGGCCACCGCTAGAACCTTGTTCTACGACTCCACTTCCATGTTTCCCCCCTTCGGTTGCTGTGGCCCTGCTGAGGCCGCCGGCGATGGTCTGCGCCGCCACCAGGAGCGCAAGCTGCGCATGCTGCGCTTCTGGCGCGATGGCATCGAGCGCCAGCTGGCGGCGGTGAGCGCGGCGATCAGCACCCTGGAACAGCAGATGCAGCGGGATGCTGCTGAACCTCAGGGCTGAGCAGCCAGCCCCGCAGCTCGGCGAGCCCCTTGCGCAGCCGGCGTTGCACCGTCATGGGGCTCACCTGCAGGGCCGCTGCCGTTCTCCTGTAACTCCAACCCCCCAGGATCACCTTCTCCACCACGAGCCGCAGGGGTTCCTCCAGCCGGGCCAGCAGCAGCGCGGGAGCCTCCTGTGAGCCGTGGTCATGGTCCTCGTGGCTGGCGCCATCCCCGTGGCCGGCCTCAAGCTGCAGCTCCTCCAGCGAGGGCAGACGCACCAGTCGCTCGGCGGCCATCAGCTGCTGCCAACGGTCCTGGCTCAGGCCCAGCTGGCGGCGCAGCTCCTCCTCCGTGGCGGGGCGATGGTGGGTGGCGAACCACTCAGCTCTCAGCCGGGCCAGCCGCTGCCGCTGTTCATCGAGGCGCCGGGGCAACCGGATCGGCAGAGCCACGTCGCGGAGGTAGTGGAGCAGGGCCCCCCGGATGTGGGGCCGGGCGAAGGCCTCGAAGGGCGTGGCCATGGCGGGCCGGTAGAGCTCGGCGGCCCGCAGCAGGCCCATCAACCCCACCTGGATGAGGTCGTCGAGGGGTTCCGGGCAACGGTGGTGGTAGTGCAGGGCAATCGGCCGCACCAGGGCCCTGTACTGCTCCACGCGGCGGTTGCGGGCCGCGACGCCGCTGGCGCCTGGAGCTGGGGCGAGGCCAGCGACGGATTTGGAACGAGTGGCTGTAGAGGTTGTCATAGGAGGGTGCCAACGGAAGAGTGGCTAAGAGCAACCCCATCGGGCTGCCTTGTTTCCAGCGACGCCCATCCCCCGCTGCCCTGGCAACCGTGGAACCACTGAATCTCGGGGCCTGGGCCTCAGAGCGGTGTGGCCACCCGCCGCAGCAGCTCCCAGGGGCCGTGGCACAACAGCCAGGAGAGATCGGAGCGCTTCGTGGCCAGCAGATAGCCGGCGAACCCGAGCCCGTTGACGCTGTAGCCGGCGCAGTGCTCCTGCTCCCGCCGCACCGTCAGAAACCACTCGTCATCGAAGAGCAGGTTGTAGGGATGGCGTGGCTGGGGATCGTGCCGGGGATCCCCCAGGCCGAGCTCTTCCGCATGGCGCAGGTAGAGCGCTTGCAGCTCCGAGGGATCGTTGGGGCACTGGCGGGCACTGAGCCGGTAGCACCAGGGCCAGGCAGGGCTCTCCTGGCGGAGCTGGCTGCGGAACGTCTCCACCAGGGGACAGCTGGCTTCGCCGGCGTGGCGAGGCAGCAACTGCAGATGGCGATGGGGCTGGCTGGCCCCCGCAGCGGCGCAGCTGTTGAAGAACCAGAAGCCCGCGGTGTCCTCGGCCAGGTAGGCCACGGCCTGCCAGTCGGCCAGGGCGATCCAGCCGGCCTGGGGCGCCCAGTCCTGCGTGATCACCAGCAGGTGGCCAGGCTGCACGGGGAACTTGTTGAGCAGCAGCACGTGGCTGTGGCCCAGTCGCTCCACCTCCAGCGCCCGATCCCAGGGCAGGAAGGGATTGGGCCGAGGCCCCTCCCGGCGCAGGTGCTTGGGAGTGGCGCTCAGCAGGCGGCGCAGCACGAAGGGCTGCAGGGCGGGCTGGGCCACCAGCTCGGTGCGCAGGGGCACCAGATCACCACTGCCCTGGGCGGCCTGGGAGATCTCCAGCGCCGCCTTCCAGAGCCGTTCAACCCGCACCGGCCTTCAGACGCGCCAGCGAGGCCCCCTGGTAGTAGTGGCCGAGGATCTGGTTGTAGCGGTACCCCTGCTTGGCGAGGTCCTGGGCGCCGTGCTGGCTCATGCTGGCGCCGAGATGGCCGTGGGCTTCCAGGCTGATCTGTCGGTTGGCGGCGTAGAGGCTCTCCACGATCGCGCCCTGGTAACTGAGGATCAGGCCCGCAGTGGAGGCGGCAGCCTGGCGGGTCGGCTCGCTGACGCTGGCCATGCCTCGGTAGGCCTGCCAGCGGGTGGTGTCGCCGAGATGCCAGTGCCGGTCGGCGGGCCTGGCCATGTGGGCCAGGGCATAGGAGCGGGCCGCCACCGCCTGGGCCCGCAGGGCCTCCGGCGACCAGCTGCTGGGCATCTCCGCCCCTACCACCGAGGTGATGTAGGTCTCGAGGGGGAGGTGGTTCACCAACCGCAGCCGGCCCTGCTGCTGGATCAGCCGGATGCGGCCGGCATAGGGCTGACCGTTGACCAGCAGCGCTTCGCCGCTGGTCTGGAACCAGGCTTCCGGCACGGCCTGCAGCGCACCAGAGAGACGCACCCTCTCGCCGGCACCACCCTGCTGGAGCAGGGCCCCGTCGCGGCTGAGCAGTTGCCAGGGTCCCCGGGCCGAAAGGCTGGGGTCGGCGCCGGCCCGTAACAGGGCCACGCGGATCTCGAGGTCGAGCGGGGCGGCGGCGGCGGGCTCAGCCAGCCCCAGCGAAGGGGCCTCAGGGGTGGGCAGGGGGTCCATCCTGCGGGCCTCGAGGCTGCGCAGCTGGTCGGCGTCGTCATCCGTGTCAAGGGCCGGCGGTGGCACCGCCATCAGCGTGTCGAGCAGCTCCCCCTGAACGCTGCCGTAGGACTGGGGAGCCAGGGTCTGGGCGGCAAAGCCGGTGGCCACGGCCACGACGGCCAGGGGCGTGGCCACCAGCATCTGCCGGGTGAAGGGGCTGTTCAACCTCAGCCCAAGCGGCCAGGAAAGTCGTCTCCAGAACCGAGATGCACGTGTCCGTCCCAAAGGAGATGCCCCGATCCGCTCAAGCGGATCATGCCTGAAAACGCGGCCTCGCACACCATGCCGCCCGGCCTGGGGGAACACTGCCAGCCCGCCACCCTGGGCAGCTCCAGCTGCTGCAGCCACCAGGGCGCTACCAACGCATGGGCAGAGCCCGTGACGGGGTCTTCATCGATGCCCAGCCCGGGCGCCAGAAACCGCAGCTGGTAGCGGCAGGTCTCGTTGAGCACAGCCGGCGCCGCCGGCCCCTCAGCAGCGAGTGGCTGCATCAGCACCAATCCAGGGCGTTGGCCGGGCGGAATGGCGCTGGCCGGCAGAACGGCTGAGGCCAGGGGGGCGGAGGCCGGCAGCAGCAGCACCGTGTAGCCGAGAGGGGACGTCCAGTGGCCCTCAACGCCGCAGGCCAGCCATGTGCTCACCAGGTTGCCTAGTTCCTGGGGCAGCGGGGCAGGCACCAGGCCACTGCTGGGCAGCACGATCCAGCCGGCAGCCAGGCCAGCCGCCATTGTTGCGGGGCTGGTGAGCAGCCTGGCCTCCAGGGGGCCGCTGAGGCTGTGGAAGCGCAGCGTCGACCCCGGCGCCACCAGGCCCCAGTGGCCCAGGGCCAGCAGCGCCGCCAAGGTGGCATGGCCGCAGAGGGGCACCTCACAGGTGGGCGTGAACCAGCGGAGCTGCCACTCCTGCTGCTGCCGCCAGAGGAAGGCGGTCTCCGATTGGTTGAGGCTGCGGGCCAGCCCCTGCAGGCAGCTGTCCGGCAGCGGCTGGTTGACCAGCACCACAGCCGCTCCGTTGCCGCTGCAGGGCCCTGAGGCAAAGGCCTCCACCAGCACGGCGGGAAGCTTCATGGCTGCGCCCACGGCTGTGGCTGTGGCTGACCCTGGACCTCGGGCCGCAGCTGGCGCTGCATCAACGCCTGGGCCGCCTGGTCTGGACTGCAGCGACCATCCAGCAGAGCCACCACCTGGGCCGTGATCGGCAGCTGCCAGCCATGGCGATCCGCCAGCACCAGGGCCGCACGGGCCGTGCGCAGGCCCTCCACCGTGGCCCCGATGCTGCGCTCCACCTCCGCCGGGGCCAGCCCCTCCGAGAGCAGCCGGCCGCTGCGGTAGTTGCGACTGAGGTCGCTGGTGGCCGTGGCCATCAGGTCGCCCAGGCCAGCGAGGCCATAGAGGGTGGCGGGCTGGCCCCCGAGACCGGCGAGCACCACACCGATCTCCGCCAGGCCTCGCGTCAGCAGGGCAGCCCGGGCGTTGGCCCCCAGGGCGAGACCGTCGGCAACGCCGGCCGCCACGGCGATCACGTTCTTGAGTGCCCCTGCCACTTCGGTGCCGACCGGATCGGGATTCGTGTACAGCCGCAGGGTGCTGCTGCTGAGCTCGGCCTGCAACCGCTGGGCCAGCGGCAGGTCGTCGCTGGCGAGCACCGCGGCGGCGGGCAGGCCCTGACGCAGTTCCGCAGCCAGGTTGGGGCCGCTGAGCACCAGCAGCGGCACCGCGCCGAGCTGGCGGCGCCAGAGCTGGCTCGGAGTGGCCAGCAGGTCGAGGTCGAGGCCCTTGGTGCAGCTCAGCAGGGGCGTGCCCGAGGGCCAGTGGGGCCCAAGCCAGCGGGCCAGGCCTTCGATGCCCGCCATCGCCACAGCCGCCACCACCAGATCGGCCCCAGGCAGCACCCCGGCGGGGGCGACCCCATCGCGCCGGGACCAGCTGCTGAGGCTGTGGCCCTGCTGCTGCCACAGCTCAGCCAGGGTCTGGCCCCAGGCTCCGCGGCCGAGCACGGCGATGCGAAGGGGCATGGGGCAGCGCGGCGAGGGAGCCGTCAAGGTTGGCACCATGGGGCCTCCTCGGCTCCCCCCCGGGCCCGCTTCTCCTGAGCCGCCATGGCCCGTGCCGATTCCGTCTTCCGCTCCTGGTGTGGTCGGGCCCTGGTGGTGGGCTGCGGCGGCATCGGCCAGGCCCTGCTGCGGGAGCTGGCCCGCCGTGCGCCGGCTCTGGAGTTGCTGGGGGCCTCCCGGCGCGACTTCCGCACGGCTGAGCCTGCCGTGGCCTGGCTGCCTCTGGATGTGACCTGTGATCACAGCCTGCAGCAGCTGGGCGAGTCCCTGGCGGAGGGGCCACCGCTACGGCTCGTGCTCAACAGCACCGGGCTGCTGCATGACACCGAGCTGCAGCCCGAGAAGCGGCTGTCCCAGGTGAGCCGCTCGACCCTGGAGCGCAGCTTCGCGGTGAACGCCTTTGCCCCGATTCTGCTGGCCCAGGCGATCGAGCCGTTCCTGCCGAAGCAGGAGCCCTTTCATCTGGCCAGCCTCTCGGCCCGGGTGGGCAGCATCGGCGATAACGGCCTGGGGGGCTGGTATGGCTACCGGGCGGCCAAGGCCGCCCAGAATCAGCTGTTGCACACCCTGGCCCTGGAATGGCGCCGGCGGCTGCCGCTCGGCTGCGTCAGCCTGCTGCATCCCGGCACCACCGCCACGGCCCTCTCAGGGCCCTTTCAGGCCAATGTGCCCCCCGAGCGGCTGTTCAGCCCCGAGCGGGCCGCTGGCCACCTGCTCGATGTGCTCGAGGGGCTGGGGCCGGAGCAGAGCGGGCGGTTCTGGGCCTGGGATGGAGCGCCGATCCCCTGGTAGCGACAACGGGCTGGGCACCAGCTCAGGCGGCGTGCTGACGCAGCACCTCCAGGGGGATCACCTCCAGGGTGCTGGCCTCGGTGGCCTGCAGCCGCACCGGTGGCGCCATGCCGTCTTCGTAGGCCTCCAGCCAGCGCGGTGCGCAGACGCACCAGTGGTCGCCGGCTCGCAGGCCGGGGAAGCCGTACTGCGGCGCCGGGGTGCTCAGGTCGTTGCCCTGGGCGCGGCTGTAGTTGAGAAAGGCCTCGTTGACCACACAGCACACGGTGTGGCGGCCCAGGTCGGCGCCGTTGGTGCGGCAGTTGCCGTCGCGGAACCAGCCGGTCATCGGCTCACAGCTGCACAGCTCCAGGGGCTCCCCGAGCACGTTCTGGTCGGCCACCGGCCTGGTACTGGTCTGGGTCACGTGGTCCAAACAGACTGCGTTGGCCAGTCTGGCGAATGTGACGGACTGCCCGCCATCTCGGCAAAGTTCGGCCAGATGGTTGACGGATTCCGGGGGGGAGGCGTTAAAGGTCGGAGAGCGCGATCCAACCGTCGTTCTGTGCGCCCCCCTACATGAGCTGGGAATTCACCGAGGATGCGGCCTTCCTGGCCCTCTGCGATGCCTACAAAGAAAGTGGTGAACCCTCCGCCATGGAGTTCCTGGCCCACGGGGAGGGGGCGTTCCATTTCCAGGAGCTCACCCAGAACGCTGCTGGGGAGGGCCTCGACCTCAGCGACTCCTCTGACCTGGAGCAGTTCCAGCAGGAGGTGATCGACAGCCTCGAGGAGATGTGCAGCTGAGGCCGGAGCCCAGCCCCGGCGCTCAGCCTCGCCAGCTGCTGTGATCAGGCGTAGAAGAAGGCGATCTCCTTGGCCTTGAGCCCCTCCCAACCGGCCGCCTTGAGGCGGGCATCGAGGCTGGCCTGGTCCAGATGCTTGGAGCCGGTCTTGACCACCCGGTTGCGCATCGATTTGGTCACGCCGCTGCGGGCCCGGCGGCTTTCGAGCTCCATCACCTCTCTGTAGAGGCTGAGCATGCCTGCGGGGATGGGTGAACCGTCCAGGTCCACTCCCGCCTGGATGGCGGCATCGACACCATCAGGACCGGCAATCGCCATGGAAACTCCAGGGAGGAGCCCCCAGGCTACGGGGCCTCCAGGGCCCCCTGGCGCGCCGTCAGGCACTGAAGTAGCGGGCTTTGCTGTGCAGGGCCACCAGGGCCGTGGTGCTCTGCTCGGGCTCCAGCTGGTCGCTCTCGTCCATGCTCAGCCCGATGCGCTCAGCGCCGAGCCACGCCAGTTGCTGGCGCGAGTCGGCCACGTTCGGACAGGCCGGGTAGCCGAAGGAGTAACGGCTGCCCCGGTAGCGCTGGGCGAGCACGTCGCGCAGTGCCTGGGGCTCCTGGGCCGCGAAGCCCAGCTCGCGGCGGATGCGGGCGTGGAGCCACTCGGCGAGGGCCTCGGCCATCTGCACGCCCAGGCCGTGGAAGTAGAGGTAGTCGGTGTACTGGTCGGCCGCGAACAGCTCCCGGGCAAACTGACTGGCCCGCTCGCCCATGGTCACCGCCTGCATCGGCATCACGTCGGTGGCCACGGGCTCGCCGGCGGGGCCGCTGGCCAGGTCGCGGTAGAAGTCGGCGATGCAATAGCGGTTGCCGCCGCGCTGGCGCGGCAGTTCGAAGCGGCCCAGCTGCTGAGCGGGGTTCCGGGGGTCAAACAGCAGCACGGCATTGCCCTGGCGGCCGCAGGGGAAATAGCCATAGGCCACCCGGGGAGTGAGCAGCTGCTCCTCGAGGCAGCGCTGCTGCCACTGCTGCAGCACCGGCTCCGCCTTGGCGACCAACATGGCCTCGTAATCCTCGCGGCTCTGCTGCTGGGTCTTGCGCAGCTGCCACTGACCGGCAAAGAGGGCGTTGCGATCGAGATAGGCGAACACCTCGTGCAGGGGAATCTCGGCCTCGCTGAGCACGCGGCTGCCCCAGAAGGGCGGTTCCAGGGCCTGCTCCTCCGGCACGGTGTCGGAGCGGTGATCGTTGGGGCCCGCCTGGGCTTTCTGGAGGGCTTCTGCCAGCGCCGCCTCGGCACCTGTGGCTTCCCCGTCATCTGGCCGGGTGGACGGGCTGTCGCCGGGCTCCACAGCCGGACCGTCACTGAGGCCCACACCCTCCGGGGTGCCGTTGAGAAACCCTTGCCGGTCGTCCCAGCCCTCGGCCGCCTTGGCCTCCATCAGGGCGTCCATGAAGCGCAGATCCGCAAAGGCATCACGGCCATACACCACTTGGCCCGCATAGGTGGCGCGGCAGTCGCCGTGCACGAAGCGGGGCGTCAGCGCCGCGCCGCCGAGAATCACCGGGGCCGTGATGCCCACCTCATTGAAGGCCGCCAGATTGTCCTTCATGAAGGCGGTGGACTTCACCAGCAGGCCACTCATGGCAATGCAATCAGCCTGGTGCTTCTGCTGGGCTTCGATGATGGCATCACAGCTCTGCTTGATACCCAGGTTAATCACTTCGTAGCCATTATTTGTGAGGATGATATCAACGAGATTCTTGCCGATGTCGTGCACATCGCCCTTCACGGTGGCGATCAGAAACTTGCCCTTGCTGGAGCTCTCGCCTTCGAGCCGCTCCATGTGTGGCTCCAGGGTGGCCACGGCAGCTTTCATGGTTTCGGCGCTCTGCAGCACAAACGGCAGTTGCATCTGCCCTGAGCCGAACAGCTCGCCCACCACCTTCATGCCATCGAGCAGGAAGGTGTTGACGATGTGCAGGGCCGGGTAACGCTGCAGCGCCTCTTCAAGCGAGCCCTCCAGCCCGATGCGCTCACCATCGATGATGTGCTGCTTGAGCCGCTCTTCCACCGGCAGATCAGCCAGGGAAGGGCCTGAGGCACGGGCCTCCTTGGCGCTCACTCCTTCAAACAGGGTGGTGAGCTCTGTGAGGGGGTCGTAGGTGCAGATGGCCCCCGGCTGGTCACTCTCGAAACGGCGCTCGTCGTAGATCAGATCACGGCACACCTGCTGGTGCTCCTCACTGATCTTGACCAGTGGCAGGATCTTGGCCGGGCTCACGATGGCCGCATCCATGCCGGCCTGGCAGCACTCGTGCAGAAACACCGAGTTCAACACAATGCGGGAAGCTGGTGAGAGTCCGAAGCTCACATTGCTGACACCGAGCACCACGTGAACACCCGGCAGGTTCTCGCGGATCATGCGGATCGACTCCACCGTGGCCATGGCATTGCCCCGGTCTTCCTCGATACCCGTGGAGATCGGCAGAGCGAGGGGATCGTAGAAGAGCTCATGGGCCGGAATGCCGAACTCCAGGGCATCCCGGTAGGCGCGCTGGGCAATCGCGAACTTGCGCTGCGCCGTGCGGGCCATGCCTTCCTCGTCGATCGTGCCCACCACCACGCCAGCCCCATACTGGCGGGCCAGTTCAAGCACCTTGAAGAAGCGTTCGTCGCCGTCTTCGTAGTTGGTGGAGTTGAGGATGCACTTGCCACCGGCCACCTTCAGGCCCGCCTCCATCTTCTGCCACTCGGTGGAATCGAGCATCAGCGGCAGGTTCACATTGGTCACCAGCCGACTCACCAGGTCGTGCATGTCGCGCACGCCATCGCGACCCACATAGTCCACGTTCACATCGAGCACGTGGGCGTTCTCCTTCACCTGGCCGCGCGCCACCGCCACCAGGCCATCCCAGTCCTCCTCGGCCAGCAGCTCGCGCACCTTTTTGCTACCGCTGGCGTTGAGGCGTTCGCCGATGATCAGGAAGGAATTGTCCTGGTGATAGGGCGTGGTGCCGTAGATCGAGGCCGCCGCCGGCTCCACCTGCAGCAGCGGCCGCGCATGGCGGGTTTCGGGGGTACGCACGGCCCGTGGCGCCGGCCTGAGGCTGGCCGCCATCTCCGTGAGGGCACCGATGTGAGCCGGGGTGGTGCCGCAGCAGCCGCCGATCACCTGCACGCCGAGATCTTCGACGAAGTGCATCAGCTGCATCGTCATCTCCACCGGCGTCAGCCGGTAGTGGGCCACGCCGCCCACGTTCTCCGGCAGACCCGCGTTCGGGATGCAGCTCACCACGAAGGGACTGTGGGCGCTGAGGTAGCGGATGTGCTCCTTCATCTGCTCCGGCCCGGTGGCGCAGTTGAGGCCCAGCACATCGATCGGGAACGGCTCCAGGATCGCCACCACAGCCGCGATGTCGGAGCCCACCAGCATGGTGCCGGTGGTTTCCATGGTGACGCTCACCATCAGTGGCCGGCGCTCACCGGTGCGCTCGAAGGCCACCTCGATGCCCTGCAGGGCGGCCTTGATCTGCAGCACGTCCTGGCAGGTCTCCACGATGAAGAGATCCACATCGCCGGCCAGCAATCCCTCGGCCTGCTCGGCGAAGGAGGCCTTCATGGCGTCGAAGTCCACATGGCCCAGGGTGGGCAGCTTGGTGGTGGGGCCCATGGAGCCGGCCACGAAGCGGGGCTTGTCGGGGGTGCTGTAGGCGTCGGCCACCTCGCGGGCCAGTTCGGCGGCGCGCTTGTTCAGCGCAAAGGCCTGGTCGGCGATGTCGTATTCGGCCAGCACCAGGGAGGTGGCCCCGAAGGTGTCGGTTTCGATCACATCGGCGCCCACCTCCAGGAACTGCCGGTGCACGGCCTGCACCGCATCCGGACGGCTGATCACCAGATACTCGTTGCAGCCCTCCAGGGCCGCACCGCCGAAGTCCTCGGCGCTGAGATCCATCTGCTGCAGCGAGGTGCCGGTGGCACCGTCGAACACCAGCACCGGGCGCTCAGGGGCGTGCAGGCGCTCGAGGAAGCCCAGGCGCTGGGGCTTGGATCCCTCCGCAGCGGCCGCAGCGGCCGGACTCGATGACAGGGCTGGGGTCATGGCGACGTGGTCATGGCTGGGGCGTCAGCTGTCGAGGCGAAGGCGGGTCACCCAGTGCTCATAGGCGGGATCGCGGCCTTCCGTGATCGCCACGAGCCGCTCGCGCAGCCGCTCCATCACCGGACGCTCCGTGGGCAGGTCGGTGGTTTCCACCCGCCGCACCGGCGTCACCTTGGCGGCCGTTCCGCTCAGGAACACCTCCTCGGCGATGAACAGCTCGCTCTTGTCCACGCCGCGCTCGATCACCTCCAGGCCCATGGAGCGGGCCAGTTCGATCACGCTGGCGCGGGTGATGCCCTCGAGGATGTCCTGATCCACCCCGGGGGTGATCAGCTGGCCGTCGCGCACGAGGAACAGATTCATGCCACTGGCCTCGCTCACCTTGCCGCGGCTGTTCATCAGGATGGCCTCGTCGAAACCGCTCTGCACGGCCTCCGTCTTGGCCAGGGAGCTGGTGATGTAGGCCCCACTGATCTTGCCGCGCAGGGGCAGGGAGCGATCCTCCTGACGGGTCCAGGAGCTGATGCGGCAGCTCACCCCCTCCGGCGAGAGGTAGTCGCCCAACTCGAGCCCGTAGATCAGGAAGTTGGTTTCGATGTTATGCAGGCGCGGAGCGATGCCGAGGTCGCTGGTATAGACAAACGGACGCAGATACACCGGGCAGCTGGGCTGGTTGGCCTGCAGAAAGGCCACGATGGCCTCGTGGATCGTGGCCTCAGGCAGATCGGTGAGCAGCAGCCGTGCGCTCTGGCTCAGGCGCCGGGCATGGCGATCAGCCCGGAACAGCAGAATCTCCCTGGGGTCGGCCGGATTGGGCAGGGCGCGCATGCCGCCGAAGGCCCCCGTGCCGTAGTGCAGGGCGTGGGTGGCCACCGAGAGCGTGGCGTCCTCGAAGCGCACAACCTTGCCACCGAACCAGGCATAGGGCAGGAACTGATGCATGGGTGCGCGGGCTGCGGGTAGGGCCTGGGTGCCCCGATCTTCTCACTGCAGCCAGCAGGATGGGGGGCATGCACAGGCTGGCGGCGCAACCGGGGGGATCGGAACAGGCTGATGCTGGCGCCTATGTGGAGCAGCCCGCGGCCCCGGTGCTGCTGCTCACCAGCGCAGACACCGATCTGGTCAGCATCGAGCGGGTGCTGTCGGCTGAGCCGGCACTGGTGGGGGCTGAGCTGCGGGGCCTGAACCTGGCGGCCCTGGCCCACCCGGCCGTGATCGACCACTACCTCTCCAGCACCGTCCGCCACGCCCGGCTGGTGGTGGTGCGTCTGCTGGGTGGGCGCGGCCATTGGAGCTACGGGCTCGACCAGCTCAGGCTCTGGGCACAGGGGAGCCTGGCTCCGGGCGGCCAGGGGGGCAGCAGGCTGGCTCCACGGCAGCTGGTGGTGCTGGCCGGCACGGCGGAGGATGAGCAGGCGCTGGCTTGCTGCGGCACGGTGGACCCCGAGCTGGCCCTGGCCCTGGGGCGCTGCCTGCGCGAGGGCGGAGCGGCCAACGTGCGGCTGGTGCTGGCTGCCCTGGGTGCGCTGGCCCGGGGGCAGGTGCCGGCGACCCCAGTGCCGCAGCCGCTGCCGGACCCCACGCCCCACGACTGGCGCGACGAAGGCGGACCGCGGGTGGGGGTGATCGCCTATCGCGCCCTGCTGCAGGCCGGCGATGTGGACCTCATGGAGAGCTGCCTGGCGGCCCTGCGGCGCCAGGGCCTCTGCCCCCGGGGTCTGTGGGTGAGTGGTCTGCGCGAGCCGGCCGTGCAGCGGGGGGTGGCCGATCTGCTGGGCCGCGAGGCGGTGGAGGCCGTGCTGTGCAGCACCTCCTTCGCCTCGGTGCAGTTCGAGGAGGCCGGCCTGGGCGCGCCGCTGTGGGAGGCCCTGGCCGTGCCGGTGCTGCAGCTGCTCTGCAGCAGCCGGCCGCGCCAGGACTGGCAGGCCAGCAGCATCGGCCTGGCCCCCACCGATCTCACTCTGCAGGTGGCACTGCCGGAGCTGGACGGCCGCATCACCACCCGGGTGGGGGCCTTCAAGCAGACGCGCCGGGCCAGTGAGCAGCTGGCCTCCGCCCTGCAGGGGTACCACCCGGACCCGGAACGGCTCGACTGGATCGCCGCCCTCACGGCCCGCTGGGTGACGCTGCGTCGCACCGCGCCCCAGGAGCGCCATGTGGCCCTGGTGCTGGCCAACTACCCCACCCGCAACAGCCGCCTGGCCAATGGCGTGGGGCTGGACACACCGGCCTCCACCGCCCTGATGCTGCGCTGGTTGCGGGACGCGGGCCTCAGCCTTGGTGACGGCCCCCTGCCCGAGGACGGTGACGCCCTGATCCAGCAGCTGCTGGCAGGCCTCACCAACGACGCCGAGAGCGGCCACCGCCCCGCCCTCGACCAGTTGCCGTTGGAGCACTACGAGGCCTGGTATGGCGAGCTGCCGGTTGAGGGCCGCAATCGGCTGGAGGCGGTGTGGGGGCCACCCGGCCAGGACGCCGGCCTGGTGCCGGGTCGCCACGGGCGGCTGGCCTTTCCGATCCGGGGGCTGCGCTTCGGCCACGTGGTGGTGCTGATCCAGCCCGAGCGCGGCTACGACCGCGACCCCAGCCTCTGCTATCACTCTCCCGATCTGCCGCCCACCCACGCCTACCTGGCCCAGTACCTCTGGTTGCGGGAGCTTTTCGGCGCCCATGTGGTGGTGCATGTGGGCAAGCACGGCAACCTGGAATGGCTGCCCGGCAAGGGCCTGGGCCTCTCGAATCAGTGCTACCCGGAGTGGGCCCTGGGGCCGATGCCCCACCTCTATCCCTTCATCGTCAACGACCCCGGCGAGGGATCCCAGGCCAAACGCCGCAGCCAGGCAGTGATCCTCGACCACCTCACCCCGCCCCTGGGCCGGGCCGGCCTGCACGGTGAGCTGCAGCAGCTGGAGGCCCTGCTGGATGAGTACTGGGAGGCCTGCCAGCTGGGCAGCGAGCGACGCGTACCGCTAAGGGCCACGCTGCTGCAGCGGCTGCAGTCCCTGGAGCTGCCCCTGGGGAACGTGGAGGAGCGCAGGGAGGCGGAGCTGGAGGCTCGGCTGGAGGCTGCGGACGGCTACCTGTGCGAGCTGAAGGAGGCCCAGATCCGCCTGGGGCTGCACACCTACGGCCAGCTCCCCGCCGAGGCGCCCCTGGCGGAGCTGCTGCTCTGCCTGGCCAGGCCCCCCCAGGCGGGGGTGGCGGGCCTCACCCAGGCCCTGGCGAGGGACCTGGGCCTGGAGCTCGATCCCTGGGCCGACACCGAAGAGCTGCCCCTGTCCACCGGTGACCGCCAGCGCCTGCTGGCCCGCGCTGCCGGCAACGCCACGGCCCTGAGAAGCGTGGGCGATGCGGTGGCCTGGCTGGAGGAGCACGCCCTGGAGCTCTGCCAACGGGAGCTGGACGATTCGCCCAACCGCGGCAAGGAGGCACCCCAGACAGCGGTGGGGGTCCTCGTGATCGGTGAGAGCACTCAGGCGACCCTGCAGCACCTGCGCCAGCAACTCCTGCCACGCCTGCTGGCCTGCGCCGACGCGGAGAAGCAGGCCTTCCTGGGGGGCATCGCCGGCGAGCGCATCGCCGCGGGCCCGGCCGGCGCCCCCACCCGCGGCCGGCCCGACCTGCTGCCCACCGGCCGCAATTTCTACTCGGTGGATCTGCGCGGCCTGCCCACCGAGGCCGCCTGGGACCTGGGCCGCCGCAGCGCTGAGCTGTTGCTCGAACTGCACCTCCAGGACGAGGGGGAGCCCCTGCGCCAGCTCGCCCTTTCGGTGTGGGGCACCAGCACGATGCGCAACGGCGGCGAGGACATCGCCCAGGCCCTGGCCCTGCTCGGGGTGCGGCCGGTCTGGGACGGCCCCAGCCGCCGGCTGGTGGATGTGGAGGTGATTCCCCTGTCCCTGCTGGGGCGCCCCCGGGTGGATGTCACCCTGCGCATCTCAGGCCTCTTCCGCGACGCCTTCCCCCAGCTGGTGGCCTGGGTCAACCGGGCCACGGCCCTGGTGGCCGGCCTGGATGAGGACGGCAGCGCCAACCCCCTGGCGGAGGCGGCCCGGCGCGAGGGCCACAGCGCCCGGGTGTACGGCTCCGCCCCGGGGGCCTACGGCGCCGGCCTGCAGGGCCTGATCGACAGCGGGGCCTGGGAGCAGCGGGCCGAGCTGGGGGAGGCCTTCCTGGCCTGGAGCAGCTGGCGCTATGGCCCCGCAGACGGCACATCAGGCGGGGCCCCAGCTGCTGGCCTGCTGGCCAGCCCAGACCGGGGTGGCCTGGAGCAGCGGCTGCGGGCCGTGCAGGTGGTGCTGCACAACCAGGACAACCGCGAGCACGACCTGCTCGACTCCGATGATTACTACCAGTTCCAGGGGGGCCTCAGCGCCGCTGCCGAAGGCCTGCAGGGCCGGGCGCCGGCACTCTGGTTCGGCGACCACTCGCGCAGCTCACGCCCCCGCCTGCACCGGCTGGAGAAGGAGTTCGACAAGGTGCTGCGCAGCCGGGTGCTCAACCCCCGCTGGATCGACGCCATGCGCCAGCACGGCTACAAGGGCGGCTTCGAGATGGCCGCCAGCCTCGACTACCTGTTCGCCTACGACGCCAGCACCGGCCGGGTGCCGGACTGGAGCTACAGAGCGATCTGCGAGCGCTGGCTGCAGGATCCCGAGGTGCGCGCCTTCCTGGAGCAGCACAACCCCTGGGCGCTGCGGGACATGGGCGAACGTCTGCTGGAAGCCCACCACCGCGGCCTCTGGGAGGGGGCCAGCGACACCCAGCTCGCCGGCCTCAGGCAGTTGGTGCTGAGCAGCGAAGCCAGCATCGAGCAGGCCTGAGCTCAGCTGTTGAGGTCCTTGACCATCTGGCGGAAGGGATCGATGGCGCCGGGCTTGCCCGTGGGCTGCTGGGTGATCTGGGGCTGGGCGGTCTTGGCGGCGGCGGCCTCCTCCTTCTCCTGCTTGATGGCCGCGGGCCCCCCGGGCACGTTCACCCCGGCGGAGGAGCCCTTCTTGCGCTGGTCCAGCTGGGCCGCGGACATCTGCTGGGGGAAGGTCTTCTTCACCGGCGTGGGCACGCCTCCGGAGAGGTTCAGCCGCTGATCAGAGGCGACACCGCCGGGCATGCCTTCGGACATCCTGTCGAGCTTGGTCTCCATCGAGGAGACCTCCACCACCATCTCCTTGTTGCCGGGGTTGTCGGCGCTGCCTGGGAAGGTGTGGCGAATGGTGTTGGAGCGCTTCATCAGGTTGACGTCGCCCAGGCTGCTGGAGGCGTCGGGGTCCAGGAACATGGCCTCCGTCTTCTTGGCGGGCTGGCGCTTGGTGACTGGGGCGCTCTTCGCATCGGAGCCGGAAGAGAACAGGCGATCAAACAGACCCATCGACTACCAAGAGAATGCTTCTACAAACCCTAGCGGCCATGGAGGTGCAGGCCATGGGTATCCGTACCACAACTCATCAATAGGCCCCGGGCCAGCAGGTCTCTGGCGATCGCCTCGCAGACGAGCGGGGTGGGCTGCCAGCGGGGCTGCATGCCGTAGTCGTACCAGGCCTCAGCGCCATCGAAACCGAGCTCGGCCGCCGCGGCGATCAGCCGCTGGAAGGGCAGCCGGTAACGGGCCGGATGGGCCAGCAAGGCCAGGCCCCCTGCGGCATGGATCGCCTCCACCACGGCGGCGGCCCGCAACTCAGGACCCACCACGGCCTGGCCCAGCAGGTAGGGCGCCAGGCTGGGGTGCTGTTCGGCGAAGCCGAGGGCAAGCACATGCACCAGGCAACCCTCCAGCAGGCAGCTGATCTCAACGCCCCGCCAGAGGGTGGGGGCCCGGACCCCGGCGGCTTCTGCCGCCTCAAACGCCTCAAGCACCAGTGGGTAGGAGCCGAGGGCGTGGTGGTCGGTGACGGCCAGGTGCTCCAGGCCGATGGCCAGGGCCTGCTCGGCGAGGCCACCCGGACTGAGGCTGCCGTCGCTGCAGGTGGTGTGGCAATGAAAGTTGAGCTTGCTGGGACAGCTGCCAGGCTCCACATCGGCCAGCACCGCCGCCAGGGGATGCTGCGATCGAATCAGGCTGCCGGAGCGCATCGCCATCACCCCGTTCAGGCCCCGCCGGCCAGCTGCTCAGCCCTGAGCCGCCGCCAGCGGGCATAGAACTGGATCGAGGCCGCCATGGCCACCACCAGGGCCACCAGGAACCAGGTGGCCGCTCCGGTGGGGAACTGGTTCTTGAACACCACCAGCATCACCACCACCACCAGCAGCAGGGTGGGAAGTTCATTCAGGGCCCGCAACTGGCGGCCGCTCCACTGGCAGTCCTGGCGCTGCAGCTGACCCATCAGCCGGTAGCAGAAGGCGTGGTAAGCCAGCAGCGCCACCACGAAACCCAGCTTGGCGTGCATCCAGCCCTGCTGCAGCCAGGCGGGATTCACCAGCAGCAGCCCTACCGCACAGACCACCGCCACGACCATCCCCGGGGTGGTGATGATGTTGGCCAGGCGCCGCTCCATCAGGCTGTATTGCTGGTGGAAGGCCTGCTGCAGGGGCGGCTCCAACGCCTCCGCCTCACGGTGGTAGATGAACAGCCGCACCAGATAAAAAAGCCCGGCGAACCACACCACCACTCCCACGATGTGGAGGGTCTTGAACCACAGGTAGGCCTCAGGAGGCCAGGTCATGGCGAGCAACATGCCGCACTGGTGGGGCTTGTTCAGGGTAGGGGGCACCACCGGCGGCGGCCGGTGGCCTCCGAACGGGTCAGCTGATCGCCAGCATGGAAGCTGTCTGGAGCAGGCCGTGATACAGCCAGCCTCCCCGATCGTGCTGGTCTTCGATGGGGGTTGTCCCTTCTGCCGCCACTTCGCTGAACTGAGCGAGCTGCGCAGCGGCATCCCCCGCCTCGAGATCCGCGATGGACGGGCCGACACGGCCCTGCGCCGGCAGCTGGGCGCCCGCGGCTATCACCTGCGCGACGGTGCCATGGTGCTGGAAGGATCCAGGGTGTGGCATGGCGCGGAGGCAATCGCCTGGATCTGCGCGCGAATGGAACCCAGCGCGGCTCTGCTGCGGGTGCTGGCCCCGCTGATGGCCGACAGCCAACGCAGCCGCATGCTCTACCCGGGGCTGTTGCTGGCCCGGCGCCTCGCCCTCGGCTGGCGCGGCCTGCCGGTGGATCCAGAGAGCGAGGGCCTGGCCGGGAGCGGCTGAGGCCTCAGAGTGAACGGCCTCAGGAAGAAGCGCGGGCCTTGCCTGCAGCGGCGGCGGCCTCCCAGGCGGTGACGCCGGCCAGCACAAGAAACCCACTTAGGCCGATCAGCTGGTTGCGTTGCATCAGATCAGGCTGCAGAACCGGGTCGAATCCCTGGGCCTGCAGGGCCCCGGCCACGAACCAGGCCGTGGCCAGGGCTGAGGTGATCCAGTAGGCCTTCCAGCGCCGTTGGTAGATGTAGCCCGTGCCGAGCCCCGGCACCAGGTTCAGCACAACCGCCACCCAGAGGCTGCCGCTGGCCAGGATCTGCTGCTTGCTGAGGGGTTCCATGGGCGGCAAGGGGGAACAGCCAGGCACGTTGGCCCCACCTCTAGCGCACGGGAATGGGTCTGGCGCACTGGAATGGGCCCTAGGCTCCTCGCCAGCGCAGGTCCAGTCCATGGTCACAGAGAAGATGAAGCAGTACATCCCGCCGGCGGGCTCCGAGGCATTCAGCTACGAGCCGGTGGAGCGTTTCGGCGAAGGTCTCACCACCAACCGGCCCTGGAATGTCTCTGCCCTCAGCGGCGTGGAGCGGCTCAACGGCCGGGTGGCGATGCTCGGCTTCCTGGCCGCCGTGGTGGGGGAACGGCTCAGCGGCGAGGGCATCGTGGGCCAGCTGGCCGCAGTGCTGCGCTGGTATCTGGGCTGATGCCGGTCATGATCCAAGGCATGCTCGCCTGCCTGGTGGCCCTGCTGCTGCTGGTGCCCGCCCCGGCCCTGGCCACCGACCTCCAGCTGGAGCTGCGCCGCATTGATGCCACGGGCGTGGGCGATCCGATCGGCAGCCTCAGCCTGCGCGACACACCCGGGGGCCTGGAGATCCAACCCGCGCTGGCAGGCCTGCCCCCCGGGGAGCACGGCTTTCACCTGCATGCCCTCGGCAGCTGTGAGCCTGGCATGGGTGAGGCAGGGCCTGTGGCCGGCCTCGGCGCTGGCGGCCACTGGGATCCGGACGGCAGCGGCCACCATGACGGCCCCAACGGCAACGGCCACCGCGGCGACCTGAGCCGCCTGATCGTGGCTGCCGATGGCAGGGCCCACGAGGCGGTGCGGGCCCCACGGCTGCAGGTGAGCGACCTGGCCGCGAAGGCCCTGATCGTGCATGCCGGCGGGGACACTTACACCGACACGCCGCCGCTTGGGGGTGGTGGAGCCCGTATCGCCTGTGCGGTGGTGCCCGCCTGATCCGGGCTGAAAGGTTGCACTCGGAGCCCTAGGGTGGACCCGGGTAACAGCAACCTTTGGGTGTGATCAACATGTTCACAATTGAAAAGGCCACCAGCATCTTTCCGGAGACACTCAAGGCGGATGTGGTGCCTGCCATCACCGCCCGCTTTCGTCTCCTGAGTGCAGAGGACCAGCTGGCACTGATCTGGTTCGCCTATCTCGAGATGGGGCGCACAATCACGATCGCGGCTCCTGGCGCCGCCAGAATGCAGTTCGCGGAAGGAGTGCTCAATCAAATCAAGGCGATGAATTTCGCCGAGCAGAGCCAGGTGATGTGCGATCTCACCAACCGCACGGATTCACCGATCTGCCGCACCTATGCGAATTGGTCTGTGAACATCAAGCTGGGCTTCTGGTATCAGCTTGGCGAGTGGATGGCAGCGGGCCTGGTGGCTCCGATTCCCGAGGGATACAGCCTTTCGGCCAACGCGGTGGCCGTCCTGAGCTCGCTCAAGGAAGTGGATCAGGGCCAGCAGATCACCCTGCTGCGCAACTTTGTGGTGGACATGGGCTTTGACCCGGCCAAGGGTGAAGGCCAGCGGGTGATGGAACCCGTGGTGGCCCCCACGCCCGAAGACAGCCGCCAAAAGGTGTTCATCGAGGGGGTGATCAACCCCACCGTGAACAGCTACATGGACTTGTTGAACGCCAACGATTTCGACAACCTGATCCAGCTCTTCCTGCCTGACGGAGCCCTGCAGCCGCCGTTCCAGAAGCCCATCGTGGGCACTGATGCCGTGCTGCGCTTCTTCCGGGAAGACTGCCAGAACCTGCGGCTGCTGCCTGAGCGGGGCTACGCCGAGCCCGCCGACGGCAATTTCACCCAGATCAAGGTCACCGGCAAGGTGCAGACCCCCTGGTTCGGAGCTGGAGTGGGCATGAACGTGGCCTGGCGTTTTCTGCTCGATCCCGAGGGCAAGATCTACTTCGTGGCGATCGACCTGCTGGCCTCACCGGCTGAGCTGCTGAAGTTCGCCCCTTGAGCCCATCGCTGTGAGTGGCACCAGTTGCAGGGGCTTGCTTCTCGCCGCTGGGATCGTGCTGGGCTGGCTGCTCAGCCTGGTCGCCCTGGTCGCCCTTGACGCGCTGGGGCTGGCTGGGGGCCTGCTCGCCGTGGCGGTGATGGCCCGCACCCTGGCCCAGACGGGCCTGTTCATCGTGGGACATGACGCCATGCACGGTGTTCTGCTGCCGGAACATCCCCGTTGGAACGACCGGCTCGGAGCCGCCAGCCTGGGGCTCTACGCCGCCCTTCCCTACGGCCGCTGCCACCGCAATCACCTGTGCCATCACCGCGAGGAAGCGACTCCTGGAGACCCGGACTTCCACCCGGATCCCCACGCCGGCCCGTTGCGCTGGTATGGCCGCTTCATGGGGGGCTACCTCTCCAGCAGCCAGATGGCCAGGTTGTTGGTGGGCTGGATGGGGCTCACCGTGCTGCTGCACAGCCTGGCTGGGCTGGGCTGGGACAGGGCGGCCCACAGCGTGCTGCTCTGTTGCACCCTGCCCCTGCTGCTCAGCTCCCTGCAGCTGTTCCTGGTGGGCACCTATCTGCCCCATCGCCAGCAGCGTTCCGGCTCCGGTGGTGCCACCAGCCTGGATCTGCCGGTCTGGGCATCGTTACTGGCCTGTTATCACTTCGGCTACCACCGGGAACACCATGAGGCGCCCAGCGTCCCCTGGTTTGCCCTGCCCCGGCAGCGACTCGCGTCGGGCGACGCAGGCTCGGTATCCTTGGACACAAGGAATTGCTCGGACCGCTTGCCGTGATAGAGACCACCCTGGAGGGATGGACAGAGACTGAGCAATCAATCGCCCGCGAAGCCTTTGATCGGGCCTACCGCCGCGCCATCGCCAAGCTGATCGCCAGGGTGAGGGCGAGTGTGGAGGAGTTGGAGAGCGCCGACACCGTATGGCGTCTGCACGACTACCTCAGCATTGAGCGCCACACCATGGAAGGTCGCTTCGACTTCCGCCTGCAGGGCATCCTGTTTGTGTTTGCCAGCCTGGTGAAGGATGGCCTGCTTGACCTCAGCGAACTCGACGGTCTCGAGACGCAGAAACTGGCCAAGATCACGGCGATGTCGCGCTTCTAACCCCCCTCTGACGGACCTGGGGAGACTCCCCAGAGCCCATGGGAGTGGCCTGATCAGGGCAGAAAACCCAGGTCCCGGAGCTGGGGCACCAGCCATAGGGGGATGCCATCCAACTCCCAGCGCCAGAAATCACCACGACCCAGGTAAACCGCCTCCCGACTGAGAAACGCCTGAGCGAGGGTGGCAAGGTCGATCTGCCGAAGCGCGTCCTCGCGGTTGGAGCGACGCAGCCGGGCTGAGGCTGACTGAGCTTTGGGGCGAGCTCGGCCAGGCCATCGGGTGAGTCCCTGCAGGTCAACGGCAGTGGTGCCTGTCATGGGCTTCCGGCTGACTCCGGTAGCTGAAGAGGCCCAAAGGTAACCGCACCTGTTCCAAAACGCTCACAGCTGTGCTGCCCAGTGCAACAAACCGCCCAGCGGCAGAGGGGAACCCAGCCGACCAGAATGGCCCTATGACCCATGGCCAGCTTGGTTTTTCCTCCCCCGCCCTGCTGCTCTGGTGCGGGCTTGTGGCACTCAAGCTGGTGGGCTGGCAGCAGCGCTGGCGCCAGCATCAGGCTCGGCAGCTGGGCCAGGCCTTCCAGGTCGAACTGCGGCGGCGCCAACAGGCCAGGCCGTCTTACTTCTGGAAGCGCTGATCGGTTTCCAGCCAGCGTTCCAGGGCAGCCAGGCCCTCGATCGAGGCCCAGATGGTGAGACCGAACACCAGCACCCCACCGGCCGCCAGGATCGTGGCCACCAGCAGGGGAATGGCCGCCAGAGCCACCAGGGGGATCACCACCACGGCACCCACGGCCGCCAGGCCCAGCACAGGGGCCACGAGGGCCGATGGGGGACCATGCCGGAGCGATTGAAGCGAGGCCATGGCACCCTTAGCCCATCAATGGATCCATTCTGCTCTGCACTCCCCGTGGCTTGCGTTGCCCCTGGGACGGTGAACCGCACCACCTGCAGGGCGGTGGCCAGCGGGCCTCAGGTGGGCAGGCTGTGGCGCAGGGTCTGCTCGAACTGCACCAGGTGGCGACGGTTTTCCTCACTGGGGTCCTGCAGGTAGCGCTGGCGCAGGTCCTGCAACAGGGCCGCCATGCTCGGCGGCAGCAGCGGGTGCTGCCCGGCGGCATCCAGCCCCAGCAACAGCGTTTCCACGCCACAGCTCTCGAGCAACTCCGGATCCTGGGGAGCGGGCCCATAGATCAGCACCGTGGCGCCGGCGGGGGCATGGAAGGTGAGCAGCTCAAAGGGGAAAATCACCCTCTCAAGGGCGAAGCCAGTCGATCCGCTGCAGCAGAGCATCACCAGGTGGGAGCGCTCATTGCGGTAGCCACAGTCGAGCATCGGTTCGAGCATGGGTCCACGCGCCTGGAACACCACTGTTTCGGGTCTGCCCCAGGCAAATCCGTGGTAACGCGCACCGAATCAGCCCGATGAGCAACTGCACTCATGGGCAAACGGGCTGTTTGGTGGCAGCCCCACAGAGGGATGTGGTCAGTTCTTCCTGCGGCAGTAGCCACCACCCACGTTCATCCAGCCCTCCAGGCACGCCTTGCCGTTGGTGGGCGTGACCGTGTAGTTGAAGGCCCCCAGGTTGCTGCACTTGCCGTTGAACAGATCCACATAGCCCAGCGGACAGATGGTGCCGATCTTGGGCACCACTTTCTGGGCCATGGCCGGAGGGGCGATCAGGGCCAGGCCCGAGCAGGCCAGCAGAGTGGCCAGGGAGCGAGGCAGGAGAGGTCGCAGCACGGGTCGCAGCAGGAAAGAAAGAACGTTGTCCTCAGCATGCCTCAAAGAGCCGGCCAGAGCACCTCAATCCAGCGATCACCGCTGAACAGCCCCTGCCCCCAGCGCTGCTCGAGGTCGGCCAGGGGCTTGGCGGCCACAGCCTGTTCGGCCCCGAGCCCCTGCTGCTTCAGAGCCGTCAGGCGCTGCTGGGCCGTGGCGAGCATGGCCCGGTAGGTGGCGAGGTCGTCGCGGCTGCCGACGCTGCCATGGCCCGGAATGATGCGAGTGTCGGGCCCGGCCAGGGCCAGGACCCGATCGACGCCGGCAATCGCCCCCGCCAGGGTGCCGCCGTTGCCGGCGTCGATGAAGGGATACATGCCGTTGAACCAGACATCCCCGGCATGGATCACATCCGCCTGCTCGAAGCGCACCAGCACGTCGCCATCGGTATGGGCCGCCGGCAGGTACTCCAGATCCAGCTGTTCGCCGTTGAGCGAGAGCTGCAGGCTCTGCTCGAAGCTCACCACAGGCAGGGCCTCCGCTGGAGCCGGAGGGGTCACCAGGTTGAAGGCCGGAATGCTGGAGCCCTCCGCCAGGCGGCGACGCACGTTCTGGTGGGCCACGATGCGGGCGCCGGTGCGGGCGAAGCCGGCATTGCCGTCGGTGTGATCGAAGTGGAAGTGGGTGTTGATCAGCCAGGTGGGGTCGCTGCCTCCCAGGGCCCTCACCGCCGCGCGCACGGCGGTGCCCAGACGCTCGAACTTGGCATCCACGAAGAGAGTGCCCTCGGCTCCGGTGAGCACGGCGATGTTGCCGCCCTCGCCGCCGATCACCGCCACTGCCCCCCGCACGGGTGAGGCCAGAAAGGGTTCGGCTGCTGCGCCATGAGCACTGCGCAGCCAGGGACTGTGCCATGGACTGAGCAGCCCCACGGTCAGGGCCGCACTGAGGGCAAGGACAGGCAGCCAGCGGGAGCGGGGCGGCACGGCTGTAAGACAGAGAGCAGCACCATTCTCCCGGCGGCCGGACTCCGCAGAGCTGCGGCCGCCGGGGCTCTGCGATTTCAGGCCCAAGCTTCCTCCCGCAGGGCCTGCCATTGGGTCTGCAGCGATTCCGGCACGCGCCTGGGCAGGTAATCACGGGGATCGCTGGGGCCGTGACGCAGCACAGCGTTCACCAGCAGAGCTGGGGTGCGCCCGCGGTTGATGGCGCCGTGGGGAACGCCGGGGGGGATGCGCACCCAGACGCCTTCGTCTTCCCGCAGACAGATGCGTCTCAGGCTCCTTTCCTGGAGCACCACCAGGTCGATGCAGCCGCGCAGCACCATCAGCTGATCGGTCTGCTGTCGATGGCAGAAGAGCTCACAGGCCGCCTGGGGGCTGATCTCGGCGATCAACGTTTCATCACAGGGCTGGGGTCTGGAGAGAAAGGCTTGGCCGGAACGGCTGCCGGCGAAGGGCAGGAGTTCCACCTGGCGCGCAAGGGACATCAACGAAATCACAAGTGCGTGAAGTTTCGCGACCGGTTCGGCCTTGATGTCGCATTAGCTGATACCCAATGGGCCAACTCCCCTGGCCTGTGACGGTTTCCGCACGGCGGGGGAGCGGGCCAAGCGGGCGCTCAGGCCATGTCGAGATCGGCATGCAGCAGATCCATCGCCGCGTGCACCGGGATCGTCACGGCGTCGCCCAGCTGGAGTGTGGCGGCCAGGTTGCTGAGGATGTTGCGCTCGTCGTCTTCCAGGGGGCCATCGGAGCGCATGATCTCCGCCGCCACGGCATAGGCGGTGGCGCGCTGGCCGGCGTTGAGCACCTCAGCGGCACGCACCATCAGGTGCTGGGGACCATCGCGGCGCAGGGTGGCCATCAGGCCATCCATCAGGCCCACCATCTGCTCAGGGGTGTAATCGCGGTAGGGATGGCGGTAGTCGAGCGCATGCCGCAGAGCCCTGGAGCCGGCCATGGTGAGGCTGCCGTCCCAGGAGACAGCCGCCAGGGCCAGGGCCACGAAGGCCACGGCGGGATCGAGGGGCGCTGTGGTGTCCAGGGCCGTGGGAGAGCTGAGCGTGGAGGTCATGGGGAGCGACGGCGAAGGGCCCTGGTTCCAGGGAGAACTCCAGCCAAGACCTGGGCCACAGCCCTTGGCGGTAGCGATGCAGACCATGCCGCCACAATGAAGAGGAATACTCAGCCCACCCCTGGACCCGGCGCTGCATCGTCCGTGGGGCCGTCGACCCAGCCCTGGTAGAACGCCTCGATCTGGCCGGAGCGCAGCATCCGCAGCAGGCTCACGTCCAGAGGCTTCTCCAGGGGGCTGTTGAGCGGCATGGCAAAGCCGTAGGTCTCCTGGGCCAGGCTGAACGGCGCCAGCTTCAGATCCAGCCGGGGATTCTGGCTGAGGTAATAGCGCAGGGCTGGCGAGTCGTAGATCACGGCATCCACCTTGCCGGCCGCGAGCTTGGCCACCGCCGCCTGCAGGGTGGGTTGCTGGCTGAGGCTGGCCCCGCTCAGACGCCCCCACTTCTCACTGGTGGTGCCCTTGACCACGGCCACGGGGCGGTTGCGCAGGCCCTCCACCGACTGGATGCCGCCACCGGGCACCCGGGCCAGGGACACCGTGAAGGCCGAGGCCAGGCCGGCGGTGATCGAGGACACGGCCAGCAGAGTGATCATCATCCACACCGCGGCAATCACCCGGCCCAGACGAGTCACCGGGGCCCGGTCGCCGTAGCCCACCGTGGTGAGCGTGACGATCGCAAACCAGAGGCCGTTGCCCACCCCGTGGAGGTAGTGGGGTGGGAAATGCTCTGGATTGCGGCGTCGCTCCGCCAGCCAGATCAGGTTGCCCACCACGAACAGCGACAGCAGCAGCAGCCCGATCGACGACAGCGCCGCCACCTGAAAGAAGGGCCTGACTCGCGCCCACAGCCCCCCATCCCGCAGGGGCACCAGCACGCCCACCTGGCCGAAGAAGTAGGGCTGGGTGAACTCGATGGCCCCACTGCTGAGGCGCTCAGGGGTGATGCTGATCGGGCCGATCGCCAGGTCGAGTTCACCGCGCTCCAGGGCCTTGAGGTTGGCGGCGGTGTTCGCCTTCGGTACGAGCTCGGCCTGGAAGCTGTTCTCCTCCGCCACCACGCGCCAGAGATCAGGTGTGATGCCTTCCAGCACATCCCCCCGCCGGATCAGGAAGGGCGCGTTGCCGCTGATCCCCACCCGCAGGGGCCTGGCTGAGGCAGGTTGCAGCCCCAGGGCGGTTGGCAGCAGCAGCGCCGCGCCGACCAACGCACGACAGAGCAGGGAGGCGGCGCGGCCGGGGATGTTCAACACAACAGCTGTCGCGACCCTGGCGACCCTAAGGGCCGCGAGCCGGCTCAGCAGCAGCGCTTCAGCGGCGGCCGGAGCGCATCAGCGAGACCACCAGCCACACCCCCAGCACGTTGGCGGCCACGAACAGCCCCTGGCTCACCTGGCGCAGCAGCTGCAGCTCCGACTGGGTGGCCATCACCGTGGCACTGAGCAGCAGGGCCGCCACCAGGATCGCCAGAGCGATGCGCCGCGAGAGCACATCAAGGTTGCCCAGCACCCGGTCCAGGCCCTGCAGCTGAAAGGCGAACACCAGTTCGTCGCCGCTGAAGCGCTGGAGCAGGCCACTGAGCTGGCGCGGGGAATCGAGCAGGAGGCTGCGCAGGTCGAGGCCGAACTGCATCACCCTCTGCTGGGGAAGCAACAGGGCGCGGGCCATCAACCGGCTCACCAAGGGCTTCATCGCCTCGCTGAAGCTGAACTCCGGCGACAGCTCCCGTCCCACCCCCTCCAGGTTGGTGATCGCCTTGACGAACAGGCCGAGGTTGCCCGGCACCTGCAGGCCGGTGCTGCTTGCGATCTGCAGCATGTCGGCCAGGAAATGGGCGAAGTTGAGCTGCTGCAGGGGCTTGGCGAAGTTGGCGCGGATCAGCTGGTCGAGCCGGCGCCGCAGCCCGCGCCGATCGACGCTGCTGGCCAGGGGCGGCGCCAGATGCACCAGCAGATCGGTGGCCCGGGCCGGATCTTCGTTGATCAGGGCCAGCACCAGATCCAGCACCATCGTGCGGGTGCGGGGATCGAAGCTGCCCACCATGCCCAGATCCAGGATGGTGATCGTGCCGTCGGCCGCCACCATCAGGTTGCCGGGATGGGGATCGGCGTCGAAGAAGCCCTCCACGAAGAACTGCTCCACGAAGGCGCCCAGCAGGGCATCGGTGGCGGCCTCCACCCCACCGGAGCACTGCTCCAGGGCGGAGCGGGCCTCAGGGCTCAAGATCGGATCCCCCGCCAACCACTCCAGCACCAGCACCGCCGGGCCGCTGAACTCCCGGAACAACCCGGGCACCCGCAGCCGGCCATCGCCCACGAAGCTGGAGCGCTTCAGCACCTCCGCCAGCCGTTCGGTGTTGCCGGCCTCGCGGCGGAAGTCGATCTCACCCTCGAGGGCAGCCACCAGTTGCTCCGCCAGGCCCGGCAGGTCGTAACTCGAGCCCAGCGGTGTCTGGGCGGCGAGGGCGGCGATCTGGCGCAGCAGCTGGCCGTCCTCCTCCACCTGGCGCTCGATGCCGGGGCGGAGCACCTTCACGGCCACGGCCCGGCCATCGGCCAGCTCCGCTCGGTGCACCTGGCCGATGCTGCCCGCCGCCACCGGAGTGGTGTCAAAGCTGGCGAACACCTCCTCCGGGGAGCGCTGCCACTGCTCCAGCAGGCGGCCCTCCACCTCGGGCCAGGGGGCCGGTGGCACGGAACTCTGCAGCCGCGCCAGGGCTCGAACGTAGGCATCCGGCAGCAGGTCGGGGCGGGTGCTGAGCAGCTGGCCCACCTTCACGAACACCGGCCCCAGCTCGGTGAGCATGCGGCAGAGCACCTCCGGCGCCGGCAGGCTCGGCTGGGTGTCGGCAGCGGCTCCGAGCTGGGCGCTGAGCAGACCAAGCAGGTAATCCCACTGGTGCTGGGACACCACCTTGACGATCTCGAGGGCGCGGGAAGAGCCACTCAGCATGCGGAGCCTGATCAAACACTGCCGCCATGGTGGCGGCTGGGAGCAGGCTGGAGAGCCCGGGCAGGCCTGCGATGGGCGAGGCATGATCGAGCGCCAAGCTGATGGCGGCAGCGTCAGGGCTCCAGGCCTGATCCGGCCGCTGGCTCCCCGGGACATTCCCCAGGTGGTGGCCTGGGCCCGCGCGGAGGGATTTTGTCCCGGCCAAGGAGATGTGGCCAGCTTCCGCCACACCGACCGCCAGGGACTGTGGGTGAAGGAGCTCGACCAGCGGCCGATCGGCTGCATCGCCGGCGTGCGCTACAACGCCAGCTACGGCTTCATCGGGCTGTTTCTGGTGGATCCGGCCCAGCGGAGCCGGGGCCACGGCCTCGACCTGTGGCGCACCGCCATGGGCCACCTGGCTGCCCTGCCCTGCATCGGCCTGGAGGCGGCGCCCGAGCGGGTGGAGGACTACCGCGGCTGGGGCTTCCGGCCGGCCTCCCCCACCCGGCGCTGGCAGGTGATGGCGACGGGAGACGAGCGCCCGATCGATCCCCACGACGGCCTCGACCTGCTGCAGGGGAAGCGGTTGCCGCGGCGGGCCGTGCAGGCCTACGACGCCCTGCGCGAACCGAGCCCACGCCCCCACTTTCTGGCCGACTGGCTGGGCCAGGAGGCCGGCAGCGTGCTGGCCCTGATCGACGGGCAGGGCCAGTGCCACGGCTTCGGCCGGATCCGGCCCTGCCTGCTGCGGCGGGGAACGGGCTGGCGCATCGGCCCCCTGCTGGCCGACAGCCCGGCGCTGGCCGAACGCCTGCTGCTCGGCATGCTGGCCCGCCACCCCGGCGTGGTGCTGATCGATGTGCCGGGCGCCAATCCCCACGGGGATCCGCTGATGCGGCGGCTCGGCTTCCAACCCCTGAGCACCGTGCTGCGCATGTACCGGGGGGAGCCACCGCGGGTGGGACTGGGCGACGTCTACGGCCTGGCCTGCCTGGAGCTGGGCTGAGACAGCCGCTGCCTGCCGCCAATCCGCCACGCGATTCCGGCTGTAGACCAGAGACAGGATTCAGGGATCACCATGCCCCGGCTCAAGATGGGATGGCCACTTCTGGCCTCACTCGGCGCCGGCCTGGCTGGGCTCCTGGTGCTGCCGCTGCTGATGCCAGGCCAGCTGCCCCTGCGCCCCGGTGCCGCCAGCGCCGCCGCCCTGCCCGATCCGGCCCTGGATCCGGGCCGTCGCCCCGGCCCCGACCAGACAGCCGTGCTGGCGGGTGGCTGTTTCTGGGGCATGGAGGCGATCTTTGAAGAGGTGCGGGGGGTCCGCAGCGTCGAGACCGGCTATGCCGGCGGCTCCGGCGCCACGGCCCGCTACGCCGAGGTGAGCCGGGGCACCACCGGCCACGCGGAGGGCATCCGCATCACCTACGACCCGGGCCAGGTGAGCTACGGGGAACTGCTGAAGGTGTTCTTCGCCGTGGCCCACGACCCCACCGAGGTGAACCGCCAGGGGCCCGATGTGGGCGAGCAGTACCGATCGGCGATCTTCAGCGACGATCCTCTCCTGCAGAACGTGGCGCGGCAGTACATCGCCCAGCTCAATGAAGCCGGCAGCTTCGCGAAGCCGATTGCCACCCAACTGGAGAGCAGCGCCCGCTTCTACCCCGCCGAGGACTACCACCAGGACTTCGTGCGGCGGAATCCACGCCACCCCTATGTGCTGGTGCACGACATCCCGAAGCTGGAGACGTTCCGCAGCACCTTCCCTGAGTTACGGCAGTAAGGACCGGTGGCCGGGGCCAGCAGCTTCGGGTGCATGGTGGGGTCCACTACCCCATGCACCAACACCCCGATGAGCCAGCCCAAGGAGCCGCCCTGGCAGGGGTTGAACCAATCGGCGCTGCTGCGGTTCCTGCTGCTGCTCGCCTGCGGCTGGGCGCTGGTGCAGCTGGTGGCGTTCTTTCGGCCGGTGCTCACCCTGTTCATCGCCGCCGCGGTGCTGGCTGTGCTGCTGGAGTATCCGGTGCGGCGGCTGGTGGGCCTGGGGTGCAGCCGGGGCCTGGCGATCCTGATCACCGGCCTGGCCGCCTTCGGCAGCGGCAGCCTGTTGGTGGCCGTGCTCGGCTTCCAGCTGGTGAACCAGGGCAGCAGCCTGCTCAACGACCTGGTGCTGGGGCTGCAGCGCCCCGATCTGCCCTTCCACGACTACTTCAGGACGATCCAGCTCGCCCAGGTGCTGGACCTGCTGCGCGACAGCCTCGGCAGCGGCCTGGGAATGATCGGCGGGGCCTTCTCGAACCTGTTCGCCGGCGTGATTCTGCTGGTGATTGTGATCTACATGCTGGTGGACAACGGCGCCACCTGGAGTCAGGTGCTGCAGCTGTTGCCTGAGGTGGTGCGCGGGCGTTTCGACCGCAGCGTGCAGAAGAATGTGCTGGGGTTCCTGCGCGGCCAGATCACCCTGATGCTGTTTCTGAGCCTGGCCAGCTTTCTGGTGTTCGCCCTGATGGGGGTGAAGTTTGCCCTGATCCTGGCGATCGTGGTGGGAGTGCTGGATGCCATCCCCGGCATCGGCGCCACCCTGGGCGTGATCGCGGCCAGCAGCGTGGTGTTCCTCACCCAGGGCCAGTGGCTGGCCCTGCAGGTGGTGATCGCTTCGGTGGTGCTGCAGCAGATCCAGGACAATCTGATCCACCCACGGGTGATGGGCCGGGCCCTGCAGATCCGCCCGGTGGTGCTGTTCTTTGCCCTGTTCGTTGGAGAGCGGCTGGCGGGCCTGCTGGGAGTGTTCCTGGCCATTCCCGTCACGGGGATGATCCTGGGCTGGGGTAAGGAAGAGGAGCAAGACTCCGCCTCCAGCCCTCAGCGGGGTGGCCCGTTGTAGATCAGTTCGTCCACGATCGTTCCATCCGGAGAGATACGAATCTCCGTTTCCAGGCTGGGGGCAAGATCTCGCTCCTGCCAGGCCGGTGGGCCGCCCATGAAGCTGAAGACGAAACCGTCGCTGTCGCTGCTCACGAGGCAGGGATTATCGAGGGCTGCGGTGGCGAACATGCAGCTTGCCGGGCGGTAGACCTGAAGCCCTCCGTTGATCTTCACGCTGCGGGTGCGGGCCGTGTTGATGGCGCGGACAGCCTCAATGGGCACCCGGTCCTGGGCCTTCAGGGCCGGAGCGGCGCCCAACAGGGCGGAAAGGACGCCGAACACCATGAAGGCACGGGCAGCGCCTGGCATCGGGATCTGCATGACGGGCAATGGCGGCTTGATCCGATCTAGTTCCTGACCCGGTGGAAGGCAAGACCGCAGCGCAGCTTCTTCAAGACCCACCCAGCTCAGGAGAAAGGCATCTCAGGGGGAAGTCTGCTCAGGGCGGGGTCTGCTGAAGGCGGGGCCACCGTGGCGCGCCGGAGGAAGGCTTCGGCTGCAGCAGCCAGGCCATCGCGACGTTGGCGATCCATGCGATCCAGCAGGCGCACCATCATCGAGAGGCGGGGATTGGCCTGGAAGAAGGCCCGGTGGCGCTCGATGAAGCGCCAGTAGAGACCATCCCAGATGTCACACCAGGGGCCCCGTTTGACATCGCTCATCTTGAGGATGTAGTTGGAGCCGCAGATGTAGGGCTTGGTGGCAAACAGGCCACCGTCACTCATCAGGCCCATGCCGTAGACGTTCGGCCCCATCACCCACTCATAAGAATCCAGGTAGCGCTCCATGAACCAGCGGTGCACCTCCAGAGGCTGGATCTCGCAGAGGAGCATCAGGTTGCTGATCACCATCAGCCGCTCGATGTGGTGGTTGTAGCCCGTGCGGTTCAGCCGTCCGATCGCCGCATCCAGTGGTGGCAGGCCGGTGCTGCCATCGCTCCAGCAGGGGGCCAGCCGGCGCTGGTGGTTCCAGAAGTTGCTGGCGGCCTGACGCTCGCCGTGGACGCGATCGATGCCGCGCACGAACTCCCGCCAGCCGATCACCTGGCGCAGGAAACCCTCCAACGAGGCGATCGGTACCGGCGCGCCGGCGGCATCCCGGCGGTGCGCATGGGCCAGGGCGGCCTGGATCACCCCGGCCGGGCTCAGCAGGCCGATGTTGAGCAGGGGAGAGAGCAGGGAATGGTGCAGGGTGCCCCGGCTCTGGCTGAGGGCGTCCTCGTAGGGGCCGAAGGCATCGAGCCGCTCCTGCAGAAACCGCTGCAGCCAGGCCTCGGCGCCGTCGTGATCGAATGGAATCCATAGTTCCCCCAGCTCGCCGGGGTGAGTGGCGAAGTGGGTGGCGATCAGCTGCCGCACCGCCGCTTCATGCGGGCTGGCCGCCACGGTGGGGAGCGGTGGCTCCTGATAGTTCTTCGGCAGCCGGCGGCGGTTCTCGCTGTCGAAGCTCCAGCGGCCGCCGCTGGGGGTGCCGTCGGCCTCGAGCAGCAGTCCCAGGCGACGGCGCTGCCGCTCGTAGAAGGTCTTCATGAAGGGGCGGCGCCGCCCTTCGAACCAGCCGCGGCTCTCGGCCACCGACTCCAGGAAGGCTGGGGAGGGCAGTAGCGTCAGCCTCACCTCATGCTGCCGGCAGAAGCCCTGCAGCCGCTGCTCGAAGCCCCAATCGGCGATCTCCGCCACCCTCAGCTCCTGTTCTTCGCCCAGCTCCGCCGCCAGCCGCTCCCAGAACGAACAGCCCGCCGAGGCCGGCAGCTCGAAGTAGCGCACGGCCACCCCCTGCCCGATCAGGGCGTCGCGGAAGCTGCGCATCGCCACGAAGGTGTGGAGCAGGCGAAGTTGGTGGTACCGATAGGCGGAGGCCACGGCGAGGTCTTCGATCATCAGCACCCGGCTGGCGGCACCGAGCAGCAGTGATGGGGCGCTGAACCACTCGCGGTGCAGCTGATCGCCCAGGATCAGGGTGAGGCCCATCAAGGGCGGTGCAGCAGATGGAGCTCCTAGCAGCTCCTGGTCCAGGGCAGCCCTCCGTCGGGCCGGTGGGCGCGCGCTCCGGGTTCCGCTTGGCATAGCTTGAGGAAACTTGAATAGCCTGTGATTTCGTACCGACCCCTGGTTCTGGTTCACGGGCTGCTCGACACTCCAGCGGTGTTCAACAGACTCCAGCGGGCGCTCGGGGGGCAGCGACAGAGCGTCCTCATCCCGGCCCTGCCCCTGCGCCTGGGTCTCACGCCGATCGAAGAGGCCGCTGATCTGCTGGGAGCCCACATCCGGGAGAACCTGGGGCTGCACGACTCCATCGACCTTCTGGGTTTCTCGATCGGAGGCGTGATTGCGCGTACCTGGATTCAGCTCCAGGGAGGACACGAGCGGACACGACGCTTCATCAGCGTGGGCAGCCCCCAGCAGGGGACCCTCACGGCACAGCCATGGCCAGGACGCATCTTCAAGGGACTCGCTGATCTCAAGTGGGGCAGCGGCCTGCTGAAAACCCTGAACGGCAACCTGGACACCCTCCAACGGGTCGATTGCCACAGTTTTTACTCTGCCATTGATCTGGCCGTGCTGCCGGGCTGGCGCGCCGTGCTGCCAATCGGCACCAGGACCCAGCTGCCTGTGGCGACCCATCCCCAGTTGCTGCGAGACCAAGCCGCCATCCGTCCCCTGTCCGAGGCGTTGATCCGCCTGTGATTGAACCCTGGGGGTCCCCCCTCCCCCCTCCCCCCTGCCCATAGGGTGAGTTGGTACAGCGGGTGCGCTGTCTATGGGCTGGGTTGGCGGTTCAATCGTGGTTCGGTGGCTCCTGGGGTGGGTTCTGGGCCTACGTCTGCCCGTTCTCCCCGTCGGCTCGCCTGTTGATCCGCCCTCGGTGTCGGTGCTGATCCCCGCCCGCAACGAGGAATCCACACTTCCCCATCTGCTGAGTGGTCTGGCCCGGCAGAGCCTCATGCCCCTGGAGGTGATCGTGGTGGACGACCACTCCACGGATCGCACCACCGCTATCGCCGCTCAGCCCTGGAGCGGCCTGGCTGTGACCGTGTGCAGTGCGCCCCACCTGCCCCAGGGCTGGTGCGGCAAGACATGGGCGCTGCACAACGGCGTGTTGGCCAGTCGTGGCGAGCTGTTGGTGTTCCTCGATGCCGACACGGAACCCACCCCTGACTTCCTCCACTGCCTGGTGGCAGCGCACCAGAAGCTCGGTGGGCTGGTGACGGTGCAGCCTTACCACCGCACCGAGAAGCCGTATGAGCAACTCTCGCTGTTGTTCAACCTGGTAGGGCTGATGGCCGTCCCCCTGGGAGCCAACTGCGGGGTGGCCTTCGGGCCGGCGATGGTCAGCCGCCGCACCGACTACGACCGCAGCGGCGGTCATGAGGCCGTCGCCGGCAAGGTGGTCGAAGACTGGTACCTCGCCCATGCCTACGAACGGGCCGAGCTGCCGGTGAGCGCGTTCCTCGGCGATGGCCAAATCGCCTACCGCATGTACCCGGGCGGGCTGCGCGACATGGTGGTGGGGTTCAACAAGAATTTCGCCACTGCTGCCGGTGAAGTGCGCTGGAGCTGGATGCTGGCGGTGGTGCTCTGGCTCTCCGGGCTGTTCTGGGCCGCCTGGTGCCTGCCGGCCTCACTGCTGGGCTGGCCACTGGTGGGTGACCACTCCATTCTCAGCAATGTGCTGGTCTACGGGGCCTATGTGATCCAGCTGCTGGTGATCAGCCGTCCAATTGGTCGCTTCACCTGGATCAATCTGCTGTTTCCGATCCCGGTCCTGTTCTTCCTCGGGGTGTTTCTGCAGGCGATTTTCAAGCTGGAAAGTGGCGAGGTGCTCTGGAAGGGGCGCCTGTTCAGCACCCGTTAATGGCCCCATTCAGTGGCTGGGGTGCGGTGGCCGCTACGGCGATCCTGTGGCTGTTCTGGTCGCTGCTGATCGGGGCCCTCGCCAACCAACTTCCGGATCGGCTGCTCGGCGGGCGTGATCCCTGCCGAGCTGACCACCCGGGTGCTGCACCGCTGCGGTTCTACGAGCGATGGCTGGGGATTCGGATCTGGAAGCCCTGGATTCCCGATGCCGGCAACGCCCTACCTGGAGGCATCCGCAAGGGGAGCCTGGCCCGTCGGGACCCGCGGGCCCTGCAACGGCTGAGCCTGGAGACCCGTCGGGCGGAGCTGGTGCACTGGGTGCTCTGGCCCGCCTGGATGGTCACGACCCTCTGGCTGCCTCCGTCTGGGGTGCTGATCAACCTGATCTTCGCGACCCTGTTCAACCTGCCCTGCCTTCTGCTGCAGCGCTACAACCGATTGCGCCTCGGCAGGACGCTGAGCAGGGCACTCCGCAGTCATCACCCCAACAAGCGGCCCTCCACGGGGGCATGAGGCCGGGGGCTGAGGGGGGGTGAACATCCCCGTCAGCGACACACCAGCGCAGCATCCAGCTCCAGCTCCAGCTCCAGGCCCTCCTCCTCCACATGCCTGGCCAGGACAAGCCGGTGGACTCCCCCTTCGGTCACGAAGCCATCCTGGACCGGCTCAAACGTGGCGCAGGCCCGCAGGGGGATGTCCAGAGTGATGCGCCGGGATTCACCAGCGGCGAGAAGCAGGCGCTGGAACGCCACCAACGTTCGAGCCGGACGCTCGATCTCCCGAGCGGGCGGCTCCAGGTACAGCTGAACCACCTCGGCCGCCTCCATCTCGCCTGTGTTGGTGATGGTGACACTCGCTTTCAGCTGATCCATCCGCCCATCGGCGCGCTGGAGCTGAGCTGTCAGGGCGGACGCTGTGAACCGGCTGTAGGACAGCCCGAAGCCAAAGGGATAGGCGGCGGGATGGCCGTCACGCTGCAGGCGCCGGTAGCCATGCCAATGGTCGTAGACCACATGCCGTGCCCGGGGTTCGAAGGGCGGCAGGTAGGCGGTGTCAGCCGCCATCGAGAAGGGCAGGCGCCCGGAGGGCGACACCCGGCCGAGCAGCACATCGGCCAGAGCCGCACCTCCTTGCTCACCCGGATACCAGAGCAGCAGCAGGCCAGGGACCAGTTGCCGCCAGTCCTCGATCAGCAGGCCCCCGCCGCCCATCAGCACCACCACGGTGCGGGGATGGGCGGCGGCGACCTGGCGAATCAGGGCCACCTGATCCGCCGGCAGGCTCAGGTCGGTGCGATCCCCGGCGGCAAAGTCGCCGCCCTGACGGGCGGAGGCAAAGCTGGTGGTCCAGGCGATCATCTCGGCGACAGGTCGCCAGAGCGGCATCAGCCGGCGCCGCCCCAGCAGCCGCAGCAACCAGCCAGGCGGGGGGATCAGGCGCAGGATCGGGGCGATGTCCCCGGGGTGGATGTGCTCCCCCTCCAGGCGCCAGTCGAGCCCGACCACCACCAAGGCGGCATCACAGCGGGCCGCCAGCTCCGCCGCCTCCTGGGGGCTGTCGCCACTGGCCTGCTCGATCCGCAGCTCTGAAGCCGCGTCCCGCAAACCCTGCAGCGGCGTCACCACCGCTCCGGGCAGGGGTCTGGTGTCTGAAGAACCGCGATCGCCCAGGTTTGGCAGCGACGCCAGCCGGCCGATCACCGCCAGCGAGGTGAGACCGCGGAAGGGCAGCACCTGCCCTTCGTTGCGCAGCAGCACGATCGAGCTGGTGGCCGCTTCGCGGGCCAGGGCCCGGTGCTGCTGGCACGAGCGCAGCGAGGCTGGGTACGTTCCAGGTGGCACACCCAGCTGCACCTGCAGCAGCCGCCGCACGGCCTCGTCGACACACCCCATTGGCACCCGGCCATCGGCCACGGCCTCGGGCAGGCAGCCTGCGAACACCATGGGAAAGGGCATTTCCAGGTCCTGGCCCGCCAGCAGGGCGGCGACGCCATCCCGCAGGCCGAAGATGAAATCAGTGACCACGAAGCCACTGAATCCCCACCGCTCCTTGAGGATCCGCCGCAGCAGCTCAGGCTGCTGACCGCACCAGTGGCCGTTGACCTGGTTGTACGCGCTCATCACCGAGCCGGCGCCGGCCTCCACGCAATCGCGGAAATGGGGCAGATACAGCTCATGAAGCGCCCGCTGCCCGACCTGCACGTCCACCAGGAACCGGGAGCTGTCGATCGAGTTGAGGGCGAAGTGCTTGACGCAGGCCACGGCATGGCGTTCCAGCCCCCGGGTCATGGCGGCCCCCATGGCGCCCACGTGCACCGGGTCTTCCCCATAGGTTTCCTGGGCCCTGCCCCAGCCAGGGTGACGCAGCAGGTTGACGCATACCCCGGCCACCCAGTTGGCCCCGAAGGATCGGGCCTCAACAGCGATGGCCTCGCCGATGCGCTCCTCCAGCTCGGGGTCCCAGCAGGCACCGCGCGCCATCGGCACGGGGAACGTGGTGGCGCCACCCTCGAGCACCACGCCCCGGGGACCATCGACGAACTGAAGGCCCTTCAGGCCCAGCCGAGGCAGCTGCCCCGCCGGCCAGGGATGGCGGTGGGAGGCCTGAGTCAGAGCAATGTCCGCCATGCCGGACCAGAACGGCGTGTCGCCATCGAGCAGGGCCAGCTTCTCGGCCGTGGAGACCTGTGCCAGCAGCTCCTGGGCCCGGGCCTCGAGCCTGGACGCGGGGTCATTCATGGTTCCCCCCGAGGCCCTTGCTGCGTGGACCTATCCAAACCGATCAATCCCAGGAGCAGAGAACCTGTTGATCAGTCTCAAGCCGAGACGATCAGCCCTGGGACCCCTCGCCGGCCAGACGGCAGGCGCGGCGGGCCACCGCCGCCGCGTAGCCCCTCTCCACCGTGCCGCTCTCGGGGCTGAGGTGGCCGTCACGGCAGTCCACCACCAGCCGTTCCCGATGGCCCCGCTGGTCGTCCACCCGCAGTCGCAGCTGCCAGTGGTGCTTGGCACTGCGGGTGATCTCATCGGCGCACACCGGCCCCACGCAGAGGCCCGGGGCGGCCAGGGCCGGCACCGGCGCCAGCAGGGTGGCCAGCTGGAGCAGGCCGCCCAGCACCAGGGCCAGCAGCAGGGGCCAGGGCCGCCCTGGGACACGCTGAGCGCTGAGCTCCCTCAACTGGCCAGCTCCAGGGGCTGGTCAGCCTCCCGCTCGGCCGGCGGCTCCCCCCTCTCGCCGCTTTCCGCCTCGCCCTGGGGATGGAAGTACTCCCACACCTGGCGGGCCAGGGCCGGCCCCATGCCGGGGGCGGTGGCGATCTGCTCGGGGCTGGCCAGCTGGATGGCATCGATCGAGCTGAAATGGGCCAGCAGGTCCTTGACCCGCTTGGGGCCCAGACCGGAGATGTCGGAGAGCCGGGAGCGCTTCATGCGCTCGCCGCGCTGCTGGCGGTGGAAACTCACCGCGAAGCGGTGGGCCTCATCGCGCAGCCGCCGCAGCAGCTGCAGCCCCAGCTGCTCGGGCTCACTCTCGAGCGGGCTGGTCGCCCCAGGCACGAACACCTCCTCCCGCTGCTTGGCCAGGGAACACACCACCAGGTCGTCGTGGAGGTTGAGTTCCCGCAGGGCCTCCATCACGGCGGAGAGCTGACCCTTGCCGCCGTCGATCATCACCACATCGGGCCAGTCGTTGAGGCCGCCGGTGTGCAGGGCGGTGCCGGCCTGACGGCGCAGCTCCAGCAGGTCGGCGCCCTCGGCCTTGGCCTGGGCCCAGCGGCGGAAACGGCGCCGCATGATCTCGGCCATGGCCATGAAGTCGTCGGAATGGCCGGCGCGGATCGAACTGCTCTGGATCCTGTATTTGCGGTAGTGGTGCTTGGCCGGCAGGCCGTCGATGAACACCACCTGGGAGGCCACCGCATCGCTGCCCTGGATGTGGCTGATGTCGTAGCCCTCCACCCGGCGCGGCGCCACCGTGAGCTCCAGCAACTGGGCCAGATCCTCCGTGGCCAGCAGGTTCTGTTCGCTGGCCCGCTCAGCCCGCAGCAGCTCATAGCTGGCGTTGCGCACCACCAGATCGATCATCTCGGCCTTCTGCTGGCGCTTCGGCACCGCCAGCCGCACCTTGCGCCCCCGCTGCTCACTCAGCCAGCTGCTGATCAGCTCCTGCTGGGGCAGAGGGAACTGCAGCAGCAACTCCGGCGGGATCTCCACCGACTCCACCTGGCTGTAATGCTCCTCCACCACCCGTTGCAGAATGCGTCCCAGGGCGCCCTCCTCGAGGGCTGGCAGCTCCGTGACCTCCGCCATGTAGCCCAGCCGCCCCACCAGCTTGCCGGCCCGCACCTGGAACAGCTGCACCGCCGCCACCCGTTCGCCGGCGGCCAGGGCCACCACGTCGCGGCTCACCGAGCTGTCGCCGCTGCTCATCTTCTGGTCGGCGGTGAGGGTGTCGATGCCCTGGAGCTGATCGCGCACGCGGGCGGCACTCTCGAAATCCAGCCGCTCGGCGTAGCGCTCCATCTGGCCCTGCAGCAGGGCCAGCAGCTCGTCGTTGCGGCCCTGGAACACCATCGCCACCTGGCGCAGCGTCTGGTGGTAGTCCTCGGAGCTGATCTTCTGCTGACACACGCCCGGACAGCGGCCGATGTCGAAATTGAGGCAGGTGCGGTCGCGGTACAGGGGCCGGGGCCGCTGGCGCAGGGGGAACACCCGCTTGACCACGGCGAGGGTGCGGCGCAGCAGGCCCACGTCCACGTAGGGGCCGTAGAAGCGATCCAGGGGGGAGCGAAAGCGGCGCTGGCGGGTGATGAAGATGCGGGGGTAGGCCTCGCTCCAGGTGATGCAGAGGTAGGGGTATTTCTTGTCGTCCTTGAGCAGCACGTTGAAGTGCGGCTGATGGTGCTTGATCAGGTTCGACTCGAGGGCCAGGGCCTCGGCCTCACTGTCGGTGACGATGAACTCCAGCTCGCAAACCTGGCGCACCATCAGGGCGATGCGGGGGCTGTGGCCGTGGCCGCTGCCGCTCTGGAAGTAGCTGCGCACGCGCTGGCGCAGCACCTTCGCCTTGCCGATGTAGAGAATGCGGTCGTCGCTGTCCCGCAGCAGATAGCAGCCCGGCTCGGAGGGAACCTCCTTGAGCCGGGCCGCCAGCCGCTCGGGTTGCTGGATCAGGGGCGAAGTGCTCACCGCCGGCGCCGCCCTGGCGAGGGCCTCAACCGCCGTACTTCCAGCCCGTGCTGCCCAGCTCCAGGGCATCGCCGTCACGGTGCAGGGTGGCGGCCTTCACCTCGCCCACGAACACGGTGTGGTCGCCCAGGGCCACCTGGCCCACCAGCTCGCACTCCACGGCGCCGAGGGCGTTGTCCAGGATCGGCAGGCCCAGCTCGCCCATCTGGAAGGGAGCGGCATCGAAGCGGCCACCCATCCCCTTCTGGGGCTTGAAGAACACGGCGGCGAGATCCTTCTGGTCGGCGGCGAGCACGTTGAGGGCGAACTTGCCGGTGCGCTGGATGATGCCGTTGCTGGTGCTGTCGGCCCGCACGGCCATCACCACCAGGGGGGGCTCGAAGGAGCCCTGGGTCACCCAGCTGGCCGTGAAACCATTCACCTCCTCCCCCTCGGCCACCCCGCAGATGAACACCCCGTGGGGAATCTTGCGCAGCAGGGTTTTCTTGGCTTCAGCGTTGAGGGTGGAGGTGGCCATGGCGGACGGGAGGCCCCGGGGGGGCACATGGAACAATCCCAACTCTAGAAACCCGGCAGGGGCAGGCATGGAGCGGGCCTCACCCATAGGCTGGCCGGATGCGCGCCCTCTACCCCGGCAGCTTCGACCCCCTCACCCTCGGCCACCTCGATCTGATCGAGCGGGCCAGCCGCCTGTTCGATGGCGTGGTGGTGGCCGTGCTCCAGAACCCCGGCAAGCAGCCGGCCTTTCCGCTTGAGCAGCGACTCGAGCAGATCCGCACCGCCACGGCCACGCTCGGCGGGGTGGAGGTGGGCAGCTTCGATGGCCTCACCGTGGAGTGCGCCCGTCGCAACGGCGCCCAGGTGATCCTGCGCGGTCTGCGGGCCCTGAGCGACTTCGAATTCGAGCTGCAGATCGCCCACACCAACCAGAGCCTTGAGCCCCGGGTGGAGACGCTGTTCCTCGCCACCGCCGTGCACCACAGCTTTCTGAGCAGTTCCGTGGTGAAGGAGGTGGCCCGCTTCGGCGGTGATGTGCACCACATGGTGCCGTCTGGAGTGGCAGAAGACCTCTCCAGGCTTTTTAATCGGACGGAATGCGGGACGTCCAGCCATGGCTGAAGCCAATATCACGGTGCTCGATCAGCTCGACCAGATCGAGGATCTGCTGCTGGAGGGCACCCGGGTGCCGTTCAGCGGCGGCCGCCTGGTGAATGAGCAGGACGCGATCGAGGTGATCGATGCGGTGCGGGAGGCCCTGCCCAGCCAGCTGACCCAGGCCGTGGATCTGCTGCGTCAACGGGAGGACTTCATCGCTCAGGCCCGCAAGCAGGCCGAGGAGATCGTGGCGGTAGCCAAGCGGGAGCGCGAACAGCTGATCAGCTCCGCCTCCGTGCGGCAGGAAGCCGAGAAGCAGGCCGCCGAGTTGCGGGAACAGGCCCGCCAGCAGGGCGACCACCTGATGATGCAGATCCGCCAGCAGGCCGCCAGCGCCGAGCAGGAGCAGCAGACCCGCCTGGCCCAGATGGAGAACCAGTTCGCCACCAGGCGTCAGCAGCTGGAACAGGAGGCGGCTGAGCGCAACAAGGTGCTGATCGAGCAGCACGAGCGCAACCGCCAGCAGGCGATGGCCGAGCTGGAGCAGGTGCGGCAGGAGGGCCTGCGCGTTCAGCGCGAAAGCCAGGCCGAAGCCGAGCGGCTCCACAACGATGCTCTGCAGTTCCGCCAGCAGACTCAGCAGCAATGTGACGCCGCCATTGCCCGCACCCGCCAGGAGGCCGCCGGCATCAGCGAGGGCGCCAACCGCTACGCCGAACAGGTGCTCGGTGAACTGGAAGGCCGGCTGAAGGAGCTCAACCAGGTGGTGGTGAGTGGCCGGCGCGAGCTGGTGCGCCTGCAGACCCCCGACATGCAGCAGGAGACCACCAAAGCGGCCGCATCGGTCGAGCCCACGGCGATCGGCGGCGGTGGTCGCCGCCGCCGGCTTGCCAACCGCCTGGGCCAGCTGGCCGGCTGATCAGGCCGGGCAGAGTTGGGTCTGCTGCGCCTGGCGCAGCAGCTGACCGATGCGGGTGTCCGGGTTGCCGGATCCATTGCTGATCGCGCTCACGTAGCGGGGGCCTCGGCTGGTGAGCAGCACCCCACTGATCGAACGCACGCCCCTGAGGGTGCCCGTTTTGCCGAAGAACTGGCCCTGCAGGGGTGTGCCCTTGTAGAGGTGCCGCAGGGTGCCGCGCTGGCCGGCCACCGCCATCGAGGCCAGGTAGTTTCGGCTGTAGGGGTGCTGGTCCATGCGCAGCAGCAGGGCCGTCACCGAACGGCTGGTGAGGCGATTGGTGCGGTCCAGGCCACTGCCATCGGCAACGCGCACGCCCTGCATGGGTACGCCCTGCTGGGCCAGCCACTGGGTGGTGAGCTGCTGGGCCTGGGCCAGATTCCAGCTGCCGGCGGCCTGACGCATCAACACCTCGGCGGTGAAGTTGTGGCTCTCGGTGTTGGCCAGGCTGAGCAGGTTGTGCATGGGCGCCGAGTTCTCCTGGTGCAGCAGCACGGCATCAGCTGGAACCGGGTTGGCGGCCACAAACACCACCTGAAGGCTGCCGCCCTGCTGGCTGGCGCTGCGCTGCATCAGGGTCTGGAGCCGGGAGGGTGGGTTCAGCACCGAGTCGTGGATGGCGTTGCTGGTCACCGCCAACCGGGTGATCGGTGCGCCGTAGGCGTAGTAGCGGTCATCGACGCTCCAGCCCCGCGGCCACCAGGCCTGCTTGGGTTCCTCGGCCACCTGCAGGCGCACCTGAGAGCCGGGTTGGCCGCTGGAGCCGCCGGAGCCCATGGCCAGTTTCGTGAGCCGCTGCAGCTGGGGCAGGGCCAGATCGGGGTCGCCCTCGCCGGTGAGCCGCAGGGAGCCATCGGGAAGGCGCCAGAGGCGGGTGGCGAGGCGGTAGTCCGGCCCCAGCCGATCGAGGGCGTAGGCGGTGCTCACCAGCTTGGCGTTGGAGGCGGGCACCCGCGGCCGCAGGCCATTCACATCGGCCAGCAGCTGGCCTCGGCCATCGGCGATCGTGACGCTCCAGACACCGGCCTCGCCACCCAGCACGCTCTGAACCCGCTGCTGCAGGGCTGGACAGCTGACCTGGGTCTGGAGCTTGGGCAGGCCGATCGGCGGTGGCGCCGCCGGCAGCTGGGCCAGGGGGGCTGGCTCCAGCTCGAAGGCCCTGATCGCCGGCCTGGTCTGGGCCTGGGCGGCGCTGGCCAGAAGGGGCAGGCCAAGGCTCAGGGGCAGGGCCAGGCCCGGCGCCAGGCAGGTCAGACGGCGGTTGAACCCAGCCATGTCAGCCCTCCTCGATGGCGATGCCGGTGACGTTGCCGTTGACCCGGTAGCCCTGGCCCTCGATCTCGATCGGAGCTCCGACCTTCACGGTCTGGTTGCCGAACACCACGCCGCCGCTCGCCTTGCGGCCCTGGGCCTTGAGCACGAAGCGGGCGTCGAGGTTGCTGAAGTCGCGGCCGGTGGGATCAGTGGCCGTGACCACGGAGCCATCCGGCTGAACGGCCAGCAGGCGCCGCTGCAGGGGCTGGATGCGCTCGATATCCACCGAGCCGTGGGGTTGGTTGCGGATCACGATCGCCACCTTGCCCTCGGCCCTGGCGGCCTCAATCAGGCCGGCAGGGTCGGCCACGGGCACGCCGCGCACATCCACCAGCACCGTCACGGGCACCACATCGCCAGTGGCCTGGGCCACGGCCCCGGAGAGCTTCGGGCTCCAGATCACGCCGGCGGCGGCGAGCACCACGGCAGCCAGGGCAGCGGCATCCACCACACTCCAGCGACGGGGCCTGGCGGCAGAGGTCTCGGGGCTCATCGGCAGGCGCGGCGTTCGGCGCACTGTAAAGACGTTGGCCAGCCCGCACCAGTTGGCCCTGAACGGTTGGGCGCCGCTTCAGTTCTGCAGGCCCTCGATGAGGCTGTCCAGGGCCTTGAGGCTGCCGGCCATGCCGGCACCGCCCTCACCCGCCAGGGCCTCGGTGCGCTGCTCGGCATCGGGTTTCTGCTCAAAACCGGCCACAAAGCGATGGCCGTCGGGGTCGCGGCGGTAGAGCTCCCAGGCGGCGGGGTAAGCGCGCCGCAGCGCTCCATCGCCCAGGGGAATCAGCGCGTAGGCGCTCTGCCAGCCGGAGAGGAAGCCCTTGCGGCGTTCGCGGGCCACGCTGCCGATGCCCACAGCGGCATCCTCCAGGCTGCCGTTCAGCATCAGCACCAGTCCCCGGTGCAGGGCGCACACCTGCTCCACCTCCTCGTAATCGGCCGGGGTCGGCGCCACCAGAAGGATCACCCCCTCGCTGCCGCCATCGGCCTGCTGCAGCCGCATCTGGTCCCGCAGGCTGCCCAGCTGGGGGGCCAGGTCAGGGGCATCGCGCTTGGCCAGAGCCGTGGCGCCGGCGTCTGGGAACAGCATGCGGAGGTCATCGCGGCCCTGGCCAAGGTTCGCCAGCAGGCGCAGGGCCACGGGCATCAGCCTCAGCCCCTCGAAGCGGAGCTCGGCGGTCCAGAGGCCTTTGCTGGCGCTGTCGAGGGCAGCCTGAATGGCCTGCAGGGCCTCGGCCTCGGCTGTTCGCAGATCGGCAGGGAGCATGGTCAGGCCGGGGGTTCCACGGGCCGGGAGTGGGGCGACCTTAACCAGGGCATCGCTGATCCAGCTCCCTCCAGGCTGCCGCCAGGGCCGGCGGCACCAGCTCCAGGCTGGCGGCATCAAGCCAGGGGCCCAGGCTCAGCCGCAGGCCCGCGGCGGCCGCAGCCGTGGAGTACCCCATCGCCCGCAGCACCGGGCTGGCCCCCAGCCCGGTGGCGCTGGAGCCACTGCTGCAGGCCGAGCCACTGCTGGTGGCCAGGCCATGGCGCCACAGAGCCCGCACCAGTTGCCGTCCCGACAACGGCTCGCCGCCGCTGCCGCGCGCCAGCAGGCTGATGTGGTGCGGCAGCCGCTGCAGTGGGGCCTGGCGTGGATCGACACCGGTGAGCTCCAGGCCGGGCTGCCGCAGCAGCGCGGCCAGCAGCTGATCGCGCTGGGCAGCCAGCGGGTCCTGGCCGTCGTGCTGCCGAAGGCGCTCCTGGGCCAGCTCCAGGGCCGCTGCAAACCCGGCCACCAGGGGCACGGGCTCGGTTCCGCCGCGGCGGCCGCCCTCCTGGCCGCCACCGCGCATGGGCGCAACGAAGGGCAGCCCTGGCCGCACCAGCAGGGCTCCCACGCCCCTGGGCCCCTGCAGCTTGTGGGCAGCGCAACTGAGCAGATCGACCGGCAGTTGGTCGAAGTTGACCAGCCGGTGGCCCACCAGCTGGACCGCATCCACATGCAGGGGCACCCCGGCCTGGCGGCAGCGGGCACCGATGGGCTCGATCGCCTGCACCGTGCCCACCTCGCTCTGGCCCCAGATGATCGACACCAGCCGGGTGGGCGGCTCCAGCAGCGCCTCGAACGCCGCCAGGTCCAGGCGGCCGGCACGGTCCACCGGCACCGTCTGCACCTGCCAACCCCGCTCCTCAAGCCGTGCCGCCGCTGCCGTGGTGGCGGGATGCTCCACCGCCGAGAGCAGCAGGCGACCCGGCGCCAAGGGAGCCGCCGCACCGAGCAGGGCCATGTGGATCGCCTCGGTGCCCCCCGAGCTGAACACGAGGGCGTCGGCGCCGCAGCCGAGGCCAGCGGCGATGAGCATCCTGCAGCGCTCCAGCAGGTCGGCGGCCTCCAGGCCGAAGCCGTGCAGGCTGGAGGGGTTGGCCCAGGCGGTGCGCTGGGCCGCCGCCATGGCCGCCAGCACCTCCGGCGCCGGCGGAGCGGTGGCGCAGGCATCGAGGTAGAGCGGTGCCGGATCAAGCGGTGCCAGCTCAGCCACCACCGCGTCAGCCGCCGAAGCTGGAGGGGCGTTCAGCGCGGGCGCGGGTGCGGTCCTCCAGAGACGTGGTGGCCAGGTTGACCAGGTCGTCGAGGGAGCTGGAGCTGAGCAGGGCCGCCACTCGGGCCCGGGCCTCGGCGGAGGGGCAGGCCTCCGGGCGGATGCAGCCCTGGGCACACACCGTGGCGCAGTCGATGGCGGGGGGTTGGTCAGGGTCCGCAGGCAGCACGGTGGAGTCGGCCAGAGGCTCAGAAGCGGCAGATGCTGCCTCGGCGGGGATCTCTGCTGGGGTACCGGCCTGGTCCCAGACGGAGGGGGCCAGCACCGCATCGAACACCGCCTCGGCGGGGCCGGTCATCAGCAGGTGGTCGCTGTCGGAGTCCCACGCGATCAGCAGCGGGCCCCCGGGCAGGTCGAGACGGGCGCGCCGATCGGCCAGGCCAAGGCGGTGGCACACCACCAGGGTGGCGCAGGCGCCGGTGCCGCAGGCCAGGGTGGGGCCAGCGCCGCGCTCCCACACCCGCATCACCAGATGGCCGGGATCGAGCACCTGCACGAAATGCACGTTGGTGCGGGCGGGGAAGGCGGGATGCACCTCCAGCGCCGCGCCAAAGCGCTCCAGGTCGATCGCCTCCACATCCGGCACCGGGATCACCACGTGGGGATTGCCCATGCCCGCGGCCCCCACCGCGAAGCGCTCGCCGGCGGCCTCCAGGATTCCGGCGGGGATGCCGGCCTCGCCGCGCTCCAGGGTGGTGGGAACGGCGTCTGGCTCCAGAAAGGGAGCCCCCATGTCCACCCGCACGCTGCCATCGGCCTGCAACTCGGGAACGATGGGACCCGCCAGGGTTTCGATCTGCCAGGAGCGGCCGGGGAGGTCGCCGTCGCTGTCGGCGAGAAAGCGGGCCAGGCAGCGGATGCCGTTGCCGCACATCTCCGGCTCGCTGCCGTCGGCGTTGAAGATGCGCATCCGCAGCTCGCCGCCCTCTCGGGGCGGCAGGGCCAGGATGAGGCCATCGGCGCCGATGCCGAAGCGCCGATCACAGAGCAGCTGAATGCGCTCCGCTGTGAGCCCGAAGCCGTCATCGCTGCTGGCGGCCTCGCGTGCATCGAGCATCAGGAAGTCGTTGCCCAGCCCTTGGTATTTGCTGTACTGCAGCACGATGGGAGGTCCCCAGCCTGATGTGAATCCTATGCAGAGCTTCCTCGAAGCCCGCTCCAGCGTTCTCGACACCTCCCTGCCCAGCGTCCGCCACGTGCAGGACCTGATCCGCCGGCGCCAGACCGTGGCGATCCAGGTCAGCGGCGGACCGGCCCTCGAAGGGGTGATCCGCTGGCAGGACGTCCACGCCATCGCGCTGCAGCAGAGCAGCGATCCCCCCGAGGGACCGCCGCTCATCCTGATCAACCGCGACCAGGTGAGCCTGATCCGCTCCCTGGGCTGAGATCGACGCTCCCCAGGCCTGTGGCACGATCACAGCTGGGATTCCGACCTGCTGACGTGAGCGAGAGCAACCGCTACCAACCGCAGGTCATCGAAGAGCGCTGGCAGGCGATCTGGGAGGAGCAGCAGGCCTACCGCACCCCAGCGGCCCCAGCCTCCGAGGCCGAGCCCTTCGTAGCCCTGTCGATGTTTCCCTACCCCTCGGGGAACCTGCACATGGGCCATGTGCGCAACTACGTGATCACCGATGTGATCGCCCGGGTGCAGCGCATGCGCGGCAGGGCGGTGCTGCAGCCGATGGGCTGGGATGCCTTCGGGCTGCCGGCGGAGAACGCGGCGATCGAGCGGGGCGTCGACCCCGGCGCCTGGACCGACCGCAACATCGCCGCCATGCGCAGCCAGCTGCAGCGGCTGGGCCTCTCGATCGACTGGGACCGGGAAGTGGCCACCTGCCACGCCGACTACTACCGCTGGACCCAGTGGCTGTTCCTGCAGTTCCACGCCGCCGGCCTGGCCTATCAGAAGGAGGCCACCGTGAACTGGGACCCGGTGGACCAGACGGTGCTCGCCAACGAACAGGTGGACGGTGAGGGCCGCTCCTGGCGCTCCGGCGCCCTGGTGGAGAAGCGTCGCCTGCGCCAGTGGTTCCTGAAGATCACCGCCTACGCCGACCAGCTGCTCGACGACCTGCCCAGGCTCACGGGCTGGCCGGAGCGGGTGCGCACGATGCAGGCCAACTGGATCGGCCGCAGCACGGGCGCTGAACTCAGCTTTGCCGTGGTCGATGCCGACGGCCGCGACACCGACCAGCGCATCCGCGTGTTCACCACCCGCCCCGACACCCTCTACGGCGTGACCTATGTGGTGCTGGCGCCGGAGCATCCCCTGGTGGCGCCGCTCACCAGTCCCGAGCAGGAGCTGGCGGTGACGGCCTTCTGCGATCTGGTGAGCCGCCAGAGCGACCTGGAGCGCACGGCAGACGACAGCCCCAAGCGCGGCATCCCCATCGGCGCCCGGGTGCGCAACCCCGCCAGCGGCGCCCTGATCCCGCTCTGGATCGCCGACTACGTGCTGGCTGACTACGGCACCGGCGCCGTGATGGGCGTGCCCGCCCACGACCAGCGCGATTTCGTGTTCGCCCGGCAGTACGAGCTGCCGGTGCTGCAGGTGATCATCCCGGAGGGCAGCGACGAGCACGCCTACGAGGGCGGCGCCTGGACCGAACCGGGCATGCTGATTCACTCAGGCCCCTTCACCGGACTCGCCAGCGCCGAGGCCAAGGCGGCGATCACCACCGCCGCCGAGCAGCAGGGCTGGGGTGAGGGCACGGTGCAGTTCCGCCTGCGCGACTGGCTGATCTCCCGCCAGCGCTACTGGGGCTGCCCGATCCCGATGATCCACTGCGAGAGCTGCGGCGTTGTGCCTGTGCCGGCCGAGCAGCTGCCGGTGGAGCTGCCCCGGGATGTGGCGATCAGCCGCAAGGGCGGCTCCCCCCTGGCCCAGCTGGAGAGCTGGTGGCAGGTGGACTGCCCCAGCTGCGGCCGGCCGGCCCGCCGCGAGACCGACACCATGGACACGTTCATGTGCTCCAGCTGGTACTACCTGCGCTACAGCGATCCCCAAAACAGCGCCCTGCCCTTCGGCCGTGAGGCGGTGGACCGCTGGCTGCCGGTGGACCAGTACGTGGGCGGCATCGAGCACGCCATCCTGCACCTGCTCTACGCCCGATTCTTCACCAAGGTGCTGCGGGACCGCGGCCTGCTGGGCTTCGATGAACCCTTCCAGCGGCTGCTCACCCAGGGCATGGTGCAGGGCATCACCTACAGGAACCCCGGCAGCGGCCACTACATCGCCCCGGCCGATGTGGCTGACCCCACCGACCCCCGCGATCCGATCAGCGGCGAGGTGCTCGACACCTACTACGAAAAGATGTCGAAGTCGAAGCACAACGGCGTCGATCCAGCCCGGGTGATCGAGCGCTACGGCGCCGACACGGCCCGCATGTTCATCCTGTTCAAGGCCCCCCCGGAGAAGGATCTCGAGTGGGACGATGCCGACGTGGAGGGCCAGTTCCGCTTCCTGCAGCGCCTCTGGCGGCTGGTGGAGGCGGCCCAGGCCAGGGGTCTGCGGCTGGCTGGGTTCAGTTCGGAGGGCCCTTCCAGCGGCCTCGGCAGCGCTGACCCGCCGCAACTCAGCCCAGCCGAGCGGGAGCTGCGCCGCGCCGTGCACACGGCCATCGCGGCGGTGAGCGACGACCTCGACGGCGATGTTCAGTTCAACACCGCCATCGCCGAGCTGATGAAGCTCAGCAATGCCATGGCCGAACACCTGGAGGCCAGCGGCACCGCCGTGGCCCGGGAGGCCCTGGCCAGCCTGCTGCTGCTGCTGGCACCGTTTGCTCCCCACCTGGCCGAGGAGCTCTGGAGCCAGCTGGAAGGCGGTGGCAGCATCCACGGCCAGGCCTGGCCCCAGGTGGATGCCACGGCCCTGGTGCGCGACACGATTCCCCTGGTGATCCAGGTGAAGGGCAAGGTGCGCGGCAACCTCGAGGTGCCGGCCGATGCGGACAAGGCCACCCTGGAGCGGATCGCCCTGACCAGCGACATCGCCGCCAAGTGGCTGGAGGGCAAGCCCCCCAGCCGGGTGATCGTGGTGCCGGGCAAGCTGGTCAATCTGGTGCCGTGACAGCGTCGCTGCCGCCCCGCAGCTGGCCGGCATGGAGCTGGCCCGCATAGGGGCCCCGGCCATCGAGGCAGGCGCTGCCGCAGTGGCAGCCCAGGCTGATCGCCAGTGCCGCCTCCCAGCCCGCCGCCAGGCCGGCGCTCACTCCGGCGGCGAAGCTGTCGCCGGCGCCGTAGCTGTCGAGCACGGGGCGCTGCCGTGGGGGCGCCAGGAAGGCCCCGAACGGCCAGGCCTCGCCGCCGGCTGCCCCCGCGGTGGCGATCCGCAGGGTCGGGGCGGGATCGAGGGCCCCCGGCGGCACCTGCTCGGCTGGATCGAGGCCGCTGCCGATCAGGGCGTCGAGCCGCACCCCGGCCTGCTGCAGCACCGGCAGCCGCACCCGGGGCGTGGCCGCCAGCAGCCGCGCCGCCCTGGCCTGGCGCAGGGCCGCGACATCGGCGGCCGTCACGAACACGCCATCCAGCCCGGCCAGGCTCTCCCAGGGCAGGGGATCGGCGGCCTCGGGACTGAGCCGCTCGCCGATCACGGTGATCGTGCGCTCGCCGCTGCGATCCACAAAGGTGAGGCCGCGGCGGGTGGGCGCCTGACGCCAGGCGACTTGGAGGTCGAGGCCGAGGGCCGTGAGCGCCGCCGCCGCCTGCTCCCCCACGGCATCCCTCCCCAGGGCGGTGAAGAAGGGCACCGGCCGCCCCAGCAGCCGCGCCAGCTGCACGGCCACCACGGCGCCGCCCCCCGCCGGCAACTCCAGGGCGGAGGGGCAGGAGAGGATCTCGCCCGGCCGGGGCAGGTGCTCCACCTCCAGGAACGTGACCACCTCCACATGGCCCACCACGGCCAGCTGCAGCGGCGGTAGCGGCGGCAGGGCCTCCAGGGGCAGGGGCGCAAAAGGGCTGATCGGCGCAGTGGACAACGGCATCGACGCGGCCGGGCCGTGCCCGGCGACCGCAGGCTCCACAATGGCGGTCAGTGAGGGCTCCGCGGTGCGGCTGCTGCACACCTCCGACTGGCATCTGGGCCGCAGCTTCCACGGCCACGACCTGCTGGCCGCCCAGGCCGAGGCCATGGACCGGCTGGTGGAGCTCAGCCGCGAGGCAGCGGTGGAGCTGGTGGTGATCGCCGGCGACCTCTACGACCGCGCCATCCCCCCGGCGGAGGCGGTGCGCCTGTTCACCGACACCGTGGCCCGCCTGCGCAGCAACGGGGCGGCGGTGGTGGCGATCGCCGGCAACCACGACTCCCACGTGCGCGTGTCGGTGTACGACGAGCTGCTCTCGGCGCTGGAGGTGACGATCCGGGGCCGCTGGCAGCGCTCCGATCAACCCGTGCTGGTCAGCCCCCGCTCTGGCGGCGGCCCCGTGGCCATCTATCCACTGCCCTACCTGGAGCCGTTGCTGGATGGGCCCGGTCTGCAACAGGACACGGAGCAGCCCCTCACCAGCCAGCGCCTGCGCCACCCGGAGGTCACCGAGCTGGCCCTCAACCGCATCCGTGCCGACCTGGCCCGCCGCCCCGGCAGCCGCTCGGTGCTGGTGGCCCATGCCTTCGTGGCAGGCGGCAGCAGTTCGGAATCTGAGCGGGAGCTCTCGGTGGGCCATGCCGAAGCGGTGCCAGTGGCCATGTTCGGGGGCTTCCACTACGTGGCCCTCGGCCACCTGCACCGCTCCCAGCAGCTGGATGGCCCGCGCCTGGCCTACAGCGGCACCCCCCTGCCCTACTCCTTCTCGGAGGAGAGCCACGTGAAGTCGGTGCGGCTGGTGGAGCTCGCCGCCGATGGCACCCCCAGCGTGGAGGTGGTTCCCCTGGGGGTGGGGCGGCCCCTGCGCAGCCTCAGCGGTGACCTGGAGAAACTGCTGCAGGATCCCGAGCTGGCCGCTGCCGAGCAGGCCTGGGTGCGGGCCGAGCTCACCGACCCGCTGCTGCCCCAGCAGGCGATGGCGCGGCTGCGGCAGCGCTTCCCCCATGTCGTGGAACTGAGACACCGGCGGCCCGAGGGCGAAGCCCTGAGCAGCAGCGCCCGCAGCCAGCGGATCCGGGCCGCCCGCAGTCCTGAACAGCGCCTGCTGGCCTTCTTCGCCGATCAGCAGGGCCGCCCTCCGCTGCCGGCGGAGGAGCAGCTGCTGCGGCAGGCCCTGGCGGCAGCCGGCAGAACGGGGGAGCGATGAGGCCGCACCAGCTGGAGATGCAGGCCTTCGGGCCCTACGCCGAGGCGGTGACGATCCCCTTCGATGCCCTCTCCCGCGATGGCCTGTTCCTGATCCACGGCAGCACCGGTGCCGGCAAGACCTACCTGCTTGATGCCCTCTGCTTCGCCCTCTACGGCGACGTGAGCGGGGAACGCAGCGTCAAGGGCCTGCGCTCCGACCATGCGCCGCCCCAGGCCATTCCCCAGGTGGCGCTTGAGTTCTCCGCCGCCGGAGCACGCTGGCGGGTGGAGCGCCAGGCCGCCTGCGAGGTGGCCAAGAGCCGCGGCGAGGGCACCACCAGCAAGCCCGCCAGGGCCAGCCTCTGGCGCTGCCAGGGGGAAGAACGGCAACCGGTGGCCTCCGGGATCGCCGAGGTGGGGCGCGAGGTGGGGCGGCTGGTGGGGCTGGACGCCGCCCAGTTCCGGCAGGTGATCCTGCTGCCCCAGGGCCGCTTCGCCGATGTGCTGCGGGCCAGGCCCGAGGAGCGCGAAACCCTGCTCAAGACCCTCTTCGACACGGCCCTCTACCAACGGGCCACGGAGTGGCTCTCGGAGCAGGCCAGACAGGCCCGGGACCAGCTGGAGCAACGGCAGAGCCAGCAACGGCAGACCCTCAGCCAGATCGCCGAGGCCTGGGCGCCCTGGCAGAGGGAGTGGCCGCAGCAGCTGGAGCTCATCGATGGTGGCCCCCCCGAGCGCGCCGCCGTGCAGGCTGCGATCGAGGGCCTGCTGCGGCAGGCCAGGGAGCAGCTTTCAGCGGCTGAGGCGGCCTTCAGCGGCCGCCAGAGCGCCCTGGGAGACTGCCGAAGCCAGCTGGAGCAGTGGCAACGGCGCCAGCTGGCGCGCCTGCGGCTGCAGGCCCTGGAACAGGAGCTGCCGGCGATCGCCGCCCTGAGGCAAGGTGTTGAGCGCGCCGAGCGCGCCGAAACCGTGCGCGCCAGCCTGGAGGCCGCCGCCGCCGCCGAGCAGCAGCTGCAGCAGGCCGCCAGCAGCTGCGCTGAGCAGCTCAACCAGTTGCGGCAGCAGCGGGATCGGGCCCAGCAGCTGCCTGAGGCCGTGGCCCAGCTGGATCTGAAGCAATGCCCCGAGCCCCGGCTCCTCAGCGGCTGCCTCAACCTGCTGGCCACCCGGGAGCGGGAGCTCGAGCACGTGCTGGGGCTGGCCAGGGAGGTCCATCAGGCCAGGCAGGCGATTCAGGAGGTGAGCCGGGCGCTCCGGGAGGCCACGGACCGCAGCCGCCAGGGCGAGGAGAAGGTGGCTGAGCAGGAGCAGGGCCGCAGCGCCCTGCAGGAGCGGCTGCAGGCCTGCCGCTCCGCCCGGGATGGGCTGGCGGGGCTGGAACAGAGGGCCAGGGCGGCCCAGTCCCTCACCCAGACCCTGCAGCAACGGCAGCAGGTCCAGCGGCAGCTGGGCAGCGCCGCTGGAGCCGCCCTGGAAGCGGAAGCCCGGCAGCAGCAGGCGCGAGGCCACCAGCTCGACCTGCGCGAACGGCAGCTCCAGGGCATGGCAGCTCGCCTGGCCACTGGCCTGCAGGCCGGCGAGGCCTGCCCGGTGTGTGGCTCCCTGGACCATCCCCAGCCGGCGGCGGCCCAGGCCGATGCCGTGGCCGATCAGGCCATGGAGGCAGCGGAGCGCCAGCTGGAGCTGGCCAGCCTCGCCCTTTCCCAGGCCCGCGCCGGGCAGGCGCGACAGCAGGCGCTGCTGGAGGGCCTGGAGGCCCAGCTGCGGCAACTGGCCTGGGGCGAGAGCCCTGAGACCAGCCCGGCCCAGCAGGCCCCCGCGGCAGCCCAGGCAGCCGAGGCAGCTCAAGCGGCCCTCACCAAGGCCCAGCAGGAGGCCAAGGCACTGCCGCAGCTGGAGCAGGACGTCGCCAGCGTCGATCTGCGGCTGCAGCGCTACCGCAAGCGGCTGGAGGCGCTGCGGGAGGAGGGCGGCAGCCACCGTGAGCGGCTGGCCCAGCAACAGCAGCACGCGGCCACGTTGCAGGCGCGGCTGGAGCAGAGCCTGGGGGGCGACCACGACCCCACAACCCTGCTCGAGCAGGTCCAGGCGCTGCGGGCGGGCTTCGAAAGCCTGGCGGAGGCGGCCCGGCTGTGGAGCACGGCGGCGGCCCGGGAGGCGGAGGCGCGGCGCCGCCTTGACGCCGACCTGGCGGCCGCGCACTTCGCCGATCGCCGCGCCCTGGCCGAGGCCCTCGCCGCGGCGGAGCAGCGTCAGACCTGGACCACCCGTCTGCGGCAGTTCGAGCTGGAGCTGCAGCTGCAGCAGAAGGTGCTGGCCGAGCCGGCCCTGCAACAGCTTCCCGAACCCAGCCCAGACCTGGCCGGCGCCGAGGCGGCCCTGGCCGCCAGCGATGCAGCCCGAAGAGCCGCCCTGGCCCGCTTCACCCGCGCCGAAGGCGCCTACGCCACCATCACTGACCTGCTGGCGCGGCATCGGCAGGGGGAGAACGAGCTCGCCGCGGAGCTGACCCACAGCGACCTGGTGCAGGGGGTGGCGGCCCGCTGCCAGGGCAGGAGCGAGCCGAACATCTCCCTGCAGCGCTGGGTACTCTCCGCCTACCTGGAAGAGATCTGCGGCTACGCCAACCAGCGGCTGGGTCAGATGACCGCCGGCCGCTACGAACTGCGGCTCTCCGATGCCAGCGGCCAACGGCGCGGCAGCCAGGCGGGCCTCGGCCTGCGGGTGCTGGACGCCTACACCGCCGAGGAGCGGGAGGTGTCGAGCCTGTCGGGGGGTGAGACCTTCCAGGCCTCCCTGGCCCTGGCCCTGGGGGTGGCGGATACGGTGCAGGCCCACAGCGGCGGCGTGGCCCTGGACACGCTGTTCATCGATGAGGGGTTCGGCAGCCTCGATGCGGACAGCCTGCAACTGGCCATGGATGAACTGGATCGCCTGCGGGAGGGCGGACGCATGATCGGCCTGATCAGCCACGTGGGCGCCCTGCGGGAGCGGATCCGCTGCGGGCTTGAGGTGATCGCTTCGGAGCGGGGCTCCCGGGTGGTGCTCGGTACCGTGACGTCACCATGAGCAGCCCTGTCCGTCTGAGCGCGCTCCAGGCTCTGCTGGGGGGGCTGCTGGCCCTCGTGCTGACCCTGCTGCCCCTGGGCCCGCTGCGGCCGGGGCTGCAGGCGATGCCGCTGCGCCAGGGCAGCCCGGAGCGGCCCCTGCCGGAGAGCAGTGAAGCCCTGGCCAACCGTTCCCCGTTCAGCCAGAGCGCCTACTACCCCCTGGCCCTGCAACCGGATCGGCAGCTCTACCGGCCCCATGCCGACTGGCTGGGACAGCTGATCCTGCCCTCGGTGGAGGAGAAGGCCCTGCGCCGCGGCGACTGGGTGTGGCTGGATCTGGAGCAGGCGCCACCGGGCCAGGAGGCCCTGATCGGCCAGCGGCTCGGCCTCACCTGGGCCGACCAGCCCCGCCTGCAGGCGATGGTGGAGGCCGTGAGCACCGATGTGCGCCTGGGCCAGGCCGCCCGTGACGCCGCTGCCGCCGCCAACGTTGTGCCCACCCGCCTGGATGGCCGCCTGGCCGTGGGGCCGCTGCAGTCCCTGGCCGGAGCCCGCCCCCAGGACAGCGTCAATGTGCGGCTGGAAGGGGTGAGCCTCGAGGGCGACACGCTGCGGATCAGCAAGCCGCCGCTGCAGACCACTGGGCGCTGGCTGGGGCTGGTCACCGTGCTGGGGCGCGACAGCAGCAGCGGCGATCCCCACCGGTGGCGGGTGCGGCACTACGACCGCTCCGACGCTGACTTCTCCGGGGTGGAGGAGTCGATCAGGATTCCGAAGCTGCCTCCGGATCGCTTCGGGCGGGTGATGCTGGATCCGAGCGGGCTGGTGGCCTCGGAGCTCAACCCCGAGGGCTGGCTGATCAGCGGCGCCCCGGGCCCCGATGGGGTGTTCACCGTGCAGGCGCTGCAGCCGCGGGCCCTGCTGAGCCTCAAGCCCACGCGGGTGGTGCGAGGCACGGCCGCAGGGCTGAGGGAGATCGACCGCGAAAACTGGGCGAAAGCAGCCCTGCGCCGGGGCACGCTGACCAGCACCGCCATCACCTCGAAGCCAAAGGAGCTGCCCCTGGCGCAACCCGGGCAGCGGGCTCTGCTGATCCATCTGTTCGGCGGCATCGGCGGACGCGATGGCGAACCTTCCCCGGCCTGGACCACCACCGGCCATCTGGCCCTCGGCGAGGCCGAAGTGGTGCTGGATCCATTCAGCGGCGAGCCCCAGCTCGATTTGCGCTACCACCAGATCTATGCCAACAACCCCAACGGCATCGTCTCGGGCAGCCAGGACTGGAGCGCCTACGCCGGCAACCTGCAGCGGGGCTGGCTGGGCACCCGCCCCTTCTCGGATGTGCTCGTGCCCCTGGACGGGCCGCTGCTGGATGCCCTGGCCCTGCAGGCGGAAATCATCAGTGCCCGCTACCGCACGGGCGATGGCCACGGCGTGGCGCTGGTGACGCCTGCCACCTCCTGTGTGCAGGATTCCAGCCAGGCCCTCTGGATCGCCCTGGATCAACTGCGCGCCGAACAACGGCTGGCCGGGATCGCGCCTGATCCGGACAGCCGTCTAAGTCGCCTGGGGCGTGGCCTCGAGGAGCTGCTCACGCCCTTCGGCATGGTGCGCCCCGACTGGCGCCACAACGCCCAGGTGACCGCCATGGCCGGCACGGGGTTGCGCCAGGACTCCCCAGGCGGGCCCGCCCAGCCCGCCTTCATGGCCAACCAGGGGCCGGTGGCGGTGCTGCTCAGCCTGCGCTCGATGCTGCCGCGCCGGGCCCATGACGGCCTCGCCTCCGTGTTCCTGCGCCAGGGGCTGCCGCTCTGGATCCTGCGCACCAACCAGATCCCCGGCAACAACCCCGCGCTGGAGCCGGTCGCCCCCACCACCGTGCTCGGGCATCTGCCGGTGGTGGGCACCTTGGTGCCGCGGCTGATGGATGGCCTGGTGCCACCGTTGCTGGGGGCTCCCCTCGGCTTTTCGGTGCTGGTGCTGCTGCTGTATGGCGCCCTGGCCCTGGGGATTGGATTCGCCAGCGGCTTCCTGAACGGAGCCTGGCGCTGGGGAGGGCAGGGCGGGGCAGGCTGGCCCGGCCTGCTGCGCCGCGCCGCTGCTCTGCTGGTGCTGCCGGCGCTGGTTGAGGAGCTGATCTTCCGAGGCCTGCTGCTCCCCCATCCGCTCGAAGGGGTGCCTGGCCCTGCCATGGCGGCCTGGGGGGCCCTGAGCGTGGGTCTGTTCGTGGCCTACCACCCCCTGGCGGCCCGCCTCTGGTACCCCCAGGGCAGGGCCGTCTCTGACGACCCCCGCTTCCTGTTGCAGTGCACCCTGCTGGGCAGCGCCTGCGTGCTCGTCTACGGCCTCACCGGCTCGCTCTGGTCGGCGGTGGGGCTGCACTGGCTGGCTGTGGTGGTGTGGCTGGAAGCCCTGGGGGGCCAGCAGCGGCTGGAGCCCAACAGCCTGGACTGACCAGCCGCCATTCCCCTCGTGCAGCGCCCAGAGCTCAGTCGAGCGGCACCTCGACAAACTCCACCAGCCCCTCCCGCAGCAGCACTTCAGCGATGGCCGGGCCCGTGGACACGGCGCGGATGCGCTCGCTGACGCGATCGAGGGCCTGCTGGGGATCGCTGCCCTGGGGCAGGGTGGCCAGCACGTCGGGAAGGGCCAGCTGACCGATGGCGATCACTGGCTGACCGGCCACCATGCCGGCCTGCAGGAACTCCGTGAGGGTGAGGATGCCCAGGGGCGAGGCGGTGCCGGTGGCCAGGGCCAGGTTGGTGAGGCGGGTGGCGATGCTGGTGCAGCGGTGGGCGATCGATCCGGCACCCACGGCCCCGGTGATCTCAGCCACCGGGGCCAGATTCGTGGAGCTGAGGGCCGGCACCGCCATCGGGTTCGTCACCACATTGAAGGAGGGTTTGGGGATCAGGCCGAGGCCGATCCAGTAGCTCCCCTCGGCTTCGACACAGCCAAAGCCGTAGACGGCCTCACCGCTCAGGCGGGCCACGCCGGGTTCACCGGCCCCGGAGGCGGGCATGGCAGCGGCGGCGGCAGGCAGGGCCAGGGGCAGGCCGACGGCCAGGGCCGCGCTGGCCAGCAGCTGGCGCCAGCGCCGTGCGGCCGGGTCAGGGGAGAGGGCGGTCTTAGGAGCAGGCAGATAGGGTGCTGGGCGTGGCTCAGGCATTGGCTGCTGGTGGATCGGCAGCCCCCATGATTGCCGCAGCAGGCCCCACTGACAGGGCTTCGTCGCCATCGGCCGGGATCCGCTCCGCCAGGGCCAGGCAGGCATCCATCTCCTGCCAGAGCAGTTCTCTGCGCTCCGCGGTGACGGCATAGGAGCGGTGATGCAGATCCCGCCCCATGTAGAGGAGGGCGGCGCGGACCCGGCGCCAGTCGTCCGGGCCCAGGGGCGAAGCCGGCGACGGGCCCGCTGGGCTGGCCCCGCTCATGCCACCAGCACAGGGGCCGAGCGGCGACGGGCCCGGGGGGATGGCGGCCGGGCAGGTCCAGCCACCACGCGGGCCTTGCCATGGGCAGCGCTGCTGACAGGGGCCGTGGGGCGACGCCTGAGGCCCTGGCGCAGGGCCAACCAGCCATCGACCAGCCAGACCACGGCCATCAAAACCAGAACCAGGAGCTCGGGGGCTGACGTTGAGGTGCCCGGAGCTGAGGTGGCCGGAGCTGAGGTGGCTGGGGTTGGCTGCGCTTCCACGGCAGGCTGGACCAGAGCCAGAGTCTGGAGGGCCACCGGGGTTTCCAGCAGCGCGTCCCAGGGGGCCGCCGGATGGGCCCGGAAGAAGCCATCCGAACGCCTGCTCAGCAACCGTTCCGAGAGGGTGGGATTCATGGGCGCCCTGGCGCTGCGGCGCCCAGCTGGTGCTCCTGTCTTAACGCCCTTTGGCCCAACTGCCAGTGGCAGGGGAAGCGGCCTGGCCCGGGTCCGTTCCAGCGGTGGCGTCAAGCCGAGGCGGCCAGGCGCTGGCGCAGCAGGGGCAGTTCCCGATCGATCAGCTCCCGGGCCTCCTCCAGGTTGGAGACCTGGCCGAGGGGCACGCCGCTGCCATGGGTGATGCGGAACAGCGGCGGGGCCGAGGGTTCGGCGGCCAGCTCAACGCTGCAACCGCGGTGGCTCCAGGAGGCAAGGGCTGGGGGTCGGTCCATCACGCTCTCCCTTGAGTCTCATGCCTTGATTCCACTGAAGGGGAAGGGTCTTGGTTTGGCAAGGCCGCGGTGTGCGCCTGCGCACCGGGCGGTGGCGAGCGGGCAGGATGGGCCCACTGACGGATGGACCATGGAAGCGAGCTGGAAAGGTGCCGTGATCGCCAGCAGCGACGACATCGTGATGGTGGAGGGGAACGCCTACTTCCCCGCCGAGGCCCTCAACAGCGCCCTGGTGCGGCCCTCCGAGCACCGCAGCGTCTGCGGCTGGAAGGGGGAGGCCCACTACTACGACGTGGTGGTGGACGGAGCGGTGAACGCCAATGCCGTGTGGACCTACCCGGAACCGAAGGAGGCCGCCCGCCAGATCCAGGGCCGGGTGGCCTTCTGGAAAGGCGTCAGCGTGCGCTGAGCAGCGCCGCGATGCCTGCCGATCCGGCCGTTCTCGACGTTGACCTGCTGCGCTTCGAGCGGGGCGATCAGCGTGCCCGTGAGGCCGTGGTGGACGGGGTGCGCCGCAGCCTGGCCACCGGCTTCGTGACCACCAGCCACGACCTGCCCCTGGACCTGCTGGATGAGGCCTATGGCCTGCTGGAGCAGTTCTTTCAGCTGCCCCAACCCCGCAAGCAGGCCTTCCGGGTGGAGGGCGCCAGTGGCCAGACCGGCTACACCGGCACCCTGGTGGAAACCGCCGCCGGGGCGTCCCTGGCCGACTGGAAGGAGATGCTCAACTGGGCGGAGCCGATTCCGGCGCACCACCCCCTGCGTCGGCGCTACCCCCTCCTCTACCCGGAGCAGGGCCTGCCCGAGGCCGCGGTGCCGGGTATCAGCGCGGTGCTCACCGCCTTCCACGCGGCCATCGCCGCGCTACAGCGCCGTTTCCTGCGGGTGATCGCCGTGGGTCTGGGGCTGGATGAGGCGATCTTCGAGGCGATGGTGGCCGAGGCGCCCACCCTCACCCGGGCGGTGCACTACCCGCCCATGCCCCAGGCACCGGCGGGGGGCCACCTGTGGGCTGCCCCCCACGCCGACATCAACCTGATCACGGCCCTGCCCCGGGCCACAGCGCCGGGGCTGCAGGTGTTGGTGGGGGAGCAGTGGCTGCCGGCCACGCCGCCCGAGGGCCATGTGATCCTCAACAGCGGCCTGATGCTGGAGCGCCTCAGCAATGGCCTGATCCCCAGCGGCTGGCACCGGGTGATGGCCGATCCCGCCGCCAGCGGCTCCCGCCTGAGCGTGGTGCAGTTCTGCCATCCGCGACCCACCACGGTGCTGCAGCCCTTCAACGCCTGCTGCAGCGCCGAGCGCCCCCAGCGCTGGGCAGGGGAGCTGGTGGCTGATGTGCTGGAAGACACTCTCTACCGGATCAATCTGCTGACCGCGGATGGTGACGGGGGCAGCCAGGCGACTGCTCCAGCCGCCTAGCCACGCTGGTCGGCATGCTGGAGCCCTGATCCCACCCCCTCGCGATGGCCTGTTCCAGCTGCGGCAGCTGGTCGGTGAAGGCAGACCGCAGCCTGGCCGGCCGCTTTGTTTGCGGGCGCTGCGGGCGCCCGCTCGGCCTCAAGGCCGAGAAGCAGGTGAGGCGCCGCAGCGGAGGCTCGGGGCGGCGCCTGCCCCGCCCACGGCTTTGGTGGCTGCTGGGTCTGCTGGCGCTGGGAGCCCTTCTGGCCAGTCTGGAACCGGGCCGACGCAGCCCCAGGCCGTTGCCGCCCTCAGGCTCCCAGCCACCGGGACGGGCGCTCTGACCCCCTGAAGCCAGCAGCTAGCGGGAAGCGGAGCCACGGGCTGCCGCCTGGTCGCCATCCCACTGGAAGCCATCATCGTTCCAGGCGCTGGGATCCTCGATCGGCTCCAGGTGGGTCAAAACATGGCTGCGGGGCAGGGCAGCGGCAATGTCGTGCTCCAGGGCGGAGCAGAAGTCATGGCCCCGCTGCACGCTCCAGTGGCCCGGCACCAGCACGTGCAGGCTCACGAAGCGGCGGGAGCCGGCCACCCGGGTGCGCACGGCGTGGAAGGCCACCTGATCGCCGCTGCGGGCTGCCAGCAACCGGGCGAGCCGCTGCTGGTCGGGCTCGGCCAGGGAGCGATCCATCAGCCCGGAGGCCGTCTCACGCAGCAGCTGCCAGCCCGTGAACAGGATGTTGGCCGCCACAGCGATCGCCACCAGGGGATCCAGCACCGTGAGGCCCGTGAGCGGCACCAGCACCAGGGACACAACCACCCCAAGGGAGGTCCAGACATCGGTGAGCAGGTGCTGGCCATCCGCCCGCAGGGTGATCGAATCAAAGCGCCGCGACGCCCGCAACAGCAGCACCGCCACCAGGCCGTTGAGGGCCGTGGCCAGCAGCGACAGCATCAGGCCCAGGCCCACCTGCTGCAGGGGCTGGGGGTTCAGCAGCCGGCCAAAGGCGCTCTGCAGGATCAGCAGCGCCGCCAGCACGATCAGGGCGCTCTCGAGGCCGCTGGAGAAGTATTCGGCCTTGAAGTGGCCGTAGTTGTGCTCGCGATCGGCGGGCCTGGCCGCCAGGGTGAGGGCCCAGAAGGCCCCCAGCGCCGCCGCCAGATTCACCAGGGATTCGAGCGCGTCGGAGTACAGGCCCACCGATCCCGTGAGGCGCCAGGCCGCGAGCTTGATCACCATGGTGCTCACGGCCGCCCCAACGGACAGCAGGGTGTAGGAGCGGGGCGAACGAAAGCCGATCACAGGACCCTGGCGGGCTCGCATTGTGAAGCCCCCCGGAGCCTGGCGGCGGTCTGCTGGGCGACCGTGGGCCAGGCGAGGGCCTAATTTGCGGGCCTTGGTGTCGTCCGTTCACGCCCCTCTGCCCATGCGGTTTCTGGCCCTGCACCTCGAACCAGGCAGCGACGTGCGCCAGTCCCTGGAGCAGCTGGCCGCCCAGGAGGGCGGCCACGGCTTCGTGCTGAGCGTGGTGGGGAACCTCACCCAGGCCTCCTTCCAGTGCCCCGGCGAGGCCGGCCCCACCGTGCTGACGGGAGAGCTGGAGATCATCACCCTGCAGGGCACGGTGGCCGCCCGGGGGGTGCACCTGCACCTGAGCTTCTCCGACAACGCCTGCCAGGTGTGGGGCGGCCACCTGGAGCCCGGCACGCTGGTGTACAAGGGCGCCGACCTGCTGGTGGGGCTGTTCGATGCGGAGCCGGGCCCCGAGCAGCAGAGCGCTGAACCCCTGATGGTGCCCCTGGCCCAGGCCGCCACGGTGCCCCGGGTGGAGGTGGCGGTGCTGCCGGGCTGCCCGTTCTCAGCGCGGGCGCTGCGCATGCTGCGCACCCTTGGCATTGCTCACCGGGTGATCGAGCCCAGCCAGCCGGGCAGCGTGCCCCAGGTGTTCATCGACGGCGCCTTCATCGGGGGCTATGACGCCCTCGCCGAGCTTCACGCCCGCGGCAGCCTCGATGGCCTCCGCGGCGCCTGAAGGGTTGTGTCCGCTCAAGCCCGCCTGTTGCCATGACCAGCCTGCAGCTGCACACCCAGGCGGGCTGCGGGCTGGCGATCGGCCGCTACCCACGCTTCCGCTACGACGCCCGGGGCGGCAGCGGCAGGGCAACCTGCACCCCTGTTGACGACAGGCTGGAGATCGTCTTCGACCCAGCCGACCTCAGCATCCCCCCGCTGAACTGGCGCACAACGCAGGTGCTGGTGCTGCCCCTGCCGCCGGGGCTGCAGATCGCCATCGAACCCCTCACTCTCGCCGGCCAGCTCGTGCCGGCCAGCGGCGCCGTGACGCTGCGCTTCGAGGCGCGCTTCCATTGCAGCTGGGCCGGGCTCTACCGTCCGCCGCCGCTGCTGGTGACCACGGATCTCAGCACAGGATCGGTGGCTGGCCAGCGCCACCACGCCAAGGGCAGCCCCCTGGATGCCCGCGGCCAGGGTTGTCTGGTGGGCGTGGCGCGGGTGCCCCCCAGCGGCGATCCCTGGCTCGACGGCTTTCTGGGCCTGCCGGATGACGCCCTGGCGGTGCTGCGCTGTGGGTTTGATGGGTTGAAGGGGGAAAGGAGTGCAATGGATGCCGCAGACCTTCCATAGCCAGTCGTGTGATTTACATCATTTCGGGCCGGATGCGGTTTCCCGAATCTCCATTGAGGACTACAGCCGGGGTCTGCAACTAAGAACTGCAGCTGCAACGCCACCTACAGGAAGCCATCGAGATCACCAGCCGTGGAGTGAGCTTTGTGGTCAGCTCGGGCACCGGTTCAGGGCAGTCAATCGGCTTGCTCATGCCGATCGGCACTGGACAGGATCAAGGGATCCGAAGGTGATCGATGATGCCCAGGGCCTGGAGATCCCGGTGCTCGGGGTGCGAGTGGAACCGGAAGTAGGGCGTCAGCTCGGCAAGAGCCACAGCACCTGCGTGTGTAAGGCCCTGCACCACTACCTGCAACGCTTCGGCAACGCCGAGGAGGCCAGGCGACAGTCCCAGCTGCTGGCGGCCCAGGAGCCTCAGGGGCATTGGAGCGAGCAGCTGCCGGATTGGGGCGACTGGACGGCATGACGGCGCTGCTCTTGAGCCGCGGCACCGTGGTGACTGTGGCCAGTGCCGGGGTGTACTCGGGCAAGCCCAGGCCGACAGTTGTGGTTCAAGCTGATCGCTGGCTGCAGGCGCACCCCAGCGTCACGCTCTGCCCGCTCACCAGCACCCTGTTGGAGGCCCCACTGGTGCACATCGCTGTGGCACCAAGCGATCGCAACGGCCTGCGCAAGCCATGTCAGCTGATGGTGGACAAGTTGTTCACTGTTCCGGTCGTTGCCATCGGCGGCATCCTGGGCCAACTGGAGCCCCAGCGGCTCATCGAGCTGGACCTGGCCCTGCGTGGCTGGCTGGAGCTGCCATGAGGTAGCCAAAGCTCGCTCGTTCGGTTTGTCATCCCCAGGCCCGGCTTGGTCGTGAAGGTGCTTGCTGGGCCCGGCCCTTCCACCACCTGGATTCGCCTTGGCCTTGGAGCAGATCGCTGAACGGCTGCTCCAACAGGGCAAGATCATCAATCGTTCCAAGCCAGTTCGCGACGCACGCAATCCCTGTTCAAGCTCAGGATTCATCAGCACCGGAACTCACTCCTCCAGCCTCGCGGTGGTGCCACTCGGCACAATGGCGAGGCCGATCGGGGCCAGGGCGATCAGCGCCAGCTTCACGTGCTGGATGCCGAAGGGGATGCCCACGATGGTCACGAAGCAGGCCAGGGCCGAGCTGAGGTGGCCGATGGCCAGCCACCAGCCCGCCAGCAGGAACCAGATCACATTGCCCACCAGCCCCAGGGGGCCGGTGCCGAAGTCGGAGCGGCCGGTGAGTTCCTGGCGGCTGATCGCCTCCTTGCCGAAGGGCCAGAAGGAGAAGTTGCCGATCACGAAGCAGGCCCGGGCCCAGGGAATCCCCACCACGGTGAGGGCCGCCACCAGGCCGGCCAGCCACTAGCCCAGGCCCATCACAAAGCCCCCCAGCACAAACCAGAGAACGTTCAGCAGAAAACCGAGCATCCCTTCACCTCTGCGCAGCAGTGTGGCGCTGGCGCAGCTTCAGCCTGCCCCGGCTGCCCTAGTTTGACCCGGTGGCCCTGGCCCTGGCGCCTGACGCTGCCCCCCCATGTTCTTCCGGATCCACCACACCCTCCACTACCACTACGACCAACCCGTGTTCCTGGAGCCGCACACCCTGCGGCTCACCCCCCGGCAGAGCGCCACGCAGCGGCTGCTGAGCCACACCCTCACAGTGCGGGAACCGCCGGCCGGCAGCACGCCAGTGGAGGAGCCCGGCGGCGCCGACACCACTGAGATCTGGTTCACGGGCCTGCGCCAGGAGCTCTGGATCCACACCACCACCGTGGTGGAAACGCTGCGCCGCAACCCCTTCGACTGGATCCTCACCGATCCCAGCGCCCAGACCCTGCCCCTGCGCTACCCCCCCGCCACCGCGGCGGCCCTGGCCCCCTTCCTGGGCCAGGCGGAGCCGAGCGTGGCGGCCTGGGCCGCAGAGCTGGCGGCCGAGGCCGGCCAGCGCAGCACGGATCTGCTGCTGTTGCTGGCCGACCGCATCCACCACGGCTTCGAGCACATCGGTCGCTTCGACGGCGAACCGATGGCGCCCGCTGACACCCTGGCCCAGCGCCGCGGCGCCTGCCGCGACACGGCCATGCTCTACGTGGCGGCCTGCCGCAGCCTCGGCCTGGCGGCCCGCTTCGTGAGCGGCTACTCGATGCACCACCCGCCAGAGGTGAGCGAGCACGAGCTGCATGCCTGGGCGGAGGTGTGGCTCCCCGGCGGCGGCTGGCGCGCCTACGACCCCAGCCTCGGCCTGGCCGTGGCCGATGGCCACGTCACCCTGGTGACGGCCGCCGATCACCACCTGGCGGCGCCCGTGAGCGGCCACTACCGGGGCACCGGTGTGGGCTCCCACATGCACTACCGGGTGAGAGTGGAAGCGGGGCCTGATCCCGAGGGATTCCAGCCGCGCCAGGGCATGGCCGTGCTGGCCGACCCACGGCTGAACCGCGACACCGCCTTCAGCCCCGAGGAGCGGCGCAGCCTGCAGCTGGAGGCCCGGCTGCCAGCAGCGGTGGAGAGCCTCGAGCAGCAGGTGGAACGGGTGTGGCAGGGCTTCGCTGGCCTGCAGGGCAGCCTCGAGCGCTTCACCTACCTGGACCGGCTGCGCCGCAGCAACCGAACCCTCTTCCACGCCTTTCTGCAGGAGCACATCGAGGCGGCCCTGCCCGTGGTGTACACCCCCACCGTGGGGCGGGTGATCCAGGGCTTCAGCTACAGCCACCAGCCGCCTGACCTGGGCGCCTACCTCACGCCGGAGATGGAACCGCGGCTGCCCGAGCTGCTGCGCCAGGCCGCCGAAGGCCCGGTGGATCTGATGCTGATCACCGATGCGGAAGGAATCCTGGGGCTGGGCGACCAGGGCGTGGGCGGCATCCACATCTGCCAGGGCAAGCTGGCCGTCTACACCCTCTGCAGCGGCCTCCACCCGGGCCGGGTGCTGGCGGTGGCGCTCGATGTCGGCACCGACAACGCCGCCCTGCTGAACGATCCCCTTTACCTCGGCAGGCGTCAGCCGCGGCTGCGGGGCGAGGCCTACGACCGCTTCCTTGACGCCGTCGTGGCGGCGGCCCAGCAGGTGTTCCCGGGCGTGTTTCTGCACTGGGAGGACTTCGGCAAGCTCCAGGCCCGGCGGGTACTGGATCGCTACCGCGAGCAGGCCCCCAGCTTCAACGACGACATCCAGGGCACCAGCGGCGTGGCGGCGGCGGCGGTGCTGGCGGCCTGCCGGGGGCTGGGCACCGGTCTGGCCGAGCAGCGCATCGTGATCTTCGGTGCCGGCACAGCCGGCTGCGGCATCGCCGAACGGCTGCTGAGGCTGCTGCAGGCCGCCGGCCTGAGCGCCCTCCAGGCCCGCCAGAGGATCTGGGGCCTCGATCGCCGCGGGCTGATCGTGGCAGCGCCTGGATCAGAACCCCCCGCCGCCCTGGCCCGGCCTGCCGAGGAAGCGGAGCGCTTCAGCCGCAACGGCCAGGGGCAGATCGGGCTGCTGCAGGTGGTGCAGCAGGTGCGGCCCACCGTGCTGATCGGCACCTCCACCGTGGCCGGCGCCTTCGACCAGGCAGTGGTGGAGGCGATGGCCGCCGGCACCGAGCGCCCCGTGATCCTGCCCCTCTCCAACCCCACCAACCTGGCCGAGGCCAGCCCCGCCGATCTGCTCGCCTGGAGTGGCGGCAGGGCCCTGGTGGCCACGGGCAGCCCCTTCGCCCCGGTGCCCTGGGACGGCCAGGAGCGCGTGATCGGACAGTGCAACAACTGCTTCCTCTACCCCGGCCTGGGCTTTGCCTGTGTGGCCGTGGGCGCGACCCGGGTGAGTGAGGCCATGATCGATGCGGCCCTGGAAGCCCTGGCGTCCACCATTCCCGCCGCCCGGGATCCGCTGGAGCCGCTGATGCCACCCCTCACCCGGGTGCAGGCCGTGTCCCGGGCGGTGGCGGAGGCGGTGGCCCTGATGGCCGTGCAGCAGGGGCTGACGGAGCGGGCCAGCACGCCGGCCGAGGCGCTCCAGTGTCTCGATGCAGCCCGGTGGGAGCCCCGTTACACCGCCAGCTCGGCCGTGGGGTAGGCCCGTGGCGGCACCGGCCGCTGGGACCGGGCGGGGGCGGTCAGCTGGATCGGCACCAGGCTGCGCCGGAACCAGTCGTCGGGGGGAATAGGGCTGAGCAGACGGCCCAGCACCGCCAGCAGGGCCAGTGGCTCAAACGGCGCCCGCCGGTGGGGCCAGAGGCCGCTCTGGCGGTAGAGCCGCTGCTGCAGGGTCCGCTGCTGGCGGGGGCTGAGGCCACTCCAGAGGGCTCCGAGGCGATGGCCGCGGCACGCCGCCAGCTGCAGGGGCCAGCACTCCTGGCCCCAGGTGAGCTGCAGCAGTGAGGCAGGACCAGCCAAGGAGAGCGCCACCTGGCCAGCCTGCCGAGCACCTGGAGCCAGGGCCAGCTCCACCCCCTCCTCGCTGATCGCCCGCAGCAGCACCGGCTGGCCATCCAGGCAGGCGGGTTCACGCACGGCGAACCAGGGCAGAGCGGAACGTCGCGGACGGTCCCAGCAGCAGCGCAGGGCGAGCAGCAACAGCAGGGCGTTGATCAGGCTCCAGCTCACCCCCAGAGCCAGGCTGGCAGGGGTGACCGGCGCCAGCGCCGGCCCAGTGGGATCCTGCGCCCAGCCGAACAGATTGAGCAGGGCCAGCAACTGCAACAGCAGCAGCACCAGCAACGGCAGCCAGAGGCGGGGATCGGCGGCCTGCCTGCCGGCTATGGCCAGAGCCTTGGGGGTCACCTGGAAGCGCAGCGGGCGCTGCAGGGCCCAGCGGCAGATCGTCGCCACCAGCGGGATCAACACGATCCAGCGGTAGAGCTCAGGCAGCAGGCCGGTACGGGCCTGGTTGCTGAACCAGCGGGCCAGCAGCAGCTGGGCGCCAAAGAAGGGCAGGGCATAGCGCAGCAGGCCTGCGGCGGTGATCTGCAGAGGCAGCACGCCCAGCACGCCGATCATCAGCGGCATCAGGGCCAGCAGCAGCTGCGGCAGGGCGTTGAACCAGTGCAGGATGCCCTCCAGAAAGGCAAGCCGCTGCAGGGGCGTCAGCCCGGCAATGCGCAGCGGACTGGCGCCGGTGCGCAGGGTCTGGAGGGTGCCGCTGGCCCAGCGGCAGCGCTGGCGCACCAGGGCCGAGGCCGTGAACGGCGCCAACCCGGCGCTCAGCTTTTCGGGCAGATACACGCACTCCCCACCCGCCGCCGTCAGCCGGATGCCGGTGGCCAGGTCCTCCGAGGAGGTGCCCGTGTCGAAGCCCCCCACGGCCAGCAGGGCCGAACGGCGCACCAGGAACGACGTGCCGGCGCACACCACAGCGCCGACGCCCTGGCGCACCGGTTCGATCCAGCGGTAGAAGCTCTCCTCGTCGGGCATCAGCCAGCCCTCCAGCCGCAGGTTGCGGATCACCGGATCGGCGGTCATGTAGGTCTGGGGCGACTGCACCAGCGCCACCCGGGGCTCATCGAACAGCCCCACGCTGCGCAGCAGGAACGTGTTGAGCGGCACCACGTCGGCATCGAACACGGCGATCAGCTCGCCCTGCAGCAGGGGCAGCACGTGGTTGAGGTTGCCGGCCTTGGCATGCTCGCGGCCCCGGCGGAAGCTGTAGCGGCAGCCCAGCCGCCGGCAGAGCGCCTTCAGCTCAGGACGAGCGGCATCGTCCAGCAGCCACACCTGGGCCCGGGGATAGGTGAGCGCCAGGCAGCCCAGCAGGCAGCGCTCCACCAGCTCCAGTGGTTCCCCGCAGGTGGGAATCAGCACATCCACCCAGGGCAGGGGCAGCGAGGCGGATCCCGCGGGCTCCAGACGACGCTGCAACCGGGCGGCTGCCCGATCCGCCCGAGGGGTGATGCGCGGGTCAGGGGCAAGGCTGAAGCCGAGCTGCAGGAAGCTGTGGGCCAGCAGCCAGGTCTCGGCGAGCAGCACCAGCACACTCATCGAGCCGCTGAGCCAGTCGTCCAGCACCAGGGTGCTGGTGAGGCGCCACCACCAGTAACGGCCAGCCAGCAGGGCCAGCAGGGCCACGGCCCAGGGGAGACGCATCAGAGCAGGTCAGGGCTGGGGCGCCGGCGCTGGTGCCGGCGGTGGACACACCTTGTTGGTGAAGTCACAGGCATAGACAACCGACTTCTGCCAGCTGAGCGGAATCTCCAGCAGATCCCGCGGGCCGCTGATGCCCTGGGCCACGAAAATCAGCGCCGCGATCACATTGGCCGTGATGTGCAGCCGCCGCCAGCGCAGTTGCCGCAGAATCTCAGGCCGGGCCGCCACTGAGAACAGCATCAGGCCGGTGAGCCCCATGCCGCCCCAGAAGTGGGATTGCCAGAAGGCCGGATCGAGGGGATTGTCACTGAGGCGCCACACCTCCGGCTGCAGGCCCAGACCAATCACGCCGGCCCAGCAGAGCAGGGCGAAGCTGGCCCGGTAGATCGCCTCCTTGGCACGCCAGAGCGCCACCAACGCCGCCACGGTGCCAGCCAGCACGAGGAGCAACAGGCCGCTGCGGCCGGGCGTGAGTGCCGAGGGCTGCTTGGTGCTGATCACCACCACCATCGCCAGCAGTTCGATGCCCACCACCGCCGCCGCCAACCAGCGGCCGAAGTCCACATGCTCGCCGCCCACGCTGGGGGGCAGCTTCAGTTTCTGCACGCGCCGCTGGCGGGTCTGCTGGGCCAGGCGCAGCACCAGGCCGAGCAGGGGGTACACCAGCACCACCGCCAGGGCGGGATGCAACACCCAGAGCCAGTCCGTCGTTGTCATGGGCGTAAGGGCGCTGAGCAGAAGCTGCTTGTCAACTACAACCTAGGAAGCGGATTGGATTGGGCACGATCGTCAACACCTGCTGACGACCACGCGATGACGGGATCAATCGACCAGGAGCAACAGCTGCTCACCATTCACACCACCGTGGCCAACCTGGACGACGCCAGGCAGCTGGCGCGCCGGGTGGTGGCGGGAAGGCTGGCCGCCTGCGCCCAGCTGCAGCCGATCGACAGCCTCTACTTCTGGAAGGGCGAACTGGTTGAGGAGCAGGAGATCCGCATCAGTTTCAAGACCAGCAGGGGGCAGCAGCCGGCCCTGATGGAGCTGATCCGGGAGGCACACCCCTACGAGCTGCCGGAGATCTCCACCACCCCGCTGCAGGATGTCGATCCGGCCTATCGGCGCTGGCTGATCGAGCAGGTCCAGCCCTCAGGGGCGCCGGCTCCAGCACAGGAACCGAAGAAGGAGCCGGAGCAGGAGCCAAAGAGCCCCTGGCAATCCGATCCCATCGCCGAACGGTAGTCATGGATACAGGCACGCCCTGGGCAGCCTGTGCTCCCTTGCGGAACAAACCATGACGACTCTCCTCCAATCCCTGGCCCTGGCTGTGGTGCTGGCCGGCTCCTTCGGCGGCCTGGCCCAAGCCGAGCAGCGCGGTGGCCCCCATTCCGGTGGCTACCGGCCGCTCTCCCCTGCTGAGCACGCCCAGATGAAGGACGACTGCGCTGCCCCCAGCGCTCCCTGCGGCTGGTGATCCCAGCCTCTGGGCAGCACGGCTGAACTGAAGCGCCATTGCACCCCGCTTCAGCCCGGCCTTCACTGGAGCCGGCCAGACAATCCGGCTCCTGGCCGTCGCCATGCTGCTCTCGTTGCTGCTGATCGCCCTGCTCACCGGGGCTGGCTGGTGGCTGGCCGAGGCCACCGCGATCGGCCGTCAGCTGGGCACCACCCTGTTGGTGCTGTTCCTTGGCCTGCTCACCACCAACCTCTTCGGCTGGAAGGCCGAGGCGGCGGCCGAAGCCGTGGTGACAGGGCCGCTCACCTCCCTCGCCATCGCCCTGTTGCTGCTGGCGGTGGATCTGCGCCGGGTGTGGCCCGGGGCGCAGCGGCTGCTGCAGCCCTTCGCCACGGCGGTGCTGGCGGCCGTGCTGGGCACCGGCCTGGGGGCATGGCTGCTGGGCGGGCGGCTCGGTGCCGATCTGCCGGCCCTCAGCGGTCTGTTCACGGCCACCTTCAGCGGCGGCAGCCTCAACTTCGTGTCGGTGGCCCGCACCCTGCAGCCCCCTGAGGGCCTGGTGCTGGTGGCCACCGCCGCCGACCATGTGGTGTTCAGCCTCTGGTTTCTGATCAGCCTGGCCCTGGGACGCCGCCACAGAGCTCACCCAGCCGAATCCCTCAGCGCCACAGCCGGCGCCGAGCACTCGGCCAGTCCTGAACAGATCGCCAGCTCCGCAGCCTGGGAGCCCACCAGTGCCCGCCCCCGCGACCTCCTGAGCCGGGCCGGCGGCGTGGCCCTGCTCTGGGGGGTGGTGATCGTGGTGATCAGCGAGGCGGCCACAGGCGTCCTCCAGAACTGGTGGCCCGGCGCCCCCGGCATCCTGGTGCTCACCAGCATCGCCCTGGCGGCGGCCCAGCTACCGGCCCTGTCCCAGTTGCGGCTCAGCTATCCGCTGGGGCTGCTGCTGATCCAGCCTTTCTTCACCGTGATCGGTCTCAATTCACCCGTGCAGGGCCTGCTGGGGGAAGGCCGCTGGGTGTTTGCCCTGGCCAGCCTGATCGTGGCCGTGCAGGCGCTGGTCGTGCTGCTGGTGGGCCGCTGGCGGCACTGGGGACTGGCCGACAGCCTCGTGGGCTGCCAGGCCGCCGTGGGTGGCCCCAGCACCGCCCTGGCCCTGGCCGGCGCCCTCCAGCGCCCCGATCTGGCCCTGCCGAGCGTGGCGATCGGCCTGCTGGGCTATGTGGTGGGCACCTACCTGGGCCTGGTGATGGCAGGCCTGCTGGCGGGCTAGGGGATTGGCCGCCGCCGGGCCTGCCGTTGCTGCCATCGGGCCCCCAGAATGCCGACCGGTTCGGAGGCGCGGCGATGCCGATCATCGACGTGCGCCAGTTGAGGAAGCATTACCGGGTGGCCGAGAAGCGCCCGGGGCTGCGCGGCACCCTGGAGCACCTGGTGCAGAGGCGCCACCGAGATGTGCCGGCCGTGCAGGGGGTGAGCTTCCAGATCGAACCCGGCGAAATGGTGGGCTTCCTGGGCCCGAACGGCGCCGGCAAGACCACCACCCTCAAGATGCTCACCGGCCTGATCCACCCCAGCGGCGGCTCCGTGCAGGTGGCGGGCTGTGTGCCCTTCCAGCGCCAGGAGCGCTTCCTGCAGCAGATCACCCTGGTGATGGGCAACCGCCAGCAGCTGATCTGGGATCTGCCGGCCCTGGACAGCTTACGCGTCAATGCCGCCGTCTACGGCATCGATGACAGCACCGCCGAGCATCGCATCGCTGAGCTGGCCGAGATGCTGGAGCTGGGCAGCGAACTGCGCCGTCCGGTGCGCAAGCTCTCCCTCGGGCAGCGGATGAAGGCCGAGCTGCTGGCGGCGCTGCTGCATCGGCCGGCCGTGCTCTTTCTCGATGAGCCCACCCTCGGCCTCGACGTCAACGCCCAGGCCCGCGTGCGGGAGTTCCTCGCCGACTACAACCGCCGCACCGGTGCCACGGTGCTGCTCACCAGCCACGACATGGGTGACATCACGGCGCTGTGTCCGCGGGTGCTGCTGATTCACCAGGGCCGGCTGTTCCACGACGGCTCATTGGAGCGGCTCACCCAGGACCTTGCCCCCCACCGCCAGGTGCGCCTGGAGCTGCAGCAGCTGCAGCCGGCCGGCTGCTTCGAGGCCTACGGCCTGGTGGACGAGCACCAGGGCCACCATGTGCGGCTGCGCATCCCGCGCCAGCAGCTCACGGAGCAGGTGGCCGCCCTGCTCAGCCGCTTCGAGGTGAGCGATCTGGAGGTGGCCGACCCCCCGATCGACGAGCTGATCGGCGGGCTGTTCCGCCGCGAGGCCGGCCGATGAGGGGCCTATGGCGCCCGCGACGGACCTGGCGCATCGCCCGGGCCCTGCTCGTGACCCAGTACGCCTACATGCTCGAGTACCGGGCCGAAATCGCCCTCTGGGCGCTCTCGGGCGTGCTGCCGCTGATCATGCTGGGGGTGTGGAGCGGCGCTGAGGCCAATGGCGCCTCCGGGCTGGATCCGATCCAGCTGCGCCGCTATTTCCTGGCCGCCTTTCTGGTGCGCCAGTTCAGCGTGGTGTGGCTGATCCACGTGTTCGAAGAGGACACCCTGCAGGGCAAGCTGTCACCCCTGCTGCTGCAACCCCTGCTGCCGTTGTGGCGCTATCTGGCCGCCCACGTGGCCGAGCAGGGCACCCGGGTGCCATTCGTGGCCCTGATGCTGCTGCCCCTGGCCCTGCTGCTGCCCGGCGGGCTGTGGCTGCCCCCGGCCCCGCAGTTGCTGCTCGGCCTGGTGGCGATCGGGGCCGCCTTCCTGCTGCGCTTCCTGCTGCAGACCGTGGTGGCGATGGCCTGCTTCTGGACCGAGCGCGCCGCCGCCCTGGATCGGCTGCTGCTGATTCCCTACCTGTTTCTCTCCGGCCTGGTGGCCCCCCTCGACAGCTTCCCTCCGGGCCTGCGACGGCTGGCCCTCGCCACCCCCTTCCCCTGGATGGTCGACTTCCCGGCCCGGCTGCTGGCGGGGTTGCCGGTGTCGGCCCCACTGGGCTTCGCCACCATTGCCGCCTGGTGCGCCCTGTTGCTGCCGATCGCCGCCTTCCTCTGGCGCCGGGGATTGAGGCGCTATTCCTCCATGGGGGCCTGATGACGACACCCCTGCTCGCCTCCAGGCTCGGGCGCTACCGGCGCAGCCTGGGCCGCTTCTGGGCCACGGCCCTGAGCGCTGAGCTCGAATACCCGGCCAACTTCTGGATCGAGGCCCTCTCGGTGCTCGGCAACCTGGCCGGCAGTGTGTTCGTGCTGGGGCTGCTGTTCGGAGGGCCGCAGCGGCAGAGCACCGCCAACCTGGGCGGCTGGAGCTGGGATGAGGCCCTGGTGGTGCTGGGCCTCTACACCGTGCTGGATGGCTTCACCACCAGCCTGCTGCAGCCCAACCTGAGCCGCATCGTGGGGCATGTGCAGAACGGCAGCCTCGACTTCGTGCTGTTGAAACCCCTGGACAGCCAGTTCTGGCTCTCCACCCGCATGATCTCGCCCTGGGGCCTACCGGGGATCCTGGCCGGTTTCGCTCTGTGCGGCTGGGCAGCCGCCCGGGCCGGGGCCAGTTGGACTCCCCTGGGGCTGGCCCTCAGTGCCGCCCTGCTGGTGGCCAGCGCCGTGATCCTCTACAGCCTCTGGTTCGTGCTGGCGGCCCTCAGCATCTGGTTCGTGAAGGTGTGGAACGCCACCGAGGTGCTGCGCTACACCCTGGTGGCCGGCCGCTATCCGGTGACGGCCTACCCCCAGGCCCTGCGGCTGGTGTTCACCTTTGTGCTGCCCGTGGCCTTCCTCACCACGGTGCCGGCCGAGGCAGTGCTCGGGAGAGGAGAGCCCCTGTGGGTGGTGGGCGGCCTGGCCATGGCGACGGCCACCTTCCTGGGCAGCCGCTGGTTCTGGCGCTACGCCCTGCGCCACTACACCAGCGCCTCCAGTTGATCGGGCTGGGCCACCACGAGTTCCTCGGGGCGGCCCCAGTCGCCCTCCACGACGTAACCGGGCTGGTTGGCGCAGAGGTGGCGCAGGATCCAGAACAGCGGCTCGGCGGAGGGCACCTCCAGGGCCTGGCGCATCTGCTCCAGGCTGCGGGGCTGGCCATCGGCGAGCAGCTCATGCAGGCGGCCCTGCAGTTCCAGGATCGAGGCGGCGGCCAGCTTGCCGGCCTCCACGCCGGGTTGGTCGTAGGCGTTGATGTTCACCAGTTCGGCGTAGAAGCCCACGGCGCGCTCGAACAGGGCCACCAGCACGCCCAGGCTGCGGGCATCGAAGCGGCGCAGGGTGATCGAGAGGCTCTGGCGGCCGCTCTCCATCAGGGCCGTGCGAGTGCCCTGCAGGAACCCCTCCAGCACGTCCCCGGGGCACTCGCCGTTGAGGGCGGGAAGGTCAGCGGGGTCGTCGAGGGCCTCGATGAAGGTCACGAAGAAGTTGTCCACGCCATCGCGCAGCTGCTGCACATAGGCGTGCTGGTCGGTGGAGCCCTTGTTGCCGTACACGGCGATGCCCTGGTTCACCACCTGGCCGTCGCGATCGAGACGCTTGCCGAGGCTCTCCATCACCAGCTGCTGCAGGTAGCGGCTGAACACGGCCAGCCGGTCGCGGTAGGGCAGGAGCACCATGTCGCGCTGACCGCGGCCATGGCCGGCCACGTGCCAGGCGGCTGCCATCAGGGCCGCGGGGTTCGCCTCCAGCTCGGGGCAGCGGGTGGCGGCATCCATCTGGGCGGCGCCATCGAGGAAGGCGCGCAGATCGGCCCCCACCAGGGCGGCGGGCAGCAGCCCCACGGCGCTGGTGATGCTGGTGCGGCCCCCCACCCAGTCGAACATGTCGAAGCGGGCCAGCCACTGCTCCTGCACGGCAAGGCTGTCCAGACGGCTGCCCACCATGGTCACCGCCACGGCCTGCTGGGCCCAGTGGCCGCCGAGGCTGCCCAGCCGTTCGCGCACCTGCTCCATGGCGATGCGCGGCTCGGGCGTGCCGCCGGACTTGCTCACCACGATCACCAGGGAGGTACGCAGGCGCTCCCCGAGCCGGGCCAGGGTGCGGCTGATGCCCTGGGGATCGACGTTGTCGATGAAGTGGAAGGGCAGGCCGCAGCCCTCCTGTTGCAGGGCCTCGATCACCAGCAGGGGGCCAAGACCCGAGCCGCCGATGCCGATCCAGAGCACATCGCTGAAGGGCACCCCTCCGGGGGCCTGCAGGCTGCCGGAGAGCACCCCGGCGCCGAAGGCCTCGATCTGGTCGATCTCGGCGGCGATGTGATCGGCGGTGGCGGCATCCGGTGCCAGCTCGGGGGCCCGCAGCCAGTAATGGCCCACCATCCTCTGCTCATCGGGGTTGGCGATGGCGCCCCCCTCCAGGGCCGCCATCGCCGTGAAGGCCGAGGCGAAACCTGGCGCCAGGCGGCTGAGGTCGGCCTGGTTCAGGGCCATCCGACTCACATCGAGCCAGACTCCCAGGCCATCGTGATACCAGAGCAGGTCACAGAAACGGCTCCACTGGGTGGCGGGGCTGGAACCATCGAAGTCGGCAGGCATGGAGTCGGCTGGGGTTGCGCCCTGGGGCGCCGGGTCTGACGCCCAGAAACTAGGGCTGATCCCGGCGGGCCCCTGTATCAAGTGCCGGCCACAGGACCGTTCGGCTCCGGGATCAAAGGCTGGACAGGCTTCTTAAGATGAACTTTGGCTTTGTTGTGTTGCCTGTGCCCCTGCCTCTCACGCCCGAACTGCGCCCTGCAGGGCAGTCGTGTCGCCGCCGTGCTGGGCTGTGATCGATTGCGCCCTGCCGGCAATGAGGCCCCTCGGGGGAGGGGTGCGGCTGAGGCGGCGGTTCGGCGTGCTGGCGGCCCTCGGCTTGGCCCTGCTCAGTCCGGCGGGGCGCTTGGAGCCCCAGTCGCCGCTGCTGATCGATCCGGGCCTGAGCGGCAGCGTCAACACGCCCGATGGCGGCACCCAGGCCGATCCGCTGCAGTTTTCGGCCAGTGAGCTGCAGGAGCTGCAGCGCCGTTTCGGTGTGCATGGCCCCCAGCCCCGCCTGGCCCAGCTGTTCACCGAGGGCATCGACCAGTTCGAGCCCCTGCGCAGCCATGCCCTGGGGAGGCTGGAGGAACTGCGGCCGGTGATTCTGAGCGAGTCGGCCCGCCACCACATCAACCCGATGCTGGTGACGGCCGTGTTGTTCGATGAGATGCGCCACGCCAAGCCAGGGGAAGATCTGCCCCTGGCGGCCCACTCCGGCCTGTTCAGCACCCATGGGCCCGCTCAGCTGGGCCTCGGCGAGATGGTGCACCAGGGGCTCCTGGAGGCCGACGCCTCCGACGAGCAGGTGATGGAGGCGCGTCGTCAGTTGCTCGATCCAGAACAGAACGTGCGCCTGCTCGTGGGCAAGTTCGCCCGCCTCAGCCACGATCTGGACTTCCCCACCGACCGCGTGCTCCAGGCCAGTGCCAGTCCCCGTGAGGCCAAGGCCCTGGCCACCCTCGCCTACCTGCACAACGGCAAGCTCGACTATCACCGCCGCATCCTGCGCTCGATGCAGGATCCGGAACTGCACGCCCTGCTCTACGGCCAACGCCGGCCGGCCCTCTCGCCCCTGATCTGAATTCAGCTGCGGCTCAGGTCAGTTGAGGGCCGTGGTGGTGGCGGGGCGGTCGCAGAAGGCCTGCAGAGCTGAAAGCCTCGTCTTCAGGGCCTGCCAGTCGAAGCTGCGGGGATCCATCCGCTCGCCGCCCAGATCCACCGCCTGGTGGGTGGTGATGTGGTCAGGGGAAATGGGGAAACGCTCCATCCAGTCGGCCAGCAGCACCGCCAGGGCGTCGTATTGCGCCGGCGTGTAGCCGCTGTGGCTGGGGCCGGTGTCCTCGCCATCGAGGGGAGTTTCCAGGCTCACATGCAGGGCGAAGTTGTTCACCGAGCCGTTGAAGTCGGGATTGGTCACCACCCACTGGCCTCGGAAGGCGGAGTTGCCCGCCCCGAAGGCACGGGAGCTGGGGTCGAGCAGCAGCACCGTCTTGCCATCCAGGCCGATCACGGCGTGGTAGCTCACCTGGTCTTCGTCGCGGGGATGGGGGGTGAGGAAGGTGTTGATCGCCGAGCCGATGCCGAAGACCGTTTCATGGAGAATCACCACCCGGGGGGTGGGATCGAGGGGGTTGCCGAAGGCATCGCGGTTGAAGCGGGTGCCGTAGTTGCTGGGGTCGATCCTGAGCCGCAGGGGTGCGGTGCGCAGGCGTTCGAGCTGGGCCCGCAGCCGCGGTGAATCGGCTGAACCCGAGCCCGCACAGGTGCCGCCCGCCAGGGGCGAAGTCCAGTCGCTGGGAGCGGGGGGAGCGGGGGCATTGCGCCGGCCCGCCCGGGGCGCCATGGGGGGCGAGCGCACCTCCTCCAGCAGTTCCATCAGGGTGGCCTGGCTGGGGTCTCCAGCCGAGGCGCCGCCCAGGGTGGCTGCGAGCCAGCCGATGCCGGCGAGAAGAAGCACACCCGAGGCCGCGACGCCGGCCACCATGTAAGGACGCTGGCGCAGGTTCACGGCAGCTCCAGGGACAGCCAGCGATGGCGGCGGTCCAGGCTGGCCGCGTCCGCCTCGGCGTCTGGCTTGAGGTCCCAGGCCTCAATGGCGGGGGAGGCTGGTCTCAACAGGGTGGTTTTCACCTGGCCATCGCGGGCATAGAGCAGCGGGATGCCGGCTTCAGCCGTGCTCAGGGCAGCCTCGGGCTGCAGCAGCTGGGCCACGTCGTCTGGTTGATGGAGGCGCCACCCGTGCAGGGCCAGCAATTCATCGCCCACCATCAGTCCAGCCTGCTGGGCAGGAGAGTCCCGCACAACGCGCTGCAACGTCAAGCCCCCTGTGCCACTCTTCAGCCGCCACCCCACCCAGGCGCCACTCTGGCTGCGGGGCTGGAGGCTGAGTCCCACATCGGCCAGATAGGCGGCCAGGGGGGGATCCTCCAACCCCTCCAGCCACGCCGGCAGCAGGGCCTGCAGATCCGGGGCCTGGGCGGCGAAGGCCTCCAGCAGATCGGTTTCGCGGTAGCCCCGGCCCACGCAGCCGAGCCGGCGCCAGAGCTGGCGCAGCACCACCGGCAGCCCACTGCCGACGCGGCGCAGGTGCAGGTCGAGCGCCAGGGCCAGCACCGCCCCCTTGAGGTAGTAGCTGATCTGATTGTTGGGGGCATCAGCGTCAGCGCGGTAGAGCTTCACCCAGGCCTCCTCGCCGCTCTGACGCAGGCTCTGCACGGCCCGGCCCGGGGTGAGCAGATAGCGGCTGAGATCGGCGCCGAGATCGTCGAGCACCTCAGCGGCGCTGCACAGCCCGGCGCTGTGGGGCAGGAGCTGGTCCACGTAGCTGGTGATGCCCTCGGCAAACCAGAGCGTGGGGATCACCACAGCCTGGCCGTAGTCGTAGGGACTGAGCTCGGCCGGCCGCAGCCGCCGCACGTTCCACTGGTGCAGGTATTCGTGGGCCACCAGCTGCAGCAGCTTGCGGCGCCCCGCAGGCTGCGCCAGGCGGCGCCGGCCGAACTGCAGCACCGTGCTGCTGTCGTGCTCAAGGCCGCCATAGCCATTCGCGTTCAGATGAAGCACGAACAGATAGGCAGCGGCGGCAGGCCGCTCCACCCCCATCAGGCGGCAGCAGGCCAGACACACCCGTTCAACATCCCCCAGCCAGCGGGGGGCCGGCGAGGGCAGATCCTCCCCTGAAAGAGTGCGGCCCCAGCTCACCCAGCGATGGGGGACCCCGGCCACGCTGAACTGGTGACAGCGGTGAGGCCCCACCTCCACCGGCGTGTCCACCAGCTGATCGAAGCTGGTGGCCCGCCAGCCGCCGGAGGGGTCCTCAGGCAGGGGAACAAAGGCCTGCCACTGCGGCGGCAGCCGCAGCTCCAGGGTCTGGGGGCTCCAGCGCTCCCCCTCCAGCTCGAGCACCACGGCGGCCAGGGCCAGAAAGCCGTGATCGCCGTCGAGGTGGCAGGTGCGCACCGTGAGCTCGGTGGCCAGGATCCGGTAGCGGATCTCCACCGGTTCCAGACTGGGCAGCGCCACCTGCCACTGGCTGGTGCCGACGCGGCGCAGAGGCAGGGCCTGCCCCCCCTGGTGCAGCTCCAGACCCTCCAGCTGCCGCACGTAGTCGCGAATCAGGTAGGAGCCGGGCGTCCAGGCCGGCAGCGCGAAGCGCAGCTGCGGGCGCCGGGGCGTGTGCTGCAGCCTCACCCCCACCAGGTGGCTGCTGGGCTGACTGAGATCGAGCTGAAAGCGAGGGCAGGCTGGGGCAGGCGACGACACAGGCTGGTTCAGGTGCTGACGCTCACCTGGGCATCGCTGAAGTGGAGCGCAGCGTCCCTGAGGGCCATCCGGGCGGCGTAGGCGCGGGTGAGCCGACCCAACAGCCCCTGCAGGGAGCGGCTGCGGCTGAGGCGCTGCAGATCGCCCACCAGAGCGAGGGAGTTGTCGGGCTGGCGGCGCCAGCCCAGGCACAGATCCGCCTCCACCCTCACCTGCAGCGCCACGGACTGGCGCTCATCGGCGAAGCCCCGCAGCACCCCGCCGTAGCTGGGGGTGAGCCCGAGGGCCTCAAGGCTGGCGGCCAGTCCCTCAACGTCGCGGAACTGGGTGGGCAGGATGGAGAGATGGGACATGGAGCCGAGGCCCGCTTTGTCTGACCCTAGCGATCACTGGCCCAGCATCCAGTGGCCGTTGCCACCCCAGGCCGCTGTCGGTGGCGGCCAGGGGGACCGGCCGTTGCGCCTCGGCGTGATGGCCTCCGGGGCAGGCAGCAATTTCGAGGCCCTGGTGGAGGCCACCCGCCGCCCGCCTCCGGCCCTGCAGGCCGAGGTGGTGCTGCTGGTGGTGAACAACCCGGGCTGCGGTGCCCAGCAGCGGGCCGAGCGGCTGGGGGTTCCCTGCCAGCTGCTCGATCACCGGCTGCAGCCCAGCCGCGCCGCCCTCGATGCCGCCCTGATCGCAGCCTTCGATCAGGCCCGGGTGGATCTGGTGGTGATGGCCGGCTGGATGCGGATCGTCACGCCCTCGTTGATCAATGCCTTTCCGCAGCGGTTGGTGAACCTTCATCCCTCCCTGCTGCCCAGCTTCCGCGGCCTCGATGCCGTCGGCCAGGCCCTGGCGGCGGGGGTCACCCTGAGCGGCTGCACCGTGCACCTGGTGAGTGAGACGGTGGATGCGGGCAGGATCCTGGTGCAGGCGGCGGTGCCGGTGCTGCCGGGCGACAGCCGCGAGCAGCTGGCGGCACGCATCAGGCCGCTGGAGCATCGCCTCCTGCCCCTCGGGGTGTGCCTGGCCGCCCAGGCGCTCGGACTGGCGAGCTAGGGGTAGAAGGGCAGCAGGGGCAGGCCGGCAGTGGCCTCCAGGCCGGCCATCAGATTGAGGCACTGCACTCCCTGGCCCGCCTGGCCCTTCACCAGGTTGTCGATCGCGCCCATCACGATCAGCTGGCCCGTGCGCGGGTCGGCCTGCACCGAGAGCAGGGCACGGTTGGTCTGCCGCACCCACTTGGTGGAGGGGTAGGTGCCCACCGGCAGCACCTGAACGCAGGGGCTGTTCGGGTAGGCGGAGCTCAGCACCGTGCGGCAGTCCTCCGCGGTGAGGCCGGGGTCGCGCAGGCGGGCGTAGAGGGTGGCCAGCAGGCCACGCACCATCGGCACCAGGTGGGGGGTGAACTGCAGCTGGATCGGTTGGCCGGCCACCTGAGCGGCGATCTGCTCGATCTCGCTGGTGTGGCGATGGCCCACCACGCCATAGGGGGCGATCGCCTCGGCGGCCTCAGCCAGCAGCAGGTTTTCCTTGGCGGCGCGACCGCCACCGCTGGTGCCGGTCTTGGCATCGATCACGATGCCGCTCGTTTCGATCAGGCCCTGCTTGAGCAGGGGCAGCAGACCCAGCAGGGAGGCGGTGGGGAAACAGCCGGGGGAGGCCACCAGGCGCGCTGTGGCCAGGCGGCGGCCCTCCCACTCGGGCAGGCCGTAGACCGCTTCGGCGCAGAGGTCGGCATCTGTGCGGGGGACCGCCTCGGCCTCGGCGCTGTACACCGCCTGCCAGGCCTCCAGGGAGCGGTAGCGGTAGTCGGCGGAGAGATCCACCACCCGCACGCCGCGCTCCAGCAGCGGCGGCACCAGCCGGGCGGCGAGGCCGTTCGGCAGGCTGAGCACGGCGAAGTCGGCGGCGGCGGCGATCGCGTCGGGGTCAGGGCTCTGCACCAGCGGATCGCCCGGCAGGGGCAGGAAGGGCGTGATCGCGCTCCAGCGTTTGCCACTGCTGCGCTCGCCGCCCAGGAAGCTCACCTCAAAGCCGGGATGGCCCTGCAGCAGCCGCAGGGTCTGGAGGCCACCATAGCCGCTGGCACCGATCACCGCGACGCGCTTTCTGGCCATGGCGGAGCCCCGATGGAGAGGTGGTGCGGGCTTTATAAAGGATGATTGCACCGGGCCCCTGGGTCCGACCGCCCCCGTTGACCGCCCTGAGCAACCCATCCGTCGCCAGCTCCGAGGCGACCGTGACCGGTGCCATCCGCTTCGATGCCATCGCCGATGCCCTCGCCGCGATCCGCAACGGTGAGTCGATCGTGGTGGTGGACGACGAAAACCGCGAAAACGAAGGCGACCTGATCTGCGCCGCCCAGTTCGCCACCCCCGAGCAGATCAACTTCATGGCCACCGAGGCGCGGGGCCTGATCTGCCTGGCCATGGAGGGCGAGCGCCTCGATGCCCTCGATCTGCCCCTGATGGTGGATCGCAACACCGACGAGAACCAGACGGCCTTCACCGTGAGCGTCGATGCCGGCCCGGAGAACGGGGTGAGCACTGGCATCTCGGCCGATGACCGGGCCCGCACCATCCAGGTGGCCATCCATCCCGGCAGCCGCCCCAGCGACCTGCGCCGGCCGGGCCACATCTTTCCGCTGCGGGCGCGCCAGGGGGGCGTGCTCAAGCGGGCGGGCCACACCGAAGCCGCCGTCGACCTGGCCCGGCTGGCCGGCCTCTACCCCGCCGGAGTGATCTGCGAAATCCAGAATGCCGATGGCTCGATGGCGCGGCTGCCCCAGCTGGCCGCCTACGCCCGCCGCCATGGTCTGCGCCTGATCAACATCGCCGATCTGATCGGCTACCGCCTCGACACGGAGCGCTTCGTGCGCCGTCAGGCCGAGGCCGCCCTGCCCAGCAGCTTCGGGGAGTTCAGAGCGATCGGCTACCGCAATGAGCTCGATGGCAGCGAGCATGTGGCCATCGTCAAGGGCCATCCCGAGCAGGCCAGCGCGCCCGTGCTGGTGCGGGTGCACAGCGAATGCCTCACCGGCGATGCCTTCGGCTCCCTGCGCTGTGACTGCCGGCCCCAGTTGGAGGCAGCCCTGCGGATGCTGGAGGAGGCCGGCGAAGGGGTGGTGGTGTACCTGCGCCAGGAGGGCCGGGGCATCGGCCTGATCAACAAGCTCAAGGCCTACTCGCTTCAGGACACGGGCCTGGACACGGTGGAGGCCAACGAGCGGCTGGGCTTCCCCGCCGACCTGCGCAACTACGGCGTCGGCGCCCAGATCCTCAGCGACCTGGGTGTGCAGCGGCTGCGGCTGATCACCAACAACCCCCGCAAGATCGCCGGCCTGGGCGGCTATGGGCTGGAGGTGGTGGACCGGGTGCCCCTGGTGATGGATCCCGGCACCCACAACGCCGCCTACCTGGCCGTGAAGCGCTCCAAGCTCGGCCACCTGATGGGAGACGGGCCGAGCTGCCCCCTGGGGCTCACCGCCGTACTGGCCTGGAGTGGCGTCGCCGACGAGTCAGGCGGACGACCGGACGCCGCCCGGTCGGAGCGGCTGGACCATCTGCAGGCCTGGGCCCTGGAGCAGGGGCTGCTGCTGGGGCGCGAGGAGCACCCCCGCCTGCTGGCCCTGCTGAACCAGCCCGGCCTGGCTCTGCTGCTCAGTTCAGGGAGGGGGGCAGACGGCCTGCGGGAGCAGGGCATCAGCGACCTTCTACGCCGGCTGGCCGCCTGGCCCCACACCGAAAGCGTGGCGCTGCTGCTCACCCCCGATGCCCAGCGCACGGCCCATCCCAGCGCCCAGCTGCAATGCCAGCACCGCCCCCTGGCGGAGCTCCAGGGGGGCGGTGTGGCGGGGCTGCCGCTGCAGGCCGAGGCCTTTCTGGTCTGGCGCTGAGCCCGGCAGCGACCGCAGCGGATCGGTCGCGCGGCAAGCTCAGTCCTGAATGGTCAGCTTGTTGATCTTGCTGCCGTTCTTGAGGGCCTGCACCACATCCATGTTGGTGGTGTGGCCGAACACCGTGTGCACGCCGTCGAGGTGGGGCTGGGCCTCATGGCAGATGTAGAACTGCGAGCCGCCGGTGTTCTTGCCGGCATGGGCCATGGCCAGGGTGCCCGACTTGTGCTTCTGGCCGTTGATCTCGCAGTCGATGTGGTAGCCGGGGCCGCCGGTGCCGGCCATGCCGGGGGCACCATCACGGCTGTTGGGGCATCCACCCTGGGCCATGAAGCCCGGGATCACGCGGTGGAAGGCGAGGCCGTCGTAAAAGCCCTCCTTGGCCAGCTTGGTGAAGTTGGCCACGGTGTTCGGGGCGTCGGCATCGAAGAGCTCGAGCTCGATGCTGCCGGCATCCGTCTCCATCAGGGCTTTGGTCATGGGGGAATGGCTGAAAACACGACTGTATGGGGCCGGCACGACAATGGGGCCGGTTTGCGCCGCCCGCCAGAGCGCGGCTCCCACCCGAAGCCCCCGATGCCAACACCCCCCATCACCACCACCCCCGCCCCTGCCGAGCAGGCCCCCACCAGCGCCGCTCCCGATCTGCGCCGTGCCCGCCTCGGCGTGCTGGGGGGCAGCGGCCTCTACGCCATGGACGGGCTGGAGGACATGCGCGAGATCAGCGTCGAGACGCCCTTCGGCCCCACCTCCGACAGCCTGCGGCTTGGGCGCATCAACGACCTGGAGGTGGTGTTCCTGGCCCGCCATGGCCGCCACCACAGCTTCACGCCGAGCGAGGTGCCCTACCGGGCCAACCTCTGGGCCCTGCGCTCGCTGGGCGTGCGCTGGATCCTGTCGGTGTCGGCGGTGGGATCCCTGCAGGAGCAGTTCCGGCCCCTCGACATGATGGTGCCCGATCAGTTCATCGACCGCACCCACCAGCGCCCCCTCACCTTCTTCGGCGAGGGAGTGGTGGCCCATGTGACCGCGGCCGATCCCTTCTGTGGCGCCCTCAGCCGCCTGCTGGCCGATGTGGGCGACAGCCTGATGCCGCCGGGCCGCCACATGCACCGCGGCGGCACCTACCTGTGCATGGAGGGGCCTGCCTTCTCCACCCGGGCCGAGTCCGAGCTCTACCGCAGCTGGGGCTGCGGCGTGATCGGCATGACCAACCACACCGAGGCCCGCCTGGCCCGCGAGGCCGAGATGGCCTACGCCACCCTGGCGATGGTGACCGACTACGACTGCTGGCACCAGGAGCACGCCTCGGTGACGGTGGAGCTGGTGATCGACAACCTGCGCTCCAATGCCGCCCTGGCCCAGCAGATCGTGCGGCTGGCGGCCGAGCGGGTGGGCGAGCTGCGACCCAGCAGCAGCTTTCACCAGGCCCTGCGTCATGCCCTGATGACGCCGGCCGAGCAGGTTCCCGCCGAAACGCGCCGCCGCGTGGACCTGTTCACCAGCCCCTACTGGGGGCCGTTCAGCGGCTGATCGCCCCGGCCGCTGCAGGGTCTGCTCAGCCCAACGTGGCTCCCAGGGCAGCGAGGGTGCGGCGCAGGCTGGGCCCATGGGCCGCCAGGGCCTCGGCTGCAGCGGCGGCCTCCAGCCCAGCGGCCTGCATCAGCAGGGCCAGTTTCACGGAACCGCCGGAGCGCTCCAGCAGTGTCATGCCTGCGCTGCGCTCCACCCCGGCCAGGTCGCGCAGGATGCGCAGGGCCCGGTCCTCCAGCTTGGCGTTGGTCACCGCCACATCCACCATGCGGTTGCCGTACACCTTGCCCAGGCGCACCATCACGCCGGTGGAGAGGATGTTGAGCGCCATCTTGGTGGCCGTGCCCGCCTTGAGGCGGGTGGAGCCCGCCAGCAGCTCGGGGCCGGTGAGCAGGCGGATGTCGATGCTGCAGGGCATCGGCACCTGGTCGGCGGGCACGCAGGCCATGGCGATGGCCAGGGCGCCGATGGCCGAAGCATGGGCCAGGCCGCCGAGCACATAGGGGGTGGTGCCCCCGGCCGCAATTCCCACCAGGCAGTCGCCGGGCCCGAAGCCCAGGGCCTGCAGATCGCTGCGGCCCGCGTCTTCCAGGTCTTCCAGCCCCTCGGAGCTGCGCAGCAGGGCCGGCGCGCCGCCTGCCAGCACCCCCTGCACCAGCTCCGGCGGGCTGCAGAAGGTGGGCGGGCACTCCGCCGCATCCAGCACCCCCAGCCGTCCGGACGTGCCGGCACCCAGGTAGAAGAGACGCCCCCCGGCCCGCAACCGGGCGGTGATCGCCTCGATGGCGCTGCTGAGGGCAGCGGCGGCGGCGGCCACCGCCCGCTGGGGTTCGAGGTCGTTGTGGATGAACAGCTCCACGAGCTCGGCGGTGGGGAGCTGATCAAGGCTGGCGCTGAGGGGATTGGCCTGTTCGGTGAGCAGATGGCCCCGATCGGCCCCCGTGGCGGCGGCCGGACTCACAGCAGGCCCTCCAGCTGGCGCCGAAAGGCCTCAAGCTCGGGATCGCCGCTGCTGATCGGTTCGGCCGGGGTCTGCTCAACGGCAGGATCAGCACCTTGCTGGCCGGAGGCTTGGGGGGCCTCCGAGGCGGCCACGGCGCCGGCGGCGGCGGTCTGCTCCTGCCAGGTGGTCACGTCCATGTTGCGCTCCGGCGGCGCGATCAGCAGCCGGTCCTCCGGGCTCTGGGGCAGGAAGCCCACGGGCACGAAGCGGGCCTCATAACCCGATTCCTGGCAGAACTGCTCCATCTCAGGTCGCTCGAGGGCCTCCACACAGGGCACGGGGAAGTCCTGGGCTTCCAGCAGACCCGCATAGCGCTCGGCGTCATCGCGGGCCTCGAACAGCAGCACCACCGTGCGGCCGTTGATCTCGAGGGAATGGATCCCCTCCTGATCGGTTCCGGGATCGAAGAGCAACACGTGCACCGGCATGGGAGGAGCTGGGAGGAGGGGCGCAGGAGCTCCACTCTCTCATCGCCCGCCTGATTCCTGGGAAGCCTCCTGAGCGGGCTCCTCGGCAGCCTGGTCGGCCAGCTCCTGGAGGCGGCCATAGAGGGCCTCTTCCGCATCGGCCAGTTGATCCGGCAGCACGATGCGCACCTCCACCAGCTGGTCGCCCCGCTGGTCGCCCCGCTCCATTCCCCGGCCCCGCAAGCGCAGCAACCGACCACTGGACGAGCAGGGCGGCACCGTGAGTTTTACCGGGCCGCGCAGGGTGGGCACCACCACCACACAGCCCAGGGCCGCTTCGGCGGGAGTGAGATCAAGGCTGTACTGCACCCGCAGGCCATCGATGCGCAACCCCTCCTCCGTGCGCACCCGCAGCTGCAGAAAGTGATCCCCACCGCCGGGGGCGACGCCCTCCAGGCGCAGCCGCCAGCCATCGCCCGCCATGGCCGGTGTCCACACTTCCACGGCGGTGCCGTCGGGCAACTCCAGCTCCACCCGCTCCCCGTGCAGCGCCTGCTCGGGGCTGAGGACCACCGTGCTCTCGGCATCCGTGCTGGCCTGCACCGGAGGCGGCGGGGCTGGCGAAGGCGTCACGGAGCCGCCCGGCCCTCCCCAGTCACTCGCCGGGTCAGCGCTGCCGTCGGCATCGCCTCTGCCGCTGTGGGCATCGAAGCCATCCTCCGCAAATGGCTCCTCCTCGAAGGGTTCCGACGACGTGGCGTCAACACCCGATGCCCCGTCATCGAACGGAGTGGAGCGAGAGCGCTGCCGCTGCCCGAAGAGCGCCTCGAGGTAAGTTTCGAAACGCGGAAAGCCGCTGGCGAAGGGATCCGTGGGCACCGCCGTTCCGGAGTCTTCGCCTCGCTCCCAGGCCGCTCGGCGGCGGGGGTCGGAGAGCACCGCATAGGCCTCGTTGACCAGCTTGAAGCTCTCCTCGGCGCTGGGGTCGTTGCCGTTGAGATCGGGGTGAAAACGCCTGGCCTGGGCGCGGAAGGCTCGCTTCAGGCTGGGGAGATCGGCACCCGGGTCAAGGCCGAGCACCGCCCAGTAGTCCGATGGGGCCGAGGAACGCACTGCCACAGGAGTCAGCCGTCAGCCCAGGGATCGTCATCGGGCACCCGGGAGACAGGCCTTCCCTGGCGGGAGGCGCCCTGGAAGGAGCCCCGGCCGGTGGGGTCCGCTGGCTGGGCAGGACGCGAGCGGGGCCGGTTCAGATCGAGGTCTGGATCGTCTGACCGACCACCCCTGGCACCACCCCTGGCACCATCCCAGCGATCCTCATCCCAGCGGTCGTCATCCCTCTGGACGTCGGCCCTCTGGTCGTCCAGGTCAAGCTGATCAGAGCCTGAGTAGCCCATTGGCTGCTCACCACGGCCGTAGCCCCGATCTCCATAGCCGCTGGCGGCAGAGCTGCGGTCGCCGTAACCGGGCTCGGCATAGCTGCGGTCGGTGTAGCTGCGGTCGTCGTAGCCGGGTTCGCTGTAGCCGTAGCCCCGATCGCGTTGATTGCGGCCTGGCGAGCCCAGGTTGTCGTAACCACCACGGGAACGGCCGGCGGGCATGGCCCAGGGGTCACTGCCCGGCCGACTCCAGTCATCCCAGTCGTCATCGTCGGCAAACAGCTCATCCTTGAGCGAGCCCAGGGTGTTCTTGAGGCCCTGCAGCGGACCCTGCTCACTGCGACGCTCGCTGAGCAGGCGCCGGTTCAGGGCGTACACGGCCTCCTGCAGTTGGCTGACAGCCAGCTCCAGCTCCCCGACATCGCTGCTGCCGCTCTGCTCCAGGGCCATCAGGTCCTGCACGTCGCGCAGAGCCAGCTCCACAGCCCGCTGCTGGCGCTCGGCACCGTAGGGGCCCAGTTCCACAGAGGCATCCCGCAGCCGCCGCTCCGCCTGGGCGATCAGGGTGAGGGCCTTGTTGCGGCGGTCGAGTGCGGAGCGCTTGCGCCTGTCCTCCGCCGCCTTCTCCTCAGCCTCCTGCAGCAGCCGGGCGATCTCCTCCTCGCTGAGGTTGGAGCCTCCCTGGATGCTCACGCTCTGCTGGCGGCCCGTGGTGCGGTCAGTGGCAGACACCTGCAGCAGGCCGTTGGCGTCAATGTCGAACGACACCTGCACCTGGGGCACTCCGCGGGGAGCCGGCGGGATGCCGGAGAGGCGGAAGCGGCCGAGACTCTTGTTGTCGGCGGCCATCTGCCGCTCCCCCTGCAGCACGTGGATCTCCACGGAGTTCTGGTTCGCCTCCGAGGTGCTGAACAGGTCGCTCTTGCGCACCGGGATCGACGTGTTGCGTGGGATCAGCACCTTCATGGCGCCGCCGATCGTCTCCAGACCCAGACCGAGGGGCGTCACGTCGTTGAGCATCAGGTCGCGCAGCTCACCGGTGAGGATGCCGGCCTGCACCGCGGCGCCGATCGCCACCACCTCATCGGGATTCACCGACTGACAGGGCTCCCGCGGCACCAGGGTGCGCACCATCTCCTGCACCATCGGCATGCGGGTGGAGCCCCCGACCAGCACCACGTCGTCGATCTCATCGGCGGCCAGGCTGGAATCGCGCAGGGCGCGCTGCACCGGGCGCAGCAGCCGATCCAGCAGATCGGGGCAGAGGGCCTCGAAACGGCGGCGCTCCAGGCTGGTTTCAATGTGCAGCGGGCCGTCGGAGCCCGTAGCGATGAAGGGGAGCGAGATGGGCGTGCTCTGGACCCCACTGAGCTCCATCTTGGCCTTCTCCGCCGCCTCGGTGAGGCGTTGCAGGGCCTGGCGGTCACGGCGCAGGTCGAGGCCGTGCTCCTGCTGGAAGCCATCGGCCAGCCAGTCCACGATGCGGCGGTCCCAGTCGTTACCGCCCAGCTGGGTGTCACCGCTGGTGGCCTTCACATCGAACACCCCCTGGGCGATCCGCAGCACCGACACGTCGAAGGTGCCGCCGCCGAGGTCGAACACCAGCACCCGCTTCACGGCGGAGCGATCGAAGCCGTAGGCCAGCGCCGCCGCCGTGGGCTCGTTCAGGATCCGCTCCACGCTGATGCCCGCCAGGCGGCCGGCGTCGCGGGTGGCCTGGCGCTGGGCGTCATTGAAGTAGGCGGGCACGGTGATCACGGCCGCCTCCACCGGCTCACCGAGGTAGGTGGCGGCATCGTCCACCAGCTTGCGCAGGACGCTGGCCACCAGTTCTTCCGGCGCGTACTCGCGCTCGGTGGCGGGGCACACCACCCGCACGTTGCCCTGGTCGTTGGCGCGGATCGTGTAGGGCACGCCCAGGCTCGATTCCTCGAGCTCGTCCCAGCGGCGCCCCACGTAGCGCTTGAGGTTGGCAAAGGTGTTGCGGGGATTGAGCACCAGCTGCCGCCGCGCCAGCTGCCCCACCAGCAGCTCCTGGTCGCGGTTGAAGCCCACCACCGAGGGGGTGGTGCGGCTGCCCTCGGCGCTGGCGATCACCGCCGGACGGCCGCCCTCCAGCACCGCCACCACCGAATTGGTGGTCCCGAGGTCGATGCCGACGATGCGACCCATGAACTGCGCGGCCCCGTCACCCCTGTGGCGCCCCAAAACTACCGGGCTGGCCGGCGTTAATCACGACTTAATGCACCGGCAGGGAGCGCTTCGTACATTCCTGGGGACCGGACCGCCCGTGGACTGACCACAGCGCGCCCGGATCGCCATGACCGCAGCCGTGCCCCCCATAGCCAGCGACGACGCCTTCACGCTGCGCCGCCGACCCCCCTCAGACAAGCTGGTGGACATCGGTTTCCGCCAGCTCACCCTCTGCCTGGCCTCGGTGGTGGCCATTGCCCTGCTGGGCATCTTCATCGTGGTGCTGCGGGGCTCCCAGGACGCCATCCAGGCCTTCGGACTGCGTTTCCTCACCACCTCGGCCTGGGATCCGGTCAACGATCAGTACGGCGCCCTGATCGCCATCTACGGCACGCTGGTGAGCTCGCTGCTGGCCCTGCTGATCGCCGTTCCCCTCGGCGTGGGCACGGCGATCTTCATCACCGAAGACCTGGTGCCGACGTTCGTGCGCAACGCCGTGGGTCTGATGGTGGAGCTCCTGGCCGCCATCCCCTCGGTGGTGCTGGGCCTCTGGGCCATCTTCGTGATGGAGCCGGCCATCCGGCCGGCCCTGAATCTCCTCCACGGCCTGCTGGGCTGGTCTCCGTTGTTCGACACCGTGCCGCGCGGGCCAGGCATGGCCCCAGCGATCCTGATCCTGGTGGTGATGATCCTGCCGATCATCACCGCGATCTCCCGCGATGCCCTCAACCAGGTGCCGGTGGAACTGCGCCAGGGGGCCTACGGGGTAGGCACCACCCGCTGGGGGGCCATCACCAGCGTGATCCTGCCGGCGGCCGTCTCGGCCATCACCGGCGGGGTGATGCTTGCCCTGGGCCGCGCCATGGGGGAAACCATGGCCGTGACCATGATCATCGGCAATGCCCTCAACTTCAGCTTTTCGCTGCTGGCTCCGGGCAACACGATTGCGGCGATGCTTGCCAACCAGTTCGGGGAGGCGAGCGGCATCCAGGTGTCGGCTCTGATGTATGCGGCCCTGGTGCTGATGGTGCTCACCTTCCTCGTCAACGTGTTAGCCCAGTGGCTGGTGCGTCGTCTCAGCCTCCGCTACTGAATTCCCACCCATGGCGACCATCTCCACCGCCCGCGACGAACGCGAGCTCACAGAGAGCCTTTTTGCGAGGCGGCCTCTCACTTTCGATCGCTCCCTGAAGCGCAACAGGATCAACCGGCTGTGCACCGGCATCGCCGGATTGTTTGCCTTGACGGCGGTGCTCCCCCTGTTCCTGGTGATCCTCTACGTGCTCCTGCAGGGCGGCCGGCTGATCAGCTTCAGCATGTTCACCGAGCTGCCGCCCCCTCCTGGCCTGGACGGCGGCGGCATCGGCAATGCCATCCTGGGCACCATGCTGGTGACCCTGATCGCCTCCCTGATCGCGGTGCCGATCGGTGTTGGCGGTGGCATATACCTCACGGAATATTCCCAGAGAGGCTGGTTTGCCAAGTTCGTGAGCTTCGGCAACGACGTGCTGGCCGGCGTGCCCTCGATCATCTGCGGCGTGTTCGTCTACGGCATCGTGGTGGCCACCCGCATCTTCTTTGATCAGAGCTACAGCGCCATGGCCGGTGGCATCGCCCTGGCCACCCTGATGTTGCCCACGGTGATCAAAACCACCGATGAGGGCCTCAAACTCGTGCCCCAGGAACTGCGCTGGGGGGCCTACGGCGTGGGGGCCTCCAAATTTGTGACGGTGATGCGCATCACCCTGCCGGCGGCGTTCACGCCCATCGCCACAGGCGTGGTGCTCGGCATTGCCCGGGCCGCCGGGGAAACCGCCCCGCTGATCTTCACGGCTCTGTTTTCACCCTTCTGGCCGGAGGGGGTGTTCAACCCGATTGCCACCATGTCGGTATTGATCTTCAACTTCGCGATCATGCCCTACGAGGCCCAGAACGAACTGGCCTGGGCGGCCTCCTTCGTGCTGGTGATGATGATTCTCGTGGCCAATCTGCTGGCCCGCTGGATCGCCAGTTTCTCTCGCGCCTGAGCGCCACCTGGTTCTTCCCTGCACCTCCAACACCATGACCACCGCCAGCACGATCAGCATGTCCCACACTCCGGCCTCCGCTCCCGACACCTGCCTGGCCCTGGAGAACGTGACCATCTCCTACGGCAGCTTCGAGGCGGTGAAGAACGTCTACATGGACATTCCACGCGGCAAGGTGACGGCCTTCATCGGCCCTTCCGGCTGCGGCAAATCCACGGTGCTGCGGGCCCTCAACCGCATGAACGACCTGATCCCCGGCTGCCACCTCAAGGGCCGCGTGGTGTTCGACGGACATGACATCTACGCCCCCAACGTGGATGCGGTGGAGGTGCGTCGGCGCATCGGCATGGTGTTCCAGAAACCCAACCCCTTTCCCAAGACGATCTACGAAAACATCGCCTTTGGAGCCCGCATCAACGGCTACCGGGGCGACATGGATGAACTGGTGGAGCGCTCCCTGCGCAAGGCAGCGGTATGGGATGAGTGCAAGGACAAATTGAAAGAGAGTGGTCTGGCCCTCTCCGGCGGCCAGCAACAGCGCCTCTGCATCGCCCGGGCCATCGCCACCGAGCCGGAAGTGATCCTGATGGATGAACCCTGCTCCGCCCTTGACCCGATCTCAACCCTCAAGATCGAGGAGACGATGCATGAGCTCAAGCGCAGTTTCACGATCGTGATCGTGACCCACAACATGCAGCAGGCCGTGCGGGTGGCAGACCTCACCGCCTTCTACAACGCCGAGGCGGTTTCAGGTGGCTCCGGCAAGGTGGGCTATCTGGTGGAGTTCAGCGAAACCGAAAAGATCTTCAACAATCCAGCCCAGCAATCCACGCAGGACTACGTCACCGGCCGCTTCGGCTGAAGCCAGCCTTTTGGCGAGCATGAAAAAGCCAGCACAAAGGCTGGCGGGGAAGCGGAGAGGGAGGGATTCGAACCCTCGATAGAGTTGCCCCTATACAGCATTTCCAGTGCTGCGCCTTCGACCACTCGGCCACCTCTCCAGCGGCTAAATGGGGCACTCAGGTGGCAATGTAGCAGCATGACCACGACCTACCCGATCACCGTCCACTGGCGCCAGAGCGGACGCACCATCCGCCATCAGGTGCCGGAGGGGGCCTACATCCTGCGCAGTTTTGAGGAGCAGGGTGATCCGCTGCCATTCAGCTGCCGCAACGGCTGCTGCACCGCCTGTGCCGTGCGGGTGCTCAACGGCCAGATCGACCACCGCGAAGCCCTGGGCCTGTCGCGCGAACTGCGCGAGCGCGGCTACGGCCTGCTCTGCGTGGCCCGGGCCATCGGCCCCCTGGAGGTGGAAACCCAGGATGAGGATGAGGTCTACGACCTCCAGTTCGGCCGCCACTTCGGCCGCGGTCAGGTGAGCCCCGGCCTGCCCCTGGAGGAGGAATGAGCGGCCCCGCAGCGGCCTCCGATCGGGCCCTGGTCGAGTCGGGCCTGACGCCCTCCGAGCGGGACAACCTGGTGGCGGTGGCCCGGCGGGCTGCCGAGGCCGGGGGCGCCCTGTTGAGCGAGAAGTACGGCCGCGTGCGCCAGGTGCGGGAAAAGGGTCGCTGTGGCGATCTGGTCACGGAGGCGGACCTGGCCGCCGAGGCCGCCGTGCTGGCCCTGCTGCAGCGGGAAACGCCTGAGTTCGGGGTGCTGGCCGAGGAGAGCGGCCGCCGCAGTGGCCAGGGCTGCTTCGAGTGGTGCGTCGACCCCCTCGACGGCACCACCAACTTCGCGCATGGTTATCCGTTCTTCGGCACTTCAGTGGGGCTGTGCTGGCAGGGCACACCCCTGCTCGGCGCCCTGGCGGTGCCGGCTCTGCAGGAGCTCTACTGGGCCGCGCCGGGCCTGGGCAGCTGGTGCGACGACCAGCGCCTGGGCTCCAGTCAGCGGCTGCAGGTGAGCGACTGCGCGCGCCTCCAGGACGCCCTGCTAGTGACCGGCTTCGCCTACGACCGCTTCCAGCGGCTCGACAACAACTACGCCGAGTTCGCCCACTTCACCCACCGCACCCATGGGGTGAGACGCGGCGGGGCCGCCGCGGTGGACCTGGCCTTCGTGGCCGCCGGCCGCCTGGATGGCTACTGGGAACGGGGCCTCTCCCCCTGGGACCTGGCCGCCGGCGTGGTGCTGGTGGAGCAGGCCGGCGGGCGGGTGAGCAGCTATGGCGGCGGGCCCCTGGTGCTGGAGCAGGGCCGGCTGATCGCCTGTGCTCCAGCCCTGCAGCCAGCCCTGATCGAGGGCCTGGCCGCCTGTCGGCCCCTGACCGGCGCCAGCTTCGGAGCTCCGGAGCTGGATGGGGCCGCCGCCCAGGCCGCTCCATAGGATCGGGCGGCGTTCCAACCGCCTGCCTCCATGGCCCTGCAACCCGCCGCCGGCGCCCGGGATCTCAACCCGCGCCAGGTGGAGCGCAACCGACGCATCTGTGCCGATCTGGCGGCGATCTACCGGCTGTGGGGCTACCAGGAAGTGGCGCCGCCCGGCTTCGAGCGGCTCGACACCCTGGCCGCCGGCGGGGGCATCGATGGCCGCGAGTTGGTGCGCCTCGCCGCCGACGAGCCGCTCGGGCTGCGGCCTGAGTTCACCGCCTCGATCGCCCGGGCCGCCGGCACCCGCATGGCCGAGCGCCCCAGGCCCCTGCGCCTCTGGACCGAGGGCAGCACCTTCCGCAGCAGCGTGGGCGATTCCGGCCTGCAGCGCATCCACGAGCAGCTGCAGAGCGGCGTGGAGCTGCTGGGAGAAGCGTCGGCGGCAGCCGATGCCGAACTCACCCGGCTGCTGCTGGCGGCAGCCGGCAACCTCGGTCTGCGCCTGGAGCACAGTCCGAGGCTGCTGGTGGGGCATCACGGCGTGCTCGGCGCCCTGCTGCAACAACTGCCCGCCGCCCAGCGGGCAGCCGCCCGCGCCGCCCTCACCAGCTTCGATCCGATCGCCCTGGAGCAGCTCCAGCTGCAGGGCACCGATCGTCAGCGGCTCAGCGCCCTGATGCGGCTGCGGGGCGAGGCCTCCCAGGTGCTGTATCAACTGGAGCAGTGGCTGGGTCCGATCCCCTTGCTCGAAGAGCTCAGCCACACCCTGGCGGTGGTCACCCCGGCGGCGCAGCGGCTCGGGGTGGAGGTGCAGCTCGATCCCACCTACCAGCCCCACTTCGCTCTCTACGACGGGCTGGTGCTGAAGCTGGTGTGCCAGGGACCCGACGCCCCGGTGGCGATCGCCGGTGGCGGCCGCTACGACGCCCTGGTGGGGCGCTTCAGCGGCGAGGGCCAGGCCGCCGCAGGCGTGGGCTTCGCCTTCCATGTGGAGGCCGTGCGCGAGCTGCTGGCCACGGGGGCGGGCAGCAGCGCCTTGAGCGAGCCCGGCAGCGGCCCCGAGCTGGTGGCCTATGGCGCCCCGCAGCAGCTGGCCCAGGCCCTCGACAGCCTCGAAGCCCTGCACCGCAGCGCCATCAGGGCCGAACTGCTGCCGAGTCCATTCAGCAGCCACGCCGCCGCTGAGGCGGTCGCCCGCGAGCGGGCCTGCTCCAAACTGCACTGGCTGGCTCCCTAGGATCCGCCGCAGTCACGCCTGTCCTGATGGCCCACACAATCGTCACCAACGTCTGTGAAGGGGTGGCCGATTGCGTCGATGCCTGTCCGGTGGCCTGCATCCACCCCGGCAAGAGCGCCAACAGCAAGGGCACCGGCTTCTACTGGATCGACTTCGACACCTGCATCGACTGCGGCATCTGCCTGCAGGTGTGTCCCGTCAACGGCGCCATCCTGCCCGAGGAGAAGCCGGGGTTGCAGCAGGGCGGCTTCCAGTAGGTTTCAGGCTCCGAATCCTTTTTATGTCCTGGATTGGCGGGAGCCTTGCGATGCTCTCCACCCTCTCGATCACGGCTGTGGCGGGGCTCAGCCCGGCCCAGGCCAGCTGCAGGTTCCTGGTGCCCCTGGGCGGGGGCGGCGATCCGGTGGTGGCCAAACAGATCGGTCCTGACCGGGCCCTGGGCCGCACCAACTGGAACACCGATTTCGTTGTGGATCGCGACTACAAGAGCTACCGCTTCTTCTTCACCTCCGCCTCCACGGAGCGGGCCCTGTTCCCGATTGCGGGTTTCATGGTGTTCACCGATGGGGCCAACCTGCAGGTGATCAATGAAACGCCCACGTTCAATCCAGGCGAGGGCCGCGAGTTCGGCCCCTTCAAGGCCGTGCCGGGCCGGCGCAGCCGGCTGATGAACTTCCGTGTGGGCTCCAGCAACCACCCAGGCTCCCTGGGCTTCAGCTATCGGATTTCCGTGAAGGGCTGTGAGTAGGGGGCGTCGCCAGGGACAGGCTGGGTGAGTCGTCCAGGCGTCAGACGCTTCTGGTCGTGGTTGAGCACCTGGCTGGTGCTGGCGGTGCTGGCCTCGGCGCTGCTGCCGGGCTCGGAGCCCTTGCGCCAGGAGCCGGCGGGGGCGCCGCCACCACTGCGCCGGGAGCTGCGCAAGTTCTGAATGGGGCCGGCAGGTCAGCAGCAGACTGGCTCCCCAGTCGGCTCGGACACCTGTGGTCTTCAATCAGCAGTCCCTCGATCGAATCGGCCGCTTCGGGATCCGTGCCCTGCGCATCGTGGCCAGCACCATTGCCATCGTCGCCGCGGTGCGGGGCGACTGGGGCACCGGCGTCAGCGGCGGCCTGGCCTGGCTGCTGTTCGTGCAGGTGGAGCGCAACCTGCCTCCGGCGGCGGAGGTTGACAGCGACATTGCGGCTGCCAACAGAGGCAAGGTTGAAAGAGATACGAAACCAGGGGAGGACGTGCTCACTGATTGATGGCACCGTCGCCAGGCGAAGGGCTGACGGGCACTGGCTGATCCAGGGTGATCTGTCAACCACTGCTGGCCAGAAGTCCTTGGCCTTGTTGTGTCCAGGCTGACGCCTCAGCGGCAACCCCTGCCCACATGCATCCTGATCGACACCCGTTTGCCCTCGGGCCTGTGCTGCAAGCAAGGGCCGAGTCCCTTTGCGTGGGCTCAATCCCGAGGCCTGTGACCTGATCGGGTAGGGGTGATCAGAGAGGCGAAGCGGCGGGGAACTTGTCCATGAGCATCGTGATTGCCTGATCCCAGTGCTGCAAATCTACCTAGGCCTCGGGCTGAACGTCCGGGGATAGAAGATGAACTCCAACAACCCATTGTAGGGGGCCTGTCCCTGGGTAGCTGACACCCTGGCAGATGCGGCCAGCGGAAGGCCCATGGCAATCAACAACCAGGAATTGCAGCAGCCTGCATTACCAGTTCACTGGCGGCAGAACCTCAGTTGGGCATGGGCTGCTGCAGGGAAGGTAGCAGCGCTGCCACCGGCGTCACAGGCGGCCCCATTGCTTTCCGCAGGGACTGGTAACGACGGCAGTTCAGCACTGTTAGGAGGCCTGCACCTAGTCCTTCAAGCGACTCTAGTCCTTGTGGCAGCCTGCCCCCTCAGCCCAATAAAAATGATAAGAAATCCTACTAAAACTCCGTTTAGCATTCAGAACAGCCTGAGATCAGATAGGAAGGTATCGATAGTGCTTTCCTGGGGTCTATGCCGCGTTTCAACAATACCGGCCAGTCTGGAGCCGACGGCGCAAACGCAGGCACCAATGGGTCACGAGGTTTTTCCTTTCAAATCTTTTCAAGGGCATCTAGCGGCTTCACGGGTTTTAGAGGAGATAATGGGGTACTAATAGTCTCTCCAAGCGGCAAGAATGGAGGCACCGGCGGCACTGGATTCACCGGACAATCTGGTGGGAATGGTGGGGACGGAACAAATGGAGACTCGGGTGGTAATGGAGCCTTCGGGCTGACGATCGCACGGCGTCAATTGAGGAAGGCCCGTTCCAGATTTGTCATCAGAGGCACTGGTGGAAACGGTGGCGCTGGCCAAGATGGAGGATCTGGAGGCTTTGGTGGTAGAGGCCAGGGTGGCGGAAGAGGAGGTGCAGGAGGTGCAGGAGGCAACGCCTTTCCTACTTCTTTCTCCCTTGGAGGTGTTGGAGGTAACGGTGGCAGAGGAGGTCGGGGTGGCAATGGTGGTGCGGGCGGAGATGGTGGAGATGGCGGAGATGGTGGGGACGGCGGGAACGGGATCATTTTCCAAGGCCGTCGCCTCAAACTCGGCAACAAGTCAGACAGAATCATCGGCAGAGGCGGATTAGGTGGCAACCAGGGTGCAGCAGGATTCAGTGGCTCAGGTGGATCCCGAGGCGATCGCGGTTTTGGTGGTAGCGGGGGCCAGGGTGGGTTGAGTGGAACCTTGTTCATTAGGAGGTCATCAGGATCCTCTGGCCCTCGTGGTTTTTTTGGCTCCTTCGGCGCACAAGGCCAGGCTGGTGAGACAGGCTCGGCTGGCAAGCGGGGTTTTGGCATCTTTTTAGCTGGCAAGCTCAACACGCGTGGTGGCCGCGACAGGGTTGACGCGCGCGTTGGAGGCTTCGGAGGCGGTGGCACCTTGCTTCTTGGCGGTGACAATGACAGAGTTTTTGGCTTCGGAGATATCACGTTGAATGGCCAGAGCGGTAGAGACAGACTCTCTCTTCCTGGCACTGCCAGTGATTACACACGATCCCAAAATGGAAGGAGAACACGCTTCAGCCAAGGAGGAGTCACCATGACCGTGATTGGCTTTGAATCCATCTCCTTCTTAGGCTAATCATCACACTCTCATCACCTCAATCTAGTTCAACCAGGACTGAGCACTTCGTGAGTGATTGTCACCACGGTTTACTCTTCGTGACGATCGATCACGGTGGATCTGAAGGCATTGCAGGTTACACCTTGAATAATTGCATCAGCATGAAATCCTCATGCATTGGGGCCTAACGCTCCCCTAACAAATGTGCTTCGGAACTGTCAACACACTTTCGCTGCCACGAACAGATAAATCAGCAGATATTGACCGGCCCAGCGAGCCCCGACCACCAGTCTGCGGTCTATCAGTTTTGCGTATCGCCGCTCGCCCTCCCGGCTCAGCCGGGGCATGGCGATGCCATGTGCCGCACGCATGGCCGTTGACAGTCACCCGATTCATCGCTAGTACGTGCGTACTACGCGTCATGAAGAATGACGATCGCCTCCCCTTACGCCGTCTTCCGTGCCGCCGATCTGGGCTGGTCTCACGCTGCCTTCCTGCCCCTTGGGGCACCCGTTGGTTCGACTGGCCAGAGACGACCCAGCAAGCGTTCACCCCGCCGGCTGATCCTGGAACCCAGGACACTGGAGCAGCTTGAGCTCTGGACAATTGAGTCCGACGTCTTGGCCTCCCCATGAGTTCCAGACCGGCGTCCAGGGCAGCCATAGCAGCGACTGGCTGCGGCCAGGGCTGGAGAAGCAGGACGGTTTCCTGCCCATGGCGCCCCCTTGGCGAGACGCCGTGCAGCGATGGATCCTGAAGGTCACGACATTGCCAGCGGAACTGTGCTTCAAGCCGAACAGGGCCAGATCCAGATCCATACCGAGAACATCTTCCCGATCATCAAGAAGGCCGTCTACAGCGGCCATGAGGTGTTCCTGCGGGAACTGGTGAGCAATGGCGTCGATGCCATCAGCAAGCGCCGCATGGCCGCCATGGCCGGCGACTGCAGCGAGGGCGAGGAGGGCAGGATCCAGATCCGCGTCGACCGCGAGGCCAAGACCCTCACCATCTCGGATAACGGCATCGGCATGAGCGCCGACGAGGTGAAGCGCTACATCAACCAGGTGGCCTTCTCCAGCGCCGAAGACTTCCTCGAGAAATACAAGAACGAGGGTGATGCCATCATCGGCCACTTCGGCCTCGGCTTCTACTCCAGCTTCATGGTGGCCAGCCAGGTGGAGCTGGTGACCCTCAGCGCGCGGGAGGGCAGTGAGGCGGTGCGCTGGAGCTGCGATGGCTCCCCCAACTTCAGCCTGGAGGCCTCAGAGCGCAGCGAGCCAGGCACCGATGTGATCCTGCATCTGATGGAGGAGGAACTTGAGTACATCGAGCCCTCCCGCATCCGCACCCTGATCACCACCTACTGCGACTTCATGCCCGTGGCGGTGCAGCTGGAGGGTGAAACCGTCAACAAGCGGGAGGCTCCCTGGCGCAAGAGCGCCCGCGAGCTCAGCGACGACGACTACATCGAGCTCTACCGCTACCTCTACCCCTTCCAGGGCGACCCCCTGCTCTGGGTGCACCTCAACACCGATTACCCCTACACCCTGCAGGGCATCCTCTACTTCCCGAAGTCCAGCGGCCGGGCCGACTGGGAGAAGGGCGAGATCAAGCTCTACTGCAACCAGGTGTTCGTGAGCGATTCGATCAAGGAGGTGGTGCCCCGCTATCTGCTGCCCCTGCGCGGCGTGATTGACTCGCCGGACATCCCCCTCAATGTGAGCCGTTCGGCCCTGCAGACCGATCGGCGTGTGCGCTCAATCGGTGGCTTCGTGGCCAAGAAGGTGGGCGATCGCCTCAAGGAGCTGCACCGCGACGACCCCAGGCGCTATGCCGAGATCTGGGAGTCCGTGGCTCCCTTCATCAAGATCGGCGCCATGGAAGACGACAAATTCGCCGACCAGGTGGCGGATCTGGTGCTGTTCGGCACCACGGCTGCAGCCGCTGCCTGTGAACCCGACGGCGAAGCCACCGAGGGCAGCAGCCTCGATCCGATCCCGGCAGAGGGCGGCAAGGCCTTCACCACCCTGCTGGGCTACCGCGGCCGCCTCAGCGGGGATCACGACAAGCGTGTGCTCTATTGCACCGACGAGGCTGGCCAGGCGGGCCCCCTGGCCCTGTGGAAGAGCCAGGACGCCGAAGTGCTGCTGGCCGACACCTTCATTGACACCCAGTTCATCCCCTGGCTGGAGATGCGCCACGAGGATCTCAAGTTCCAGCGGGTCGATGCCGAGCTGGATGACTCCCTGCAGGAGAAAGAGAGCGAACTGGCCGATGCCGAGGGCAAGGACAGCTCGGAGAAGTTGCGGGAACTGTTCAAGAGCGCCCTCAACGACGACCGGGTGACCCTCCAGATCCAGGCCCTCAAGGGCGACAACGCCCCCGCCGCCCTGATCCTGCTGCCGGAGCAGATGCGCCGCATCAACGACATGGGCGCCCTGATGGAGCAGCGCCTGCCGGGCCTGCCCGATCACCACGTGCTGCTGATCAACCGCCGGCACCGGTTGGTGGAAGGACTGCTGAAGCTCAGCGCCGGCTCAGTGATCACCGGTTCGGGCAGCTCCCCCAGCCAGGAGCTGGCCAGCGCCCTCAGCGCCCACCTCTACGAGATGGCCCGCCTGGCGGTGGGCGGCCTCGAGCCCAACCAGCTGGCCGGCTTCCAGCAACGCAGCGCCGACCTGATGGGTCAGCTGATGGAGCGCGGCCTCTGAGCCCCTGCGGAGACGGCACTCAAGGCCTCGACTCTTTGGTAAAGTCTCCGCTTGGGCTGATGCCCAGAAGTTGTTCTGAACGGTTGTAGGTCATGTCCCGGGTCTGCCAGCTCACCGGCAAGCGCGCCAACAACGGCATGGCCGTCTCGCACTCCCACGTGCGCACCAAGAAGCTCCAACAGGTGAATCTCCAGGAGCGCCGCCTCTGGTGGGCCGAGGGCAAGCGCTTCGTGAAGCTGCGGGTGTCCACCAAAGCCCTCAAGACCATCCAGAAGAAAGGCCTCGGTGCCTACGCCAAGGAACTGGGTGTGAACCTGGCCAAGCTCTGAGTACGTGCTGCCCTCCTGACTCCGGCCTCATGCTTCGCCGCAAGCTCCTGGCCAGCGCCGTGCAGGGCAGCCTGCTTGCCGCGGCTTCGCTGCTGATCCGTCCGGCTGGTGCTTGGGCTCTTGGTGGAACACTGCCTGAACTCAACGCTCCGGCACCCCAGTTCCGGTTGCCCGGTGTGGCCCCCGACCCGGCTGGCCTCCGCGGCCCAGCCGATCCGCTGCCCACGGAGCTGTCCCTGGCAGATTTTGCCGGCCGCTGGTTGGTGCTCTATTTCTACCCGCGCGATTTCACCGGCGGCTGCACTCTCGAAGCCCGCGGTTTCCAGAACGACCTGCAGGCCTTTCAGCGGGCCGGCGCCGACGTGGTGGGCGTGAGCGCCGACGACGCCGACTCCCACGCCTCCTTCTGCAGTGAGGAAGGGCTGGTGTTCCCGCTGCTGAGCGACCCTGGCGGGAAGGTGAGTCAGCGCTACGGCTCCTGGATCGCTCCGTTCTCGCAACGCCACACCTTCCTGATCGACCCCAGCGGGGTGCTGCGCAGCCGCTGGGTGGCCGTGCGCCCCAGCGGCCACAGTCGTGAGGTGCTGGCGGAACTCTCCAGGCTGCAGGCGCTTTCGGCCTGAGCTGAGCGTCAGCCCTTCACTCCAGAGCCTCCTGCTGGGGGGCAACGGCTGGCTCAGTGTCCGGTAGGTCGAACAGGAAGGTGCCGGCCAGTCGCTTCAGCAGCTTGTTGGTGGTGGCGGAGGCGGTGCTGATCTGCTGCAACGTCTCCACCAGAACCGGAGACGTGGTTTTCATCACCTCGGTGGCCTCGGATGAGGCCTCCCCCATAGCCGCGCCGGTCTGCTGGTAGAGCCTGAGGGTGTCGCGGGTGGCCTTGGCGGTCGCACCCGACTCCCGCTCCAGGGTGCCGACCAGGCGGCGCACATCCCCCAGGGTGCCATCGACCTGGTTGGTGACCGTCGGGAGGTCTTTCTCCACCACCGCCGCAATCGCCTGAAGAGTGCGATCGAGCTGCAGGCGGGTCTTGGCCAGGTCACTCAGCAGGTCGGCGGGAGAGCTGGAAGGATTGAAGGGAACGGTGAGCGCGGCAGGAGGCCCATCGGCGTCAGGGGGGGCGATGTCCGGGGAGAGCGTCACCACGGTGTCGCCGATCAGCCCCTCCTGAAGGGCCGTGGCCCGGCTCTTCGGGCCTACCAGGCGGCGGTAGGCCGAGGCGATGCGCAGCCTCACATCCACCCGACCATCACTGGCGAGCTTCACGGACTCCACCTTGCCGATGCGGTAACCGGAGAGGGTCACATTCACCCCCGGCCAGAGGCCCATGGCCTTGTCGGTGCGGAAGTCCACCACACTGCTGCCGCGCCAACGCATGCGCTCATGGATGAGGTTTCCAGCCACCCAGCCCATCAGGAGCAGGGATCCGGCCAGGAACAGCCCGCCCAGCCGGCTGACTGGTGGGCGCCAGCCGGGCTGGGTGGAAGGAAGCTCAGCGAGCGCAGGCCCATCGCCGTTGGCTGGGGAACTCATGCGTAGGTGCCGTGCAAGGGGGTGAGCAGGGTCAGCCAGACCACCTCAAGCCCAACGACCACCAGAAGGCATTCGGGCAAGGCATCGGCCAGCAGGGGAGCGAGCTCAGCCTGGCGGTCATTCGCCTGGGCAGCTTTGCGCAGGCACACACACTGAGCGGCACCGGTCAGAACTCCGGCGCGCAGCAGGCACCTGAGCAGATCGGACGCTTCCATGAGGCCGATGAGTTCGTGGACCTCACTAACAAGACCCAGGCCTGCGCGCGGTGTGGCCAGCAGCCCGCCCAGCAGCAGCCCCCCCTCGAACCACGGCACCAACAGCATGGCACTGCAGACAGCGGCCCCGAGCTCGCCCCGCTGACCCCTCAACCAGCGCAGCGCGGTGGTGGAAGGCGCAGCTCGATCCAGCCGCCGCACAGCATGGGCCAGCCTGAGCGGAGCACAGCGGCAGATCCAGATCAGGCTCACTCCCATCGGCGTGACCAGCTGCAGCGATCCCAGCACAAGCACCTCCAGGCTCTCGTTGCTGCTCTCGCCAACGCTGGCTGTGAGCAGGCGCACCATGACCATGCCCACCAATGCTCCAACCAGGAGGGCCAGCGGGGCCGTTTCGGCAAGGTCCTGGAGAATCCTGCGCCGCATGGCGGGCTGATCGGGGTTGAAACGGCGCCACCCTATGGGCCTGAGGCCCACGATGCTGATTGCTGGCAGGGTGGCTCGGGGCCGGAAAAGATGCTTGATTTGCGCAGTCACATCAGCCATCCCCCCAATAACCATGAGGTCCAAGACGCTGCAATGGCCTTCTCGCTGGAACCCAGCCGGCGCACTGGCAGCGCTCCTGGGACTGGGCCTGGGGCTGGTCCTGGGTGCCTGTGTCCAGAAGACGAGCACGTCTGCGGCACCGGAAGCGGAGCAGGCGGCCAGCCCAGCCTCCGCGGTGGCGGCCGAGCCCGGGCTGAGCTCCTCGTCGAAAGAGGGCAAGCCTCGTAGCTGGGTCGTGCGCGGCGATGGGGTGAACCTGCGCGAGAAGCCGTCCCTGTCCGCTGCCGTGCTCACCACCTTCCCCGAGGGGAAGGTGGTTGACAATCTCGGCTGCAGGCAGGCGGAGGGGCGCGACTGGTGCGATGTGCAACCTCTCGGTGGCGGGCCCAGGGGCTTCGTGGCAGCCGAGCTGCTGAAGCCTGCGGTGTCGCCCGATGGCGCCGTGGCCCGGGGGGACGACACGTCCGCCTTGCGTGCCGGGGAAGGTGATTTCGATGCCACCGGCACGATGCCCTGCGCCATGGCCCAAGGTCAGCCGATGGGCACGTGTCCGTTCGGTGTAGCGCGAGCCGGAGGGGGTGACGCCACAGTGGTGGTGACCCGCCAGGATGGCCGCAAACGGGCCCTGTTCTTCCGCATGGGCAAGGCCATCGGCGCTGACACCAGCCAGGCCGATGGCAACCCCGCCTTCTCCTCCAGCAAGGAGGCGGACCTGTACACCATCCGGGTTGGCAACGAGCGCTACGAATTCCCGGAGGCCGTGATCTTCGGCGGCTGAGTTGGCTGGTCTGAAGGCCAAGAACAAGTTCACAGCTCTGCTTTCACCGCCGACCAGGCGGAGCGGCCTTGGAGCGTCTGCCATCTCTGCACAGCTGCATGGTTAGAAGCACTGCAGCGATCGCAAGAACAGAAGCTGATTGCAGCAAAGGAATGGTGATTACACTGAAACGCTGCACCAGTCTGTGCGCCGGCACGGTGTGGAAGTGATAGCTATCCACTCCGAACAGGATGATGCCTACAAACGACACAATCAGCACAGCGATAAATACTGGCAGGGAAGAGCGTTGCCTGCGACGCTGCCAGCAGGCCAAGAGCCCCAAGAGCCAATAGGGCATCGCCACAAGGAGCAAGTAGGGCAGATCACTGCTGCGCAGACCAGTGCTGCTGCTGGTGATCAAGATCAGGCTGAGCGCTGTGGCAAGACAACACAGAAGGATGCTCCAGTGGCCCATCACCGGCAGGAACGAGAGACCCAGTGCGGCCATGGGAAAAGCAATCCCAGATGGGCTCCAGTGCAACAGGCCACCACCAGGATCATGACGAGTGGCTTGCCAACCAACAGAGAGAACAGTATCAGTTCGCCATCACGCTGAGGTCCTGCACATCGGCACAAGTCGAGACGAGACAGCGCCTCGCCTCGTTACTGCAACTGCCGCACACACCATTGGGGCGCAGCATCACTGCTGAGTTGACCTGGGGAAAACTCGCTACTCACAATCATCTTATTGCGCCTAGTGCCACCAAGTCCGGCGAAAGCATAGCCAGGATGCCAAGATCAGAGCTTCTGTTTAGCAAGCAGGAATGAACAAAGACTGGAGCGATCAGAAGAAGGGGAGATTTCGAGCCCACCCTTGCTGATGATGATGATGACAACAGAAGCCTCATCAGCGCTGCAAGTAGCTGCTGACATTGCGCACAGCCTGTTCTGCATACGCATCTCCAGGTTTCACCCGTAGGGCTGCCTCAAAGTGGTTGAGTGCCTGCTGAAAGTGCTGCCGCTGAGTGGCGTCATAGCCCAGTCGCATCAGTCGATCGTAGGTCGCCGTATCCACTTGGGCAGGCGTACCGGCACTGCTACTGATCAAGGCATGCTTCTGATTCCAGTAAGCAATTGTGGCCATACGGTCATCCGGCCGCTCGTAAAGAGCACTGCGGAAGTAGTCCGCAGCCTGGCTGAACTGGCGCTCCTTGGCGGCAGCGTAACCAAGGCGCATGTAACGGTCGTACGCCGATTCACCGCTGTAGTGGCCGGAGGCAACAGTCAGATCAGCGGCCTCAAGACTGGGGAGGGACTGGCCCTTCTCGCCTGCGATGTAAGCCGTGACGTTCCGCACAGCCTGGCTGGCGTAATAGTCGCCGGGACGCTCCGCCAGGGCCCGGCGGAAATTGATCAGGGCTGACTGGTAATCGCGGGCCTGTGTCTCGTCGTAGCCAAGGCGCATGGAGCGGTCGTAGGCACTCTCTAGCGGTGTGGAATCAACCGGAGCTTGCTGGTCATGCAGTGCCCGCCGCTCGTTCCAGTAGGCAATGGTGGCCTCGCGGTCTTCGGGCACGTAGAAGAGGGCATCCCGGAAATAGGTGATGGCGCTCAGGTGGTCGCCCCGGCGAGAGGCGGCATAGCCAAGCCGCATGTAGCCGTCGTAGGGACTTACGCTGGCTGGCCCTGGGACGCCCTGCGCCAAGAGCGAACCGGTGGGCCGAGACTCGACGACAACGGACGCAGCGACACGAGCTTCAGCGCCACCGGCAGCAACGGATACGAGCGCGATCCCGAGAATCAACGGAGCCAAGTCCAAGTCGGGTATCGATGGAAAAAGGCGATTCATTGACGCTTTCATGACACGCAGCGAGGCTTGATGCCCGCCGCCTAGCAGGTCGGTGATCATTTCCGGGTGATGATGATGTAGATCGCGTGGATGATCGCTACCGGCCACATGATCCCCATCAAAGGAAGCCCAAGGGCACCGAAACTCAGCAACCAGAAAACCAAGTTTAGCCAGAATGGCCCGCTGAATCCCACCTGGGTGGCGACTGCAAAGGGTGGCAGAATGAAAGCCAGAATGATGCGAAAGATGTCACCAACTGTCATGGAGATTTCTTGTGGCGATGATTAGGTCATCAGAGCTACAGACTACAGCGGATCTGAAGAAGCGTCAGTCCCCACAGTATGCAGGTGCTGACGCGGAAGCGGACCCTGCGATCAGTTGCAGTAGCTCTTTTCGGTGTAGACGATCTGCTGATACCGGCCGTCGCTGGTCTGAATCCCCACGCAGTTGCCGGTGCGAGGCTGCTGCCAGTAGGAGAAGGAGCTGTCCAATGCCTTGGTGCCACCGCGGTACTGATAGCCCTTGCTGATCAGGTTCTGTTCAGCCTGACCACCCCTGGCCCCCACCAGATCCTGGAGTTCCCTCACCGGTGCGCCAATCGTTGCGGGCTCCGGTGCGTTGCTGCTGTTCTGTCCAGAGATCAGGGCACCGATCAGAGCGACGGCTGCTGCACCGCCAGCGATGGCGGCCACGGTGGCCTTGTCGGAGTCATCGTCAAACTCGGCATCCGCGTTCTGGACGTGATCCAGCTTGACCGATAGGCGACGCTTCTCGCCATCATCCCATCGGAACACATCATGGCCATTCTTGGCGTTGTGCTTGACGTTGAGGATGCCCCGGTAGGTCTGCACACTGAGAGCATCGGGGTTGGGACCGCGGAAAATGTAATCGGAACCATCATCCAGCTTCACCACATAGGCATCGGTGCCCCCGGCCCTCTTGTGCTTGAAACTGCAGTGGCCGTTGAAGGCCACATAGCCACCGCTGACCATCTTGCAGCGGCCCTGGGCCTTCACCAGAACTCTGGCTGACGCCGCAGACGGGAAGGCCGAGACGGCGCTGAACAGGAACAGCCCGGAGCTGGCAAGACAACCGAAGGAGCGAAGGAGCGAACTCACGTGTTACAAGAAAATAAGGGTGTGGATCAGGAGCGGACGCGCTGAACACGTTTTCATCACCTGATCAGTACAAGGGTAAGGTTCCGCCCTTACACGGGCAAGCGCATGGGCAGCTCGATGGCGCGCCACATACCCCCCGCGATGACTGGACACTGCAAGGCAGGGCAGCCACCGATCACCACGGTGGTGCGGTCCCTCCTGGCCCTGCTGATGCTCACGGTGTTCGCGGGCCGAGCGGCCACAGCTAGGGAGGACCAGCCAGTCCTGGCCGACAGCACCTGGCGGCTGGTGGAGATCCGCTCGATGGATGGCAACCAGGGGGTTCGCCGTCCTGCAACACCCTCCCGATACAGCCTGCGCCTGGAAGCCGATGGCAGCGCGCAGCTCAGGCTCGACTGCAATCGGGCCCAGGGTGCGTGGAGCATCAGTCCAGGCACTGATCCGAGCATCGGCGGTTTCCGCTTCGGGCCCCTGGCCACCACCCAGGCTCTCGGCTCGCAACCCAGTCTCGGCAAGGCGCTGGGCGTGCTATTTGCACGCCGCGACGGATCTGAACGGCGGTGGCCAGGGCGAGGTGCTCGTCTATCTGATGGGGTCATGGTTCTGCGGCACCCTCGGCTGCACCCTGCACATCGATCGGCCCAGCGCGGAGGGTTACGACCTGGTGCAGGACATCCCGTTGAGCCGGATGCCTGTGGTGGCCGCTGACAGCCACAGTGAGGGCTGGCGTGATCTCTGGCAGCTGCAGTCCGGCGGCGGGATGCCGGCAGGCTTCATCCGCTATCAGTTCGATGGCTCCCCCTACAGGCAGACGGAGCGGATTCCCGCCGATCAGAGGCGACCGAAGGGGCTGCTGCTGCTCTCGGGCAACCCCAGCCTTGCCGGTGGCCAGCTGGAGGCCTGAAGGTCATCCAGCTGGCGGTCCGAAGGCTCCCTCCAGGACGCGGCGGTGCACCGCCGTGGACCGCCGCAGCGCTTGAATCCGCTGGTCGTTGGGAGGCCTGTCGAGGCTCTGGCGCCACTGGATCAGCAAGGCAGCGGCATCGACGGGGCGATTCAGCTCTGCCAAGGGGCAGTCAAGTGAGAGGGCGGCGGCGCTGACCTTGGGGTCGTAGCTGAGGGCCGCCACGGGCGCTCCGGCCGCCGCCGCCAGGATCAACCCATGCAGGCGCATCGCCAGCACCAGCCCGGCGCCGGCGCACACGGCCATGGCCTCGCGCGGGTGGTCGCAGCAGAGCTCCCGGCTGCGGGCCGCCAGCCCAGAACCCAGCAGACCCTGGCTGAGCAGCGAGGCCAGCAGGCCGCGGTCCTCCACCGCATGGAAGGGCAGCCAGATCACGTCGCGCTCGGGTGCCAGGAGCTCCAGGGCCGCCAGCCAGGGCCGCCAGGCTTCTCCCTTCAGATGGACCGTCGGCCGAAAACAGAGCACAAGCGGGCCGCCCATGCCATGCCACGGCTCGGGAGCCACGCTCCACACCGGGTCAGCACCCACCAGGGGCTCGGCCCTGGCCCCGAGACGCCGGGCCAGGGAAGCCGAGGTGGCATCACGCCAGCTCACTGTCGTGATCGCCGGCAGCAGGCCCCGCACCAGCCAGCGGCTGCGACGGCGGCGCAGGGGCCCGAGCCCCTGGCCCCAGAGCAACACGGGCTTGCCCAGGCTGCGGGCCAGCAGCACCAGACAGCCGTAGTACACCAGGCTCAGGAAACTGGTGGAGTCCTGCAGCAGGCTGCCGCCGCCGAACACCAGGGCATCGCAGCCGCCCAGGGCCGCCATCACGGCGCCCAGGTCGGTGCGATCCACGCAGGCCACGCCGAAGCGTTGCCGCACCAACGCCTGATCCCGCGCCGTGACAACGGGGCGGCAGCCCGGTGGCAGGCTGGCCAGCAGCACCTCCAGCAGGGCGTCGTCGCCGAGGTTGTGCTCGCCGTAATAGCCCACCAGCAGGGGGCGTTCACGCAGGGGCATGGCGGGCAGGGGGGCAGGCGCCATCCCTACCACCGCAAGCGGCCGGGGTCGCCCGGGGAGCCGGGGAGCCGCTCAGACAGTGGTGCTCCCACCCAGGCCGCCAGCACCCCGGCGCCGAAGCCCGAGGCATGGCCGATCCAGCTGACCCCCGGCGGACTGAACAGGGGCAGCAGCGACGGCAGCAGCCCCCCGTAGGCCACCACGCAGCCCACGGAGAGCAGGATCGGCCAGGGCCGCCGCTCCACCAGGCCCACCGCCAGCAGGTAGCCCAGCAGGCCGTAGACCACCCCGGAGAGGCCATGGCTGGCGTTGTGCCACAGCAGCCACACCGGCAAGGAGCAGAGCAACACCGAGGCCCAGACGCGCAGGTAGGGCCGCAGGCCGCGGGAGAGCACCAGCCAGGAGAGCGGCAGGAACCAGAGCGAATTGCTGAACAGGTGCGCGAAGCCGCCATGGCTGAAGGGCGCCGTGAACACCCCCCACACCGGCCCTCCCGGCACCAGCGGCAGGTTCCAGCGGCCGCCGAACAGCAGCTGATCCAGCAGCTCCTGCAGCCAGGGCACCGCCAGGATCAGCACGGGAAGCAACAGGCGGGCGCGCAGGCCCATGGGCTCGGTCGCCACGGAGGGGTGGATCTCAGTGCCAGAGTCTGGCCATGCACGCGCTCTCCCTGCCGACCTGGTGGATCCACATCGCCTCGGTGCTGGAGTGGATCGCCGCCATCGCTGCCGTGCACAGCTACGGGCAGCGGCGGCGGGAGGGCGGCTGGCGCTGGCTGGCGCTGGCCATGCTGCCGGCCCTGGTGAGCGCCATGGCCGCCTGCACCTGGCACCTGTTTGACAACACCGCCGCCCTGGAGGGCCTGGTGGTGCTGCAGGCCGGCTGCACCCTGCTGGGCAACGGCGCCCTGGCCATCGCCGCCCTGCACCTGCTGCGCCTGCAGCGCGCTTCACAACCCCCAGGCGCCGGATGACAGCGTTGCCGCAGCTGATGCAGGCCCTGCTGGAGCGGCTGGGCTCGGTGGATCCAGGACCCCTGTTTGTGCTCTCCCTGCTGCCCTATCTGCTGTTTCTGTGGTGGGCGCGGCAGGTTCAGGCCTTCCCCAGGCTCGCCCTGCGGGGTTTTCAGCTCACCCTGCTGTTCGTGGCGGTGACGATCGTGGCCGCCGTGGCGGCCGAGCAGTTCTGGGGCCGCCAGCTGGCCGATGTGGATCCGCTGCACGGCGGCGCCGAGGTCTTTCTCACCCTGGCCAACCTGGTGGTGGTGCTGGGCTTCGTTGGCCAGAGCCCGCCACCGCAGCCACCGGAGCCCGGAGCCGGCGGATGAACAAGTCTTAAGGCGCGCGGCCCAGGGCTGCGCAGCCCCAGAAGATGGGGCGTCGGCTCCTGATCCATGTTCGCTCCTCTTCTGGCTGTGGCCCCCGCCACCCTCACCTGGTCGCCGAAGGTGGCGTTGGTGATGATCATCTGCAACGTGATCGCCATCGCGATCGGCAAGGCCACCATCAAGCAGCCCAACGTGGGTCTGCAACTGCCCAACAGCTCCCTGTTCGGCGGCATGAGCCACGGGGCCATGCTCGGCACCCTGAGCCTGGGCCACATCCTCGGCATCGGCACCATCCTGGGCCTCGCCTCCCGCGGCGTCGTCTGAGCGCCTCAGCGCCAACCCAGCAGGTAGGGCAGGGCCCGCAGCCCATAGCGCTCAAAGCGGTAGTCAAACAGCAGGGCGGAGAGATCCTCAGCCCTGCGGGTTTCCAGGCCCCTGAGCAGGCCGTCGAGATGACGATCGCCCGCCCCCTGATCCAGGCCAAGCCAGATACGCCGGGCCAGACGGCCACTCAGGCTCCAGCGCCATCCCAGGGCTGAAGCCAGCCGACGTCGATACTCGCGCAGCAGCGCCCCGGGCCCCAAGCAGTCCTGTAGGAGCAGTGGCCCGAGCACATCGGCGCTGGCCATGGCGTGGCGAATCCCCTCGCCGCCGAGCAGATTGGCGGTGCTCACGGCATCCCCCAGCCCCAGCAGCCGGCCGTGGCCATGGGCCTCGCGGCGTTGCACCGTGCTGCGGATCAGGCCGCCGTGGCGATCCAGCACACGGGCCCGGTCCAGCCCCAGCCGTTGCAGCAGGCGCGCCAGCTCCGGGCCGAGGGGCAGGTGTTCGCTGCGGTCATCCAGCAGCCGGCAGACCCCCACCTTGAGCTGGCCGGGGGCCATCGGGAACACCCAGCCATAGCCCTGACGCACCCAGTCGCTGCCAAGGCAGAAGGTGAGCCGATCGGCCCAGCGCTCGCCCAGCTTCGGGTCCACCTCCAGCAACCACTCCACCCCCAGGCCTCGCACCAGCGTCCCCTGGCCCGGGGCGGGCTCACCCAGCAGCGCCCGGGCCTGGCCGCTGGCATCCACCACCCAGCGGCTCTCGATACTGCGGGGCGTGGTGCTGCCCGGGGGACACAGCCAGGTGCGCATGGCCTGGCCCCCTGAAGCCCCGCAGGCCACAGCACGCCAGCCGAGCCGCAGTTCCACCCCCAGCTGACGGGCCTGCTCCGCCTGCCAGCAGCGCAGAGCACCGAAGTCCAGCACCGCACCCAGAGGGCGCCGGCCCCACCACTGCCGTTGCCCGGCGGCGGGGCCCAGCAACTGCCAACCGCTCCAGCGAGAAGCGATCACCTGCTCGGGTAGTCCGAGGCCCTGCAGCGCCGCCAGCGGCAAGGCCGCGCTGCTGAAGGCCGCCTGGGCCAGATCGGCCAGCCGATCCGCCAGCATCACCCGGGCGCCGGCCCGGGCCAGCTGCAACGCCAACCTGCCGCCGGCCGGGCCGGCCCCCACCACAAGCACATCGAGACGCTCGCCCGGGCTCCCCACAGGAGCCAAGGGGCTCAGACCGCCAGGGGCTTCACCGGCATCGAGAGCCGCAGGCCGGTCCCGAAGCGCTCCAGGATCCTGTCCGCCATCTGGGGCGGTGTGAGGCCGAGGGCGCTCTTGCTCTGGGCCGGTGAGGCGTGGTCCACCAGCTGGTCGGGAATGCCGATGCGCAGCACCGGCACGAGCACGTCGTGGTCGTTGAGGCACTCGGTGATGGCGGCGCCGAAGCCCCCCGGCAGACAGCCCTCCTCCATGGTCACCACCCGGCCGATGCGCCGGGCCATCGGCAGGATCAGGGCCTCATCCAGGGGCCGGATGAAGCGGGCATTGATCACGGCGGCCCGGATGCCCTGCTCCTGCAACAGACCGGCGGTGGCCATGGCGGGATACACCATGGCGCCATAGGCCACGATCAGCAGGTCATCGCCATCGGCGAGCAGCTCGCCTCGGCCGATCTCCAGAGGCTCGAAGCCCTCCTCGGCCAGGGGAGCCCCTTCGCCCTCGCCCCGGGGAATGCGCAGGGCGCAGGGTCCGCTGTGCTGGATGGCGGTGATCAGCATGCGCTGCAGCTCGGCCTCATCCTTCGGGGCCATCACGGTGAAGTTGGGCACCGCCCGCAGGTAGCTGATGTCGTACTGGCCCTGGTGGGTGGGGCCGTCGGCGCCGACGATGCCAGCGCGGTCGAGCACGAAGGTGACCGGCAGCTTCTGGATGCCCACGTCGTGGATCAGCTGGTCGAAGGCCCGCTGCAGGAAGGTGCTGTAGATGGCACACACGGGGCTGAGGCCCTCGCAGGCCATCCCGGCCGCCATGGTCACGGCGTGCTGCTCGGCGATGCCCACATCGAAGTATTGATCAGGCACAGCCTTCTCGAGCAGGTCGAGGCCCGTGCCGGTGGCCATGGCGGCGGTGATCCCCACCACGAGCGGATCCTGCTCGCAGATCTTCACCAGCGTCTGGCCGAACACCTTGCTGTAGCTGGGCGGCTTGGGCTTGCTGGAGGGGTAGGCCTTGCCACTGACCAGGTCGAAGGCGCCCTGGGCGTGGTAACCCACCTGATCGGCTTCGGCGTAGGGGTAACCCTTGCCCTTGGTGGTGGCCACATGCACCAGCACCGGACCGTCGTGGGCGTGGGCCTGCTGGAACACCTTCACCATGCCGGCGATGTCATGGCCGTCGATCGGGCCCATGTAGGTGAAGCCCAGCTCCTCGAACACGGCGCCCAGCTTGGGCACCGCCAGCCGCTTCATGCTCTCCTTGAGGTTCTTCAGTTCAGGCGGCAGCTCGCCGTGCATGAACGGCAGGTGCTTGATCGCCTCCTCGGCGTTGTCCTGCAGGAACTGCAGCGGCGGGCTGTGCCGCATGCGGTTGAGGTGGGTGGAGAGGGCCCCCACCGGCGGGCTGATCGACATGTCGTTGTCGTTGAGCACCACCAGCAGCCGGGTGTGGGGCAGATGGCCGGCGTGGTTGATCGCCTCCAGGGCCATGCCGCCGGTGAGGGCACCGTCGCCGATCACGGCCACACATTTGAAGTCTTCGCCGCGGCGGTCGCGGGCCAGGGCCATGCCCAGAGCGGCGGAGATCGAGGTGCTGGCGTGGCCGGCGCCGAAGTGGTCGAAGCTGCTCTCGCTGCGCTTGAGATAGCCCGCCACGCCTCCCTGCTGACGCAGGGTGTGGAAATCCTTGTAGCGACCGGTGATCAGCTTGTGGGGATAGGCCTGGTGGCCCACATCCCATACCACCTTGTCGTGGTCGAGGTCGAGGGTCTGGTACAGGGCCAGGGTGAGTTCCACCACTCCGAGGCCCGGACCGAGGTGGCCGCCGCTGGTGCTCACCACCTCGAGGTGGCGCTCCCGGATCTGGCGGCCGATCGCTTCGAGCTCGGCGGTACTGAGGCCGTGCAGCTGGTTGGGGTGGCTCAGCTCGCTGAGATGCATCACGACCCTGGCGTTGTGAGCAATCTAGGGGGTTCCGCTGGGGCACCTGCGCAGATTGCGACACTGGGGACATGAGCCAGCAGCCCCGAAACCCCAGCGCCGATGTCGCTCCGGCAGAGGTGGCCCCAGACCCCGACGGCTATCTGCAACGCATCCTGCGGGCCAGGGTCTACGACGTGGCGATCGAATCGCCCCTGGATCCGGCCCCCAACCTCTCCAGCCGGCTGGGCAACCAGGTGCTGCTCAAGCGGGAGGATCTGCAGCCGGTGTTCAGCTTCAAGCTGCGCGGCGCCTACAACAAGATGGTGGGGCTCAGCCCGGCGGAGCTGGAGCGGGGCGTGATCGCCGCCAGCGCCGGCAACCACGCCCAGGGGGTGGCCCTCGGCGCCCAGCGGCTGGGCTGCCGGGCCGTGATCGTGATGCCGGTCACCACGCCTGAGATGAAGGTGCGGGCCGTGGCCGCCAGGGGCGCCGAGGTGGTGCTGCACGGCGACACCTACGACGACGCCTACGGCCATGCCCTGCAGCTGGCGGCGGAGGCTGGCCTCAGCTTCATCCACCCGTTCGACGATCCCGATGTGATCGCCGGCCAGGGCACGATCGGCCTCGAAATCCTGCGCCAGTGCTCCCATCCACCCGATGTGATCTACGTGGCGGTGGGGGGCGGCGGGCTGATCGCCGGCATCGCCGCCTACGTCAAGACCCTCTGGCCGGGGGTGCAGATCGTGGGGGTGGAGCCACGCGATGCCGACGCCATGGCACGCTCCCTGGCCTGTGGCGAGCGGGTGCGGTTGGAGCAGGTGGGGCTGTTTGCCGATGGCGTGGCCGTGCGCCAGGTGGGTCGCCACACCTTCGCCCTGGCCCAGCGCCATGTGGATCGGATGGTGACCGTGAGCAGCGACGAGATCTGCGCCGCCATCAAGGACGTGTTCGAGGACACCCGCTCGATCCTCGAGCCCGCCGGCGCCCTGGCCGTGGCCGGCATGAAGGTGGACGTGGAAGGCCAGGGGCTCCAGGACCGCACCCTGGTGGCGGTGGCCTGCGGCGCCAACATGAATTTCGATCGGCTGCGCTTCGTGGCCGAGCGGGCCGAGCTGGGCGAGGAGCGCGAGGCGATGCTGGCCGTGGAGATCCCCGAGCAGCCCGGCAGCCTGCGGCGCTTCTGCCAGATGCTGGGGGATCGCAGCCTCACCGAGTTCAGCTACCGCCTGGCGGACCCTCGCCGGGCCCACATCTTTGTGGGAGTGCAGATTCAGGGCCATGCCGACACCCGGGCCCTGCTGGCCAGCCTGGAGGCCTCCGGCTTCCCCTGCCTCGACCTCAGCTGCAACGAGCTGGCCAAGCTGCACCTGCGCCACATGGTGGGGGGGCGGCTGCCGGCCAGTGCGGGCAAGGCCCTCGACCAGGGCGAGGAACTGCTGTACCGCTTCGAGTTTCCCGAGAAGCCCGGCGCCCTGATGGCCTTCGTGAACGCCCTGCAGGCCAGCTGGAACATCAGCATCTTTCACTACCGCAACCACGGCGCCGACGTGGGGCGCATCGTGGTGGGGGTGCAGGTGCCGCCCGGGGAGCGGGGAACCTGGCAGGAGTTTCTGGACGGGCTGGGCTACAGCCACTGGGACGAGAGCACCAACCCGGCCTACCGGCTCTTCCTCGGCTCCAACGGCTGAGGGGAGACATCCCTGCGGCTCTCCCTTAGTTTGCTGGCACCACCAGGGCCGAGTGCCATGGGTGTCGACCCCGAAGCCAGCACGCCTGAAACCGAGAACCCGGAGGCCGGTCCTGCTGGGCCGAAGCCCCTGAACCTGTCGCTGCCGGCCCACCTGGAGGCGATCCTCTATCTCAAGGGCCGCCCCCTGAGCCTCTCCGAGCTGGCCGCCATTGCCGGGGTGGACAACGACAGCGCCGAGCTGGGCCTGATCACCCTGATGGCCGACTACGCCCACCGCGACACGGCCCTGGAGATCAGCCAGGACGGCCACACCTACGGTCTGCAACTGCGCGAGAGCCTGGCGGATCTGGTGCAGAACCTGGTGCCGGTGGACCTCTCCACCGCGGCCCTGCGCACCCTGGCCACGATCGCCCTCAAGAAGCGCATCCTGCAGTCGGAGCTGGTGGAGCTGCGCGGCTCCGGCGCCTACGACCACATCAAGGCCCTGCTCGCCGAGGACTTCATCGAGCGACGGCGCCAGAGCGATGGCCGCTCCTACTGGCTCAGCCTCAGCGAGAAATTCCATCGCACCTTTGCGGTGAAAGCCGAGGAACTGCAGCCCCGGCCGCGCCGCTCTGCATAGAGTCGGGGTTCATCCCACAGGCCCATGCAAGTCGCCGCCCAGGTGCTGAGCGTTCTGAGCAACACGCTGCAGATCTATTCCCTGCTCCTGCTGGTGCGGGTGCTGCTCAGCTGGTTCCCCAACCTCGACTGGAGCAATCCGGTGCTCTCGAGCGTGAGCTCGATCACCGATCCCTACCTCAACGTGTTTCGCGGCCTGATCCCGCCGATCGGCGGCCTCGACCTCTCGGCGATCCTCGCCTTCCTCGCCCTCAGCCTGGGCCAGCAGCTGCTGGGCAGCGCCAGCGTCAGCATGATGGCCTCCCTCTACTGAGCCAGCTCCTGTTCCAGGGGCAGCAGTTCGTCGTCGGCTCCGGCGCGGACGCGTACCGGGGCGCTGAAGCCCCGGGCCTTGACGTTGCGGAAGCGAATCGGCTCAGGCGTTCCCGCCGGCACCGAAACACGCAGGGCGAAGGTGGAACGGCCTGGCGGCACGTCGCCGATGGATCCCACCCTGGAGCGGTTCTGGAGCACCGGTTCACCGCTGGCATCCACGATCAGGGCGAACACATCGGTGTCGACCACGGGCTTGCGGCTGCTGTTCAGCACCGTGCCCCGCATGGCGTAGCAGCTGGGGGCTGCGGCCCGCCTCAGATCGGGCTGGGCGGCCACATCATCCGCCGGGCAGGGATCCAGGGTCACGTCGTTGACCTTGAGATCGAGGGCCCAGGCCGGCGGCGCCAGCACCAGCAGCAGGGCGAGCAGCAGCGCCGGCAGCCACCGACGCTGGCCAAGCGGCCTGACAGGGCTCCCAGAGCGCGTCCGGTGGGACAACGGAACAGGGGCTGAGCGGAACTGGAGCATGGGGGAACCTGGCTGGGAAGCAGAGCTGGGTCGCGCCTCAGCGCAGGTCACCATCGCCTGAGATCACGTTACGGGCGGCGCGACTCGCCAGTTTGTCCAGGTTGGCACTGGCCACGGCGTCGAGGTCGAGCTCCAGCTCGGTGGCCAGCTGGGCCACGTACCAGAGCACATCGCCCAGTTCGAGCTGCAGGGCCTGGCGCACCTCCTGGCTGAACACGCCGCCGCGGTCGCGCAGCACCTTCTTCACCTTGTCGGCCACCTCGCCCGACTCGCCGCACAGGCCGAGGGTGGGGTAGATGGGATTCTCACCGGCGCCGGGATAGACAGCGGTCTGGCGCGAGCGCTCCTGGTAGGTCCGAAAGTCCATCCAAGCCAGCACCAAAACTGGGCCGATGGTAGTTTCAACCTATAGATCGCCACTGCGATGCCCCAACCCGATCTCATGCGTCGCACCAAGATCGTCGCCACGATCGGGCCCGCCACCGAGTCCCACCAGCAGCTCAAGGCTCTGATCCACGCCGGGGCCACCACGTTCCGACTCAACTTCTCCCACGGCGATCACAGCGAACACGCCGCCCGCATCGAGGCGATCCGCCAGGTGTCCGTGGAACTCGGCGAACATGTGGGCATCCTCCAGGACCTGCAGGGCCCGAAGATCCGCCTGGGGCGGTTCGTGGATGGCCCGATCACGCTGGCGCAGGGGGCCCGCTTCAGTCTCACCTCCAGAGATGTGGCCTGCAACCAGGAGATCGCCACCGTCACCTACGGCAGATTGGCCGATGAGGTGACTCCCGGCAGCCGCATCCTGCTGGATGACGGCCGGGTGGAAATGCTGGTGGAAGAGGTGGACATCCCCCAGCAGACCCTGCACTGCAGCGTCACCGTTGGAGGTGTGCTCAGCAACAACAAGGGCGTGAACTTCCCGGATGTGCAGCTCTCGATCCGGGCTCTCACTGACAAAGACCGCGAGGATCTGGCCTTCGGGCTTCAGCACGGCGTCGACTGGGTGGCTCTCAGCTTCGTGCGCAATCCCTCCGACCTGCTGGAGATCAAGGAACTGATCGCCAGCCACGGCCACGACACACCCGTGGTGGCCAAGATCGAGAAATTCGAGGCCATCGATCAGATCGATGACATCCTCATGCTGTGCGACGGCGTGATGGTGGCCCGCGGCGATCTGGGCGTGGAGATGCCGGCTGAGGAGGTGCCGCTGCTGCAGAAGGAATTGATCCGCAAGGCCAACAGCCTGGGCATTCCGGTGATCACGGCCACCCAGATGCTCGATTCGATGGTGAGCTGTCCGCGGCCCACCAGGGCCGAGGTGAGCGACGTGGCCAACGCCATCCTGGATGGCACCGATGCCGTGATGCTCTCCAACGAAAGCGCCGTGGGCGACTTTCCCGTGGAGGCCGTGGCCACGATGGCCACCATCGCCCGTCGCATCGAGCGCGACTACCCGATGCGGCAGATCGACAGCCGCATGGCCACCACCATTCCCAATGCGATCTGCCAGGCGGTGAGCAACATCGCCCGCAACCTCAATGCCGCAGCGATCCTGCCCCTCACCTCCAGCGGCGCCACCGCCCGCAATGTGAGCAAGTTCCGGCCCAGCACCCCGATCCTGGCGATCACCAGCGAAGCCCAGGTGGCCCGCCAGCTGCAACTGATCTGGGGCGTGAATCCTCTGCTGGTGGCGGAGCAGACCTCCAGCACCAGCACCTTCAGCCTGGCCATGGGCCTGGCCCGCGACCGGGGCTACCTCCAGGACGGCGACCTGGTGGTGCAGACGGCCGGCACCCTCTCCGGGGTGAGCGGCTCCACCGACTTCATCAAGGTGGGGATCGTCACGGCCGTGCTCTCCCAGGGAGTGGGCATCGGCACCGGCTCGATCAGCGGCCGGGTGCGGATGGTGGGTTGCCCGGAGGAGGCCGCCGCCATCCAGATGGGCGAGATCCTGGTGGTGCGCGAAACCAGCGCCGCCTACGTGGAGGCCTTTCACCGGGCCAAGGCCGTGATCACCGAAAGCGGCGGCCGTGAGAGCCATGCCGCCGTGACGGCCGAGCTCACCGGCATCCCCGCCATCGTGGGGGTCACGGGCGCCCTCGAGACCCTGCTCGACGGCGAGATCGTGACCCTGGATCTGCTGCATGGTCTGGTGCACCGGGGGGCCAGGAGCCACAACGCCGACCCCATCGGCGCCATCGTCTGACCATCCCGTTCTGCCCCACGCCATGGCCTCGAAGCTGCCCCTGGGCGAAACCGTGGGCATGGCCCTCTCCACCCTGAGGGCCAACCGCCTGCGCAGCCTGCTCACCATGCTGGGCATCGTGATCGGCAATGCCTCGGTGATCACCCTGGTGGGGGTGGGTAGGGGCGCCCAGAACCTGGCCGAGGGCCAGCTCAGCAATCTGGGCGCCAATGTGCTGTTTGTGGTGCCGGGCAACAACGACACCCGGCGCCAGGGGATCGACTTCCCCAAGACGCTGGTGCTGGAGGACGCTGAGGCGATCGCCGAACAGGTGCCCTCCGTGAAGCGGGTGGCGCCCCAGATCACCCTCAGCGAGGTGGTGCAGGCGGGGGGGTTGAGCAGCACCGCCTCGGTGAATGGCATCACCCCGGAATTCCTGCCCGTGCGCCAGTTCGAGATGGCCCGGGGGCGGTTCATCTCGGCCAACGACATGGAGGCCGCCGCCAGCGTGGCCGTGATCGGCCCCGACCTGGCCGACAAGATGTTCCCGGGGGGCACTGCCGTGGGGCGCACCCTGCGGATCCGCACCCAGCCCTTTGAGGTGATCGGGGTGCTGGAGGCTAAAGGGGCTGTGTTCGGCCAGAACCAGGACGAAAACGCCTACGTGCCGCTCAGCGCCATGGTGAGCAAGCTCTCGGGGCGGGATCCCACCTATGGGGTGAGCCTCAACTTCATCAGCGTGGAGGCCCGGGATGGCGACAGCACCGGCGCCGCCGCCTTCCAGATCACCAACCTGCTGCGCCAGCGCCACAACATCCTGCGGGAGGACGACTTCGCCGTGCGCTCCCAGCAGGATGCCCTCACGATCGTGACCACGATCACCGGCGGTCTCACGCTGATGCTGGCCGCCATCGGCGCCGTGTCCCTGCTGGTGGGCGGGATCGGCATCATGAACATCATGCTGGTGTCGGTGAGCGAGCGCACCGAGGAAATCGGGCTGCGCAAGGCCCTGGGGGCCCGCAGTGGCGACGTGCTGCTGCAGTTCCTGGTGGAATCGCTGGTGCTGGCCAGCCTGGGTGGGGCGATCGGCACTGCGGTGGGCATCGGCACGGTGAGCCTGGTGGCCCTGGTGACGCCGCTACCAGCGACGATCGGCGCCGGCACGGTGCTGCTCACCGTGGGACTCTCAGGATCCATCGGCCTGTTCTTCGGGGTGGTGCCGGCGCGCCGGGCCGCCGGCCTCGACCCGATCGTGGCCCTGCGCAGCCTCTAGCCCCAATCCCAAAGAAAACCTTAAGACAGGCAAACCGTGGCGAAGGCCACCAAGCGGGCGATTGATTCGATGCGTTTATGGGTGGTATCGAATGTGGTGAGACCCTTGGGCTGGCTGGAATGCGGCTACCGGAACAGCAGCGATCGCATGGTGATCGCCCGCTGCGTGGGGCCTGAGGAATTTTTCCTCGAGCGCGTCGTGTTCCCCTTCGAACTGCTCAGCTTCTCCTGCCCGGCCGACTCCGAGCTCAAGATCTGGACCCATGGCCTGGGCGGGCCTGAACTGCTGGAAACCGTGGCCGTGGACGACCTGGTGATCGAGACCGGCTCAGCAGCCATCCCCCTGACCCAGGCTGACCCTGAGCTGGACGAGAGCCATGGCACACCGCTTGTTCCTCAGGAGCTGATCCAGCCGCCCTTCTCTGCTCCAGGACCGGAAGCAGGCCCAACCCCCCGCAGCCAGTACGCCAACCCCCTGACGTACCAGGCCATCAGCGCCGCCGCTCTGGTGCAGGCCTGGGGCACCGCTGGCTGAATCCAGGCTGCGGCGGTCCGAAAGCCAGGCGGCACCGTTACACTTGTTAAGAAAGTGTCTCAGCTATGAATCAGCGCTGGCGATTGATTGCTCTCTGGTTGCTGCCGCTGGCGGTGGTTGCCTTCCTTGGCTGGCAGATCCTCAGCAGCGGAGGGATCGCCAATCCCAGCCAGGGCGGACCCACCACCGCACCACGCAACGCGGCCGTGGCCCGCATGAGCTACGGCCGCTTCCTCGACTACGTGGATGCCGGCCGGGTCACCGCGGTGGACATCTTTGACGGTGGCCGCAGTGCCGTGATCGAGGCCGTGGATCCCGAGCTCGACAACCGGGTCCAGCGCCTGCGGGTGGACCTGCCGGGCGTGGCTCCCGAGCTGGTGAACCAGCTCAAGGAGCAGGGCATCAGCTTCGACATCCATCCCCCCAAACAGGCCCCACCGGCCCTCGGCATCCTGGGCAACCTCCTGTTCCCCCTGCTGCTGATCGGCTCGCTGATCTTCCTGGCTCGCCGCTCCAGCGGCATGCCCGGCGGCCCGGGCCAGGCGATGCAGTTCGGCAAGACCAAGGCCCGCTTCGCCATGGAGGCCGAAACTGGCGTTCAATTCGATGACGTGGCCGGCGTGGAGGAGGCCAAGCAGGACCTCGAGGAGGTGGTGACCTTCCTCAAGACCCCCGAGCGGTTCACCTCCGTGGGGGCCAAGATCCCCAGAGGCGTGCTGCTGGTGGGCCCTCCTGGCACCGGCAAGACCCTGCTGGCCAAGGCCATCGCCGGCGAGGCCGGTGTGCCCTTCTTCTCCCTCTCCGGTTCGGAGTTCGTGGAGATGTTCGTGGGCGTGGGTGCCAGCCGGGTGCGCGACCTGTTCAAGCGCGCCAAGGAGAACAGCCCTTGCCTGATCTTCATCGATGAGATCGACGCCGTCGGCCGCCAGCGAGGCGCCGGTGTGGGCGGCGGCAATGACGAGCGGGAGCAGACCCTCAACCAGCTGCTCACCGAAATGGACGGCTTCGAGGGCAACAGCGGCATCATCATCATCGCCGCCACCAACCGGGCCGACGTGCTCGATTCAGCCCTGCTGCGACCGGGTCGCTTCGACCGCCAGGTGCAGGTGGACGTGCCCGACATCAAGGGCCGCCTCTCGATCCTCAAGGTGCACTCCCGCAACAAGAAGCTCGGCGATGACGTGAGCCTGGAGATGATTGCCCGCCGCACCCCGGGCTTCTCAGGTGCCGACCTGGCCAACCTGCTCAACGAGGCCGCCATCCTCACGGCCCGCCGCCGCAAGGAGGCCACCGGCCTGGCTGAAATCGACGATGCCGTGGATCGCGTCATCGCCGGCATGGAGGGCAAGCCCCTCACCGATGGCCGCAGCAAGCGGCTGATCGCCTACCACGAGGTGGGCCATGCCCTGGTGGGCACCCTGGTGAAGGCCCATGACCCGGTGCAGAAAGTCACCCTGATCCCCCGCGGCCAGGCCCAGGGTCTTACCTGGTTCTCCCCCGATGAGGAGCAGATGCTGGTGAGCAAGGCCCAGCTGCGGGCCCGCATCATGGGCGCCCTGGGGGGCCGTGCCGCCGAGGAGGTGGTGTTCGGCCATGCCGAGGTCACCACCGGCGCCGGGGGTGACATCCAGCAGGTGGCCTCGATTGCCCGCCAGATGGTCACCCGCTTCGGCATGAGCGACCTGGGCCAGTTCTCCCTGGAAGCCGGCAACCAGGAGGTGTTCCTGGGCCGCGACCTCATGACCCGCAGCGACGCCTCCGACCGCATGGCCAGCCGCATCGACGTGGCCGTGCACCAGATCGTCGAGAGCTGCTACAAGGACACCGTGAAGCTGGTGGCTGAGCACCGCACCTGCATGGACCGGGTGGTGGAGCTGCTGATCGAGAAGGAGAGTCTCGATGGCGAGGAATTCAGGGCCATTGTGTCTGAATTCGCCACCGTTCCCGAGAAGGAGCGCTTCTCGCCCCTGATCGTCGAACCGGCCCTGCCCAGCAGCTGACCACCACTCTGAACAGCACAAAGCCCGGCCTAGGCCGGGCTTTTTTGTTCAGACCGGACGCACGGCTTTTCAGACCGGACGCACGGGGCGTTTTTCGATCACTTTGTCGATCAGGCCATAGCCCACCGCTTCGGCCGGCGACATGAAGAAATCGCGGTCTGTGTCCTCTTCAATCCGGGGCATGGGCTGGCCGGTGCGATCAGAGAGCTCCTGATTCAGCTTCTGTTTGAGGTAGAGGATCTCATCGGCCTGGATACGGATGTCGCTGGCCTGACCGCGGGCGCCCCCCAGGGGCTGGTGGATCATGATCCGGGAATGGGTGAGGCTGCTGCGTTTGCCCTTGGTGCCGGCACAGAGAAGAAAGGCGCCCATCGAGGCGGCCAGGCCGACGCAGACCGTTTGCACATCGGGCTTGATGTGCTGCATGGTGTCGAAGATCCCGAGGCCGTCATACACCGATCCCCCCGGGGAATTGATGTAGAGGAAGATGTCCTTCTCAGGATCTTCCGCTTCCAGAAACAACAGCTGGGCAACGATGCGGTTGGCCGATTCGGCTGTGACGGGCTCTCCGAGAAACACGATCCGCTCGCGCAGCAGCCGCGAGTAGATGTCAAAGGCGCGTTCCCCCCGGCCCGACTCCTCAATCACAATCGGAATCATGGACCTGGACAGTGAACTGGCTCGATCCTACTGAGCGTGGGCGGCTAGGGTCGCCGCACCTGAACCGACAAGCAGCGTGAGCGCCGCCCTGACCGTCTCCGACAGCAAGCGCGCTTTTCATCGCGCCTTCCCCCATGTGATCGCGCCCCTCTACCGGCGCATGGTGGATGAACTGCTGGTGGAACTCCACCTGCTGAGCCGCCAACAGGGCTTCTCGGCCAACGGCCTGTTCGCCTGTGGCCTGGTGCAGGTGTTTGACGGTTTTGCCCGTGGTTACCGCCCGCCCGAGCACAAGCCCCAGCTTCTCGCGGCCCTCTGCAGTGCCACCGGCTTCGATGCCGCCCAGCTGCGCCAGGAATCGGACAGCTGCCGCGCCGCCATGGGCCACCACAGCGTGGATGCGGTGAAGGGCTGGATCGAGGCCCAGGGGGAGGGTGCTCCTGAGCCCCTGGCCTCCGCCCTGGCCAGCATCCGTGAGCCTGGCTTCCACTACTCCCGCTTGATGGGCGTGGGGCTGTTGAGCCTGCTGGAGCAGGCCCAGGGCGCCGATGCCATGGATCCCGCCACCCTGCGCGGCTACGCCCACGACCTCGGCGGCGCCATGGGGCTGCTGCGGGAGCGGCTCGACAAGGACCTCAGCCTCTACGCCAGCAACCTGGAGAAGCTCGCCCAGGCCGTGGAGCTGATGGAGGAAACCGTGGCGGCCGAGCGCCGCAAGCGCGAGCGTCAGCAGGCGGGCCTCAGCGGCGTGGCGCCGGCGGAGGATCCTGCGGCCGGGGAGACTCCGGCACCGGAAGGGGCTGAGAAGACGGAGCCGCAGGCGTCAGCCGCAGACGCGCCCACAGCCGGCTGATCGCCTCGTTCTGATCGGCCGGGCGCTGCGCTTCCACATCCAGGCTCTCCGCCTGCATCAGCGGTCCAGGCAGGGTTTCGGGCAGCAGGCCCAGGGCCCCGAGCTGGCGGGGGCGCAGCATGAGGCTGAGCAGCGGGGCGGCGTCCCCCTGCGCCAAAGCAGCTCCGGGACCAGCCGTGGGGGCAGGCCCCAGGAACATCAGCAGCTCCGGGGCACTCCCGGGCCGGTTCAGCCAGCGCCAGCCTCCCACCACCTGGCCGTCCTGCCGCTGCCAGAGGCTGGTGGGCAGGGTGGCTGAGCCGCCAGGGGGTCCACCAGCCGCCGGGGGCAGGCTCTCCAGGCCCTCGCCCTCCAGCACCGGCCCAAGGCGGCCCAGGAATTCCGCCCAGGCCTGGCGCTGTTCTGCTGCAGGGGCGAGCTGCAGCGTGATCGCCGCCTGGAAGGGGCCCGCCCCCACGGCCCGCACGCCGAGACGGAACGGGGTGCTGCGCAGGCGCCGCAGGTCGGCGTCATCGACGCCATAGCGCGACAGCAGCGGATCACGGATCAACTGCCGGTTGAGCAACCCCTGCAGCAGCACCTCCAGCGCGCGGCCCTGCAGGGTGAGCAGGCTGCCCGGTGGCCAGGCTGGAGCCGAGGCCCCAGCCGGCCGGGCGGCGGCCTCCGCCCGTGGCACAGAGGCCAGCAGAGCCGTGCTGCCCGCCGCCTCGCCAGCAGCCAGGAGCTCCTCCCCCTCCAGCGCCAGGCTCACGCAACCCTCCTGAAAGCTCTGGAGCAGGGGCGCCAGCGGCCCCACCATCCCCCCGAAGGCCACGGGCGACCAGAAGGCCGCCTGCTCCGTCTCCAGCCGCTCCAGGCAGCGCTGCTCCAGACCACGGCGCTGGCGCGGCAGGGCCTGGAGCTGGTCGGTGAGCAGGCGGTGGGAGAGAGGGTCAGCGGCCACCACCAGCAGGTCGTCCACCTGAACACTGTGGGGAGGCCTGGCCAGGGCACCGGTGAGCATGGGCCTGGGCAGCGGCAGCACCAGATAGGCCCCACCATCGCCCTGGCTGCCCCAGAACTGCCACCACAGATTGCGCTGCTGGCCCCAGAGGCGTTCGGCGCTCTCGGCCCCCAGGCGCTGCTGCCACAACTGGGGCACCGGCCGGGAGGGGGCCGCGGGAAAACTCTGCAGCAGGGCGGCCTGGGCCAGCAGGCGGCCGAGACCTTCCGCCCTGGGGCGGGGCAACATCCAGAGGGCCAGGGCAGGCCCCAGCAGCAGCAGCAGGGTGACGCCGGCGGTGACCCGCAGGGGCAGGCGCGGCAGGCGCGGCAACCGCAGGCTGCGCAGAGACTCCACCAGAGCGAGGCGCTTCATGCCAGGGCCCCGTAGAGGGTGGTGCGCTGCCGCACCGGCCGGCCCAGGTGGGTGGCGGCGGCGCGCAGGGCGGCGGGGGTCTGGGCGGTGCCGCCCCGGGCGCCGGCCATGGTGGTGATGTGCTCCTCCATCAGGGTGCCGCCGAGGTCGTTGCAGCCCCAGCGAAGCGCCTGCTGGGCCCCCTCCAGGGTGAGCTTCACCCAGCTGGGCTGGTGGTGCGGCATCCAGGGGCCAAGGATGAGGCGGGCCTGGGCGGTGAGCAGGAGCATGGCGTCCAGGTCGGGCTGGTCGCGTCCCACCCGGGAGCGCAACGGGGCCGGGGCGGCGGTGCCCACAAACGGCAGCAGCACGAATTCCGTGAACCCGGTCAGGCCCCTGGCCAGGGCCCGGCTCTGCAGGCTCACGAGGGTGAGCAGGTGGGCCGCGATGTCCGCCGCCGCCTCGATGTGGCCCGCCATCAGGGTGCTGGTGGACGCCAGGCCCTGCTGATGCACCTCGAGCATCACCGCCACCCACTGGCGCGCTGTGAGCTTCTCGGGGCAGAGCTGACGACGCACCCGCTCACTGAGCACCTCGGCGGCGGTGCCGGGCACGGAGCCCAGGCCGGCGGCCCTGAGGCGCATGAGCACCGTGGCCAGGGGCAGGCCGTCCTGCTCCGCGAAGAAGAGCAGCTCCTGGGGGGAGAAGGCGTGCAGGTGCAGGCCTGGCGCGGCCTCACCCAGCTCGATCAGCATCCGCTCGGCGTAGGCGAGCTGGCTGCCGTGCAGCCGGGCCTCCGGATTGAGGCCCCCCTGCAGACACAGTTCGGTGGCGCCCTCCCTGCGGGCCTCGGCGGCGCGCTGCATCAGCTGCTCGGGCTGGAGCCAGTAGGCCCCGGGCTCGCCCGCATCCCGCCGGAAGGCGCAGAAGGAGCAGTGCTTCACGCAGTGGTTGGACATGTTGAGGTTGCGGTTCACCACGTAGGTGACCGTCTCGCCGGCCAGCTGCCGCCGCAGGCCGTCGGCCCGCTGGCGCAGCGCCTCCAGATCCGCTCCCGCCCACGGCCGTGACAGCACGGCCAGAGCCAGCCGGGGCAGCTCAGCTGCCTCCAAGGCTGCGGCATCGAGACCCTGGCTGAGCAGGGAGGTGTGGGCCTGCTGCAGGGCATCCAGCAGAGCGCAGGCCTCCTGCACTCCACTGCCGCTGGATCCAGGCCGGGAGTTCCGTTCCAGGGGAGGGTCGGCCTGGGGGGGCCGCACCAGCAGGTCAGCCGCGTCGCGCCAGGCCCAGGCGGCGATCGGCGCCGCTGCGGCGGAGCGCAGGAGTGGGGAGGGCGTCACGACCGGGGTGGGCTGCCGCTGCTGCTGGAACGGCGGCCGGCCCTGATGCCGGACGAGGCCTTGCCGCTGCTGGCGGACTTGGCGGCTTTGCTGCGGGCACCGGGCTTGAGCGGTGCTGCGGAGCTGTCGCGGCGGCGGCGGCGCCGATCGCGCCACTCGACGGTGGAGAGATAGACCACGCCGAGACTGACAAACAGCAGCAACGCAGAAGCAACGCCAGCGAGGAGCTGGGTGCTGCTGAAGGGCAGATCAGCCACCGGAAGGGAAGGGTCGGGGGTCGGGAAGGGGGCAAGGGCAGACGCCCCAGCGGCGGCCCATGGGCTGGGCGATCAGAAGCTGATGCTGTTGTCGCCGTGACGGCCCCAGACCACCATGGCGATCGAGAAGGTGAACAGGGCAGCCAGGGAGGCCCAGCCCAGGGTGATCAGCATGGTGGAAACGCGTGGCGTAGCGGCAGTGTACCTAGGCTCCACCCACTCCGGACAGGTCATCACCATGGTGAGTTCGTCCCCGACTGCCGTGCGCGAGCGGCAACTGGTGCGTCAGCCCTACCCCAACTATCGGGTGGTGGTGCTCGACGACGACGTCAACACCTTCCAGCACGTGGTGGAGTGCCTGGTGCGCTTCATCCCGGGGATGCAGCCCGACAAGGCCTGGGACCTGGCCCAGCGCATCGACGGCGAGGGCTCAGCCGTGGTGTGGAGCGGTCCCCAGGAGCAGGCCGAGCTCTACCACCAGCAACTGGGGGCCGAGGGCCTCACCATGGCTCCACTGGAGCGGGACTGATGGGCCGGGTCGTGGTGACCCACAGCACCTACCTGGAGGGGTTGATCCCGCTGTTGCGGCGCCTGGCCAGATTGCCCCGCATCGACACGGTGACCCCCGCCGTGATCAGCAGGGTTAAGGGCCGCAGTCCGAACCTGCGGCTGCGGGTGTCCACACCGATCCGGGGGGGCCACAAGCTGGTGGCGCGGCGGGGCTCCAGTGCCCAGGAGGTGTTCGTGGTGACGACCTGCAGCGGCGAGCAGCTGCAGGCCCTGGTGGATCAGCTGCTGGAGGGGTGAGGCGCCTGGGCCAGGCTCAGGCGCAGCTGGCTTGCCCCCTGGCGCTCATACACCGCCGGGGCTGTGAAGCGCGCATAGGCCCCACCGCCGCGGAACCACTGGTCGCTCTGGAGCTCCAGGTCTTCCGGCTCGAGCAGCCAGCGCTGGCGCAGATAGGTGAGGTAATCGGCCGGGTTGGTCTGGGGGGCATGCCAGTGCACCACGGCGAAGGCGGCAGCCCGCACCCGGTAGACCCCGTCGCTGCCCTCCTGGATCTCCTCCTGGAGCAGGAAGCTGCGGAAGCGGCTCTGGCTGGCCTGAGCCTCCAGCTGGGCGGGGGAGCCTTCGAGGGGGTACTTGCGCAGGTAGAGCTGCCTGGCCCTCGGGAACACGGGCCCCGGAGCCAGGGAGAGGAGGGCGATGAACGCCTCCTGGAAGGTCGGTGCCGGCGGCTGAACGGAGGCTGAGGGGTCCATCACGGCTGGCTGCGTCCACACCCTCCCACCTTGGCGGCTGATCGACCAGACCTGACAGCAAAAACCCCCGGGCCCGTAAGCGCCGAGGGAGAGGAAGAGGATGGACCGCCGTGCCGTTTTGCCCCAGTGTTCGACCTGGAGTTACCAGAAGGGGTGTCAGGAGCGGGGCTTCATTTCCGGCTACGAGGCCGGTTTACGTCGCTTCCGCCGCAGACTCCCCATGTCGAAAGAGGAGTCAGATCGGAAAACTGTAAAAGGCAGTCACCAACAAGGTAGTCCGTAGAAAGCTTAGGGCCTCTGGCCGGTTTCCGAGCCCCTCAACGCAAGAGGACAAACTCAATAGCTGGGGTTGGGCCAGATCGCCCGCACCTGCTCGAGGCCATGGCGCGCCTGCCGCCTGCGTTCTGCGGCGGTGGCGCCATCGAGGAGCAGGGTCACATGGCCGAGCTTGCGGCCGAGCGCAGCCCCCTGCTTGCCATACCAGTGCAGGCTGGCGCCGGGGAGGGCGGCCAGGGCCCGGCGCTGCTGGGCGTAGCTGGCCCTGGAGCGCTCGTAGCCGAGCAGGTTCACCATCAGGGCACCGGGCACCTTGAGCTCCACCTCCCCCATGGGCAGGCCGGCCACGATGCGGGCCTGCTGGCTGAACTGGCTGGTGTGGGCGGCCTCGATCGTCACGTGGCCGGAGTTGTGGGTGCGGGGAGCGATCTCGTTGATCTGCAGGCCTTCGGGGCCATAGAAGAACTCGATCGAGAGCACGCCCACGTAGTCGATGGCCGTGAGCAGGGACACGGCGATGTTGCGGGCGAAGGCCTGCACGGCGTGGGGCACGTCGGCGGGCGCCAGCACCCAGTCGCAGACGCGGTGGTGCTGGTGGGTCTGCACCAGCGGATAACAGCGCACGGCGCCCTGGGCGTCACGGCAGACCAGCTGGGAGAGCTCGATCTCGAAGGCCACGAAGCGCTCCACGATCCAGTCCGCCGGGTCCACGCTCTCGAGCAGCTCGGCCAGCTCGCCGGCGTCCCGCAGCACCAGGGTGGCCTTGCCGTCGTAGCCGCCGGTGGCGGCCTTGGCCATCAGCGGGAAGGTCCAGCCGGCGGGCAGCTGCGGCGGGCCGGGAGTGGGTGCTGCGGGGAGCAGATCGGCCAGGTCGAACCAGGCGGGGGCGGGCAGCTGGAGCTGCTGCAGCAGCTGCCGCTGGCTGCGCTTGCTCACCAGCGGGGCGAGAGCCGCCACGCTGGGCACGAAGCGCACACCTTCGGCCTCCAGCTGGGAGAGCAGCTCCAGGTCGACCCATTCGTTCTCGAAGGTCACGGCGCTGCAGGCGCCGGCCAGCCGCCGCAGGGCAGCACCATCGCCGGGATCGCCCAGCACCACAGCGGAGGCCAGGCGGCTGGCGGGATCATCCGGCGACGGCGTCTGCACCACCAGGGGGATGTGGAGCTGGGCGGCGGCAGAGGCCAGCATCCAGGCCAGCTGGCCGCCCCCCACCACGCCGATCCGCGCCTCACCCTCGGGGGCGATCGGGGCCAGGGTTTCGGCCTTCAACGGGAGCACGGACACGGGCGGCAACGACGGGTCCAGGTGCCTGGAACGAACCGCCCAGGCCCCGCCCGAAAAGATGAAGACAAGGTTAGGGCGCCGGGGGGCTGGGCCTTTTCTCAGGTGAGGCCCTGGTCGCCGGCGAAGGCGAAGCGGATCAGGCTCAGCACCAGCACGATCAGGAACAGGGCCAGGCCCACCGTGCAGGCGTAGGCGATCTCCAGTTCCGAGAAGGCCTGCTCATACACGTAGTACACGATCGTGCGGGTGGAGTCGGCGGGGCCGCCCTGGGTCATCAGGAACACCTCCTCGAACACCTTGGTGGCGGCGATCGCCGAGATCACGGCCACCAGGGTGACGTAGGGCCGCAGCAGCGGCAGTGTGATGTCCACGTGCTTGCGCCAGCCCTCGCTGCCGTCGAGGGCGGCGGCCTCGTAGAGGTCGGCCGAGATGCCCTGCAGGCCGGCCAGGAAGATCACCATGTAGTAGCCGAGCCCCTTCCACAGGGTCACGAGCATCACCGAGGGCAGGGCCAGCAGCGGCGAGGTGAGAAAGCCGATCGGGCTGAAGGCGTCGCCCAGCAGGGCGCCCAGCCAGCCGTTGATCAGGCCGTTTTCGGCATAGAGCCAGCGGAAGGCGATGGCCGCCACCACGATCGACACCAGCACCGGCGTGTAGAAGGCGGCCCGGAACCAGTGAATGCCGGGAATCTGCCGGTTCACCAGCACGGCCAGGGCCAGGGCGCCGAGAACCACCGGTGGCACCACACCAATGAGATAGATAAAGGTGGTGCCGGTGACCCGGAAGAACATCGGATCGGTGAGCAGGCGGCGCACGTTGGCCAGCCCCACGAAGCGCAGGGGCTCACTCACGTCGAGGCCGGTCTCGGTGAAGCTGATCACCAGGGCCATCGCCGCCGGGATCAGCACCGAGAGGCTGATCAGCAGCAGGGCCGGAGCCAGAAAGCCCCAGGCGGCCCGATGGCCGGGGGCCCGGGGAGCGGGTTTCGCGGGTGAAGTCGCCATCACGGCCCACGGGATGGGGCCATTGTGGAAGATGCCGTGACCGATGCTTCCGCAGCAAGCAGCCCCCTGAGCGCCATGGTGCAGCCAGACCGGCCAGCTGCCGATCCGATGGCCGTGTTGCGGCACGTGTTCGGCTACGCCAGCTTCCGCGGGCCCCAGGAGGAGATCGTGCGCCACGTGCTGGGCGGCGGCTCCGGCCTGGTGCTGATGCCCACCGGGGGCGGCAAATCCCTCTGCTATCAGGTGCCGGCCCTCTGCCTGCCCGGCGTGGCGGTGGTGGTGTCGCCCCTGATCGCCCTGATGCAGGACCAGGTGGAGGCCCTGCAGCAGGCGGGGGTGCGGGCAGCGGCCCTCAACTCCTCGCTCACGGCAGCGGAGGCCAGCGCGGTGTGGCGTCAGCTCAGCCAGGGCCAGCTCGACCTGCTCTACGTGTCGCCGGAGCGGCTGCTGGGAGGCGATCTGCTGGAGCGGCTGGCGGCCCTGCCCCTGGCCCTGTTCGCCATCGATGAGGCCCACTGCGTGTCGCAGTGGGGCCATGACTTCCGCCCCGAGTACATCCAGCTGGCGGTGCTGGCGGAGCGCTTCCCCCGGGTGCCGCGGCTGGCCCTCACCGCCACCGCCGACCCCCGCACCCGCGAGGAGATCGTGGCGCGGCTGCGGCTGGAGAGCGGCAGGGTGTTCCTGGCCAGCTTTGATCGCCCCAACATCCGCTACCTGCTGCGGGCCAAGGACGACGCCAAGGGCCAGCTGCTGCAGTTTCTGGAGCAGCACCGGGGCGAGTCGGGCATCGTCTATGCCCGCTCCCGGGCCCGGGTGGACCGCTTTGCGGCAGACCTGCGGGCGGCGGGCTACGAGGCGCTGGCGTACCACGCCGGCATGGAGGCCGAGGCCCGCAGCCGCACCCTGCAGCAGTTCCGCAACGGCAGCGGCGTGGTGGTGGTGGCCACGATCGCCTTCGGCATGGGCATCGACAAGCCGGACGTGCGCTTCGTGGCCCACCTGGACCTGCCCAAGAGCCTGGAGGCCTACTACCAGGAGACCGGCCGGGGCGGCCGCGACGGGCTGCCGGCAGAGGCCTGGATGGTCCATGGCCCGGGCGATGTGCCCCAGCTGCGCCGCTTCATCGACGACTCCGACGCCCCCGAAGCCCAGAAACGCATCGAACATGGCAAGCTCGATGCCCTGATCGGCTTCACCGAGGCGCCCGGCTGCCGCCGCCAGGTGCTGCTACAGCACTTCGGCGAGGCGCTGGCCGAGCCCTGCGGCAACTGCGATGGCTGCCTCGAACCCCAGGCCCGGGTGGATGTGACCGAGCCGGCCCGCAAGGCCCTCTCAGCGGTGTACCGCACCGGCCAGCGCTTCGGCGCCGCCCACGTGGTGGATGTGCTGCTGGGGGGCAACACCGAGCGGATCCGCCAGCTGGGCCACCAGGAGCTGAGCGTGCACGGCATCGGCCAGGAACTCGACCGCAGCCAGTGGCGCACCCTGCTGCGCCAGCTCACCAGCGCCGGCTACCTGCAGCCCAGCCCCGACGGCCACGGCGGCCTCTGCTTCGGCGCCGAGGCCCTGGTGAAGCCCCTGCTGCGGGGGGAGGCCAGCCTGGCACTGCCGTTGCCGCCCCCCCAGAAGGAGCGGCACCGCAGCGGCCGGGCCGGAGACGGCCGTGGGGCTGGGGGGCAACGGCCCGAACTCGACGCAGAAGGGGCCGATCCGGCCCTGGTGGCGGCCCTGAAGCTGTGGCGCCGCGACCAGGCCCGCCAGCAGGCGGTGCCCCCCTACGTGGTGTTCCACGACCGCACCCTGCTGGAGCTGGCCGTGCGCCAGCCCAGCAGCCTCGACGAGCTGGGCCAGGTGAGTGGCATCGGCGCCGCCAAGCTGGAGCGCTACGGGGAAGCGCTGCTGGCGGTGCTGCGGCAGCAGGCGGAAGGGGGGAGTGAGGGAGTCAGTCCTCCGTCTTGAGGAAGCGCCCCGACAGGCGCACCCCCATCACCAGGGCGGCGAGGCCGTAGGCGGCAAAGGTGAGCAGCTGGCCACTGGTGCCGGTCTCGTAGGTGCCGCGCTGCAGCAGCACGAAGTCGGCGAGGGAGGAGGCGGTGCCCCAGAGCAGCACCCACACACTCACGTAGGTGATGCCTTTGACGGTCTGGTTCATGCCTGCACCTCAGTGGGAGAAAACTAGACGCGGGCCCCAGCGCAGCGGAGGCGGTACAACGCGGTGGCTGCCGCCGCCATCGGATCGATGCTGCCCGTCTGCCAGCCGCTGTGGGGCCAGCCACTGTGGGGCCTGCCGCTGTGGGGCCTGGTGCTGTGCAGCCTGCTGGGGGAGGCCAGCGCCGCGGGGCCACTGCACTCGCCACTTCATCAGCCCCTGCCTCCGCCACCGGTCGGCCCGCAGGCGTCCCTGGAAGCACCCATTCCCGACTCAGCGAGCGGCGCCGGCGCCACGCTCGCCCCCACGTACGAACCCACTCGCACGCCGGAGCCCAAGCCAGCTGGAGATGCCACCACCAAACCCAAACGCCCAGAGCTGGTGCCCCAGCAGGTTCCCGTCGGCGATCTCGCCCTGCAGCAGCTGCCGCCCGATCCAACCCCGAGCGCATCCCAGCCCCCCGGCCCCCTGCACTACCCCCTGGCCGTGGCCGCCTCGGAGCAGGCCCCCTGGGGCTGGCGCTATTCCCCGGCGCGGGGCGCCTGGCGCATGCACACCGGGCTGGATCTGATCGCGCCGGAGGGCACCGCCGTGCTGGCGGTGCTGCCGGGAACGGTGCAGCGGGTGGCGGAGATCAGCGGCTACGGCCTCACGGTGCTGATCGACCACGGCAGCGGCTGGTCGAGCCTCTACGCCCACCTGCTGCGCACCAGCGTTGTGGCCGGCGACAGCGTGACGGCGGGTCAGACCGTGGGCCTGGTGGGCCAGAGCGGCAACGCCAGCACGGCCCATCTGCACCTGGAACTGCGGCAACGCCAGCCCCAGGGGCTGGTGGCGGTGGATCCCACGCCGCTGCTGCCGGCAGCCCCGAGCGGGGGCACACTGGCAACAGAGGCGCCAACCCAGCCCATTGATGGCCGATCAGGACCAACTGGACGACTTCCTCGAAGCCCTGGAAACGGCCGGCAGCCCCGTCAAGAACCCAGCCCTGCGCCAGGCGCTCAGCTGGGACGAAGGCCTCTACGAGGAGGTGAAGACTGAGCTCGTTGGCAGGGGGATTGTGAAACGCGGCCGGGGCCGCAGCGACAGCGTGTCGCTGGTGGGAGCCGAACCGGTGGCGAAGGCCACGGCACAGGCGAAGAACGGCCGCAAAGCCAGGGCATCCAGCAACGGCACCGCCAACCTGGGCTTTGAGGCCAAGCTCTGGCTCACGGCCGACAAGCTGCGCAACAACATGGACGCGGCCGAGTACAAGCACGTGGTGCTCGGCCTGATTTTTCTTAAATACATCTCAGACAGCTTCGAAGAGCAGCGCGCCAAGCTGCTGGCCGGCGAGGGCGACTACGAAGGCGCCAACCCCGAAGACCCCGACGAATACAAAGCCGAGAACGTGTTCTGGGTGCCGGCCGAGGCTCGCTGGCATCAGCTGCAGGCCAACGCCAAACAGCCCACCATCGGCAAGCTGGTTGACGACGCCATGGTGGCGATCGAACGCGACAACCCCCGCCTCAAGGGGGTGCTGCCGAAGGACTACGCCCGTCCGGGGCTGGACAAGCAGCGCCTCGGCGAGCTGATTGATGTGATCGCCACGATCGAACTCACTGCTTCCAGAGAGAGCGGCGCCAGCGAGGGGGAGCAGACGCATCGCTCGGTGGATCTGCTGGGCCGGGTGTACGAATACTTCCTCACCCGCTTTGCGTCGGCCGAGGGCAAGAACGGCGGCCAGTTCTACACGCCGAGCTGTGTGGTGCGCTGCCTGGTGGAGATGCTGGAGCCCTACAAGGGCCGCATCTACGACCCCTGCTGCGGCTCCGGCGGCATGTTCGTGCAGAGCGAGAAATTCGTGGAAAGCCACGGCGGCAAGCTGGGCGATATCTCCATCTACGGCCAGGAGAGCAACGCCACCACCCGCCGCCTGGCGGTGATGAACCTGGCCCTGCGCGGCATCGAGGCCGACTTCGGCCCCGAACACGCCGACAGCTTCCGCCGCGACCTGCATCCCGATCTGCGGGCCGACTACGTGCTCGCCAATCCGCCGTTCAACGACTCCGACTGGGTCCGCCGTGACGACGACGTGCGCTGGCAGTTCGGCGTGCCGCCCAAGGGCAACGCCAACTTCGCCTGGGTGCAGCACTTCCTCCACCACCTGGCGCCCCAGGGCATGGCCGGCTTCGTGCTCGCCAACGGCAGCATGAGCTCCAACCAGAGCGGCGAAGGCGAGATCCGCAAGGCCCTGATCGAGGCGGATCTGGTGGACTGCATGGTGGCCATGCCCGGCCAGCTCTTCTACAGCACCCAGATTCCGGTGTGCCTCTGGTTCCTGGCCAAGAGCAAAGCTGCCGACAGCCAGCGGGGCTTCCGCGATCGACGCGGGCACACCCTGTTCATCGATGCCCGCAAGCTGGGCAGCCTGATCGATCGGGTGCACCGAGAGCTGCTGGAGGCCGACCTGGAGAAGATCAGCGGCACCTATCACCGCTGGAGGAGCGCCGACAGTGTGGGCAGCTACGACGATGTACCGGGGTTCTGCAAGTCCGCCACCATCGCCGAGATTGCTGCCCATGGGCACGTGCTCACACCGGGGCGGTACGTGGGCGCGGAGGAGGTGGAAGATGATGGAGAGCCGTTCGAGGAGAAGATGCCGAGGTTGGTGGCGGAGCTGGAGGCCCAGTTTGCTGAATCCGCGAGGCTTGAGCAGGCCATCAAAGCTAACCTGAGGGGGCTGGGTTATGGCGCGTGACTGGCCTCATTTACCCAAGCTCCAATCTGAGGACGACGCATTCTCCGTCGCTCCCGAAGGGTGGAGCACGTGTCAGATTGAACACATCTTCGAAAAACTGGAGATTGGTAAGCGCTTTGACCAGAAAACATCTTTCCCGTCTGGCAAGATTCCCGTCATCGACCAATCGGCATATGGGTTCGTCGGCTACCATGACGAAGAGCCGGGCGTGGTTGCAGCCAAGACTTCGCCTGTCATTACGTTTGCGAACCATACCTGCGAAATGCGGGTCATGCGGCGACCTTTTTCCGTAATTCAAAATGTATTCCCGATGGTGGGAAGGCCAGGTGTTTGCGAAACGCTGTTCTTCTACTACTCGACGAAAGGCCGTGTTCATCTTGAGGAATACAAAGGTCATTACCCGGACTTTCGTCGGCTCTGGATAAATCTCCCACCCCTCGCCGAGCAAAAAGCCATCGCGGCGGTGCTTGGGGCGCTGGACGACAAGATCGAGTTGAACCGGCGGATGAACGCGACGCTGGAGGCGATGGCGCGGGCGCTGTACCAGAGCTGGTTCGTGGATTTCGATCCTGTGCGGGCGAAGTTGGATGGGAGGGAGCCTGTTGGGCTTGATCCAGCAACAGCAGCTCTCTTCCCTGAGCACTTCGTGGAATCAGCGCTCGGTCCAATTCCGCAGAGATGGGAAGTCTGCTCTCTCGCAAACAAGATCGAACTCCTCAGCGGCGGCACGCCCAAGACATCCGAACCGAATTATTGGGACGGTGACATCCCATGGTATTCCGTGAAAGATGCTCCGTCTGAAACCGACATTTGGGTAATTCAGACAGAGAAGCAGGTCACGAAGCTGGGAGTCGATAACAGTGCGACCCAAGTCTTGCCGGAAGGGACGACCATCATCAGCGCACGCGGCACTGTCGGGAGACTCGCTCTCGTCGGCACCCAGATGGCAATGAACCAATCCTGCTATGGCGTGCGAGGCGTGAATGCCTACGCTGATTTCTTCACCTATTTCTCGCTCCGCCAAGCCACCGCCGACCTCCAGCAACGCACCCACGGGACGGTTTTTGACACGATCACGCGCCAGACCTTCGAGACACTCGACTACATTTTCCCGCCAGCCCCTCTGATGCAAGCGTTCGACCGGACTGTCGAACCTTCGCTCGCGCAAATGCGCGCCAATATCCACCAATCCCACACCCTCACCACCCTGCGCGACACGCTGCTGCCGAAGCTGCTGAGCGGGGAGTTGATGGCGAAGGATGCGGAGTCGCTCATCGGCAAGGTCGCCTGATGAGAACGACGTCTGAGCAGATTAATCTCTGGCGGCAGGCACCGTCTGAAAGCCAGCGCCTGGAGTTCAAGGAGGCAAAACAGCAGTTCGACACACGCAAACTGAGCGAATACTGTGTTGCGATCGCCAACGAGGGTGGCGGCGTGCTGATGCTTGGGGTGGCGGATCAGCCACCGCGCGCCGTCGTTGGAACGCAGGCCTTTCCCAATACCGTTGATGCTGCCGAAAGGCTCTTTCAGTCGGTTGGCTTCCGTGTGGACATTGAGGCAGTGGCGCATCCCAATGGGCGTGTGCTCGTGTTCTACATTCCGTCGCGTCCTCGGGGTACGGCCTATCACCATGATGGCAAATACTTGATGCGTACCGGCTCCTCGCTCATGCCGATGAGCGAGGACCAGTTGCGGCGGATCTTCGCAGAAGGGCAGCCCGACTGGCTGGAAGAGCCATCACGTACTGGCCTCGATGAACAGCAGGTGGTGGAACTTCTCGACACACAGACCTTCTTCGAGTTGCTCAACCTCCCATACCCAACCGTACGCGCAGGCGTGCTTGAGCGGCTGAGAAGCGAGGGCCTTATTGATCAAGATGGAAGCACATACACCATTCGCCGACTCGGGGCGTTGCTGCTGGCGCGGCACCTTGAGCAATTTTCTGATGTCTCACGCAAGGCGCCTCGTGTTGTCGTCTATGCAGGCGAATCAAAGCTGGAAACCCGCCTCGACCAGACCGGCGGCCGTGGATATGCCGTTGGTTTCCAGGGCTTGGTTCTCTTCGTGATGTCCCAGTTGCCCCAGAACGAGGTCATCGAGGATGCCTTGCGCAAGGAGGTCAAGCTGGTGCCCGACGTGGTGATGCGAGAGCTGATCGCCAACGCCTTGATCCACCAGGACTTCACAATCCAAGGCGCGGGAGTCATGGTAGAGATCTACAGTAACCGTGTTGAGATCTCGAATCCAGGTGAACCGTTGGTACCTGTGGAGCGTTTCATCGACGCTTACCAATCACGCAACGAAAGGCTCGCAGACCTGATGCGCCGCATGGGTATTTGTGAGGAAAAGAGCAGCGGCATCGATCGTGTCGTGCAGGCGGCCGAGGTGTACCAGTTGCCGGCACCCGATTTCCGCTCCATCTTCCGGCGCACATCGGTGGCGATCTTCGGCCCAAGGCCGTTTGAGCGGATGGATCGCAACGACCGTGTACGCGCCTGCTACCAACACGGCGCACTGAAATGGGTGATGGCTCAGCACATGACCAACCAGTCGCTGCGCGATCGTTTCCATCTTGCTGAGGACAAGGCCGCCATCGCCTCCCAGGTGATCGCGGCCACGATTGAGGCTGGCCTGATCAAGCCGGACCAAAGCGTGGGCGGCTCCCGGAAATTTGCCCGGTACCTACCGTTCTGGGCCTGAGCTTCATTTAATTCCTTCGCACCGAGCTGGGTGGCCTTTCCTCCAAAAGCCTTGCAGCGCAAGCACTTTCTTTTTTAAGGCTATCCCCGATCCCGGCACCCAAGCGAAGCCGGTGCCTTGACCACCCCCCTCCACCGAGTCCATCGCAGACGAAGACCCCGACCACGAGCGACAGGAAAACACCGCCAAAAACCACCTCACTCCATGACTACCACCCGCCCATTCGCCCTGCGCTTGTTCGTGCCCTCTGGGCTGCCGGAGGGGATGCGAATCGTGGAGAAGACGAACTGGAGCGGCATCGGCTACGTGATCCCTCGCTCCCAGCTCAAGGAGTTCACCCAACGCCCGGAGGCAGGACGCCCTGGCGTGTATGTGCTCACAGGCCCCGACCCTGAGGACGGCGGCGCCGACCTTGCGTACATCGGGGAGGCGGACCCCCTCGGGCGGCGCCTGGAGCAGCACCAGGCCAAGGAGTTCTGGACCACCGCCTACGCCTTCACCTCCAAGGACGGCTACCTGAACAAGGCCCACGCCCAGCACCTGGAGGCCCGGCTGATCGGCCTGGCCCAGGCGGCCAAGCGCTGCCGGCTGGAGAACGTGGTGCAGGGCCACGCTGTGAACCTGGCCGAGATGGACCGAGCGGAGGCCGAGGGCAGGGGATACGAGTCACCAAACGGGTTCACCGTTCTCAAGGGGGCCAAGGGGCGCCGCGACTTCGTGGCCAGCTCTCCCGACGGCCTGATGCGCACGCGGGAGCAACTCATCCGGCAGGGCGTGCTCGCCAAGCTGGACAACCAGGTGGAACTGCTCCAGGACTATGAGTTCAAGTCACCGTCCCAGGCGGCGGGGCTGCTTCTCGCCCGCAGCGCCAACGGCCGGCTTGACTGGAAGGATGCTGCCGGGATCAGCCTCAAGGATCACCAGGAGCGGGCGGCGGCGGCGGCCTCAAGAGAGGCTGAACCCTGAAATCCAGCCGGCTCGACTGAGGGTGCCGGCGGATGGATCCCATCGAGAATCTGGCCATTTCCGCCGGTCACCGCAACGTCCGCAGGATGTCCTTCATCAGCAGCACCAGGTGCAACGGGTCGGTGGGGGAGGGCTCGAACTCCGGAATCAGGTGCAGGTAGAACGCCCTGGCCGCCGCGCTCTCGGCATGGACGAGCAACCAGCGGCAACCCACTTCGGAGCCGATCTGCGCGGTGCGGCTGATCACATCCGCCAGCAGAGCGGCACCGAGGCCCCGTCCTTCATGTTGAAGGCCAACCCCGAGCCGGGCCAGCAGGGCAATGGGCTGGGGATAGCGGCCGGCGCCTTTGCGCAGCCGCGGCGGGGCCTGCGCCGGCGTGATGCTGGCCATGCACCAGGCATAGAAAGCCACCACATCGCAGCCACCCGCTTCGGTGACCACGAACACCCTGCTGGTGCCGCCACGGGCATGGGCCTGGCGGGCGTGCTTTCTCAACCAGAGCGTCTGCTCCTCAGACCGGCATTCGAAACCATCGAGGCGATCGGCGGAGGCCAGCAGCCGGGGCGACAGGTAGCCGGCGCTCACTCCTGAAACGGTGAGGGCCGATCCATCAGCGCACGCAGCCCCTTCAGCGAACGTGCCGGCCGTTCGTTGATGCGCTCCCAGGCGTCGAGAGCCTCGGGGTCAAGGCGGAATTCCTCGCGGTCGGCCAGCACCTGCTGGGCGGCCAGGCGCAGATGGGTGATCACGAACCCGGTGAGATCGGTGCCGGAAGCGATGACGGCCCGATCAATCAGTTGGCGATCTTCAGCCGTTGCCCTTACTTCGATGCGTCGATTGCGGGAACGGGTGCTGGCGGCGTCCAAGGTTTTGCCTCTCTGTACGGCCATTGTACGGCCACTCAACAGGCCATCGGGGACTGGCACGAGACCTGTCAACACCCCAGGCACCGACTAGCCTCTGGCCAGAGGATGGCAGCGTTGCCAAGACCATGATGAGCGTGGACGTCACCGGCAAGCCCTGGGCGGTGACCCCCGAGAAGATCGCAGAAGCCCTGCGCCGGTTGGTGGATGCCGCAGCCCCCACGCGCCTGATCGCCTTTGGCTCTGCTGCCACCGGCGATCTCAGCGTTGCCAACGACCTTGACCTTCTCGTGGTGGAAGCCCAGGTGGCCGACCGATACCAGGAGATGCTGCGCCTGCGCCGTGTCCTGCGCGGGCTGCTGATGCCGATCGACCTGATCGTCACCAGCGAGGCCCTCTATGACTCCCGCGCCCAGGTGCCGGGCACGGTGGAGTTCGCTGCCCGCACGCAAGGCCGGGTGCTCTATGCGGGCGATTGAGCAGGCCCAGCTGCTGCAACGCAAGGCTGCACAAGACCTTGCCGTGCTGCGGAAGCTGATCAAGGCGTTGCTGGCGCTGGGCGGTCACGACTACCCCCGCACCCATGATCTGGGCCTGCTGCTGGATCTACTCGCTGCCGTGGATGTGCGTATTCCCGAGGCTCTGCTGACGGTGGAAAACCTGACCCCTTTCGCCACCGTGTTCCGCTACGACGACCTCCCGTTCGAAGCCACCATCGAGCGGCAGGAGTGGCTGCCAATACTCTTGGCGTTGGAGGAGTTCGTGGGCGGGGTCATCGCGGCGGCGACTGATCCGTTGGATCCGCCATCACTCTCAACGAAGCCCTCATCGAAGAGGCGGCCCTCGGCTGGCGCCCGGCCAGTTGCAAGGCTTCGCCAACAACCGTTGCAATATCTGCAACAGTTCAATCAAGAAGCTGGCTGAACTCATGAGCGACGAAGTTTTGCCCGGTTCCGAAATCATCCTCTACCAGACAGAAGATGGCCGCACGCGCATCCAATGCCGACTAGAAGATGAAACCCTGTGGCTAACCCAGGCACAGATGGCCGAGCTGTTTGAAACGACTCCCCAGAACGTGACCCTGCATTTGAAGAGCATCTTTGCCGAGGGTGAGCTGGTCGAATCGGCAACTTGTAAGGACTACTTACAAGTTCGCTTGGAGGGTGGGCGAGAAGTCTCGCGCAAGCTTCGCCATTATCGACTTGAAGCGGTTCTGGCCGTCGGTTTCCGCGTGCGCAGCCATCGAGGCACCCAGTTCCGCCAGTGGGCCATCGGCTGCTTGAACGAGTATCTGGTGAAGGGCTTCACCATGGACGACGAGCGGCTGAAGAATCCCCCTGGCAAGGGTCAGAGAGACTATTTTGACGAGCTTCTGGATCGCATCCGCGACATCCGCTCGTCGGAACGTCGGTTTTATCAGAAGGTGCTGGATATCTACGTAACGAGTGTGGACTATACGCCTGATGCGGAAACAACTCAGCTGTTCTTCGCTACTGTGCAGAACAAGATGCATTGGGCAGCCCATGGCCATACGGCGGCTGAAGTGATCGCCGAGCGGGTGGATTCGCCGAAGCCGTTCATGGGCCTGCAGACCACACGACCAAGCGGTCTCGTTCGTAAAGGTGACGTGTCTGTCGCCAAGAACTACCTCTCAGCAGATGAACTACAGGTCTTGAACCGTATCGTTAGCCTCTACATCGAATATGCGGAGCTCCAGGCGCTGGAGCGCAAGCCAATGACAATGCAGGCCTGGATCACGAAGCTGGATGAATTCCTGGCCATCTCCGGGCGTGATGTCCTGGATCACGCAGGAAGTGTTTCTGCTGAGTCTGCCAGGAGGAAAGCAGAGCTGGAGTATGGCCGGTATCGGGCGCTGCTCGATGGGCAACCTCAGCGTATCGATGTGGAATTTGAGAAGGCTGCCAAGGACTTGAAGAACTTGCCGAGGCCGAAGAAGCCCAAACGGCCCAAGCCATGACCCTCAACGAAGCCATGGTCGAAGAGGCGGCTCTCAGCTGGTTCCAGGAACTGGGCTATGTCGTGCTCCCCGGCCCCCAGCTGGCTCCCGGCGAACCGGCGGCGGAGCGCGAGTCGTTCAGCGATGTGGTTCTGGTGGGCCGGCTGCGCGACACCATCCGCCAGCTCAACCCGGCCATTCCTGAGGAGGCCCGGGAAGAAGCGCTGCGCAAGCTCTTGCGCCTCGCTACCCCCTCGCTGGTGCAGACCAACCGCGCCTTCCACCGCCTGCTGCGTGAGGGCGTGCCGGTGGAATACCCCCGGCCCGATGGCAGCATCGCCGGCGATCACGTGCGGCTGGTCGACTTCGCCGCCGCCACTGCCAACGACTGGCTGGTGGTGAACCAGTTCTCCGTCAGCGATGGCCAGCACAACCGCCGGCCCGACCTGGTGGTGTTCCTCAACGGGCTCCCCCTCGGCCTGATTGAGCTCAAGAACGCCGCCGCTGAAGACGCCACCATCTGGAGCGCCTACGCCCAGCTGCAGACCTACAAAGCTGAGATTCCCTCACTCCTCCAGTACAACGCTGCCCTGGTGGTGAGCGACGGCCTGCAGGCCCGCATCGGCTCGATCACGGCCAACCAGGAGTGGTTCAAGCTGTGGCGCAGCATCGATGGCGAAGCCGACGCGCCGACCACAGCCCTGGAGCTGGAAACGCTGATTCGTGGCGTGTTCGCGCCGCAGCGCTTTCTCGATCTGCTGCAGCACTTCATCGTCTTCGAGGAAGACCCGGATTCAGGTGCCCTGCACAAGATCATCGCCGGCTATCACCAGTTCCATGCCGTGAACGCGGCGGTGCAGGAAACCGTGCGCGCCAGCGGCATGGGCCCTGCGTGCCGCAGCCAGGGCGGCCGGCCGGGCGACCGCCGCGCCGGCGTGGTGTGGCACACCCAGGGCAGCGGCAAGAGTTTCACCATGCTCTTCTTCGCCGCCCGCATGATCCGCGCGGCCGCGATGCAGAACCCCACCCTGGTGGTGCTCACCGATCGCAACGATCTCGACGACCAGCTCTTCGGCCAGTTCCAGCGCTGCGCCGACATCCTCGGCCAGACACCCGTGCAGGCCGCCAGTCGCGAGCAGTTGCGCGACCTGCTCAACCGGGCCAGCGGCGGCGTGGTGTTCACCACCATCCAGAAGTTCATGCCGGAACGGGGCGAAGCGATGCCCGAGCTGAGCGCCCGGCAGAACATCGTGGTGATCGCCGATGAAGCGCACCGCAGCCAGTACGGCTTCGGCGCCAAGGTGAACGAGAAGACCGGCGAAATGTCCTACGGCTTCGCCAGCAACCTGCGTGAGGCCCTCCCCAATGCCTCCTTCATCGGCTTCACCGGCACGCCGATCGAGCAGACCGACGCCAACACCCGGGCGGTGTTCGGCGATTACATCTCCATCTACGACATCCAGCGCGCCGTGGCCGACAAGGCCACCGTGCCGATCTACTACGAGAGCCGCATCTCCAAGCTTTCCCTGAATGCCGCCGCGCTGCCCGGTCTGGACGCCGAGTTCGAGGAGATCACCGAAGGCGAGGAGCTCACGCAGAAGGAAAAGCTGAAAACCAAATGGGCCGCCCTCGAAGCCTTGGTGGGCGATCCCGATCGCCTCGCGCTCGTGGCCGCCGACCTGGTGGCTCACCTCGAGAAACGCCTGGAGGCGATGGACGGCAAGGCCATGGTGGTGTGCATGAGCCGCCGCATCTGCGTCGATCTCCACAACGCCCTGATCCAGCTGCGGCCCGAGTGGGCACACGACACCCTCAAGGTGGTGATGACCGGCAGCGCCGATGACGGCCCCGACTGGCAGCCCCACATCCGCAGCAAGGAAGCCCGTCGCCAGCTGGCCAACCGCTTCAAAGATGCCGCCGACCCCTTCAGGATCGTGATCGTGCGTGACATGTGGCTCACCGGCTTCGATGCGCCCTGCCTGCACACCATGTATGCCGACAAGCCGATGCAGGGCCACGGCCTGATGCAGGCGATCGCCCGCGTCAACCGGGTGTTCCGCGACAAGCCCGGCGGCCTGGTGGTGGATTACCTCGGCCTCGCCGATCAGCTCAAGCGCGCCCTGGCCAGCTACACCGAAAGTGGCGGCCAGGGCGACCCCACCTTCGACCCCGCCCAGGCCATCGCCGTGATGCTCGAAAAACACGGCATCGCCTCGGATCTGCTGCACGGTTTCGACTGGTCGGTCTGGAGCAGCGGCACCCCCAGCGAGCGCCTGCAGCTCCTTCCCGCCGGCCAGGAGCACATCCTGCTGCAGGAGAACGGCAAGCAGCGCTGGCTGCAGCTGGTGGCCGAACTCTCCCGCGCCTTCGCCCTCAGCGCCGCCAGCGATGAGGCCACCGCCATCCGCGACGACGTGAGTTTCTTTCAGGCCATTCAAGCGGCCTTCTCCAAGGCAACCAGCGGCACCAGCCGGGCGCCCGAGCAGATCGACGCCGCCATCCGCCAGCTGGTGAGCAAGGCCATCACCACCGATGGCCAGGTGATCGATGTGTTCACCGCCGCCGGCCTGCCCAGGCCCGACATCTCCATCCTCAGCGATCAGTTCCTGGCTGAGGTGCGGGGTCTCAAGCACAGGAACGTGGCCGCCGAGCTGCTGGAGAAGCTGCTCAAAGACGAACTCAAAGTGCGCTCCAAGCGCAACCTGGTGCAGAGCCAGGTGTTCTCCGAAAAGCTCAAAACCACTCTGAATGCCTATCACAGCCGCGCCATCACCACAGCCCAGGTGATCGAAGAGCTGATCGCCCTCGCCAAGGAACTCGATGCCGCCAGCAAGCGCGGCGAATCCCTTGGCCTCAGCCACGACGAAGTCGCCTTCTACGACGCCCTCGCCGCCAAAGACAGCGCCGTGCAGGCGATGGGTGACGCCAAGCTCAAACTTATTGCTGCTGAGCTGATCACCCAGGTGAAGAAGAGCGTGTCGATCGACTGGACCCTGCGCGAAAGTGCCCGCGCCCGGATCCGCGTGATGGTGAAGCGCATCCTCAACAAATACGGCTATCCCCCCGATCTGCAGGACGCCGCGGTGAAAACCGTGCTCGCCCAGGCGGAGCTGCTCTGCGCCGCCTGGGTATGAGAGCATCGCCAGATCATGATGCAGGCTCATGAGCAAGCAGCACCCCTCCCCCGTTCAGTCGATCGAGGAGATGCAGAACAATCTGCCCTACGCCGAAACGATCGACAAGAAGCACTACAAGCGCGACCTTGAATCGCTCCAGATTGAACTGCTCAAAGCGCAGCGTCACATCAAGGCTGTCGGAGAGCGCGTGGTGATCCTGTTCGAAGGTCGCGATGCGGCGGGCAAGGGTGGATCGATCAAGCGGTTCCGCGAACACCTCAATCCACGCGGTAGTGAGCATGTGGCGCTGGCCAAACCCAACGATGCCGAAGCAACCCAGTGGTACTTCCAGCGCTATGTTCCGCACCTGCCAGCGGCGGGAGAAATCACGATGTTCGACAGGTCCTGGTACAACCGGGCCGGCGTCGAAAAGGTGATGGGCTTCTGTACACCGCAGCAGCACGCCCTGTTTCTGCGCCAGGTTCCCGGCTTTGAGCAGTCCCTCGTGAGCAGTGGAATTAGGCTGTTCAAGATGTGGTTCACCGTGTCGCAGGGCAGGCAGAAACTGCGTTTCGACGATCGACGCGACGATCCGCTCAAGCAGTGGAAGATTTCGCCCATCGACGAAGCCAGTGTGGCGAAGTACGACGCCTACACCGAAGCCCGCAACGAGATGCTGCTCGCCACCGACACCCTCGTGGCGCCATGGACGATCGTCAACTCCAACGAGAAGAAACGGGCCCGCCTCGGTGCCATCCGCAGCGTCCTCCATGCCCTGGACTACGAGCACAAAGACCAGGGCGTCGCCTGTGAGCCCGATCCACGGGTCGTGCGCACGGCCCATTCGCTGTTCATCGACAACTGATCAGCGCGCTTCACCTCAGCGGCTCGCTGCCGGAACGAGCAGCCGTGGCGCGAGATTGTGTTGTCTGAGGCGTCGCCCGAAGCCGCGATCAGCAAACGACGCCATCGACGCGCAACTGCGGCAGCTGGCATGGTGCAGGCCTGGCCGGTCTTCTGCCGTGAGGCCGGGATGGGCCAGCAGGTGATCGAACACCTGCCTCGATGCGGGGCCGGTGGTGATCAACCTGATTGTGTGTGGCGAGATCGCCTTCGCCTGCGAGCGGATTGAGGGGTTGGATGAAATTCTGCCGGCCCGCGTCTACGACTACCGCGCCATCCCGAGCGGTGAGCGCAAAGGAGGCGATCCGGGCATCCATCAGCTTTCGATCTTCTGGCCGAAGCGGAGGCCATGGCGCTGTCAGCCTCCGCGCCGCAGAAACCGCCCCACCTGAGCCGGCCAGTCGCCCGGCAGGTCGCCCTTTTTCAGAACTGGGCTTGCCATCGAGTTCAGCAGCGGCCAGCCCCCCAGCCGCAGGCTGTCGCCCACGTGCACCAGCACGGCCAGGCCGATCAGCAGCCAGCCCAGCAGGTGAAGGCCATACACCACATGGTGCAGCTGGCCTTCCCTCAGCCAGTCCTCCTCCATCAGCTTTCCCGTGCCGATCGCCACGGCCAGGGCCTCCAGGGTCAGGCTGTTGGTCAACCGCCGCAGCCGCGAGCGGCCCAGGGTGAAGGCATAGGCCACGAAGGGCAGGGCCAGCACCAGCAGCCCAACGCCGATCAGACCATGGATGTCGATCCAGTCTCCAGCCGGGGTGAAGGGCAGTCGCCCCCAGCGGCCGTCGTAGCGGCTGTAGACGAACAGGCCACTCAGCCAGCAGCCCAGCACCAGCAGGGCCGTGCCCCCATGCAGCAGGCGCAGCAGAGAGGGTTGGTAGGGGCGCGCCATGGCATCAGGCGAAGGTTTCTTGCAGCGTGCCATGGGCCTGCTGCACCTCGGCGATGAACACGGCATCCAAGCCGCGCAGATCGCCCACTTTGAAATCGACGGCCTTGTCATCGGAATCGTTCTCCTTCACGAGGGCCGGAGGGCTGGCTTTCGTGCCATGGCAGACCAGCCCCACGCGCCTCCGATCGAGCTGCACCATCTCCACCACCGCTTTGGCCAGGCCGGCCGCCAGATCGAGGGGGAGGTTGCGCACGTTGCGCTCATGCATGGCCTCGATGCCCAGACCGCCGCGGTGAGGATCGAGTGGTTGACGACGGTGGCACTCCCCAGTGCAGCCGTCCCACCGCCTTGGCCACCCGCGCCGTCTACTCCTTTACTGGCTTCCCAGGGATACCTGAGTGCCATCTCTACCTCCACCACGACGGCTATCCCACCGGCGCCGCCTGGCGGTTCGCCACCGCCCTGCGGGAAGGCGGTGATGCCTCCACGTTCCTCGCTGCCTTCCTGAGCACCCAGGCCAGGGCAGAACCGCTCACCGCGCCTGATCAGGCCGCCGACGCGGAGTACCGCTACGGCATCGAACTCATTCCGGGGGCGGATCCCCATCTGCTGGTGCAGTGCTGGCGCCGCCTGCCCGGTGCCAGCTGGCACCCCCGCTGCGGTCCCACCCCGATGGCCCTGTTCATCAGCCGGTTTCTTCCTGCGGCGCAGCGTCCGGCCGCCCCATGAGCCCTAGCCTCGCTCCACCCCCGCCCTCGCCCATGGCCGCCACCCCCGCCGCGATCCGCACCATCGCCGTGGAGCTCAGCACCAACCCCTACCCGGTGGTGATCGGCGAAGGCTGCCTGGCCCAGCTGGGCGAGCGGCTGCGGCAGCTGGGCCCGAAGGCCGGCACCAAGGCGCTGGTGGTGACCAACCCCGATGTGGACCGCCCCTACGGCGCCACGGTGCTGGCCAGCCTGGAGCGGGCCGGCCTGGCCGCCGAGCGGCTGGTGATCGAAGCCGGGGAAGACCAGAAAACCCCCGCCACCGTGGGCCTGATCCACGACGCTGCCTTCAAGCAGCGGCTGGAGCGCGGCTCGTTGATCGTGGCCCTCGGCGGTGGCGTGGTGGGTGACATGGCCGGCTTCGCCGCCGCCACCTGGCTGCGGGGCATCGCCGTGGTGCAGGTGCCCACCACCCTGCTGGCGATGGTGGATGCGGCGATCGGCGGCAAGACCGGCGTCAACCACCCAGGCGGCAAGAACCTGATCGGCGCCTTCCACCAGCCGCGTCTGGTGCTGATCGATCCGCTGGTGCTCAGCACCCTGCCGGAGCGGGAGTTCCGGGCCGGCATGGCCGAGGTGATCAAGTACGGCGTGATCGGCGATCCCGGGCTGTTCGACGCCCTCGAAACGGCAGCGCGGCAGCAGCCCGGCACTGCCCTGGCCAGCCGCGAGGCGGTGGGCGCCGAACTGCTGCACACCTTGCTGGAGCGCTCCGCCGCCGCCAAGGCCCGGGTGGTGGCGGCCGACGAACGGGAGGGCGGCCTGCGGGCGATCCTCAACTACGGCCACACCCTCGGCCACGTGGTGGAGACCCTCTGTGGCTATGGCACCTGGCTGCATGGCGAGGCCGTGGCGATCGGCATGGCGGCGGCCGGCGAGATCGCCGTGGCGATGGGGCTCTGGAGCCGAGCCGACCAGGCCCGCCAGCTGGCCCTGATCGACGCCGCCGGCCTGCCCCGGCAGTGGCCGCAGCTGGACCCCGAGGCCGTGCTGCGCTGCCTGCAGGGCGACAAGAAGGTGCGCGAGGGCCGGCTGCGCTTCGTGCTGCCCACGGCGATCGGCAGCGTGGAGATCCGCGACGACGTGGAACGCGCCACCATCCTCGAGGCCCTGCGGGCCTGCGCTCAGGGGTCGGAGCTGCTCTCGGGGTAGTCCTCCTCCAGGGCCGTTTCCAGGGTGGTGAGCAGCAGCACCAGGGCCGCCCGCGACTCCAGCTCGGCGCCGCTCACCTCCCGGATCCAGCGATGGCACAGGTCTTCGATCTGCTGGAACACGCCGGCACCGCGCCGCAGGGTGGCCATCACCCGCTCCACGCTCTCCTTATCGGTCTCCGGCGGCAGACCCACCACGTAGCGGCGTCCGTCAGCGCCGATGTAGGTGAGCTGCCCCTCCACATCGAGGATCGGCGCCGCATGGGGCGTGATCGGCTGATTGTCCCCGGAGTCGGGCGGCAAGCGATCCATGCAAATCCTTCGCCCTTCCTCCTCTGCATAGCGACACCTCAGCCCTTGCCAACCCCGGCGGCCTGGCAATCAGCACGTCTGATCGGTCGGAGCCCCCGGGCGGACGGTAACGGGCGGAACCTTGCTGTTCGCCGCGACCACGGGCAAGGTGGTGATGTCCACTGAGCAGGCCCCCAGAGGCGCGATCGGCGATGAGCTGGAGTGAACTGGAACGGTTGGTGGAGAGTGCCGAGGCCGACAACGCTCTGCGCCGGGCCCTGAGCCACTGCCGCAGTGAGCCTGAGCTGGTGCTCGCCGCCCGCACCCTCGGCTACCGCATCACCTCACTGGATCTGGCGCGCGCGCGGATCGCCGATCGGAAGGGGCAGCCGATGCGGCAGGAGCCCCAGGACGGCCAGGCTCTGGAGCATTGCGGGGGGGCAGGCCTGCCCCTCGGCTGAGGCCCTCCAGCCAGCCCTCCAGCTGAGCCAGCCCCAACCAGCCTGCCAGGCTCAGCAGCCCCGCACCCATGCAGGGGAGCCAGCCAGCCCCCAGGCCGACGCCGCCAGCCAGGGCCGCACCAGCCAGGGCGGCCGTGGACACCAGGGCCAGGCCGGTGAACAGCTGCAGCCAGGGCCGCAGCCGGCGCAGGCCACGCTGGGCACCGGAGCAGGCCCGGCAATGGCTCGTGTGGGCCTGCTGTCGCTCCATCAGGGCGTCGCCACCGAGCCGGGGGGGCAGGGATCTGCCGGGGAAGGGCTCACCGCCATGGTTCTCCACCCAGGCGTGCAGGGCCCGGACGTACACATCCGAGCTGGTGGGCAGGAAGCAGGCCTGGGCGAAGGCTGAGCGGCCACCGCGCTGCTGCAGCCGCCGCTCCTGGCCGTGCAGGAACACCTGGTCGTCCTCCAGCACGATGTGGTTGGCCAGGTGCTGCAGCCAGCGAGGCCGCAGGGGCAGCAGCAGCTTCGGCAACGCCGATTCGAACTGGAACGGGAAGCGGGCGAACAGGCGGCATTCCCCAGGGCGGATCGGCGTGGCGTACACCACGGTGAGGATGCGGGCAAAACCCTTGGCGGTGAGGTCGTGCCACATCAGGCCCGGCGCCGCGAAAGTGGTGAACTGGCTGCCGAGCTTGCCCCGCCGGGGCCCCTCCTCCCATGTGGCCGTGAAGCCCTCGGCCCCCTCGCTGGTGATCAGGGCCTCCACCGGCGCCGCGTTCTCGCGCCGCCCCACGGTGAGGTGGTGGGTGAAGGGCACATGGCTCACATCGAGCACATTCTCGAGCAGGGTGAGGGCGTCCATGGGAAGGTCCCGGAAGGTGTCCTGCACCAGCCAGCCGGGCTCTTCCAGGGTGGGCACCAGGGGCAGGCGCCGATGCTCCGCCAGCTCCGCCTCCCCCGCGAACACGAACAGCAGCCCCTGGCCGGTGGCCGTGGCAAACACGCCGCAGCTCGAGCGGGCACTGGCGCAGGCGGTGCCCGCCTGGGCGGCGTCGGCCTGGGGGATGGTGGTGCAGTGACCGCTGCCATCGAAACTCCAGCCGTGGTAGGGGCACTCCAGCTCTCCACGGCCGTTGAGCCGCCCCTCACTGAGGGGAACCAGGCGGTGCGGGCAGACATCGGCGAAGGCGCGCCATTGCTCGGCTCCGGCGTCCCACCAGAGCACCAGGTCCTGCTCCAGCAGGGTGAAGGGCGTGGGCCTGGTGCGATCGAGATCGTCCAGATAGGCCACGGCATACCACTGGTTGTTCCAGCCCATGGCGACGCGTCAGAAAGGCGGTCAGGCGAGCCTCGAAAGCTGCCCTATGGGCCGACCTTAGGGACGGGTAACCCTGCGGCGAGGCTCGAGGCCAGCGGAGCAGAGGGCGAGCCCGACGAAGAAGCCATTGGTTTTCTAGGGTCGAGCATGTGATGTGCCCCCCCGGGCCTGAAGTCGACCCATGGCAACAATCGCAGTGAGCGGAGCCTCGGGCAAGACAGGCTGGCGGGTCGTTCAGGAGGCCCTGCAGCGCGGCCATCAGGTGAAGGCCCTGGTGCGGCCAGCCTCCCAGCTGCCCGCCGGACTGGAGGGGGCCGAGGTGGTGCGGCTGGAGTTGTCGGACAGCACGGCGCTGCAGACCGCGCTGCGCGGCTGCGAGGCCCTGGTGATCGCCACCGGCGCCCGGCCCTCGGTGGACCTGGCCGGCCCGCTCAAGGTGGATGCCTTCGGGGTGCGTGAGCAGATCAGCGCCTGCACCGCCGTGGGCGTGAACCGGGTGGTGCTGGTGAGCTCGCTCTGCGCCGGCCGCCTGCTGCACCCGCTGAACCTGTTCGGCCTGATCCTGATGTGGAAGCGGCTGGGGGAGCGCTGGCTCGAGCAGAGCGGCCTGGCCTGGACCATCGTGCGGCCCGGCGGGCTCAGCGAGCGGGACGAGGGCCTCGAGGCCGAGGGCGTGGTGTTCAGCGGCCCCGACCAGCAGGAGAGCAACAGCATCCCCAGGCGGCTGGTGGCCCGCGTCTGCCTCGACTGCCTCGACACGCCCGCTTCGGTGGGGCAGATCGTGGAGATCACCAGCAGCCCCGATCAGCCGCCCCAGCCCCTGGGCAGCTGGCTGGCCGCCAGCTAGAGCAGGCCCCGGTAGCGCACCAGCAGCTGCACCATCGCCCAGGAACCCAGGGTCACCTTCACGGCCACCAGCACGTTGAGCAGGGGGATCCAGCCGCCGCTGTCGATCGTGCCGAAGCTGCCGCTGCCCCAGGGAACCAGCCCCTCCAGGCTGAGCAGCGCCACCAGCAGGAAGGCCACCACCGCCGCCTTCTCCCACAGGTCGGCCCGATAGCGCTGGTAGAGCCGGTCGGCCAGCCGCACCGAGCCGCTGATCAGCAGCAGGCCGATCGCCGTTCCCCCCGACACCCCGGCCGCGAAGCCTCCCCCCGGCGAGAGGTGGCCGCGCAGGGCCAGCTCCACCGCCACCAGGGCGCAGACGGTGGAGCCCAGCTGGCACAGCACCACCGAGGGGGCGTCCTGCAGACCGCGGATACGCCGCTGGCTCGGCTCACCGCTGAAGATCCAGCGCACACCGATCGAGGCCAGGGTGAACACCACCACCTCCGACACCGTGTCGTAGAGGCGGGTCTCGAGGATCACGGTGGCCACCAGATTGGGCACATCCCCGGTGCGCAGCAGCAGCTCCAGCACCTGATCGAGCGGCGCCGGCTCCGGCATGGCCAGCGCCAGGGGCGCCAGGCAGAGCATCACGGCCGCCAGGGCATAGACCCAGTTCATGGCGCCACCTCACCAGGCGCGCCAGAGCCGCCCGCCAACGCCGGCGCCGGCACGGGGCCCTCGGCCCGGATCAACTCGAGCCGGTGGCCCTCCTGCCGCCAGCCGTCAGCCCCGGGCAGGGAGGCCAGGTGATCGAGCAGCTGGGGGCGATGTAGCAGCAGGGCGTAGGCGGATTCGGCCTCGGCCCGGATCAGGCGGCCGTGCAGGCCGGGTTCGCCGGGCTGGGGCTGGGGCACCAGCTCCAGGCGCAGGTGCAGCGGCTCCAGCCAGCTCCGCAGGCGCTGGCTGACCGCTTCGGGCGGCATCGCCCCGCCAGGCAGGGACAGCCGCAGCACCATCGAGGAGCGCAGGGCCACGGCATAGAGGGTGGTGGAGAGCAGGGTGCCCACCAGGGCCTCGGTGAGGGCCACATCGGCGGCACCGAGCAGGGCGTAGATCAGGGCCGCCACCGCCCCGAGAATGCCCCGCATCACCAGGGTCTGATAGGGGTTCGACTGGGCCACCAGCAGGATCGCCGTGAGCGGCAACAGCGCCGTGATCGGCAGCAGCAGGGCCGCATCCGTGGTGAGGGTGAAGTCCAATGCGTTCACGACGGGTCCCCTGCCGAGCGCCTGGGCTCTGCGGCGGGGCGCTCAGCCTCCTCGGCCGGGGGCGGCAGCAGCGGCTGGGAGCAACTGGCTAACACGTAGCCGAAGATCGTGTTCCACACCACCAGCGACAGCAGCGCCAGCAGCAGCAGGGGCCATTCCGGCACGAAGCGCAACAACAGGCCCACCACCATCAGGGCGGAGCCGAGGGTGTCTGCGATGCCCAGGTAGTGGAGCTTGCGCAGGAAGCTGGAGCGGCCCAGCAGGGGCCAGGTGCCGGAAAACCAGAACACCAGGCCGCTGAGCAGCAGCACCATGCTCACCAGGCTGAGGTTCATCGGTCCACCCCCCGCAGCAGGTTGGCCAGCAGCATCACGGCGGCATTACCGACGCTGAGCACGATCACGCCCACGATGCCCAGCATCCAGTCGTCGCGCACCACAGACACCGCCAGCATCATGATCGCCACCTTGGTGGACACACTCGCGAAGGCCGCGAGGCGATGCCAGACATCGGTGGAGCGGCAGGCCACCAGGATCGGCAGCAGCAGGGCCAGCACCATTCCCAACAGGATCAAGCTCATGGCTTGGCCTCCGGCCGTGCCATGCGGTGCACCCGGTAGGAGCGTCCGTCGCGCTCCACCCCCAGGGCGATGGTGAGCGGTGTGAGGGTGATGCGAAACACCTCCAGGAAGGTGAGCAGGGCCGAGCCCCGGGATCGCACCGGCGAGGGTTCCACCCGGCCCTTGAGCCGTGAACCCAGCACCAGAAGGCTCAACGCCTCTCCATAGGCCACCGGGATCGCCACCAGGCTGGCCAGCAGAGAGCTGACCAGCTGGGTCAGGGGCACGTGGCGGCTGCGCCGGGCCATGGGCAGGGCCAGGGCCACGGCCAGGCCGATCGCCACATTCGTGGTGCCCAGATCGCCGCTGAGCAGACACCAGATCAGCAGCCTCATGGCCACGGTGATCAGCCTGGCCATAGCGCCTCCCTCGGCATCAGGGCCGCCACAAGGGCGGCACCCACCACGGCGATGCCGCCGAGCAGCTCCTGGAGCCGCTCCATGTCAGGCAGCGGCAGGGGCAGGGGTGGCGGATCCAGCCCCGGGGCCGGCGCCAGGGCTGCCTGCCGGCGTCGGCGCAGCGCCTGGGCCATCAGGCTCAGGCCGCCGTGCACGGCCGCACCTGCCGCAATCACCCCCAGAGCCTTGATGACGCCTGCGGCGGAGGGGAGGGGTCCCTGCAGCAACCCCAGGGCCACGACCAACACCACCAGCACCGCCACCCCGGGCGAAGGAAGGGGCCCCTGCCAGCGGATCGGCCGCCAGCAGAGCCGGGCATAGACCGCCGCCGTGCCCACCATCGCCACCAGCATGGTGCGCTCCAGCAGGGGTGAGAGCTGGGACGCCATCGCCACGCTGAGCTGGGTCTTGGTCCAGTAGCCCACCAGCAGGGGCGCCCCGGCAATCGAGAGCGAGGCCAGCAGCAGCGGCAGCGCCAGGCCGGCCTCGAGGGGCTGCTGCCGCCAGCGGCCCAGATCGCGGCTGCCGGCGCGGCCCGCCACCAGGAACAGGCAGGCCTTGGCCAGGCCATGGGCGAGGGCATAGATGCCGCCACTCACCGGGCTGAGGATCACCAGGCCCACCTGGCCCAGGGTGCTCCAGGCCAGCACGCGCTTGAGATCCGTTTCCGCCAGGGCGTAGAGCACCCCCAGCAGGGCACTGGCCAGGCCGATCAGAATCAGCAGCGGCTGCAGCTGGGGCAGCTGGGTCTCGAGGCGCAGCAGGGGGCAAAGGCCACCTGCCACCACCGACCCCGAGAGCAGGGCCGACACCTCCGAGGGCGCCTCGGCATGGGTGCGCGGCAGCCACAGTCCAGAGAGGAACACCCCGGACTTGGCCAGCAGACCCACCAGCAGAAAGGCCACCACCACCGCCAGGCTGCGGGGCTCCATCGCCGGACTGGAGAGGGCCGCGAGGCGGAAGCTGCCGGTCTGCAGGTAGAGCAGGGCCGCGCCCACCAGGTACATGGTCATCACGCTGTTGCTGACCAGCAGATAGCGCAGGGCGATCCAGAGCTGCTGGGGCTGGCGCTTCTGCAGGATCAGCAGGAAGGCCGTGATGCCCACCACTTCGAGCGCCACGTAGAGGCTCACCAGATCGACGGCCAGGAAGGCCGAATTGAGGCCTCCCACCAACACCATCACCAGCAGCAGGAAGGGTCCCGGCGGCGGCCGGCGCCAGGTATCGAGCAGCACCGCCAGCGCCACCAGCCCATTCAGCAACAGGAAGGGAGCTGCCTGGGCATCGGCCTGCAGCAACACCCCCAGGGGCCCGGTGAGCTCCAGCGCCCAGGGGGAGGTGAGTGGGAACAACAGCACGCCCACTGCCGTGGTGCTGAGGGCGCAGGCCAGGGTGAGCCAGCGCGCCAACGAGGGCAGCAGCGCCGCCAGGAAGGCCCCCAGGAAGGGGAACAGCAGCCAGGCGATCAGCAGGGAGACGGTGGTGGTGGACATCAGGGGCCCCTCATCGTGTCGGCGCCGGGACCGGCGCACTGGCAGGCCCCGGCGGTTCTTGGATCGCCTCGGGCTGCTCGAAACTGAGCGCCTCCAGCAGGGGGTCCACCGCCGAGAGCCGGGTGATCACCACCAGCAGCAGGGCCTGGATCGAGAGGCCGATCACAATCGCGGTGAGGATCACGGCCTGGGGGATCGGATCAGCCCAGGCGGTGATCGTGTCCAGGCTGTCGGGGTTGGCCACGATGGGGGTGCGCAGGCCGCTGCGGGCCGCCACGAGCACGAACAGGGCCACGGCGGCCGTGCCCATCACATCCATCGCCAAGGCCTTGAGGAAGAGATTGTTGCGGCCGATCAGTCCCAGCAGTCCCGCCAGGAGTGCACCCAGAACCAGGGCTTCCAGCAGGCGGAAGGTGTCGATCAGGGGTGGGGCTCCCGGGCGGGACTGAGAGTAACCGCTTCCAGCTGGAACCTGGCACCAGCAGAGGCCTTTTGCAGCGATCCCGGCCGCGGCTCATGCGCTCCGGAGGAGCGCTTCCCCCCCGAGCCCGCCGGGTTCCCGCAGAAACAGAGGCGGCTCCACGGCCTCGGGGAGAGCCCCCCGGCTGAAGGCCAGCCAGCGGAAGTCGCCGAGGGTGTGGGGGTCGACCAGGCGCAGCAGGGCCTCGCGGCTGGCCAGCAGGGCCGCCAGGCCGGCGCCATGGCCCTGCTGCAGCCCGTGCAGGCGCTGCGCCAGGCCCAGGGCGAGCAGGGCTTCCCCCTGGCGACACTGACCCAGGTTCCGCCAGCCGGCGGCCCTGGCCTCGGCCTGCAGGCTCTCGATGCAGAGGTGGGCGGTGAGATCCCAGGCGCCGGGCTCCTGCAGCGGATCCTGGCTGGCCTGCTGGCCGCGGTAGGCCATCAGGGTGCCAGCCGAGCGCTGCGGAGCGTAGTAACGCCACGCCTCCAGGGCGTAGTCGATCACCAGCAGCTGGCCCGCCTCCAGGGCCTGGCCGCAGGCCGCCAGCCAGGGGCCGACGCCCGGGTGCAGCTCCGTGCACCAGCCGGCCCCCCGCTGGGCCCCAGGCGGATCGAGGCCAAGGGCGCGCAGGGATGCCGCCGCCTGGGGCGGCAGGGGCCCGCCGGGCTCCAGCACGAGCAGGGGCCGGGCCGGGTGCTCATCCCGGAGCCGCACCTGCTGCTGGCGCCAGAGCGCCCCGTCCCACTCCACCCTCTCCACGGCCAGGGCATCGAGCACCTCATGGGCCAGCACCACGCCGCGCAGGGGCGCCTGGGCCAGCTCGGGCCAGTCGCTCCAGCGGCAGGGCAGGGGCGAGGCCTGCAGCAGCTGGCGCTGGCGCTCCGCCATGCCCGCATTGGGCTCCACCAGCACCAGGGTGAGGCGGGCGGCCAGATCGGGCCAGCCCAGCTGCAGCGCCTGGGCCAGCTGCAGGGCCAGGGATCCTTCGCCGGGGCCCGCCTCCACCAGGGCCAGGGGCCCAGGCCCCAGGGCCGCCAGCCAATCGGCCACCTGGGGTGCCAGCAGAGCCGCGAAGTCGCCCCCCAGCGAGGGGGCGGTGGCGAAGTCGCCGCCGGGGCCGATGCGCAGCCGGCCAGCGCCGTAGGCCCCGTGCTCGGGGTCGTGCAGGGCCCAGGCCATGAAGGTGCTGAACGGCACCGCCCCAGCGGCTGCGCGCAGCCGCTGGGCCAGCCAGGCGGGGCAGGGGGCAGCGGGATCCGTCACGGCCGGAGCGGAGCTCGGGGAGAATGCATCTTCTCGGAGACAGGCGCATGGGCAGGGTTCTGGCAACACGGGCCGCGGCGACCCTGGCGGCGCTGGTGCTGCTGCTCGGCACCATGGTGGGAGCCGTGGTGGGCGTGGGCGTGGCTCCAGCCATGGCCTACGACAACCCGGAGCTGCTGCCCGACCACCCCACCCCGGTGATCGACCTGGCCCGGGCCCTCACTGATGGCCAGCGGGCCGACCTCGAGGAGCACCTGAGCCGCTTCGAGGCCGACAGCGGCTGGAAGCTGCGGGTGCTCACCCAGTACGAGCGCACGCCGGGCCTGGCGGTGCGCGACTTCTGGAATCTCGATGAGCGCAGCCTGCTGCTGGTGGCCGACCCCCGCGGCGGCAACCTGCTCAATTTCAACGTGGGCGATGCCCTGTTCGCCCTGATGCCGCGCACCTACTGGGTGGAGCTGCAGACGCGCTTCGGCAACCAGTACTACGTGCGCGACCACGGCGAGGACGGTGCCATTGTCGATGCCCTCGCCGCCGTGGAGACCTGCCTGGAGCGTGGCGGCTGCCAGGTGGTGCCCGGCCTGCCCAACGAGCAGTGGGTGCTCACCCTGGCCACCTCGATCGTGGGGGGGCTGATCGTGGGCTTTGCCGCCTACCCGCGCCATGAGGGGCGCCGGGTGGAGTGGGCCTGGGTGCTGCTGCTCTCGCCCCTGTGGGTGATCCTGTTCGGCATCTTCGGCGTGGCCCCGATCGTGACCCGCACCGACGACCTGCTGCCCCTGCTGCGCAACGCCATGGGCTTCACCGGCGCGATCGCGGCGGCCTATCTGATCGCCCAGAACACCGTGGGCCGCAACCGCATCAAGCCTGACGAAACCTGATCAGCCGCGGCGCCAGCCGTCGATCAGACCCCGGTTCTGCGGGGACCGATCTCATCCAGGGCCTCCAGCTGACAGCGCAGCGAATCTGCGGGCAGACAAGGGGGCTTGGGCGGCGTTTCGGGAACCACCGCCACGGTGTTGTTGAGGGCGTATTGAGCCCGCAGTTCGCTGAGGTTCTGCTCGTAGAAGCGGCGCAGTTCATGGAAGCGCTTCACCGGCTGGCCATAGAAGCTGTGGCCGGCCAGGGTGGGGAACGACGCCCACTCCGGCGCCAGGCGATGGGCCAGGTAGGGGGTGAACTGGCCCTGGTCAGCCAGCTGCAGCACGCCGCGGCGCTGGATCAGGTAGATGGCGGCCTGGTCCTGCACCGCTGGACCGAAGGCGTTGGGGCCGTGGAGCCGGAAGCCGATGGCGCGGGAGGCCATCGCCCAGGTGGGCGGCATGAACTGGTAGGCCCCGGCCGCGGCGCTGGCGTAGCGGGCCGTGCGGTTGACCCGGTTGGGGTGGCGATCCAGAGACGCCATCAGGCTGCCGCCGAACATGATCCGGTAGCCCTTGTCGTGGCCGCCGGCCCAGGTGCCTTCGGCGAAGCGGATCGTGTTGAGCAGAGCCCGTCGCTCGGGGGTGAGCGCGAACACCCGGGCGGTCGGGGGCGGCAGGGGCACCGACAGAGCCAGGGAATGGGGCAGCACCTGGGTGGGCTGCTGCTGAGGCTGGGCCTGGCGTTGCTGCGGTTGGCTGCGCAGCGGGGCAGGAATCACCATGGTGCTGCTGCCGGTTCTCAGCACCGTGCCCAGGGTCGTGGCCGTGGCCTGGGCGGGCCGAGCCTCAAGCAGGGCAAGGGGAGTGGCAAGCAGGGAGAACGATGCGACCAGCAGAGCGTTCGTTGTTTTGGCGAAGGACAAAACCAAATGCGAAAACAACATTACGGGCAGCAATTTGGCGACCGCTGGCCCGAAACTGTTGCTATCAGTGCCAATCGCACAAGCGTCCACTCAGGTGATTGACAGCACCAAACAGTTCAAAACACTGTGAGGGAGCGAATTTGCCCGCTTCTGAGTAACAGCAGAGCCGATCATGCCGGCGTCAACGATCGGATCTGCTGATCAGCCCAGGCCACGCTGCTCTGCCAGCTCGGTGATGGCCAGGGCTCCGCTGCCGGCACCGTCCTGCGGCAGGGGCTGGCCGGAGGGCGGCAGCAGGGGTTGATCCAGCTGCCAACGGCCCGCCAGCAGGTCGGCGCGGCTGAGCAGGCGGTGCTGGCCGTGGCGCCTGAGGGCCTGCTCCAGCACCGGCGCCTCGGCGAAGCCATCCCGGTGCACCAGGTGGATGCCCACGTTCTGGCTCATGGCCTCACAGAAGCTGCTGTAGCCCGGCTTGGTGATCAGGCGCGAGCAATGGCGCATCAGCTCCAGGGGCCGCACCTCCGCCGGCAGAACCCGGCCGTTGTCCGCCTCAGCCAGGGCAGGGTCGTGGCCCAGGAAGGTCCACTGGGACCAGAGGCCCAGCAGGGCGGGATCGAGCGCCAGGCCCATCCCGCCGAAGGTGAGCAGGGCGCAGCGGTCCGGCTCGTGCGGCAGCTGCAGCTGCCGCACCAGGCCCTCCAGATCCAGGCGGGGCTCGCCGGCTGTCAGCCCGATGCGGCGGCGTGGGATGTCCCAGGGCATCGGCATGGCCAGGGGGCACTCCAGCAGCAGATCGCCGCGGCGGTAGAGGGCCAGGCAGTGCTCGGCCCAGGCCTCAAAGCGGCCGCCGAAGGGCCGGTAGATCACATCCCAGCCGAAGCTCGCCAGCCAGATCAGGGGGGCTCCCACCGCCTCGGCCAGCAGGGCTGCCGCCGGAGGAACGTCGCCGATCACGAGCACGGGCTCCCCCTGGGCCCGCAGCCAGGCCGCCTCCCGCTCCAGCTGGGCGGGCAGCTGGCCCTCCAGCTGCTCGAGGGCCACCAGGGTGGCGGCGGGATCGGAGCCCAGAGCGTCAGCCTGCAACACCCCCACATCCCAGCGGCAGGGACGGTGCTGCACGGCCAGCGGCGCAAAGGCCGTGGCCAGGAAGGAGGGCGGCAGGGCGGTGGAGAGCACCAGCCGCCAGTGGGGCCTGAGCCGCTGCAGTGCCGCCAGCACCGCCGCGCTGCGGGAGCCGTGGCCGAAGCCATGGGCACTGATGCAGGCGTAGATCAGCACGGCACGGCCGGAGCCGGAGCCACCTGGTGCAGCACCTCTTCGTAGTGGAGGCAGCCATCGAGCCCATACCAGTGGTGGCTGGCCCGGCGCACCAGGGCACCGCCGCCGCCCAGGGGCTCGAGTTCCACCCAGGAGAAGTGGCGCAGGGCGCGACCAGCCAGGTCGTGGCCGTGGCGCGCCACAAAGGCGGCATTGAGATAGATGGTGCCCTCGCGGTCCACCGCCAGGCTGCGGCGATGGCCCTGGCCCCGGCGCAGGGCGTGGTGCATGTGGCCGAACACCACCAGGGGCACAGGACGATGGACCCGGATCTGGCGGATCGCCAGGGTGAGGTCCTGGTCGCCCCAGTCGCAGGCGGGCTTCTTCCAGTCGCGACCACAGGGGTCATCGACGCCACTGCCCAGGCCCGCCGGGCCGCAGTGGGCCAGCAGCACCAGGGGCAGGGCCGGGTCAGCGGCGAGGGCGGCGGCAGTGATCCGATCAGCGGAGTCCTGGAGGGTCATCGGCCCGAAGGCCGCCAGCACGGCGCGGGAGAGGTGAAAGCCACCGCCGGCGGTGCCCGGGCGGGCACCCACCACGGCGACCCCCGGCGGCTCCAGCTGGCGCAGGCCCCAGCCGCAGTGCAGCTCCCCCAGGCAGGCGATCTGGCGCAGCAGGGTGCGGCCTGAGGCATCCCTGCCGGCGTCGTGGTTGCCGAGCACGCAGGCCAGGGGCAGGGGCAGCCGGTTCAGGCGAGCCGGGATCTCGGGGCAGCCATCACTGAGATCCCCCACCACCAGCACCGCATCGGGGCGCAGCAGCTCCAGCAGCTTGTGATCGGATTGATCCCAGGCGCCGTGGGGATCTCCCACCACGGCCAGACGCAGAACAGGCATCCACCACTACCTAGGCCGGCCCATCCTGGCCAGTGGGGGTCCCGGTTGGTTTTGACGGGCGCCCAGAGCACACACATCCGTACGCCATGGACTGCAGTGCTGCGCGCTCCGAGCTCAGCGGGCCTCTGGGGGGAGGGAGGAGCGGGACTCGCGCAACAGATGGGAGGGCTTCACGTGGAAGCGCTGCTGAAACTCAACGCTGAACAGGCTGAGGGATCGGTAGCCGCAGCGGGCGGCGACGCTGGTGATCGTGTCGCCGGGGCAGGGATGCTGCAGATGCTGGCGGGCAAGGTCGAGCCGCTGGCTGCGAATCCACTGCGTGGGGGTGCAGCCAAGCCGTTCGCGGAAGGCGTACTGCAGGGCTCGACGCGAGTAGTGGCTGTGCTCCTCCAGCATCGTCAGGCTGAGGGGCACTGAAAGGTTGAGTCGGATGTAGTCGATCAACTCATCAAAAGTGTCGCGGCCTTTGTGATGCTTCTGGGTCAGACGGTCGAGGGGGCACTCCTCACGGACCTCCGGCAGCAGCATGGCCGCCATCAAGCGGTAGATCCGATCGTCCACCTGCAACCTTGTCATGAGCCCATCGCCGTAGCCAGCCAGCCGGTCCGCCAGCACCATTTCCTGGCGCAGCGTCTCGTGCAGGGGAGTGCCGTAAGGCGTCCAAGCGTGGGGCTGCTGAAGCAGGGCCATCCAGGGGTCGGGGCACTCCAGAAGACCCGCCATGGCGATGGCCGTGTGCAGGAGGCGGTCCGGTTCGAGCTGGAACGCCACAAGGCTCAGTGGTGAGTTCCGCGCGGCGAAGCTCTCACCGGGCAACATCAGACAGCCCCCCTCCAGACACGACCAGCGCCGGGAAGCCTGGCGGATCTGCTGATCGCCGCCGTAACCGAGCAACACCGTGAGCCGGCTCTGATCGGCCGTGATCAGCCTGGCCGGCGCCAGGATTCCGGCAGTGACGACGATGCTCCCCACCCAGATGTTGACGCCGTAGTGCCACCAGCCTGCGTCCGGCAGGGCGGGTCGGAGATCGCGCAGGGGCAGTACCGCACCCAGAAGCTGGACACTGAGTGGAAGCTCTTCGACAAGCACGAAATGGCTGCGGAAGGGGTTCCCCAGACCATCAGCCGCCTGGTGGCGGAAAACTGCACTGGTGCGTCCAGTTCCTAGTCTCAGGTTGGAGCTTAAGATAAGCTAGCAAAGCATGGAACCTTGACTAGATCTTGATAGATCCAATCAAAATCGGGGCGCGGAATGCGAAAAATTTGAGAAAGAGGCACAGCGTAAGGACTCCCGGGCGGCGAAGCCAGACCGGCAAGGCAGCGCCACCCACAGAGCCACCGGCCTCCAATTCGGCTGATGGGCCAAGGCCTGAGGGCGTGACCCATGTGGTGGGGATCGGGGCCTCAGCCGGGGGGCTGGAAGCCCTGCAGGAGTTCGCGGCAAGCCTGGTGAGTGGCGCCGGCCTGGCCTACGTGGTGGCCCAGCATCTGGCGCCCGAACACCGCAGCCTCATTGTTGAGCTGGTGGCCCATGTCACCGCTCTACCGGTTCTGGCTGCTGTGGACGGAGCCCCGATCCAGGCTGATGTGATCACCATCTCCCCGCCCAACCACGACCTCACCGTGGATGGCAACAGGCTGCGCCTCAGCACTCCCGTGCCCCGCTTCGGCCCCAGCCCGTGCATCGACCTGCTGCTGGAGTCGATTGCCGACCATTGGGGCGAACGCGGCGTCGGTGTGGTGTTGTCCGGAACCGGGTCTGACGGCGCCCGCGGCATTCGGGCCCTGAGCACCGCCGGCGGCCTCACCCTGGCCCAGTCGCCCGAGAGCGCCAAGTTCGACGCGATGCCCCGGGCCGCCATCGGCCTCGGGGGCGTGGACCTGGTGCTGGCCGCAGGAGCCATGGGCCCTCGCCTGGCCGAGTTGATCGGCTCTGGAACAGCCAAGCCCGGCGAGCGGAAGGATGGCCAGGATCCGCTGCAGCTGGAAGCCGTGACGGCTCAGCTGAAGCACAGTTGCGGCATCGACTTCTCCCAGTACAAGAAATCCACCCTGAGCCGGCAGGTGCAGCGCCGGATGGCAGTCAGGCAGGTGGGAAACCTGGAGGAGTATCTGCCCTTGCTCGCGACAGAGGGAGATGAGGCCCGGAGGCTGGTCCACAACGTGCTGGTGGCCGTGACCGCCTTCTTCCGAGATCCCCAGGTCTATGGGGCCCTAAAAGAGCGGCTGGGCGACTACGTGAGCAAGAGGACGTCGCCGGAACGGCTGCGGGTGTGGGTTCCAGGCTGTGCCTCAGGGGAGGAGGTGTATTCGATCGCGATGGTGATCAGTGCGGTGCTCGGCCATCCCGCAGACCTGGCCGCCAATCTCAAAATCTTCGCCACGGATCTCGATGAGAAGAGTCTGGCGATCGCTCGACGTGCCCGCTACCCAGTGTCGGCGGCCAGGGCCATCCCAGATGAGTATCGCGAGCGCTTCGTGATCGAGCACGGCAGCGAGATCGAGATCAGCGAGGCATTGCGCGCCTGCGCAGTGTTTGCCCAGCACGATGTGGGCGAACACCCGCCATTCCCCAGCCTCGATCTGATTTCCTGCCGCAACACGCTCATCTACTTCACCCTGCCCATGCTGGAGCGGGTGATCGAGCGGTTCCGTTTTGGCCTGCTCCCCGGAGGCCTGCTGCTGCTGGGCAACTCCGAGGTGCTGGGGCGGAATACAACCGGTTTCGCCATGGCCGATGCCGAGCATGGCCTCTACACCCGCACAGCGGAGGGGGCCCGGCGGCCCCGCGCTGCCCGTTCACCCCTGGCGCCACGCCCCAGCCAGAGCCTGCCTGCCGCGGGCAGGGTCTCCGTGCTGCGGGAGTCCGTACCCGAGCAGCACATGGCCCTGCTGGAGGCGTTGACCCGAGCCCTCTGCGCTCCTGCCCTGGTGATCGATGAGGGGCACGACCTCGTCGAGGTGCTGGGCGATGTCAGCCCCTTCTGCCGTCTTCCGGAAGGCCGGATGAAGAGCTCTGCCCATGCCTACCTGCGACCGGAGCTGCAGACGGAGGCCAGGGCCCTGCTGGTCCTGGCCAGGGCGGATGGTCTTGCCGTCAGCAGTCAGGCGCTGCAGCTTGAGGGCATCGATGGGACCCTGCGCCTCGAAGCCCGCCAACTGTGGGTCGGGGAGAGTCAGCTCACCGTGCTGAGCTTTCTGCGCCTGCCGCCGACTGGTGGGGATGAGCCGAAACAGGGTCAGACCAGGGACCGGGACGCCGCCTTCGATCAGGAGATCGAGCGCCTCGAGGACGAACTGCTGGCCAGTCAGGACACGCTGCGCCGCTCCCTGGCGGAACTCGAGCAGACCAACGAGGAGCTGGAGGCCTCCTCGGAGGAGTTGCTGGCCTTCTCGGAAGAGCTGCAGTCGTCGAACGAGGAACTGGAGGCCTCGAACGAGGAACTCCAGGCCACCAATGAGGAACTGGGCACCTTGAACCAGCAACTGGGTTCCCGCAGTGACCAACTCGAGCAGCTCAATGTGGAACTGGAGAACATCCAGACCTCCCTGAGCCAGGGCATGGTGATCGTGGACAGCGATCTGCGGGTCACCCGCTTCTCACCGCTGGCGGTGCGGGTGTTCGGCCTGGTGGATGCCGACATCGGCCAGCCGCTGCTGGATGCACCCACCACCATTCCCCTGCCAGGGCTGAAGGAGGCCCTGAAGGCCGTGGCCGACGGCGGCCAGCGTCAGACCATTGAGGCCAGCAACGAAGATGTGGCCTACCTCGCCCAGGTGCTGCCCTTCCTGGAACGGGACGGGCGGCGGCGCGGCGTCATCGTGACCCTCACGGAGGTGTCCGAAATGGTGGCCGTGCGTCAGGCGGCGGAAGCCACCCTCCTCGAGTTCTCCACCCTCACCAATGCCCTCGATGAAGTGGTGTGGAAATGGGACCAGAGCTGCACAAGGCTGCTCTATGCCACCAAGCGGATCCATGCCATGACGGGATGGACCTCGGCGGAGCTGTGTGACCGGCCGGAGCTGCTCAAGGAGGCCATCGCCTTGGAGGACCGCGTCCGGGTTGGTGCTGCCCGAGACCTCCGGAAGGGTCACTGGACCGTGACGTACAGGATCACCAGCCGCGATGGCCGGCAGATCTGGGTGAAGGAGTCGGCCAAGGTGGTACGCCATGGTGCCGAGCGTTTCGTTGTCGGTACCCTCGCCGACGTCACCGCCGCGCACGCCCTGGAGGCTCGCGCCAACGAGCTCACAGCGATCTTCGAGTCCGTCTTCCACAGCGAGAGCTTCGGGGTGGCCGCTCTCGATGAGGGCCATCGCGTCGTGATGGCCAACGCTGTGTTCTGCGCCATCGTCGGCTTTGACCTGGCCTCCATCGTGGGGGTCTGCGTGGAGATGCTCTGCCCCGAAGCGGAATTCGAGGCCCTGATCCTGGAGACCCGGGAGTCAGGCGATGGGAAGAAGAAGCCGAAGTCCCGGCCCATGCTCCCCTTGAAGAGCCGGGATGGGGGGCTGCAATGGCTTCCGGTGGAGGTGCGAACCCCACGACAACCCTCTGAGAGGGGCCTGATCAGCCTCATCGTGCACCCACCGCTCTGAAACGAGCCTTCCAGGCAGCCAGCAGGGACACCTGAGGCGCATGGGCGGTTTGAACCATTGCAAAGGTGCCATTTTTGTGCTGAGGTGCAATGGTCTGGAGGGCTTGAGAAGCAGGCTGATATGACGGCTTACGGTAAAGATCTGCACACAGAAAAGTCGGCTGCAGGTCATGGTTTCCAAGCCGGTAAACGATCAGAGCTACCCATCCCAGAATTCAGGTCTGCGGGTCTTGGCGTCTCCTTCAGGGGAGTGCACTTCACCGCCAAATACCCTTGACGATCACGGTCCAGCCAGATCGCTTGGAACTCATCAGGAGCCGCACTTCCGCGGTGGGGATGGAGTCAGCGATTATCTGAGACTAATGGCCAGAATTCCCCTGCTGACCCCCGCCGAAGAACTACATCATGCCGGCATAGTGCAGGACTGGCTGAACCATCCAGATCCACCTCCATCGCTGCGGCGTCGGGGCACAAGAGCGCGTAACCGCATGGTGACGGCCAATCTCCGTCTCGTTGTGATGGTATGCCGGCGCTATCGGGGCCGGATCAGCAATCTCCAGCTCGAAATGCTTGATCTCTACCAAGCCGGGAATCTTGGTCTGATGCGAGCCATAGAACTCTTTGATCCTTCGCGGGGCTACCGATTATCCACCTATGCGTTTTCGTGGATTCAGCAAGCGGTCCAGCGCTGCATGAGCGCAACGGGCAATGGCATCCATATTCCCACGGCACTGCGCACCATCGCCTACCGCGCCCAGCGACTGGAGGCATGCACGGCGCAGCGTCTCACGATCGATGCCATGGCCGACCTCCTGGGTGAGAAAGAGAAGCGCCTTCAGACTGCCCTCACCGTTGTGCGTCAGTGCAGCACGACATCACTGGACAAGCCCATTGGAACCTTGGAGGAGAGCACAACTCTGATTGAACTCATCCAGGCCGAACATATGAACGACCCTGAGGACGATTACCGCTGGCTCCATGAACACCTGGAAGCCCTCGATCCGAAGCAGCGACAGGTGCTGGAGCTTCGCTACGGCGGCGATGAGCACTGTTCCAGTGCCAAGGCAGCGCTCGTGATGGGGGTAACCAAGAGCTATATCCAGAGCGTCGAACGCAGGACCCTACAAACGCTTCGGCACCGTTTGGGGCCCATCCTGGATCCCACCCAGGGCTGAAGACGTGACCTCCAACGACAGGGTCCCCTTAGTTGCAACCACGATTATGACCGACGACCTCCCCTGGATCTGGAGCCTGTTCATCTGTGGCGGTACGCCAGCCTCAACTGCAACCCTGCGCCGTCTGCGTCACCTCTGCGATCACGATCTGAGCCCCCGAGTGAAGCTCAGAGTAGTCGATGTCCACAGCGATCCGGAGCTGGCTCTCAGGGCCGGCGTGCGTGCCATTCCCTGTCTGGTACCTGATCCGTTAGCGCCATCGGATCCATCGTTTCCTGCAGTCCCCAGCAGTTCCGAGGGATTGCTGCGTCAGCAGCTGCAGTATCTGCAACAGGAGTACAGAGCTCAGGAGGCCTTGCTGGAGGTCATCACCAGCGGTCAAGCCGATGCCCTGGTTGTAAGCGGCAATGTGTATCTACAAGACAGCAGCAACACCTCCTACCGCCATTTAGTCCAGCAGATGGGTGAGGCCGTCGCCACCCTCTCCTCAACGGGGGTCGTGCTGTATGCCAACCCCCGTCTCGCAGAGCTGCTGGATCAACCCCGGGATGTCCTTCTCGGCCGACCGCTGGGCGACTACCTGTCGCAGGAGCAAGCGGTGATTTTCGATCGGTTGCGCATGGTCTGTCCCGGCAGAATTGAGCAGGCCGAACTGGAACTCGTTGGCCGCGATGGCACCGTGAATCCAGTGCTGGCCACCATCAGCGGCCTCATCACCGATGGCGCTGCCACCCATAGCCTGGTACTGACCCACTTGGGTGGTCTGCAGCCACGGAGAATGGCCCAGGCGATCGACACCGATCTCGGTTACCTACTCGCGGAAATCGCCGGAGCTTTTATGATAGAAGTTGATGCCTCCCGTCGGATCCGTTGGGTCACACCATCCGCTCAACGCCTTCTGGGCTGGACTGCCCAAGCGCTCGTTGGGTTTCCCCTCAGCGACCTGCTTCACCCGGACGATGACCTTTTCGAGACGCTCTGCAACCAGGATGCCCCTCCGCTGGTGCGGCTGAGACAACAGCACGGAGGCCATCGTTGGATGAGAAGGCGTGTGTGCCGGGCTCAGAGCGGCGAAGGCCGAACAGCCACCGGCTGGATCCTAGGTTTTCAGGATGTGGAAGAAATGGTGCAGCAGCGTCGCGCCTGCGCCATCAAATGCGCTCAGCTTGCCGCAATGGCGAGACACACCAACAGCGTGGGGCTCAAATCGGCAGCTTCAAAGGCCCCCCACGCCGTAGCTGCTGTGCAAGAAAACAATCGGTTCCATCGCTGCCGGAGGGAGCCACAAGGCAAAACGGCCCCGATGACGGCTGCAGCAGCAGACGTGCTGGGCTCCTTAGCCCGCTGGCATCGCCAGGCGGACAGGACCCAGCCGCTCGCTCTTCTCCTGTGCACACTTTCAGCGGCTCAGACTCTCCGCTACCCGAAGGGCACAGGCAAGGGTGATCTGCTCTGGGAAACCATCACAGATCGCCTTGCTGAGGTGGTATCACCCCAGGGTTTCGCGGGCGACCTCGGTGAGGGCAAGTTTATTGGCGTCACAGCGGGCGTAGCCAATCTCAGGGAGGCGACGATCCTGGCAGAAAGGGTTTACACGTCCCTTGCCCTGCCCGTGGTCGTGGAAGGTTCCCCGGTTGCGACTCAGCCCTGTCTGGGTATCGCGCTGGAAAATCCTGGCAGCACTCTCCAAGGACTGATGCTGCGGTCACAGCAGGCGCTCGAGCAGGCGATTCGGTGTAACACCCGACACAATCAGGCAATCGCCATTCTTTGACCCACAAGAAAGTATGCAAGGAGGTTCTTAGTCTGCCCCATGCAGAACAGCGGGATTCTCCCATAAGGCCCGCAGGGCCTTATGAAATCTCCGGGAGACATCGTTGACGAATCCAGCGAAGCCCATACCCAAGACCCTCATAGCAGCAGAATTCGATCCAGCTCCAGCAGGGCCAAGACTCGCTCGAGCGCACTGATATTTTTTCCCTCCAACAATTCCTGATAGAAAGAGAAATCTATTCTTGCCCAACATCATGGGTAAGCACCTAGGCCCTGCCCTCAACGAAACTTCCCAGCACGGCACTGGGCTTCGATCAATATGCATTGGTTCGTGTGTGTGGCATTCAGTCATCGGAACAGAAGAGAAGACCGTTGGAAATACCGATCGGCCCCACACCCCCAAAAACGTGATCAAGCCGGATCCGCTTCTGCCGGTCAGGATTGAATCGATCCCATGCTCCGGGCGGATCTCCCGCCACGGCCAGACACAGACCCCGCCGACGTCGCTCCCTAGGCTGTCTGAACCAGCACCGTAGGGAACCAGGTTGGTGTTCACAGCCGCCCACAGCGCAGCACTTCACACGCCAGGACCTGAGGCTGCAGCGCAGCGTCCCCCGGCGGCCAACGGACTGCCGGAGGCCATCGAGGCCCTGCGGCGGCAGCGCAATGCCGTGATCCTGGCCCACTACTACCAGGAGGAGGCCGTGCAGGACATCGCCGACTTCATCGGCGACTCCCTGGAGCTGGCCCGCAAGGCCGCCGCCACCGACGCCGATGTGATCGTGTTCTGCGGCGTGCACTTCATGGCCGAGACGGCCAAGATCCTCAATCCCACCAAGACGGTGCTGCTGCCGGATCTGGAGGCGGGCTGCTCCCTGGCCGATGCCTGCCCCGCCGAGGCGTTCGCCGCCTTCCGGGCCGAACACCCCGAGCACCTGGTGGTGAGCTACATCAACTGCTCGGCGGCGGTGAAGGCCCAGAGCGACCTGATCTGCACCAGCAGCAACGCGGTGGATCTGGTGCGCCAACTGCCCGCCGACCGGCCGATCCTGTTCGCCCCTGATCAGAACCTGGGCCGCTGGGTGCAGAACCAGAGCGGCCGTGAGCTCACCCTCTGGCCTGGCAGCTGCATGGTGCACGAAACCTTCAGCGAGCAGGCCCTGCTGCAACTGCAGCTGGAGCACCCCGAAGCCGAGGTGCTGGCCCACCCCGAATGCCAGCAGCACCTGCTGGATCTGGCCGACTTCATCGGCTCCACCAGCCGGCTGCTGGAGCGGGCGGCGGCCAGCGAGGCGCCGGACTTCATCGTGCTCACCGAGCCTGGGATCCTGCACCAGATGCGCCAGCGGGTGCCGGCCAAGGCCTTCTTCGAGGTGCCGGGCGCCGATGGCTGCAGCTGCAACGCCTGCCCCTACATGCGCCTGAACACCCTGGAGAAGCTGTGGCAGTGCCTTCACAGCATGGCTCCGGCGATCGAGCTGGAGGAGGAGCTGCGCCAGCGAGCCCTGGCGCCCATTGAAAAGATGCTGGCCATGAGCCGCTGATCAGGCCCGAGATCGCAGGTGCCGGTAGAGGCGGTAGCCGCGCCGCAGCCGCTCCAGCAAGGGGGTGGGAACCCGCAGACGCAGCGGGGCGATCACGGGGCGGTAGAGCAGGTGGTAGGCCCGGCGCAGGTCACGCCAGGCATCGCAGGGCTCGGGATTGAGGAAGTCGGAGATGTCCACGATCCGGCCCCGGTCCCGGTGCAGCAGCACGTTGCGGCCATGCACATCGTGGCCGTGCAGGCCGCGGCTCTCGGCGTAGGCGATGGCGGCGTCGATGTCCCGCACCAGCTGCAGCGGTATCGGCACCCCCTCACGCACACAGTCGTAGAGCGTGGTGCCCTGAAGGCGCTGCAGCACCAGGTAGCCCTGGCCCACGTGGTGGCAGACAGAGAAGGCTGGGTGGGTGCCAATGCGGCGATACACCTCGGCCTCCCGGGTCAGACCCGGGCGACCCGGGGCATACACCTTCACCACCAGCTCGCTGTGGCGGGGATGGTGCAGCACCGCCGCATAGTTGCCGCTGCCGAGGCTGCGCCAGGGCGCGGGCAACTGCTCCACCACCACGGGGTCATGGGGGTGAGGGCTGCGGATCACCAGCTGCGGCAGCAGTTCAGCTTCCACCAGCTCGACAAGGCCCTCAGGAACCGGCTGGCTGCTGCGGGCGTGCACAGATCCGGGGCGGAGCAGTCAGAGGCTACGAGCAGCACAAGCCAGGAGGCCGATGGGCCAGTAGGTTTGCGCTCATTCGCAGCGGTGGGGGAACCACCATGCTCTGGCAGGCCGTGCGAGGCAGCCTGGGAATCCTGCTGCTGCTTCTGGTGGCATGGCTCTTCTCCCAGGATCGGCGGGCCACGCCGTGGCGGTTGATCGGGGTCGCCATGGCCACTCAGCTGGGCCTCGGCCTGCTGCTGTTCCATGCCGCGATCGGACAGTTGGTGTTCTCCTGGCTGAATGGAGCCGTGGTGGCGCTGCTGGCCCCGGCCCGCACGGCGGCGGAATTCGTGTTCGGTCCGCTGGCGGTGCCCGGCGGGGAAGAGGGCAGCCTCGGCCTGATCCTGGCCTTCCAGGCTTTCCCGATCGCGATCTTCTTCTCGGCCCTCACGGCCCTCCTGTACCACCTGGGGGTGATGCAGCGGGTGATCCACGGCCTGGCCGGCTTTTTCCGCCGAAGCCTCGGAATCACGGGGGTGGAGGCCACCGTGGCCGCCAGCAATGTGTTCGTGGGGATCGAATCGATGCTCACGATCCGGCCCTATCTGGCCACGGCACGGCCCCATGAGCTCGCCGTGGTGCTCACAGCGGGGATGGCCACCATTGCCAGCACGATGCTGGGGCTCTACGTGGGGGTTTTGCAACCCTACTTTCCCGGCATTGCCGGCCACCTGATCACCGCCAACCTGCTGAGCGCGCCGGCTGCGGTGATGATGGCGCGCATCCTGGTGCCCGAGCCGCTACCGCAGGGCACGCTGCAACAGCAGCCCCAGGCCCGCCCTGAGCCGCGCGGGCTGCTGCCAGTGCTGGCGGAGGCTGACCGCTGCGGCAGCAGCGTGGAGGCCATCACCCAGGGAGCCAACGATGGCCTGAAGCTGGCGCTGGGAATCACCGCTGTGCTGATCGCCTTCGTCGGACTGCTAACCCTGGCCAACACCGGCATCGGCTGGCTCGGCAGCTGGGTCGGCCAGCCCCAGGTCAGCCTGCAATCCCTGCTGGCCTGGGTGTTTGTTCCCTTTGTGTGGATGATCGGCTTGCCCTCTGCCGACGCTCTGGCCGCCTCTGAACTGCTGGCTCTGCGCCTGGTGGCCACGGAGGTGCCGTCGTTCGTGAGCCTGGCCGCCAGCCTCGAGGCCGGGACCTGGAGCGATCCGCGCTCGGTGGTGATCCTCGCCTACGCCCTCTGCGGCTTTGCCCACCTTCCCTCGCTCGGGATTTTTGTGGGTGGATTGTGTGCCCTGGCCCCAGAGCAGAAGGGCGTGGTGGGCAAGCTGGCCTGGCGGGCGCTGCTGGCGGCCACCCTGGCCTGCCTGCTCACTGGAGCCGTGGCAGGGTTGCTGGGGGGATTCACGGGGTTGGCTCTCACTGCCTGAGGCCGGAGTGTGCCGGCTGGCCGGGCCCTCAGGGCTTCGGCAGCCTCAGCGGCAGAGGCTCGTCGGGCACAAGATGGGCGCCGATGGCATGAAAGATGCTGGCGGCTGCGTTGCTGTAGGCGCCGGTGTTGTGCAACGACAGGGGGGCGTAGATCCGATCCTGGATCAGCGCCGGGAGTGATTGGCCGGTGATGCGCTCGAGGGCCAGGCCAAGCAGCACATAGTTCGTGTGGGCGTAATTCGAGTTCGCTCTCGGCTCGTAGAGGAGCTCGTGCAGATTGGCGTAGGAGAGCTTCTCCTGGGTGGTGATCTGCCGGAAGGGATCGGTGAGCTGATTCTCGATGAAGGCATCGTTGCCAATCAAGTAGTGGCGATAGCCGGAGGTCATCCGGGCGAGCTGGCCGTGCGTGACCCGATCGGCATTCGGAATCGACGGCAACCAGGCGGAGTGCTTGTCATCGAGGCTCACCCTGTTGTCGTCCACCAGTTGCAGCAGCAGGGTGGCCAAAGAGGAGATGGCGACGGCGCCATTGCGGAAGTGCATGACCGGGCTGGCGGGCACCCCCGTGGTCGACTCTCCCCCGGCCCCGGTGACCACCTCCCTTCCATCGGTCGTGACGCGCACGATTACCCCCCGAGCTGCTCTGAGGCCATCTGCTCAAGCACGATGCGCAGGATGGCGGCCACCCGGGCCCCATCCGCCGCTCTTGCGGTGGCGCCGAGGCCGGCCAGCGGCGCGGCGGAGCTGAAGGCCAGGGCAACGAGCAGGGTGGCCGCCAGGCCCAGCAGCGGTTGATGGCAGAGTGCGTTGGGACCGTGCATCAGCGACAGCCTCAATAGCTGTAGTTGGCCTCAAACAACGGCGCGTCGTCGGAGGGCTCGGAACCTGGCACGTAGGCCCCTCGGGCTGCCTGGCCGTTGGCGCGGGCCCGGGCCAGCAGGGCCGCCTGGCCGGCGGCTCGGTCGCGGCCCGCCCAGTGCTTCAGGCAGGAGTGCTGCAGGGCCCGGCCAAAGGAAAAGCCCAGATGCCAGGGCGCAGACGGGGCCGCCTGGTTGATGGCATTGAGATAGAGGCTGGCCTCCTCCTCACTGAGGCCACCAGAGAGGAAAAGCACCGCGGGCACAGCGGAGGGCACGGTGCGCTCCAGGGTGCGCAGGGTGTAGGCGGCGGCCTGCTCCGGCGACGGCGCCTGGGGGCAGGCCCGGCCGGGGAGGGTGAGGGAAGGCTTGAGCAGGGTGCCTTCCAGAAACACCCCGTGAAGCCCCAGGGCCGCATAGACACTGCGCAGCACCCACTCCTGCACGGCGGCTGTGGTCTCGATGTCGTGGTCGCCGTCCATCAGGATCTCGGGCTCCACGATCGGCACCAGCCCCACCTCCTGCACGGTGCGGGCATAGCGGGCCAGCCCCCAGGCGTTCTCGCGCACGGCCAGCTCCGAGGGCGCTCCGCCGCTGGAGATGGTGAGCACCGCCCGCCACTTCGCAAAGCGGGCGCCGTGGGCATGGGCCCGCGCTGCCCGCTCCAGCAGCCCCTTGAGCCCGGTGCACCAGCTCTCGCCCGGCAGGCCACCGGGCAGGGGCTCCACCCCCTGATCGAGCTTGATGCCCGGCACGATGCCCTGGGCCTGGAACAGCTCCACAATCGGCGGCCCCGGCCGGCCCGCCGCATCCACGCTGTGCTGGAACAGCGTTTCCTCATAGAGAATCACACCGCTGATCGCCTCCGACAGGCCCTCGCTGCTGGCCAGCAGGCTGCGGTAGGCACAGCGGTGGGATTCGCTGTTCTCCACGCCGATGGACGCGAAGCGCTTGCCGATCGTGCCGGTGGATTCATCCGCCGCCAGCAGACCGCTGCCTGCCCGGGCCAGGGAGGACGCGGTGGCCGCAAGCTCGTCGCGGAAGATGTCGAGCGCCATGGCAGGGGCAGAGATCAAGGTGCAAACCAGACGGGGCGGCTCAGCCAGTGCCCCACGGATCCAGGCAGGTCATATCCTTACAGAACGAACACTTTCAGAACGTATCCGTCCATGAAGGCCAGACCTTCGTAACGGTGTTTTCTTACAGCGAACCAGAGATTTTCTCCAGGAGCCACTCAAGGGATGGCCAGAGTTTGGCCTCAATCTTGAGGCCAGTGTTGCGCGGAATGTCAACGCCTCGACTGGCTTTTGAAGGTAAGACCGTTCGGTGACATCTGGCAGCTCGTCCATCTGCCAGGATTCGCCCCTCCGAACTCGCCTCAATGAAGCGCCAGCCCTGGCTCCTTGTGTGGGCTGCCACTGCAGCCACCGCAGCGGCTGTTCCGGGCACCCTGGCCCTGGCGCAAGGCCCGGGCCAGGGTGCCCAGAGGGCACTCTTCAACACCAAGGCTGAGGCCGAAGCGGCCGCCAGGCAGTTCAACTGCAAGGGCGCCCACCGGATGGGGAACCAGTGGATGCCCTGCGCCAGCCACGCTGGAGCCTCCGGCCAGAAGGCCAAACCCTCCCCCCAGCACTCCACACCAGTGATGCCTTGATGCCAGCTCCACCTGTTGCGGCACCCCCAGCCGCCACGTCCAAGCCCAGCTGCGGAGGCAAACCGAAGATCGTGGCCATCGGCATCGCTCCTCTGGGGATCATCTCGATCGGCATCGTGCCCATGGGCGTGATCAGCATCGGCGTGGTGCCCATGGGAGTGCTCAGCATCGGCGCCGTGGCGATGGGCGTGATCAATGCCTCCGTGGTGGGGATGGGCGTCGTGATCGCCGGGGTCAATGTGATGGGCGTCTGGTGGGCGGGGCTTGAGGGCATGGGCCCCTACCGCCTGGGGGGGGGGCAGGGGCACGGCCACCAGCACGGCGCAAGCCAGGAGAATCTCTACGCCTACCCCGACCGGCAGACCGCCGAACAGAAGGCCAGGGAGCTCGGCTGCGAAGGCGTCCATGCCATGGGCTCGCTCTGGATGCCCTGCCAGGAGCACCCCGAATCGGCGCCCGCAGCGGTAACGCGCTGATGCCAGCAGCCCCCGCTCACACCAGCTCCGCCAAGGGCACGAAGCGGTAGCCGCGGCGGCGCAGGTCGGGGATGATCAGGCGCAGGATCTGCAGGGTGCGGCCGCTCAGGGCCGGCGTGTCGTGCAGCACCAGGATGCCGCCGGGGTGGGCGTTGATCGCCACGAACCGGCGCACGAACCAGATCGGCGGCCGCAGTGTGTCCCAGGGGAAGATGGAGCCGAGCACCAGCCGGTAGCCCTGCGGCGCCAGCCAGGCCAGCATCGCCGGGTGAAACCAGGCCTGCCCGGGCCGAAACCAGCGCCAGGAGAGGCGCTGCGGCGCGGCTGCCGCCTCGATCGCCCGCTCCGTGGCCTGGAGCTGCCGCAGGAACACGGGCCGGGGCAGGGCGCTGGCCCGTTCATCGCGCCAGAGGTGATTGCCGAGGCTGTGGCCCTGCTCCAGGGCCCGGCGGGGAAAGGAGGGGTCCAGGGGCAGATGAGAACCGATCAGGAAAAAGGTGGCCGGCAGCTCCAGCTGCCGCAGCAGCTCCAGCAGTGCCTCGGAGCCTGGCCCACTGGGGCCGTCATCAAGGCTGAGGGCCAGGCGCCGCTCCTGGCCTGGCCCACAGAACAGCACCTGCGGGTTGAGCGGGGCGAGCAACCCGCGGATCAGCCAGCTGGGAACCAGCAGCACGGCGCCGGCCAGGCCCAGCACCAGGGCGGCCACGACCAAACCGGGCAGCACAGACCCTGCCATCTCGGCGAGCCCCGCCAGGGCCGGCACGCTCAAGGCCCCGAAGGCGGGGGGGACAACCATGGCGGCAACGGCAGAAGACGCAACGGCGATCACTCAAGAACGATGACACCCACCGCCGCCCCAGCGTTCGTTCCGGCGGGCCGGGCTAGGGCTGGAGCAGAGGCCATCCTGTGCCCCCCTCCAACGCCATGGCCACCGCCAAGAAGCCCACCGGCCGCAGCCGCCGCTCCAGCACTGCCCACAGCTCCGCAGCCACGGCAACGGCCCTCGCCGCTGCCCGCACGGTGATCTACTGCCACGGCATCTCCAACATGCCGCCGGAGCGGGAGCTCCGCTCCCAGTGGGATCAGGCGCTGTTTGGCGCCGAGCAGGGCGAGAGGACCCGCATGGCCTACTGGGTCGACCGCGAGCGCTACCCCCAGGCGGCGGGTGTGTCGATCCGCTCGATCGGGGAGGAGAACGCCCTGCTGCAGCCCCAGGGCGCAAGCCTTCTGGAAGCCTCGATCAGCCACAGCGACGCGCCGGTCGAGTCGCAGGCCTTCGTGGAGGCCTTGAGCGAGCAGCTGCAGCAGGCCGCTTTCACGGCAGCCCAGCAAGGCGCCCCCCTGGGGGGGCCTGCGGCGTTGTCGATGGAGGCCAAGGGCTTGTGGAGTCCGGTGACGGCCCTGTTCACCAAGGTGTTCATGGCCGACGTGAACGACTTCCTGTTCAACAAGGCCAAGCGCGCCCGCATGGTGCAGACGGTGAAGGAGCGGGTGGTCACCGGAGGCGGCCCCTTTGTGGTGATCGGCCACAGCCAGGGGAGCATGGTCACCTACCAGGCCCTGATCGAGCTGGCCGAGGAGCGGCCCGGGCTGGAGGTGGACCTGTTCCTCACCATCGGCTCCCCCCTGGGGCTGCCCCAGGTGACGGATGTGCTCCAGAAGTGGCACGGCAAGGCGCTGCCGATTCCCGCGGCGGTGAAGCGCTGGGTGAACATCGCCCAGGACGGCGACATCGTCTGCCTGGATCAGTCCCTGGCCGATGAATACAGCGCCGCGGGCAAACCCGCCGTGGTGGATGAACGGGTGGAGGGGCTGGTGTGGCCGCCGAGCAAGGCCCACGCCGCCGAGCGCTACCTGAGCCGCCGCGACACCCAGGTCACGGTGATGGGCGCGGTGGACCGCTCCCGTTTCCAGCCTGTGAGCCCCGTGACGGTGGCCCGCAACCTGGCCGACTCCCTCGATGACGACGCCAGGAAGCGGCGGCCGGTGCTGATCGAACTGATCGACCGTGCCCCGGCCGGCGCCCAGCAGGCCCCTGGGGCAAAGGGGGGGGACGCTTCCCTCCAGGCCACCAAGGCCAGGGTGCTGGCCTGGATCGACAGCCATGTGCTCCAGGGTCCGATCACTGCCGACACGGTGTTTCTGGAAGACCAGCTGGAGCACTACGTGGCGGTGAACCTCAACCGCGCCGAGGTGGAGACCCTGGCCTGCGACCTGAGCCAGCACTACGGCAGCGCCTCCCCGGCGGTGTACCGGATGTTCAGCAACAGCAAGAAACGGGCCCTGATCCGGCACTCCATCCACACGGTGCAGGCCCGCACCGCCCAGCTCGGCTACAACGCCCACGGCCAGGGCATCACCTGGGCCGTGCTCGACACGGGCATCGACCGCCACCATCCCCATTTCCACAACCCGGCCTTCGGCCCGGAGGGCAGCATCGCCGCGGACTGGGACTGCACCGGGCGCGGCGCCGTGCAGCCCGCCAGCGGCAATGACCCCAACGGCCACGGCACCCACGTGGCGGGGGTGATCGCCGGGGGCCTGATCCTTGCTGGCGGCGCTGAGGGGGCCGAGCCGATCGAGATGCTGGGCATGGCCCCGAGGGCCCGCCTGGTCACCTACAAGGTGCTGGCCGACAACGGCAGCGGCTACGACGCCTGGATCCTCAAGGCCATCGACCACATCTGGCACCAGAACCAGAGCAGCCGCCGTCTGACGATCCAGGGGGTGAACCTGAGCCTGGGGGGCGCCTTCGATCCGGCCAGCTTCGGCTGCGGCGATTCGCCCCTGTGCGCCTCCCTGCTGCGGCTGGTGCGCCAGGGAGTGCTGGTGGTGCTGGCGGCGGGCAACGAGGGCAGCGGCGACATCGTGGTGAATGGCGCCAGCTCCACCCGCTCCTTCGATCTCTCGATCGGCGATCCCGCCAACCTGGAGGAGGCGATCGCCGTGGGCTCGGTGCACCCCACCCTGCCCCACCGCTACGGCACCTCCTACTTCTCCTCCCGGGGCCCCACGGCCGATGGCCGCCTCAAGCCGGATCTGGTGGGTCCGGGGGAGCGGATCCTCTCCTGCCGCAGCAGCAGCGATCCCGATCGCAGCGCCAGCCACGACCCGGGCCAGAGCCTCGATGAGCTCTACATCCCTCTCTCGGGCACGAGCATGGCGGCGCCCCACATCTCCGGCGTGCTGGCCGCCTTCCTCTCGGTGCGTCCGGAGTTCATCGGCTATCCCGAGCGGGTGAAGCAGATCCTGCTGGAGCACTGCACCGACCTCAAACGCGACCGCTACCACCAGGGCGCCGGGCTGCCCAACCTCTCCAAGATGCTGTTGCACACCTGAGCCCAGGCCGTGGGAGCGACCGAGCCGATGCCCCTGCCCCCGGACGCCCTGCTACAGCTCAGCCCCCAGGGCCTCTACTGCCCGGCGGCGGCGGCCTGGATCGACCCCTGGCGGCCGGTGCCCCGGGCCCTGATCACCCACGCCCACGCCGACCATGCCCGCCCCGGCTGCGGCGAGTACTGGGCGATCGAGGCCAGCGAGCCGATCCTGCGCCAGCGCCTCGGCGCCGCGATCCAGCTGTTGCCGGTGTCCTACGGCGAGGTGCTGCGCATCGGCGACGCCCGGGTGTCGTTCCACAGCGCTGGCCACGTGCTGGGCTCTGCCCAGATCCGCGTCGAGGCCGGCGGCGAGAGCTGGCTGGTGAGTGGCGACTACAAGCGCTGCGCCGACCCCAGCTGCGCCCCGTTCGAGCCGGTAACGGCCGATGTGTTCATCACCGAGGCCACCTTTGCGCTGCCGATCTACCGCTGGCAGAGCGGCGCCGCCGTGGCCGGGCAGATCCGCAGCTGGTGGCAGGCGGCGCCGGAGCGGCCCTCGCTGCTGTTCGCCTATGCCTTCGGCAAGGCCCAGCGACTGCTGGCGGAGCTCCACGCCATCGGCGTGGGCGAGGAGGTGCTGCTGCATGGAGCCGTGGACACCCTGATGCCGGCCTACCGCCAGGCCGGGGTGGCGATGCCGCCCACCCGGCCGCTGACGGCCCTCGACAAGGGCGAGGCCCTGGCGGGCCGGCTGGTGATCGCACCGCCCTCCGCCCACCGTTCCGCCTGGATGAAGCGGTTCAAGGGTCCCCAGACGGCCTTCGTGAGTGGCTGGATGGCGGTGCGTGGCGCCCGCCGCCGCCGGGGCTATGAGCGCGGTTTTGTGATGAGCGACCATGCCGACTGGGACGGCCTGATCCGCAGCGTGCGCGACAGCCAGGCCCAGCAGGTGTACGTGACCCACGGCAACAGTGACGGGCTGGCCCGCTATCTGCGGGAGGTGGAAGGCATCGCCGCCGACCCCCTGGATGGCCACTTCAGTGAAGAGCGCGGCCAGGAGGAGAGTCAGCCATGAGCACGGCATGGGCTGAAATGAAAAATCCCTGCGGTGCAAGGGCACATCGCAGGGATGGAATAGATCAGGACCAGATCAGAACTTGTGCGCTCGCAAAGCCTCAACCGTAGAGATGTAGGTAATACAGGAAAAGTTTTCAAAATACTTTTCGACGACCTTATTCTGGATGGCGTCAGCCATTTCACGGCTGGATGTCAACACCTCGAATTTAATGTTGGAGAAGGTATGCGACACACTGGGCTCACCGGTTGATCGCACATTGCGGCTGCCTTCACCAGCGGCCGCAAGGATGGTGTAACCGGTAGCACCCTCTGCCTTGATGATCTTGGCGATCTTCTTGAGCAGAATTTCTTCTGTGATGATGATCAACTTAAAGACTGGCTGGCTCATGGAAAAGGACCTCAGATTGAAAGCATGGTGAACAGCCTAGTATCTAGGCTTACTGGGCAAGCATGTACTCCGCAAGCCCGATGAAGAGCGGAATGCCGATAGCGATCGCTACTGGCGTTCCTATGGCGGTGGAGGCACCTAGATAAGCAGAGGGATTCGCGGTAGGAATACCCGCTCGAAGAGTCGGCGGCCCAGAGATATCAGAACTGGATGCAGCGATCACAGCCAGCACAACAGCGCCACCGATGCTGAAGCCAGTGATCTTGTGAATGATCAGGCCGACGCCAAAGGCAATAAAACCATGAAGTAGAGGCGAAATGAAGGCATAGATGGCAAACCACTGGGCCACCTTGCGCAGCTCATTCATACGCTGTGCAGCCTCCATACCCATGATGATCATGAGGATTGAAAGGAAGCCGCGGAAGAGAGGATCAAAAAATCCTTCATAGACACGCTCAGGCCTGGTCAAGATGCCAAGACCAACACCAAGCAGCATCGCCGTGACAGCAGAGCTCTGCAGGCTGTCTTTGATGATCGGCCAGATTTCGACTTTCTCGGACGTGTCAGCGGATTTACGACCTGTGTAAACGCTGGCCACCACGATCGCCGTCACCAGCGCCGGGATGTCCATGAACGGATAAAGGGCAGCGCTCCAAGCCTCGTACTGGATTCCTGCCGACTCAAGCTGGGGCAGAACGGCGGCGAGGGTGGAACCACTCACAGCGCCAAAAAGTCCACCTGTTGCGATGGCATCAGTGAATTTGATGCCTGGCATCTTTCCTAGAGTGTACTGAGCAATCAGTACAATCAGGATGCCGATCAGCACAGCGGCAAGGGCTGGCAGCAGAATTTCTGCAAGGTTGGAGTTGCGAATCGCAATACCTGCGCTCAAACCAATCTTCAAAAGCAAGAAGAAAGTGATGAACTTGTAAATTGCATCCGGGATTGCCAGCTGGCTACCGAATGAGGCGACAACGATGCCACCGATCAGGAAGCCTAGGGTTGGAGACTGAATCTGCTTTATGAAAAGCTCAAGAAAGTCAGACAATTCAAATCCTCTGTTGGTTTAGTGATTGAGGTCGCTAAGAAATCAGGTCGTCGTGGAAGGATCCCGGACAAGTCTGCAACCAGATTGCCTGGTTCCAGAGCTTGTCTTCAAGCATCTCCAGGTGGGTACCGGAGATGCCGTCATCGCCACAGAATGGAGCAGAACCACACTCCGTGATTTTGGAGCCCAGGGGGGGGGGTGGGGGGAGCTCAGGAGGGAAGATAAACCCAAGGGGTTCTCCTCGTGCTTGATTCTGAGCACGCAGACCAGAGACGTTCAACTGGCCCAAAGACAGAGCTTTTGAGCCATGCTGATTGACCAGAAAAAGGCTGAGAAAGTCCTACAGGGGAAGACCCCGCCGTGTGTCTCTTCAGTGAAAGGTGGTGGTTTGACGGAAAAAGGGAATGAGGCCATGGACGGTTCGCTCCAACCCATCCAGTCAGGTTCAGATCGCGCATGGGAGCTGACGACCGCACCAGACCGTGAAGGCTGAATCCCCAGAGGGGCTAGGGGCTCTCAACAGGCAGACATGACTGGCAGCAGCAAAGGTTGGGTGACATTAATTCCATCTGAATGGGGTTGGGCGCTTGATGGACAAAGAGTTGCAGATCCTACAGATAAGCCTGGATTATCCGACAGGATCATGGTATGGGCTTTCGACTCAGCAACGAATCTAATCCCTGTCTACCGCAGCCACCAGTTGGCCAATTCGCATCAGTGCGGACCGAGCTCTGATGGCCCAAGGCACACGTTTCCGGCGTGTTGTGAGACACAATCACCTGTTTAGCTCGAACATGACACATGCTTCTTCTATACCAGCAATACGTTCCTGCAGTGCGGCTGCGGCGTCCCAGGTAGTGGTGTGAATCTGTAGGATCAGCACCTGCTGAGCTGGGGCTGACGGCTCACCTCCCTGAGATCTCAGCTTTGGCAATGAGTGGGCCAGTCTGTGACCCTGTTCGGAGCACAACCAACAAACCGAACACCGACCATGATCCTCACCCATCGTGGTGGCTCCGAGCTGAGCCAGTTCAAGGAGGGCGGCACCGCAGGCGCCCTGATCCCAGAGATCGTGCGCCGGGGCTTCCAGGACCTGCTGGAGGCCTGAGGTCAGATTGACTCCACGTCGGGGTCTCCCAGAGCAAACCTGGCTCGATTGAGGCCGTGCTGGCACGGGATGGCGTTGTGCGGTGGGATCAACGTGCCTGCACTGCAGTAGCCGATGCGGAGCTTGTTGCCATCTGATCCAGAACCATCCCAGCGAAGGAGAGTCACCTCCTGCCCACAGATCGGAGGGTGTCCCCTGCCAGACGCTCACTGAATCCAGCAATGAACGCCACCAGAAAGATCTTGTAAAGCTCCTGTGAGTCTAGATCGCCCAGCGGATCAACCCCTGCCGCCAGGCTGGCTGGGCCAGAAGCTGAAGCATCCATGCTCTGGACCGTGTGGTCATGGAGGCGGAAGTTAGCTGGCATGAAGTCAATCACATTTGTGGTGAGAACCATGAAGATGACAATTCCAAAAACAGCACCTATAACCGGCTTGAGTGCACCAACAACAAAGGGGTTCCTCACATTCTGTTCATCGACATGATCCAACCGAATCAAAATGCTCATGATGCTGCCCAGAGCACCGGCAAAGGCGGCAATGGCAAGGCGACGCGAATGCTTCAGCAGAACGGGATCCTGCAATGGCCCGGCCAGGGTGTCAATCCAAACGCCATACCAGTTTGACTCGGCCGGGTTGTCTGGCAGCCCTTGCTCAGCAGGCTGCAGTGGCCGAGACTGAGTTGTGGTGATGTCTTCATACAGCAGAGTGAGTCGCGAAATTGCTCGGCTGAACTCACGGTCCTTCTCGGCTTTCTCACCCAACACAAGATTGCGCTCTCTATTGAGATTTTCCAGCACTCGAATGTTTTGCTGCTGGTTCTCAACTCCAGGCTGCTGAGCGGCAGGCTGTTCAGCTTGCTCAGGTTCCACCAAAAGAGGTTTCTTTGCCAGTTCAATCGAAGGCTGGAGGGCTTCGAGGCTGGCATCGATATCTCTGTTCTGGTTATTGATGTCCAAGAGTCGCTTCACCTCCACGGTGAGATCCTGGTAATTGCCAATGAGCTCGGCTTGCCTGTTCGCCGTGTTGATCGCAGACAAGGCTCCAAGCACCGTTGTCGCCGTGGTTGTCGCCAGCAGAAATAGCACGGAGATGGTCAACGACACCCCAAGCCCCGCCAGCATCCTTCCCTGAACGGACTCCTGGCGTTGCAGTGTTCTGACCCTCCTGACCAGTTTCTGCACATTCAGCACCGGCAACCATGGTCGACGCTGCTTGAAGCCAACCCATTCAAGGCGATCCTCCACCTGATCAAGGCGGCCAGACCAGAACTGGATGTGATCGCCTGAATCGGTTTTCAAACCCTTGGCAATGTCTTCCAGCTGCATGGCCAACAACAGCAGCTCCAGCATCAGGCTCTGCCGGCAACCCTTGAGGAGGTAGCGGCAGCGATACGCGGCGATGCTGAGCTGATGCAGCGCTTCGCGGTAGGCAGGCTGCTGATGCCGCTGAGCCTGCAGCGATCGCAGCAGACGCGACTCCATCGCCAGCCGCTGAATCACCTCATCCGGCAGCATTCCGGGCTGCCACGACCTCGGCGAGGTGCTGGACACCAGCAGCTGCCGCCAGCCGCTCTGGAGCAGATCAAGGCCACTGAGTCCATACTGAAGCCGAGCACCAGGATCGTCCGGCCTTGGCACTGAGCCGTCTCTGGAGCTGCCAGCCAGGGAGATCAGCGCTTCGGCTCCGTCGAGGCTCGACACGGCCAGGGAGCGTTCATCGTCAGACACTCCCTCGAGCCCAACGAGCGACTGCCTCATCAGGGCCAGCAGGGCACTGATGCGTTTCAGGGCCTGCTCCAGCAGCGCGTCGATCTGCTGGTCGTTGCCGCTCCCCTGGGCCTGCAGTGCCTCAAGCTGGGCCAGCGTGCGATCAACACGCTCTCGCACCTCCCGTTCACTGGACTCTGAACGCCCTGCACCAACGGCGCCGGCTGAAGGAGGAATCGGTTGGTCACCGGAAGAATCCATGCCGATGTCCCAAGGCCGGAGGCGAAGCTTAAGCGCGCTGCCTGGGATTGGTCGTCATCCCGGTTGGCGGGTCAGGGCCAAAACGGCATGGTTCAGGGCCTGAAACCGGTCGAGATCAGTGTGATCGTGGGGAAGCTGTTCATAGAGCTTGAGTTGCTCCAGCCGTTGCAGGGTGGTGCCACGGGCTCCCACCACATACACGTTGCGGCCCACTTCGATGGCCTCCTCCACGGCATTCTCGATCGCCAGGGCAGCGGTCAGCCCCAGATGCACCACCTCGCTGAGGTCGAAGATCACCGCATCACAGTCGCCGATGGCGTTGTGTTCCCGGTTGATCGCCTTCGCCACCCCGAAGATCATCGAACCATTGAGCTGGAACAACAGCACCCGCCCCCCGGCCGCATTGAGCAGATGCCGTTCCTCCGGCGTCAGTTCACCGGCGTCGTCACCGGTGCTCACCAGCCGCACGCCGCGGGTCTGCATGGCGCTCATCTTGTCGATGGTGAGGATGTTGGCGATGAAGATGCCCACCCCCACGGCCACCATCAGATCCACCAGCAGGGTGAGGGCGATCACCACATAGGTGATCAGGGCGCCCTTGCCGGAGAGCTTGGGGACGCGGGCGAGAAAGCCCCAGTCCACGATGTCGATGCCAACTTTGAACACGATCGCGGCCAGTACGGCCAGGGGGATCTGGGCCGCCAGGCCCGACCCCGCCAGGATCAGCACGGCCAGGATCACGGCCCGCAGCACCCCTGAAAGCCCCGTGCGTCCGCCCGCCTGGATGTTCACCACCGTGGCGGTGGTGGCCCCCGAGCCGGGCAGGGCCCCGAACAGGCCCGCCGCAATGTTGGCCACCCCCTGACCCACCAGCTCCTTGTTCGACTTGTGCTCTGTGCGGGTGAGGCTGTCGGACACCAGGCAGGTGAGCAGGCAGTCGATCGAACCGAGCATGCCCAGCAGGGCCGCATTGACCAGCACCAGCTGCCAGACATCAGCCGAGAGGGCCGGCAGGGTGAACTGGGGCAGGCTGCTGGAGATCTCGCCGATACGGCGCAACTCCACCCCCCGGAAGGCCACCAGGGAGAGGATCGTGCCCACGATCAGGGCGAACAGCTGGGCGGGGATCAGACGCTTGATCCGCTCGGGCGTCAACCACAGCACCAGCAGGGTGAGCAGCGCCAGCAGGGTTTCCAAAGGCTGAATGCCCTGCAGCAGCTGGGGCAGGCTGCGCAGGGTGCCCATCACCCCCCCGAGGGGCGGCTCCTGGCCGAGCAGCGGCCCGATCTGGAGCACGATCAGAATCGTGCCGATGCCGCTCATGAACCCGGAGATCACCGTGTACGGCATCTGGGTGATGTACTTCCCGAGCCGAAACACGCCGTAGAGGATCTGGAACACCCCCGAGAGCATCACCACGGTGAAGGCGATGGCCAGGGCCTCAGCCGGACTGCTCGCCCGGGTGGTGAGGGTGGCCAGCACGGCGGTGAACACCACCGTCATCGGGCCGGTGGGCTCCGAGATCAGGGCAGGCGTGCCCCCGAACAGGGCCGTGACCAGGCCGATGATCGCTGCCGACCACAGTCCCGACGCCGCGCCCGCCCCGGAGGCCACGCCAAAGGCCAAGGCCATCGGCAGGGCGATCACGGCGGCGGTGAGCCCTCCGTAGAAGTCGCCCCGGATGTTGTTGCGGCCGATGTAATTGAAGATCCGGCCGGCCTTGGGGGGCGTTTGCGCCGGGGTGCTGGGGGCTGCTGTCATCAAGCCATCGCGGGGGTCTGGAGAGCCATCGGGCCGGGGGCCTGGCCATCGGGCTCGGCCTAGGGAACGGACCGCAAGGGTTCTACCCCATGGGCCAATCGCGCTTTGTTGATGCCGAAGTCGACACCAGCGTGGAGCTGAGCCCTGCCAAGGGCGCCCTTCAGGCTCCTCAGCTCCTTTGGGCAGCACCGGGGCCAGCGCCGCCACGCTCAGCCAGGGGATGGGGACGCTGCAACGGCTGCGGGAGCCGGCAGCAGGGCCTCCAGGCTGAGGTCGTCGCGGCGCAGCAGGGCGAACAGGGTTCCCGCATTGCCGCGGCAGAGGCGCAGCTGATCGTCGAGCACCGTGATGTCGAGCCAGGCCGGGAAGCCAGGCGTCACCCGGCGCAGCAGCTGCAGCCGGGTCTGGCCCATGGCGGGCCCCAGCCAGCCGCCCCGCTGGAAACGCACCTCCACCCGCTGGGCCGAGCTGATGGCGATGCGCGCCTCCACCGCGATCCCCCCGAGCGGGGCCAGGGGCCCCGCCGGCAGCAACAGGTTCATGGCCCTCCCCTGGGTGGGGGCCAGCAGTTGCAGGTTCTGCAGCCAGGGGGAGGCCTTGAGGTAGGGCTGTGAGCTGCTGCTCCAGCGCAGCTCCCACACCCCCTCCAACTGCTGCCGGGCTGCATCGCTCTGGAGATCGGCCGGCGAGGAGGCCTCCAGGGCCGTGATCAATGGCCGCACCTCGCCATCACGGCGGTGGGCGCTGCCCCTGGGGCCCTCCTGCAGCAGGGAGAGGAGCTGCAGCCGCTCAGAGTTGCTCATCGCAGTCGACGGCCTCCCGGAGGGCCTCTGGGGGTGTGGGGTCACGGGCCAGTGTGGCGCCATCGACCCCGAACAGGGCTGCTTCCACGGTGAGCCCCGGACCGAATCCCAGGGCCAGGCAGGGGCCCGGGCCGGGGCCCTGTCCCTGCCGCAACCGCTGCAGGATGAACAGCAGGGTGGCGGACGACATGTTGCCGAACCGGCGCAGCACCGCCCGCGACACGGCCAGGCGCTCATCATCGAGCTCGGCGCTCTGCAGCACCGCCGTGAGGATGCGGGGACCGCCGGGATGCACGGCCCAGTGGCGAATCGCCTCGAGGCTGAGGCCCAGCCTGGCCAGCCAGCCATCCAGCCAGGGCCGCAGCTGCGCCTGGATCACTGCCGGCACCCGCGCCGAGAGCGCCATGGAGAAGCCGTGGTCCTCGATGAGCCAGGCCATCGCCCCGGCCGTGTGCGGAATCACGGTGGAGCCACTGGCCAGCAGCTGCAGGCCTCCCTGCCTGGGCGCCTCCCTGCCTGGACTGCCCTGCCCCGCCACGGCCACCACGGCGGCGGCGCCGTCGGCGAACAGGGCGTTGGCCACGATGTGGTCGGGGTTCCAGCCCTCCTGCAGGTGCAGGCTGCACAGCTCCACGGCGCAGAGCAGCACGCAGGCCCTGGGATCGGCCTCCACGAAGGCCCGCGCCACCCGCAGACCATTGAGGGCGCCGTGGCAGCCCATGAAGCCCACATGGGTGCGGGCCACGTCCGCCGCCAGGGGCAGACCGGCCACCAGAGCCAGGTCAAAGCCTGGCGCAGCAAAGCCCGTGCACGACACCGTGACCAGATGGGTGATGGCGGTGCCCGCCACCCCGGCCTCGGCCAGGGCCGCGCGGCTGGCCTGCAGTCCCAGCTCCAGGGCCGCGGGGCCATAGCGCCGCATGCGCACGGCGGTGCTGGGGTTGGGGTCGTCATCGGGGGTGATGCAGTGGCGGTTCTCCACCCCGCAGCGCTCGTAGATGCGGCGCAGCAGCCGCTGCTGGCGTGGGCTGGCCCCGCGCATCTGGGGGGCGCGGGCCAGGGCCTCGGCCTGGCTGAGCCGCAGCTCCGGCACCGCCGTGCCGAGGCCGAGCAGGGTCATCGCCACGGCGCCGCCTCCAGGGGGGAAGGCACCGCTGGGGTGGAGATCAGCGGCGGCAGAGCGGTGTGCTGCACCCGCTGCAGCAGCGGCCCCGCCACGGACGGCAGCAGGGCGGCGGTGCGCTGCAGCGCCGCGGTGGCCGTGGGATGGCGCAGCAGCAGGGCCAGGCCGCGGCAGACCGTCTGCCGGCGCGCCACCCAGTGGCGGTGCTGCTGGTGCCAGTCATGCGCGAGGGCCGGGTCCCACTCCACCAACCCCCGCCGCACCAGGGGCAGGCAGGCCAGCGCCGCGGTGAGCGCCCAGCCCATGCCCTCGCCCGTGAAGGGCTCCACATAGCCGGCGGCATCCCCGAGCAGGAGCAGGCGATGGCCGGCCAGGGGCCGGGTGCGGCGCGTCAGGGGCGCGGTGAGCTGCCAGGACTGTTCAGCGGGCTGTTCGACCAGGGGGGGGAAGCCCGCTTCGGCCAGGATCGCCACGGCCAGGGGCGCCGGCCCACCGGCGCGGCGAAGGGCGGCGGGATCGAAGGCGCAGGCCAGGTTGAGAGCGCCGGTCTCCACCCGCACCGCCCCCACATAGCCGCCCCTGCCCACCGCCATGTGGATCACCCCAGAGGGATAAGCCTCCGGCGGGCCGGCGCCATCGCCTTCCAGCACGCAGCCCGCCCCAACCCGGCTGCCGGGGGCAATCCGGGTGTGCAGGGCCGGCTCCTGCCGGGGGCCCCGGTGGGTGAGGCCCGCCGCCAGCAGCACCACGGCAGCCCGCAGGCGCTCCTTCCCGCCGCGCCGGTGCAGCACCAGCTCCCGCCAGCCGGGCTGCACCGGCCCCAGCTCAGCCCGGCTGCCGAAGCGCACCGCCGCCCCGGCGTCTGCGGCGGCCTGCAGCAGGGCCTGATCCATGTGGTGGCGCGACAGGGCACGACCCTGGCGCAGCGGCAGGGGCAGGCTGCAGCCGGCCACCCCCAGCTGGAGCTGCTCCAGGGGCACACCGGCCGCGGCGATGTGGTCCAAACCCATGGCCTGCAGCACAGCCAGGGCCTGGGGGCTGAGGCAGGCGCCACACACTTTCCAGCGGGGAAACTGGCGCTGCTCCACCACCAGCACCCGCGCCCCCTGGCGGGCCAGGCCCAGGGCCGCCGCCGCCCCCGCCGGGCCGCCGCCCACCACCACCACGTCCCAGATCACGGCAGCCTCATCCAGCCGGAGCCGTGGCGGAGCCGGCCTCGCCCGTTCCCCGGCGCCAGGAGAGCAGGAACCGCTCCGGCCAGAACCGCCGCAGCTGGGCCCCCTCCAGGCCGGCGGCGGCGGCCAGGGCCGCCACCTCGTCGAGCCGGAAGGCGCCGCCCACCGAGAGGGGCCCATCCACATGCACCACCGGCGAACGGCTCAACAGCCTGGTGCCGGCCCAGGTGAGCAGCAGATCGAGGCGGGTGCGCAGCAGGTCGTGCAGCAGCAGCTGATCGTCGGTGGCGGCCGCCATGTGACGCAACAGGGTCTGGGCCTGGGCGCTGCTGAGGTGATGCAGAAACAGGGAGCAGACCACCAGCTGATAGCCGCCGGGCAGCGGCTCGCCCAGGGCATCGGCCTGGAAGAAGTGGGCCTCCACCCCCTCGGCAAGCGCCAGATCGCCAGCCATGGCCATGGCCTCGGCACTGAGGTCGCAGCCGTGCAGCTCCAGATCGAGGCCCAGGCGCCGGCCGAGGCGGCCCAGGGCGCGCAGGCTGTCGCCGCTGCCGCAGGCCACATCCAGCAGCCGCAGCCGCTGGCCGGGCCTGCGCAGGGCCAGCTGGCGCAGGGCCGGTGCAAAGCAGGCCGCACTGCGGGTGAGGGTGTTGATGCGGGCCAGACCGCGCAGGGCATCGCGGTGCACCGCCGGATCGAGCTCCGGCTGATCCATCACCTCCGCGCGCAGCCGCCGCTGTGGCAGGCCTGCCCACAGCTCAGCCAGGGGCACCGAGAGGGTGTCGATCAGCTCGGCCGAGCGCCCACCCATCCCTGCGCCCTGCCTGTGTCACAACGGCTAAACCCTAGGAACCTCCTCCCCGCGGCAGACCAGGCCGCATCCGATCGCCGCCGTCGCCAGTACTTCCAGAGCCCCTGCCAGCGACGATCGTGGAACTGGGACCCGCCGGGCGTGGATCCGATGCGCCACCCACACTCGATGCCAGCGGCCGACCCGGGGGGACCACGACGATGACCACAGCCCGTCCTGCCACGCCCCTGGATGCCGTGCTGGCGATCATTCCCGTGCGCAACGAGGCGGCCACGATCGCCGCGGTGATCGAGGGCCTGCAGCGCCAGGGCGTGGGCCGGATCCGTGTGGTGGACAACGGCAGCAGCGACGCCAGTGCCGCCATCGCCCGCCACTGCGGTGCCGAGGTGCTGAACGAACCGGTGCCGGGCTACGGGCGGGCCTGCTGGCGGGGGCTGCTCGACCTGCCGGAGCCGATCGGCTGGATCCTGTTCTGCGACGGAGACGGCAGTGACGACCTGGGCGTTCTGGACCAGTGGGCAGGCCTGATGGGCAAGGCCGATCTGATCCTGGGCAACCGCATGGCCAGCCCGGCCGGGCAGCGGCTGCTGACGCCGGCGCAGCGCTTCGGCAATGGTCTGGCCACCCGCCTGATCAGGCTCGGCTGGGGGCACCGCTTCGCCGACCTCGGTCCGCTGCGCCTGATCCGCCGAGAGGCGCTGCTGGCGCTGCGGATGCACGACCGCGGCTTCGGCTGGACGATCGAGATGCAGGTGAAGGCCGTGGAGGCCGGCCTGCGGATCCAGGAACAGCCCGTTGAGCCCCGCCGCCGCGCGGGCGGGGAGTCCAAGATCTCCGGCACGGTGGCCGGCAGCGTCGGGGCCGGCGTCGGCATCCTCACCACCCTGGGTGGCCTCTACCTGCGCAAGCTGCTGCGCCCGCAGCAGCCGGCCAGGAGGGGCGCCTGATGGCGAGCTGGGCGTTGCCGGGCAGCTGTCTGCTGCTGGTGCTCGGCGCGGCGCTGATGGCGCCCCAGGGTCTGTTGCACGATCCCCAGGTGATGCCGGGCTTCTGGCGGGCCGCGGCGGTGCTCGGCGCTGGCTTCGCCCTCTCCTGGCGGCTGCGCTGGGTGGGCGCCGCGGCCTTCTGGGGCGTGGCCGTGCTCACCCGGCTGTTGCTGCTGCCCATGGAGCCCAGCGATGACATCTGGCGCTACCTCTGGGAAGGCCAGATCCAGCGGTTTGGCTTCAATCCGTTCCTGCTGGCCCCGGACGCGGCCCTGCTGGAGCCGCTGCGCACCCCCTGGTGGGGCCAGATCAACCATCCAGACGTCACGGCGATCTACCCGCCCCTCACCCAGCTGCTGTTCCGGCTGCTGGCGGCGCTGTCACCGGCGGACCTGGGCCCGGCGGTGCTCCCGTTCAAGCTCGCCTTCGTGGCGGCCGATCTGGCCCTCTGCGCCCTGCTGGCCCGCCGCTTCGGCCGGCTGCCCAGCCTGCTCTACGCCTGGAACCCGCTGGTGCTGGTGAGCATCGCCGGGGGCGGCCATTTCGAGAGCTGGTTCCTGTTGCCCCTGGTGGGCGCCTGGCTGCTGATCGAGCCCCACTCCACCGCCACGCCCTCCAGCCAGGACCCCGCCCAGACCCCCACCCGCCGGCTGATCACAGCCCTGCTGGTGGGCCTGAGCGTGGCGATCAAATGGGTCTCCCTGCCGATGCTGGGCCTGCTGTTGTGGCGGGCGATCCGGGAGCGGGGCTGGCGGCTGGCGGCTGCGACGGCGCTGCTGGGGGTGCTGCCGATGGCACTCGCCTCGCTGCCGTTCTGCGGCGCCAGCGGCTGCCCGCTGATTCCCGTGGGCTCCAACTTCGTGCGTCAGGGCCGCAGCGCCGAACTGGTGCCCCACCTGGTGGGGCAGCTGTGGGGCTGGTCCCGGGCCCACAACAGCCTGTTTCTGGGGGCCCTGGCGGCCGTGGCCCTGGCGCTGATCCTCACCAACTCCGCCTTCGGGGTGTTCAGCCGCCGCTACCTGATGGCCCTGCTGCTGCTCTCACCGATCGTGCACGGCTGGTATCTCACCTGGCTGATGCCCTTTGCGGTGCCCACCCGGGCCTGGGGGGCACGGCTGCTGAGCCTCTCGGGGTTTGTCTATTTCGTGCTGCCCTCGCGCCTGCCCGACTGGAACCTCAGCGGGCCGGAGCGCTGGCTGTTGTGGGGCCCCTGGTTGATCGGCCTGGCCCTGGAGATGGGGCTGCGCTGCCGCGGGGACCCTGCCGCGCCCCCAAAGCGGGCCTGACAGGTCCCCTCTGTTCCCTTCCTTCCCTGATCACCCCATGGCCTCCCCCATCCGGCCCCGCACCCTCCTGAAACGGCCCGCGCCCCGCCGGCTGGCCCTGGCCCTGAGCCTGGTGCTGGTGGCGGGCTGCGGTCCGCTGGCACTGCCCTGGCCGTCCCCGGAATCGCAGGGAGGCGGCAGCGCGGCCAGCACCAGTGCCAGCACGGCCCTGACCCCGCCCCTGGACCATGCCCGCTACGCGGTGGTGCTGGAGCGCTTCGTCGACGGCAGCGGTCTGGTCAACTACACCGCCCTGCAGAAGGATCCCGGCGATCTGGAGGCCTACGTGGCCGAACTGGCTGCCGTGACCCCCGCCAGCTTCCAAGCCTGGGACGAACCCGAGCAGATCGCTTTCCTGCTCAATGCCTACAACGCCCTCACCCTGGAATCGATCATTGAGCAGAAGCCGCTGAAAGCCAGCATCCGCGACATCCTCGGGGTGTGGAAGCTCAACCGCCATCAGGTGGCCGGCGAGTCGATGACCCTCGATCACCTGGAGCACGGCATCATGCGCAAGGACTACAACGAGCCCCGCATCCACGCGGGCCTGGTGTGTGCCGCGATCAGCTGCCCGCCCCTGCGGCGCGAGCCCTACGTGGGCTCCAGGCTCGATGAGCAGCTCGACGACCAGGTGCGGCTGTGGCTGGGCAGTCCCCAGGGGCTGGTGATCGATCAGGGCACCGGCACGGTGGCGATCTCGGCCATCTTCCAGTGGTTCGCGGAAGACTGGAACGCCTCCTACAGCACCGACAGCGGCTACGGCCGCCACACCAAACAGCGGCCCGTGCTGCACTTCATCAGCGGCTACGTCAGCCCCGCCGAGCAGGCCTACCTGCGCAAGGGTGACTACAACCTCACCACCCTCAACTACGACTGGTCGCTCAATGGCCAATGAACGGGGGCGCCGATGCGTCAGTTCACCGCGCTGATCGAGCAGCTCGATGGCTGCCCCGGAACGCTGGCCAAGGTGGAGGCCCTGCGGGTCTGGTTCGCCGCCGCCCCGGCGGCCGATGCCGCCTGGGCGCTGCACTGCCTGCTGGGCAAGCAGCGGCGGCGGCTGATCACCGGCCGCCGCCTGCGCCAGATCTGCCTGGAGGCCTCAAGCCTGCCGGAGTGGCTGTTCGACGACTGCCACGCCCAGGTGGGTGATTCGGCCGAGACGATCGCCCTGCTCTGGCGCCGGCAGCCCTGCCTGGAGGGTCACCCCCGGGGCGGCACCCCCCAAGCCTCCCTTCAGGAGTGGATGGAGGAGCGCCTGCCGGCCCTGGCGGCTCTCGAGGGCGAGGCCCAGGCCGAGGCGGTGCAGGCCCTCTGGCAGGGGCTGGAGCCCGATGAGCTGCTGGTGGTGAACAAGCTGCTCACGGGCGGCTTTCGCATCGGCGTGGGCCAGGGCCTGGTGCTGCGCGCCCTGGCCAGCCACAGCGGCCTGGAGACCTCCCTGCTGGCCCACAGGCTGATGGGTGGCTTCTCGCCCAGCGCCGAGGCCTGGACAGCCTTGCTCGCCCCCGACCGGGGCGACGAGCACCGCAGCAGCCGGCCCTATCCCTTCTTTCTGGCCTCACCTCTGGAGCTGCCGCCAGACCCCCAGCAGCCCCCCCTGCCCGGCGGCGCCGGCGCCTGGCTGGCGGAGTGGAAGTGGGACGGCATCCGCGGCCAGCTGATCCGCCGGGGCGACAACAGCCTGCTCTGGAGCCGCGGCGAGGAGCTGATCAACCCCGCTTTCCCCGAACTGATCGCCCTGGCGGACAGCCTGCCCCAGGGCACCGTGCTCGACGGCGAGATTCTGGTGTGGCAGGCGGAGGCGCAGCAGCCGGAAGCCTTTGCAGCCCTGCAGCGGCGCCTGGGCCGCAAGGCCCCGGGCCGAGCGCTCCTGGCCGCCTGCCCCGCCGTGTTCCAGGCCTACGACCTGCTGGAACTGGAGGGCCAGGACCTGCGCCAGCAACCGCTCAGCCAGCGCCGCGCCGCCCTGGAGTGGCTGATCCAGCAGCACCGGGCAGCGGCACACGCTGCCGCAGCCGGGCACCTGCGCCTCTCCCCCCAGCTGGCCCTGCAGCGCTGGGAGCAGCTGGAGCCGTTGCGGCAGCAGGCCAGGGCCGCCGGCGCCGAGGGGCTGATGCTCAAGGCCCGCGACTCCCCCTACCGCTCCGGCCGCCGCCGCGGCAGCTGGTGGAAGCACAAGCTCGAGCCCTACCGCCTCGATGCCGTGCTGCTCTACGCCCAGGCCGGCAGCGGCCGCCGCGCCAATCTGTTCACCGATTACACCTTCGCCCTCTGGGACGACCCCGAGCCCGCTGCTGTGGGGCCCGCGGCTGCCGCAGTGGAGCAGCGGCGGCTGGTGAGCTTCGCCAAGGCCTACTCCGGCCTCGATGCCGCCGAGATCGCCAGCCTCGATCGCTGGATCCGCAGCCACACCCTGGAGCGCTTCGGACCGGTGCGGGCAGTGCAGCCGCTGCAGGTGTTCGAGCTGGCCTTCGAGGGTCTGCAGCCCTCGCGGCGCCACAAGAGCGGCATCGCCGTGCGCTTCCCGCGCATCAGCCGCTGGCGCCAGGACAAACCCGCCGCCGAGGCCGACAGCCTGGCCACGGCCCGGGCCCTGCTGAGCGCGCCGGCACGGGGATGAGACTTCGCGCTGCAGGGTCGTGATGGCAGGCCTCGCTAGCTTTGAAGCGGCGCTATCCCCTCACTGATCCAGCCGATGACCAGCCTCCTGCTGCAGTTGCTGTGCGCCTTGGGGTGGACGGTGACAGGGGTGATGCTCATCGGCGCCGGCCCTGGCGTCGACCGGCTGGCCACCTGAGCACGCCGCCGCGGTGAGCCCCTCCATGGCGGCGCAGCTGGCGCCAATCGAAGCCTGGTTCAAGCAGCAGGGCTGGCGGCCGATGCCCTTCCAGCGCCAGTGCTGGCTTGCCTACCTGCAGGGCCGCAGCGGCCTGATCCAGGTGCCCACCGGCTCCGGCAAGACCTATGCCGCCGTGATGGGCCCGATCGCCGCCATGCTGGCCGACATCCAGGCGGGGGGTGCCCCAGGCCTGCGCCTGCTCTATCTCACCCCGCTGCGGGCCCTCAGCCGCGACCTGGCCCTGGCGATCCAGGCCCCGATCACCGCCATGGGCTGGCCCCTGCGGGTGGCGATCCGCAATGGCGACACCCCCAGCAGTGAGCGCACCCGCCAGATCAGGCGGCCGCCGGAGATCCTGATCACCACGCCGGAATCCCTGTCGTTGCTGCTGGCCAGTGCCCACACCGAGGCGCTGTTCGGCCAGCTCCAGGCGGTGGTGCTCGATGAGTGGCACGAACTGATGGGGAGCAAACGAGGCAGCCAGAGTGAGCTCTGCCTCAGCTGGCTGCGGCAGCGCCGCCCGCAGCTGCGCACCTGGGCGATCAGCGCCACCATGGGCAACCTCGAGGATGCCGCCCGGGCGGCGGTGGGGGTGACGCCCCAGGAGCCGCTGCTGATCAGCGCCAGGCTGCGTCGCGGCACGGCCATCCGCAGCCTGCTGCCCGATCAGATCGATGGCTTCCCCTGGGCCGGCCACCTGGGGCTGCGCATGCATGAGGAGCTGGTGGCGGGCCTGGATCCAGCCACCCCCACCCTGCTGTTCACCAACACCCGCAACCAGGCCGAACGCTGGTACCAGTGCCTGCGCTTCGCCTGCCCCGAGATGGAGGGGGCCCTGGCCCTGCACCACAGCGCCATCGACCGCGCCGAGCGGGAGGCGATCGAAGCCGGCGTCAAGGCCGGCCAGCTCAGCTGGGTGGTGTGCACCAGTTCGCTGGATCTGGGGGTGGACTTCCAGCCCGTGGAGCGGGTGGTGCAGATCGGCAGCGCCAAGAACCTGGCCCGGCTACTGCAGCGGGCCGGTCGCAGTGCCCACAAGCCCGGCGGCACCTCCCAGGTGCTGTTCATGCCCACCCATGCCCTGGAGCTGCTGGAGGTGAGCGCCATGCGGCGGGGCCTCGCCGAGGGGCTGGTGGAGGAGCGGCGGGCTCCGCAGGCCCCGCTCGATGTGCTGCTGCAGCACCTCACCAGCCTGGCCTGCGGCCCCGGTTTCCATCCCGAGCGGGAGCTGGCTGCGGTGCGCAGCGCCTGGAACTACCGCCACCTGAGTGAGGCCAGCTGGACCTGGTGTCTGCGCTTCCTGGAGCAGGGGGGCGACTGCCTCGGCGCCTACCCCCGCTTCCGCAAGCTCGAGCGCCAAGGGGCGGGGGAGGGCCTGCGGCTGGTGGTGAGCGAGCCCGCCATCGCCCGGCTGCACCGGCTCAACATCGGCACGATCACGGCAGACCGCGCCGTGACCGTGCGGGTGGTGCGCGGGGCCGTGCTCGGCCATGTGGAGGAGAGCTTCATCGGGCGCCTCAAGCCCGGCGATGTGTTCTTCTTCGCCGGGCGGCAGCTGGAGTTCGTGCGGCTGCGGGAGATGACGGCCCAGGTGAAAGCCACCACGCGCAAGAGCCAGGCGGTGCCGGCCTGGGCCGGCGGCCAGATGGCCCTCTCCGACCTGCTCAGCCACCACCTGCGCCAGGAGATGCACCGGGCGGCCTGCGCTCTTGAGGATCCCCAGGCGCCGCCCCTCGACACCCCTGAGCTGAAGGCCCTCGAACCGCTGCTGCGCCGCCAGGCCGACCTCTCCGCCCTGCCGCGCCAGGACCAGTTCCTGGTGGAGTTCTGCAGCAGCCGCGAGGGCCGCCATCTCTACGCCTACCCCTTCGAGGGGCGCTTCGTGCATGAGGGGATCGGCTTTCTGTGGGCCTGGCGCCTGGCCCGCCATGCCCCCAGCACGATCACCGTGTCGGTGAACGACTACGGCTTCGAGCTGCTGGCACCCCGCGGCTATCGCTTCGAGGAGCTGTTCGAGCAGCACGCCGACGAGCTGCTGGACGAGGGCGACCTCGAGGCCCATCTGGAGCAGGCCCTGAACGTGTCGGAGCTGAGCCGGCGGCGCTTCCGGGCCATTGCCCAGATCAGCGGCCTGGTGCTGAACGGCTATCCGGGCCAGGGTCGCAGTGGCGGCCAGCTGCAGATCAGCGCCGCCCTGCTGTTCGATGTGTTCCAGCGCCATGAACCCGGCAACCTGCTGCTCGCCCAGGCCCATGCCGAGGTGCTGCAGCAGCAGCTGGAGCTGCCCCGCATCGCGGCGGCGCTGCGGCGGCTGATGGGCTGCCGGCTGCTGCTGCAGCGCACCCCGCGGCCCGGGCCCCTGGCCTTCCCCCTGCTGGCAGAACGACTCAACAGCCGGCTCAGCACCGAATCCCTGCTCAGCCGGCTGCAGCGCCTGCGGGAGCAGGCCGAACGCCTGGAGGCCTGCTGAGCATGGACGGCGCTGCAGCTCAGGCCTGCTCGAGTTTCTTGACGATGAAGGCCATCAATCCCAGCGAGGCGGCCAGGGCAATCAGCAGGGCCAGGGTCATGGAGCAGCACGCAACTGAGGGGAATTATCGCCGGGTGTTCGTTTACGGAACGCTGCAGCGGGGGCTGGTGAACCATGGCTGGCTGGCGAAGAGCCCCTTCCTGGGGAACGACAGCCTGCCGGGCGCCTGGCTCCACGACCTGGGCCCCTTCCCGATGGCGGTGCCCGACCCCTCCGGCGACGCCGGGGCGCTGGTGCATGGAGAGCTGTTCGCCATCACCGAGGTCACCCTGGTGCAGCTCGATCGCCTGGAGGGCGCCCCGAGGCTCTACCAGCGCCACTGGCTACCCCTGCTGTCAGGCGCCAGCGCCTGGGTGTATCTGGGCCGCGCGCCACAGGTGCGTCACTCCCCCAGGCTCCTGGACGGCCGCTGGCGGGGCCGCCGCCGCTGAGGCACGCCGGCCGGCCTCCTACAGAGCCACCAGCCAGCGCCCACTGGCCGCCAGCAGCAGCAGGCCGGATCCCGCCAAGGCCAGGCCCAGGCGGCCGGGCTGCAGCAGGCGCAGCACCAGCGGCAGGCAGGCCAGGGCGCCCACCAGCACGCTGAGGCTCTGGCAGAACGCCAGCACGTGGGGATCGGCGCTCCACTCGGGCAGGGCGGCGATCCAGATCTGAACGCCGCTGAGGGATGAGCCCAGCCCAGCCGCAGTCACGGGCAGGAGGCGCCCGGCCTCGAGCAGGCCATGGGGCAGGTGGCGCGCCAGCAGCAGACCCCAGAGCAGGGGCAACAGGGCATAGGGCACCAGGCGCCAGCGCTCACGGCTCAGCAGCAGCCGCAGGGGCAGCAGCAGCAGGGCGGGCAGCGCCAGGGCCAGGGCTGCCACGGCCAGGCGGATCAGCAGGTCGCCGCTGTGCAGGGAAGCCGGTGCCCAGGGCAACCAGCCCAGCAGCCGCTGCCAGTGGTTGAGGCACACCCCACCGGCCAGCACCAGGATCAGGGCAGCCTCGCCGCCCGGGGGATCCATGGTCCGCTGCAGATCGGCGGCCGGCGGCCGCAGCCGCAGCTGCACCGAGCGATGGGGACAGGCCTGCGCGCAGTTGAGGCAGAGCACGCAGTTGCGGTTGTCGCTGAGGTGGGCGGGGTGGGTGCCAAGCGGACAACCCTCGCTGGCCAGGCCCTCCCCCTCCGCCGGGCCGCCCTTGAAACAGGCGTAGCTGCTGCAGCTGCCGCTGCAGGTGCCCGCCTGGGCCCGCAGCTCCAGGATCGAGAGCTTGGCGAACAGGCCGTTCATCCCCCCCACCGGGCAGAGGTAGCGGCACCAGAAGCGCTTCTCGAACGCCAGCGAACCCAGCACAGCCCCAGCGGTGATCACCAGCAGCAGGGCGCTGCTCAGCCAGGCCGTGTTCTCGAGGTTGCCCAGCTCCTCCCACACCAGGATCGCCGCGAATCCGGCCGCCAGCAGGGGCGCCGCCCAGCGGTCGGTGTCGCCGCGGGGCCAGGGGCGAGGCTGCCAGCCCAGCCAGCGCGCCAGCCGCTGCGTGATCTCGCCCCACACCATGAACGGGCAGAAGGAACACCAGAGGCGCCCCACCAGGGGATAGCCCAGCAGGATCAGGGGCCACCACCAGGCCCAGAAGAGGTTCAGGGCGCCGTTGTGCTGGCGGTCCTGGGGGCCGAACCACAGCCACAGGTTCACCAGCACGAAGACCCAGCTCACCAGGCCGAACAGCAGCGTGTTCCAGAGCCGCGGCGAGCGCATCAGGTTGCGCAGGCCGGGCTTCCAGCGCCAGAGGTCGAAGCGCAGCCGGGAGGGTCGGGTCGGTGTCCAGAACACGTCCTCGGGGAGCGTCTGAGCCGCGGCGGCCGTGGCCATCGCCGCACCGCCCCCCTGGCGCCGGGCCTGCTGCAGGGCCCTGGCCACCAGGGCGTCCAGCTCCCGCAGGTTGTTGGGGAAGTCGTAGGCCTGGAGCCGCTTCACCACCGCCTCGCTCACCCGGGGGGCGACCGTCCAGCCGAGCCCAGGGGCTCTCAGGCGCACGATGTAGCGCAACCACTCACCCAGGTCCTGGCGCCGCACCCGCAGCGGCGGCACGCGGATCACCTGGCACAGCCCATCGAGCTGGGGCTGGGCGCACTCCGCCGTGAACAGAAGCCGCCCGCGGAACTGACGCCACGGGCCATTCCCAGCGGGGGCCCGCCAGCGCCCCGTGGCGGCCAGCTCCAGGAGGGCCGGCAGCAGGGCCTCTGGCACCTGGTCCACCTGGTCAATGAGCAGGGAGCCTTCCCCGAGGGAATCCAGCAGGAAACCGACGCCGTCGCTGCCGGAGGGGCCGAACAGGTTGGCCCCATCGCCGCGCAGGCTGGCCCCGGCGAGGCGCACCAGCAGCCGGCGCCGGCATGGCGAACCGAAGTGAATCAGGGCGGCGATGTTGTCTTTCTCCAGCCCGGGCTCGCCGCTCACCAGCACGGCCTTCCTGGCCGGGTCTGCCGCCGCCTGGCGAATCTGCTCCCTCAGGCGAGAGGCATAACGACTGCTGCCCACAACCCCACGCCGGGCACGCCCCACCAAAAAGGGTGCCAGCTTGAGATAGGCGGCTGAGGGATCAGAAGCTGGGATTGGGCTAGCAGACACTGCTCTGGCGGCAACGACAATTCAGTCAGCCCGGCCGCTGCTGCGACAAAGCTTGGTGAGTGGATCAATTCACACTGAGAAAGTGTTGTCGGAAGCCAGCCATCGCAGGGTTAAAGATCCTTCTACCACCCAGCCTGAACCACCGTGTTCCGGGCAAGATTCTAATGTTGAGCGGGAGGATGCTGCGGTTGTCACTCATCCTGAACACGCTTGTTTTGCAAGGCTAGTCCAGTTGCCGCTGAACTCCCCAGGCGTGGCGCTAATGAGTTGAACTTCTTGACTCACCTGGTGCCAAGATGCAACTTATTGCGCTCATTCAAGGCCTCGATGCCCCCATCATCCTGTTCTGCGGCCCACAACCCCACGCCGCAGCTTGAGGGCAGCACAGTCAGCTTTCACTGGCAGGGCCAGGTCCTTGAGCTCCTGGGCGGCCGCGCCGCCTGGGATCCCCAGCGGCACGTGCTGCTATTGGCCGACCTGCACCTCGGCAAGGCCGAGAGCTTCCAGGCCCACGGCATCCCCCTGCCCAGCGATGGCGATGCCGCCACCCTGAACGCCCTGCTGGCCCTGGCCCATCCACTGCGGCCCAGCCGGGTGGTGGTGCTGGGCGATCTGATCCACAGCCGCCACGGGCTCACCGCCGAGCTGCGGGCCAAGCTGGCGGCCCTGCCGGAGCTGCTCGGCTGTGGCCTGCAGCTGGTGGGCGGCAACCATGAGCGCGGCAGCTGGATCGATGGCCTGCCCCAGGAACCCTCCCAGGCGCTGGGCCCCTGGTGGCTCAGTCACAGCCCTGAATCCAGCCCCGGCCGCCTCAACCTCTGCGGCCACCTGCACCCGGTGGCCCTGGTGGGCCGCGGCGCGGACCGCCTGCGGCTGCCCTGCTTCAGCTACTGCGCCAGCCAGGAGCGCCTGGCCCTGCCGGCCTTCGGCGCCCTCACCGGCGGCCACCCCACGGCCCCGGGCGAACGGCGCTGGCTGGTGGCCGACGGCCAGGTGCTCGCCTGGGACGGCTGAACGGGGGGGAGGCAAGCCCTGCCCGTTCAAGCGGTATCGCTCAGGCGCCGGCCTGGGCCAGGGCCCGCACCACATCCCCGCGGGTGAGCACGCCCACGGGACGGTGCCCGCCATCCACCACAAACAGCCGCTGGGTGCTGCTTTCGTGCAGCTGGCGGGCCGCCGCCGGCAGGGGCAGCTCGGCCGGGCAGGTGTGGGGGCTGGGGCGCATCACTTCCCCCACGGTGCTGCCCAGCACCTGGTGCACCTGCTTGTCCCACTGCAGGGGATTGCGCAGGTAGATCACGGCATCGAGCAGCATCACGTAGGGGCCGGCATCGAAGCCGCTCTCGCGCACCATCAGGTCCTGTTCGGTGAGCTCGCCCACCAGGGCGCCGCCCCCATCCACCACCGGCAGCCCGCCGATGTGGTGCTCGCTCATCAGCTTCACCGCCTCCTGCAGGGGCGTGTCCACCGCCACGCTCAGAACCGGGCTACTCATCACGGCGGAGACCGACTGTTGGACCATGGGCTGCTGGAGCGGCGTGTCGGCCATTCTGAGCCTGTGGCCGGGAGCCGGGATGAAGGGCAACAGGATGCGACGCCTGGCCGATGGCCTCACCGTGCTGCGGGCCGTGCTGGGGCTCCCCCTGCTGCTGGCCCTGCTGGCGGGCCAGCCCGTGCTGGCCTGGCTGCTGCTGCTGCTGGGGGGGCTGAGCGACTGGGCCGATGGCGTGCTGGCCCGCCGCGCCGGCGGCGGCTCGGTGTGGGGTGCCCGCCTCGATCCGCTCACCGACAAGATCCTGATCAGCGCGCCGCTGCTGTGGCTCGGGGCCCAGGGGGTGCTGCCCCTGGCGGCCGTGTGGCTGTTGCTGGCCCGCGAGCTGCTGATTTCCGGCTGGCGGGCCGGCCAGGGCGGCGGCGGCCCCGCCTCCCTGGCCGGCAAGCTCAAGACCGTGCTGCAGTTCAGCAGCCTGCTGCTGCTGCTCTGGCCCTGGCCGGGCCAGGCGCTGCTGGTGCCGCTGGGCTGGTGGCTCTTCTGGCCCTCCCTGCTGCTGGCCCTGAGCTCAGCCTGGGGCTACCTGCGCCGCGCCTGAACCGCTGAGCAGGACCTCGTCGGCGGAGAAGTCGGGGGTGCCGGGAGCCCGCAGGGCGTAGTCGTGGCTGTAGCTGTCCTTGAGGGTGGCCTCCAGGTCGAAGGCGGGCTCCCAGGCCAGTTCGCGCCGCACCCGGGTGGTGTCGGTGAGGAAGTGGGCCAGCCGCAGCGGGAAGGCCTTGCGGGCCTTCTTGTCCAGGCCGGCGGGATCGAAGCTGCGCACGTCCACGCTGGCGGGATCCTGGCCGCAGGCCCGGGCTGCGGCATCCACCAGCCCCCGGAAGGTCACGCCCTTGCTGCCGGTGCAGTTGTAGATGCGGTTGGTGGCGGTCTCCACCTCGATGCAGCGCGCCATCGCGGCCGCCAGGTCCTTCACGTGGCCCAGCTGGGTGATGGTGCTGCCGTCGCCCGGCAGGGGCAGGGGCCGGCCATGCAGGATCCGATCGAAAAACCAGCTCTCCACAGGGTTGTAGTTGCCCGGACCCACGATGTAGGTGGGCCGGAAGCTGGTGAAGGGAATCCCCTGCTGGCGCAGCCAGGTTTCGGTCTCCGCCTTGCCGGCGTGGCGGCTGGCCGGATCGGTGGGGGCGTCCTCATCCAGGGGCCAGAGCTCGGAATCGGCATAGACCCCCGCCGAGCTCACATAGACGAAGCGATGGCTGGGGGGGCCGGTGCGCTCCAGCACGGCGCGGGAATCCTCCAGGCTGCGGCCGGAGCTGTCCACGATCACATCGAAGCGCTCGCCGGCCAGCAGCTCCAGGGCCGCAAGGTCGCTGCGATCCCCCACCAGGTGCCGGGGGCCGGCCGGCACCGGGTTGCGGCCACGGGTGAACAGGGTGAGCTCATGGCCGCAGGCCAGCAGCTGCTCCACCAGGGGCTTGCCCACAAAACGGGTTCCGCCCATGACGAGGATCTGCATGGCACTGCTGCGCAACTGGAGCGCCATTCTCCAGGCTCACCCCTCCAGCCCCCCCCGCTCCGATGCCGTGGAACCGATGCGCCTGAGCCAGGCCTACACCGCCCAGCCCGCTGCGCCGCAGGACACCCGCGGCTATCGCCACTTCGCCCTGGTGGGCCAGCGGGGCAAGGCCGCCGGCCGCGCCGTGGAGCTGGCCGCCGTGCTGGATCCAAGCCTGCGGCTGCTGGTGCCGCTGCAGCAGCTGCGCGACAGGCGGCTCTGGCAGCCTGGCTGGCAACAGCTGCGGCGCCCCATGCAGATCATTCCCGCCATCGACCTGCTGGACGGGCACTGCGTGCGTCTGCACCAGGGGGATTACGACCAGGTGACGCGCTTTTCAGGCGATCCGGTGGCCCAGGCCCTGAGCTGGCAGGCCCAGGGCGCCCAGCAGCTGCATCTGGTGGATCTGGATGGGGCACGCACCGGCACCCCACTCAACGACGCCGTGGTGAAGGCGATCACCGCCGCCCTGACGATCCCGGTGCAGCTGGGGGGCGGTGTGCGCACGGCGGAGCGGGCCGAGGAGCTGCTGGCCTGTGGGCTCGAGCGGGTGATCCTGGGCACGGTGGCCGCCGAACAGCCGCAGCTGGTGGATGAGCTGGCCCGCCGTCATCCGGGGCGGATCGTGGTGGGAATCGATGCCCGTGACGGCAAGGTGGCCACCCGCGGCTGGCTGGATGGCAGCAGTCTGGAAGCCACGGCATTGGCCAGGCGCTTCAACGGCAGCGGCATCGCGGCGATCATCAGCACCGACATCGCCACCGACGGCACCCTGGCCGGCCCGAACCTGGAGGCCCTGCGGGCCATGGCTGAGGCCAGTGCGGTTCCGGTGATCGCCTCCGGGGGCGTCGGCTGCCTGGAGCACCTGCTCTCACTGCTGAGCCTGGTGCCGCTGGGGGTGGAGGGGGTGATCCTGGGCCGCGCCCTCTACGACGGCCGTGTCGACCTGGCTGAGGCGATGGCCGCCGTGGCCGATGGCAGGCTTCAAGACGTGACGACCCCACCGGAAAGCGCATCGATCGCCTGAGCCTGGCCGGCCCAGCCATGGCGCCTTGGCCTGGGCGTACACGGACCACTTGTGGGTTGGCCTATAACAGAGGTGCTCCCTTCCAGGTGGTTCGCTTGAGCACGGCGGCCCAGACAGCTCAGACAGGCACGGTGGCCGAGCCTGAGACCAGGGCCGTGCCTGACTGCGCCGAAGCGGTGTATAGACGCTGCAGGGATCTGGGCATGCGGCTGAGCCGCCAACGTCGCATGGTGCTGGATCTGCTCTGGGCCGAGAAAAGCCATCTGAGCGCCCGCGACATCTTCGAAAAGCTCAACGACCTGGGCCGCAACATCGGCCACACGTCCGTCTATCAGAATCTGGAAGCGCTGCAATCGGCAGGAGTGATCGAGTGCCTCGACCGCGCCAGTGGCCGCCTCTACGGCTACCGCAGTGATCCCCACAGCCACATCACCTGCCTCGATTCCGGGGCCATCGAGGATCTCGATGTGGCCCTGCCCGCCGAACTGCTGGAGCAGATCGAGCGGTCCACCGGCTACCGCATCGAGTCGTACACCCTCAACCTCACCGGTCGTCGCCCCAGCGGCAGCAGCTCCGATCAGCCTGTGGATCTCCGTGGCTGAGGCCGTTACCTTGGGCCATCACCAGGGCCTGGGTGCGTGACTCCGCAGCTACTGCTGTTCGCTGAACCCCTGGTGGCCGGCGGACTGATCCGCCTCATCCAGGACCATGGCGATGACCTGGTGGTGGTCACCAACCCCTCCGAACTTGTGGGGGCCCCCCAGCTGGTGATCTGGCGCCCCGCGGCTGCCACCAGCGCAGCCGACCTGAGCCGCGAGTCGCTGCTGCTGCGGGAGCGATGGCGGCCTGCGCCCCTGCTGCTGCTGCTGGCTGCGGGCCATGGCATCGCCGCCTCATCACTGCTGCAATTGGGGGTCCACGGGCTGCTGGAGGCCCCAGGCAGCGACGAGCTGCTGGAGGCGATCCGCACCCTGCGGGCCGGCGGCCGGGTGCTGCAGCTGCAGGCCCCCACGCTCCCGGGCGATGCCGCCAACCCCGCCAGCTCGAACCAGGCCGCCGGCGGCGCGGGCAGCGGCTGGGCCACGGGCCTGGGCCAGCGCCTCCTGCTCGACGGCCTCGAGCAGATCGATGCCGCCAGCGCCCTCTGCCTGCGGCTGCTCGATCCGCCTCCCCAGGCACCCCTGCAGCGCTGGATCCTGGAGGGAAGAGTGCGGGAACTGGCCTGTGCCCGCCAGCTGCTGCTGCTGATCTGGGGCCCGGTGAGCCTGGCCTGGGGCCTGCCGGAGCAGCAGACACCGCCCCCCACGTCCACCACCAACCCCGGCCGGGGCACGAGTCTCACCCTGCAGCAGCGCAACGCCGCCGGCATCTGGCAGGCCGTGCGCCTGCGGCTGGAGACGGCCATCGGCCCTGGCCTCGACAACCGCAGCGGTCAGCTGCTGGCCATCGAGGGGCTCAGTCCACAGCGCTGCCGCGACCTGCTCCTGGCCCTGCTGGACCAGCTCGAGAGTCTGCGCTGCCAGCTTGCCGACGAGCCTGGCGCGGCGAACACGCTGCTGCAGCGCTGGCTCGAACTGCAGCCCCAGCTGCGCGAGCAGGCCCTGCGCAGCATGGCCAGCCCCTACGTGCAGCTCCCCCGCCTGGGCACGCTCGAACCGGTGGCCACGGCCCTGGTGCAGACCAGTGATCTGGCGGCCAGCGACCCCGAGCTGCCGGACGCCCAGGCGATGCTGGCCACCCTGGTGCTGGCCCAGCCGCTGCTGGTGGAGGGCCAACTGGTGGCCGCCGATGAGCTCCAGGCCCTGTTGCACCTGGAACGCCTGGTGGCCAACTGGCTGATGCGCACCGCCGAACTGCTGGCGGCGGAGGTGCTCAGCTGCTGCGGCGCCTGGCCGGAGCTGCGCCGCTACCTGCTCAGGCCCGAGCTGCTCTCCACCCGCAACCTGGAACGGCTGCGCAACCAGCTCAATGCCCAGCAGCGCTGGAGCGAGTGGTTCGAGCGCCCGATCGCCATCTACGAAAGCCGCCGCCAGCTGCTCTGCGTGGAAGCCGGTCGCATCGCCACCCTCCACCTGGTGGAACCCCGCGACGGGGAGCTGCGCCGGCTCGGTCCCCTGCAGCAGCTGGTGACGCTGGCCCTGGAAAGCCGCGACGCCGTGGCCCCTCAGCTGCGCCAGCTGATCCAGGGGCTCGGCAACCTGGTGGTGGTGCTGCTCACCCAGGTGGTGGGCCGGGCGATCGGGCTGATCGGCAGGGGCATCCTGCAGGGGATGGGCCGGCGGCCCAGCAGCCCCTAGCCCGCGCGCAGGCCGGCACCATCGGCCCTTCACAATGGGCCCATCGCCGGGGCCCCGATGTCAACGATGCAACGCACAGTCACAGGCCGGGATGGCCGCCCGCGAGCGGCCCGGCCAGGCGCGTGGCACCTGAGCGGCGAGCGGTGCTCCCTGCTCAGGACACTGCTGGGCCCTGCCCTGAGCCTGGTTCTGGCCCTGGGGCTTGGTCTTGGCCTCGGCGGTGCTCCCGCCCAGGCGGCCCTCACCACCAACAGCTACGACGGCAACATCTACGCCCTCTACGCCGGCAACGGTTCCCTGGTGCCGCCGCGCACCAGCCTGGCCAAGACCCTGGAGGAGCACAGGCCGGCCCTGGTGGTCTATTACCTCGATGACGACAGCGCCAGCAAGGCCTTCGCGCCGGTGGTGTCTGAGCTGCAGCGGCTCTGGGGCACCAGCATCGAGCTGATCCCCCTGGTCACCGATCCCCTGCAGAACCGTCCCACCACGGGGCCCTCGGATCCGGCCTACTACTGGCACGGCCACACCCCCCAGGTGGTGGTGCTCGATGGCGACGGCCAGGTGCTGCTCGATGAGGAGGGGCAGGTGGGCCTGGATCGCATCAATCCAGCGGTGAGCCAGGCCACCGGCCTGGAGCTGCCCGACAGCTTCAAGAGCAGCGGCAGCATGAGCTTCAACGAGCTCAACACCGAGGTGCTGAGCGGGCGATGAGCAGCGATGGCCACGCCACGCGGCTGGAGAGCGACAGCCTCGGCAGCCTGGCCGTGCCGGCCGAGCACTACTGGGGCGCCCAGACCCAGCGCTCGATCCACTTCTTCCCCTTCGGGCAGGCCATGCCCCTGGCCGTGGTGCACGCCTTCGGCCAGCTCAAGGCCGCCTGCGCCGAGGTGAACGCCGCCGAGGGCAAGCTCACGCCTCACCTGGCCGACCTGATCGTGGCGGCGGCCGAGCAGGTGGCCCGGGGCGAGCTCGATGCTGAATTCCCCCTGAAGGTGTGGCAGACGGGCTCCGGCACCCAGACCAACATGAACGTCAACGAGGTGATCGCCAACCGGGCGATCGAAGCCTGTGGCGGGGTGCTGGGCAGCAAGGCACCGGTGCACCCCAACGACCATGTGAATCTCAGCCAGTCGAGCAACGACACCTTCCCGGCTGCCCTGCACGTGGCGGTGGCGCTGCAGCTGGAGCGGGGGCTGATCCCGGCGCTGCAGGCCCTGCAGCAGGAACTGGCTCAGAAGGCGGCAGCCTTCAGCGGCATCGTCAAGATCGGCCGCACCCACCTCCAGGATGCGGTGCCGCTCAGCCTCGGCCAGGAGTTCAGCGGCTATGCGGCCCAGTTGCAGCTTGGGCTTGAGAGCCTGACCGCCACCTTGCCCCAGGTGAGGCAACTGGCCATCGGCGCCACCGCCGTGGGCACGGGTCTCAACGCTCCGGCGGGCTTTGGTGAGGCCGTGGCCGCCCGGCTCTCGGCCCGGCTGGCGCTGCCGTTCACCAGTGCCCCCAACAAGTTCCAGGCGCTGGCGGGCCATGAGCCCCTGGCTGCCCTGCACGGAGCCCTCACCGTGCTGGCCGGATCCCTGCTGAAGATCGCCAACGACATCCGCTGGCTGGCCAGTGGACCCCGCTGCGGCCTTGGTGAGCTGGTGTTGCCTGAGAACGAACCGGGCAGCTCGATCATGCCTGGCAAGGTGAATCCCACCCAGTGCGAGAGCCTCACCATGGTGGCGGTGCAGGTGATGGGCAACAACACCGCCGTGCAGATGGCCGCCAGCCAGGGCAACTTCGAGCTGAACGTGTTCAAGCCCCTGATCGCCCACAACGTGCTGGAGAGCATCGCCCTGCTGCAGGGAAGCTGCACGGCCTTCCGCCAGCATTGTCTGGAGGGCCTCCGGGCCGATGAGGCCCGCATCGCCACCCTGCTCGACCAGAGCCTGATGCTGGTCACGGCCCTCACCCCCGTGATCGGCTACGACCGTGCCAGCGCCATTGCCAGCCACGCCCACCGGCAGGGCCTCAGCCTGAAGGAAGCGGCCCTGGTGCTGGGAGAGCTGAGCGGGGAAGACTTCGATCGCTGGGTGCAGCCCAATCAGATGCTGGGATCGGCAGCGCAGGGCTGAGCTGGCGCCGGCTTCGAGCCCCGGTAACAATTACCACAACGCTCAGCCAACACCTGGGAGAGGGTCTGAGGGCGGAAGCAGTTTCTAGGGTTCCGGTCCCGTTCAGCGATGGCCCCAGGGTCCTGCTGAAGAGACGTCTGGTCCGAGAGAAGCTCACCGGGGCCACCCGGTTGCACGGAGGGATAAAAGCCCGGGAGACCGCAACCCCCACCTCCGTGTTGTGCCATGACCGCATCGCCAGGCCCTGAAGGGGCCTTTGACCGCCGCACCCCGGCGCCGCCTGGCCGTCAGGGCGCTGAAGCCCTTGAGAAAGAAGCCCGCCTGCCGCTCACCGGCTGGCAGCAGGAGGTGGACCAGGGCCTGCGCTACGGGCTGGAGGCGGCTGAGAGCATCGTGGACCGGCGCATCTCCACCTTTTCGCGCGGCGAGCTGCCCCACTACGCGGGCATCAACACCTTCATGAAGGCGCCCTACATCGAAGATGTGAATCGCGTCGGCGAATTCGACGTGGCGATCCTGGGGGTACCCCACGATTCCGGCACCACCTACCGGCCCGGCACCCGCTTCGGCCCCCAGGGCATCCGCCGCATCTCGGCCCTCTACACGCCCTACAACTACGAGATGGGGGTCGACCTGCGCGAGTCGATCCGGCTCTGCGATGTGGGTGACATCTTCACGATTCCCGCCAACAACGAGAAGAGCTTCGATCAGATCTCCAAGGGCGTGGCGCACGTGTTCGCCAGCGGCGCCTTCCCGATCATCCTCGGCGGCGATCACTCGATCGGCTTTCCCACCGTGCGGGGGGTGTGCCGCCACCTGGGCGACAAGAAGGTGGGCATCATCCACTTCGATCGCCACGTCGACACCCAGGAGATCGACCTCGACGAACGCATGCACACCTGTCCGTGGTTCCACGCCACGAACATGGCCAACGCCCCGGCCGAAAACCTGGTGCAGCTGGGCATCGGCGGCTGGCAGGTGCCGCGCGAAGGGGTGAAGGTGTGCCGCGAGCGGGGCACCAACGTGCTCACCGTCACCGATATCTGCGACATGGGCCTGGAGGCGGCCGCCCAGTACGCGATCGAGCGCGCCACCGATGGCACCGACTGCGTCTACATCTCCTTCGACATCGACTGCATCGACGCCGGTTTCGTGCCCGGCACCGGCTGGCCAGAACCCGGCGGCCTGCTGCCCCGCGAAGCCCTCAAGCTGCTGGAGCTGATCGTGCGCAACGTGCCGGTCTGCGGCCTGGAGCTGGTGGAGGTGTCGCCCCCCTACGACATCAGCGACATGACCTCACTGATGGCCACCCGGGTGATCTGCGACACCATGGCCCACCTGGTGGTGAGCGGCCAGCTGCCGCGCCAACAGAAGCCGGCCTGGCTGCATGAGGCCTGCAACATGCAGGTCGATCAGAAGTGGAGGTGAGTCATGCATGAAGTCGACATGACCCGCTGCCTGCTGCTCTCGATGGAGGAGTGGAAGCGGGGCCACGCCCCGGCCACACCGAAGGTGACCACCGTGCACCTGCTGGTGGGCAGCTTCACCTGCGTGGAGCCCGAGCAGCTGGTGACCACATGGCAGGTGGCCGTGCAGTCGAGCTGGCTGGCCGGGGCCCGGCTGGTAATCGAATCGGTGCCCCTGCTGGGCCGATGTGTGCTCTGCAACGGCACCTACGCGCCCAGTGCCGAGCAGGGCTACCGCTCCCCCTGCTGTAAGCACCCGATGGAGGAGATCGTGCAGGGCCGTGAGCTGAAGATCCGCTCGATTGATTACAGCCTCTCTGGCCAATCCTCGTCCCACCTCGCTCCCTGCCGCTGATCGCCATGCACATGCCCCTGGAAGACACCCTCGGCCTCAATCTGCTGGCCGCCAATGACCATCAGGCCGCCCACAACCGCGAGCACTTCGACACCTGGCAGCTGCTCTGCCTCAACGTGATGAGCAGCCCCGGCGCCGGCAAGACCTCCCTGCTGGAGCGCTCCCTGGCCCAGCTGGCCGGCACCTACGCCATGGCGGTGCTGGAGGGCGACATGACCACCCAGCTCGATGCCGAACGGCTGCAGGCCGTGGGGGTGCCGGTGGTGCCGATCACCACCGGCCGCGCCTGCCATCTGGATGCGGCGATGGTGCGTGGCGGCCTCCGGCTGCTGGGCCAGCGCCTCGATCCCGCCGGCCTTGATCTGCTCTGGGTGGAGAACGTGGGCAACCTGGTGTGCCCCGCCGAATTCGCCATCGGCGAGCACCGCAAGGTGGCCCTGCTCAGCGTCACCGAAGGGGAGGACAAGCCGCTCAAGTACCCGGTGATGTTCCGGGAGGCCGACTGCGTGCTGATCACCAAGACCGACCTGCTGCCCCACCTGCCGGTGTCGGTGGAGCGGATCGAAGCCCATATCCGCCAGGTGAACCCCCGCTGCGCCGTGATCCGGGTGTCGGCCACCAATGGAGAGGGCCTGGATGCCTGGCACGCCTGGCTGGAGCAGCAGCGGCAACAGCTGGCTGCGGCACGCAGGGCAGACGCTGCCAAGGCCGCTGGCCCTGCCTCGGCCCAGGCCGCTGCCCCGGCTATGGCCGAAGTGCCGGCGCTGGTGAGTCCATGAGCTCCCGAACTTCCCAGTCCTGGGCCCAGCCCGCCCCACCCAGGGCGTCGCCTCGGTGATCTACGCCTTCGTCAACGTCCAGGGCCCCTTGCCCCGCCTCCAGCACCCATTCCGCTTCCAACCCCATGACCACCCCCAACCCCCCGCGCCGCTTCCGCCGCTCCCGCACCCGGTTGCTGGCCACCCTGCTCCTGCTCGGCCTGGGCGCCGGTGCCCTCACCGCCTGCGGTGGCCAGGGCGGCGGCGGCTCCGATGCGCCGGTGCGGATCGGCTACAGCGCCTGGCCCGGCTGGATCCCCTGGAAAGTCACCGAGGAGAAGGGCCTGTTCGGGCTGCCGGTGACGCTGCAGTGGTTTGACGGCTACCTCGATTCGATCAACGCCCTCAACGCCGGCCAGCTCGACTGCAACAGCCAGACCCTCGGGGACACGATCAGCTCGATCGCCGGCGGCGCCGAACTGCAGGTGGTGCTCACCAACGACAACTCCACCGGCAACGACCAGATCATCGTGGCGGAAGGGATCACCAGCCTTGCCGATCTGAAGGGCAAGAAGGTGGCCGCCGAAGAGGGCACGGTGGATCACTACCTGCTGCTGCTGGGCCTGGAGCAGGCCGGCCTCAGCGCCGATGACATCACCTTCGTGCCACTGGAAACCGGCGCGGCGGCGGCCGCCTTCGTGGCCGGCCAGGTGGATGCGGTGGGCGTGTTTGCTCCCTTCACCACCCAGGCCCTGAAGCGCGCCGGCAGCACCACGTTGTTCTCCTCGGCCGACTTCCCCGGCGCCATCAGCGACCACCTGGTGTGCCGCACGGAGTTTGTGGCCAACAACCCTGAAAAGGTGCAGAAGGTGGTGGATGCCTGGTTCGCCACCCTGGCTGAAATCAAGGCCAACCCCGGGCCCTCCCTGGCCATCCTCAGTGCCCGGGCAGGCGTGAGTGAGGCGGAGTACAAGGAGTACGACGCCGGCACCACGATCTTCAGCCTGGAGGACAACCTCAAGGCGCTGCAACCGGGCACCACCATGGCCTCCCTGCCCTTCGCGGCGGAGCAGATCAGCACGTTCCTGCAGGACGTGGGGCTGGCCACCAGTCCTCCCGACCTGGATGGCCTGTTCGCGGCGCAGTTCGTGGAAGCGGCGAAGACCCCGTGAACCGGGCTCGTCTGCGGCGACTGGCCCTGCACCCCTGGGTGCTGGGGCTGGTGGGGATCCTGGCCGTGGTGGCCATCTGGAGCGCCGTGACAGCGGCTGCTGTGGTGGATCCCCTGTTTCTGCCCAGCCCCTCGGCCGTGCTGGCCGCCGGCAGCAGCCAGGCCCGGGAGGGGTTGCTCTGGGCCGACCTGCTGGCCAGTGTGGGGCGGGTGTTCGCCGGTTTCGGCCTCTCGGCGCTGGTCGCCCTGCCCCTGGGGATCGCCATGGGCACCAGCACCTTGATCAACCGGCTGCTGGAGCCGCTGATGGGCCTGATCCGCTACATGCCGGCTCCGGCCTTCATCCCGCTGTTGATCATCTACTTCGGGCTGGGTGAACTGCCCAAGATTCTGCTGATCTTCATCGGCACCCTCTTTTTCAACACCCTGATGATCATGGATGCGGTGAAGTTCGTTCCCAACGAGCTGATCGAAACAGCCCGCACCCTGGGGGGCCGCCCCTCCCAGGTGCTGCTGCGGGTGATCACCCCCTGCATCGCCCCCCAGGTGCTGGATGCCTACCGGATCAACATGGCGGCTGCCTGGAACCTGGTGATCGTGGCGGAACTCGTGGCCGCCAACGAAGGCCTGGGCAAACGCATCAGCCTGGCCCAGCGCTTTCTGCGCACCGATCAGATCTTTCTCGGCCTGATTGTGATCGGGCTGATCGGGCTGCTGATCGATCTGGGCTTCCGCTTCACGATGCGGCGAGCCTGCTCCTGGGCCAACTGAACCCCCAACCGATGCAGCTCGTTGTCGATCAGGTGTCCAAGATGTTCGGGCTGGGCCGCAGCGCCAGTTGTGTGCTCGAGGACATCAGCTTCAACGTCAACAGCGGTGAATTCGTGGCCCTGGTGGGCAGCTCAGGCTGCGGGAAATCCACCCTGATGCGCCTGGTGGCTGGCCTGGACCGCCCCAGCACAGGGGTGGTCACGGTGGACGGCCAGCCCGTGCGCGGCCCTGGTTCCGACCGCGGCATGGTGTTCCAGAAGTACAGCCTCTACCCCTGGCTCACGGCCGCCCAGAACGTGGCCTTCGGCATGGAACTGCAGGGCCTCAGCAGGCCCGAGATCCGCGAGCGCACGGGCTATTTCCTGGAGGTGGTGGGCCTGGCCGATGCGGCCCGGCGGCGGCCCCGGGAGCTCTCGGGGGGCATGCAGCAGCGCGTCGCCATCGCCCGCGCCCTGGCCGCCCAGCCCAAGATCCTGCTACTGGATGAGCCCTTCGGCGCCCTCGACCTGCAGATCCGGGAGTCGATGCAGGAGTTTCTGCACGGGCTGTGGCAACGCACGGGCCTCTCAGCGCTGCTGATCACCCACGACCTTGAGGAAGCGCTGCTGCTGGCCCAACGGGTCCACATCATGGCGCCGAGGCCGGGGCGGATCGTGCGCAGTGTCCAGGTGGATCTGGACCACGGCAACATGGCCCACCTACGAGTGTCGCCACCCTTCCTGGCCCTGCGGGAGGAGTTGGCCACCTGTCTGCGCGGGATGGAGCCTGCCCTGGCCTGAGCCCTCGCCTCAGGCGGGGTCAGTGAACTCCCCCGGAAGGATGTTCAGGTAAACGGCTTCCTTGAACAGTCCCTGCTTGGCGAGCGGATCCTGCCGACTCTGGGCAGCGGCGTAGCGGTGGCGCAGCGACTCCACGAGGGTCTGACGCCGCCGTTCCTGAGACTGGAGGGCTTGGTCTGGGCTGGCCATGACAGTAACGACCACTACATTTCCTTGCCTGACTTTAGGGCCGTGGACGTCGCTGCCGTCGCATTGCCTACCGCAGTGGCAGTAGGCCAACTGCTGGACTACCTCCTATGGCATCCACGTCCACCGGTCTGATTGACCGCCAGGCCCTCAGTGAGCTCAACAGCCTGCGGCAGGGGCCCGCCTGGCTGAGGCTCAGCACCCACCTGCTCCTCGTGGTGATGGCGGGATGGCTCTGGCGCCAGCCCGATCTGGCCCTGCCCTGGCGGGCCACCGCTCTGCTGCTGAGCGGCATCGCCCTGGCCACCTGTTTTGCCCCCCTGCACGAGTGCTGCCACCGCACCGCCTTCCGCAGCCGGGCCACCAACGATGCCGTGGCCTGGCTGGCGGGGGTGCTGAGCTTCTACAACGCCACCTTCTACCGGCGCTACCACCAGTGGCACCATCGCTTCACCCACCAGCCCGGCCGCGACCCGGAACTCGAAGATCCGGCGCCCACCTCCTGGCCCGGCTACCTGAAGGAACTGAGCGGCTGGACCTGGTGGAGCGGCAAGCTGCGTGGCCATGCCCGTCTGCTATTGGGCGACCTCAGCGCCCTGCCCTACCTGAATCCTGAGGTGATCCCCCAGGTGCGTCGTTCAGCCCGGCTGCAGGCTCTCGTCTATGCCCTGGTGCTGACCGTCTCCTGCGTAGGCGCGAACGGCTTTCTGTTCTGGAGCTGGCTGCTGCCCCTGGCGGTGGGGCAACCCTTCCTGCGCTTCGTGCTGCTGGCCGAGCACAGCGGCTGCAGCTTCAGCGACGACGGCACCGCGAACACCCGCACCACCTTGACCCTGGCGCCGCTGCGCTGGCTGATGTGGAACATGCCGTTTCACGCCGAACACCACCTCTACCCCTCCCTGCCCTTTCACGCTCTGCCCCAGGCCCACGCCCTGATCGCCCCCCAGCTGCGCCACCTCGACCACGGCTACCTGCGGGTGCATCGCCAACTGCTGGCCGACCTACCCTCCCTGGCCATCCCCGCACCTGGGCGAGCGTGACGCCGCCGAGCCGGCATCACCAGCTGGGCGCCTGGCCCCTGGCCTGCGGCCGGGTGATCCCCGAGGCCCGGATCAGCTACCTGCAGCTGGGCGAGCTGAACAGCGCCCGCTCCAACCTGATCCTGATGCCCAGCGCCTATGGCGCCCGGGTGGAGGATCTGGCCTGGCTGGCGGGGCCGGTGCTCGACCCCGAGCAGTGGTGCATCGTGATCGCCGGCCAGTTCGGCAACGGCGGCTCCAGCAGTCCCAGCCACGGCGCCATGGGCCTGGCCGAAACGGGCTGGGTGGTGCATCACAGCGACAACGTGGCCGCCCAGCGCCGGCTGCTGGCCGAGGTGTTCGCCGTGGAGCGGCCGGCCCTGATCTACGGCTGGTCGATGGGGGCTCAACAGGCTTACCAATGGGCGGTGCAGCATCCCGAACAGGTGGAGCGGATCTGCTGCATCGCCGGGACGGCGCGCACTTCCCCCCACAATCGCCTCTTCTGCCTCAGCCTGCGGCAGGCCCTCACCGCAGACCGCCACTGGAATGGCAGCGGTTTTGATGCCGTGCCCGAGCAGGGGCTGCGCACCTTTGCCCTGATTTACGCCAGCTGGGCCGCCAGCCAGCCCTTCTTCCGCACGGTGAACGGCTCGATCGAGGCCCATGTGGAGCAGCAGTGGCTGCCTCACTACCGCCGCCATGACCCCCGCGACCTGATCGCCATGCTCGACACCTGGCTCGCCCATGACGTGGCCGGCGGCGGCGATCTGACCGCTGCCCTCGGCCGCATCACGGCCCGAACCGCCGTGGTGGCCTGCAGCCACGACCTCTACTTCCCCCCCGCCGACCTGGCCGCAGACGCATGCGCCATCCCCGGCGCCTGCCTGCACACGATCCACTCCGAACTCGGCCACCGCGCCGGCAATCCCCACAGCAGCACCGCGGAGCAGCTGCAGCTTCGCCACATCACCAGGGAGCTGCTGCGGCTCCCCACCCCCCATCTCACCAGCCGATGACCCCCCTCGCCCAACGGCTCCAGGAGCTTGAGCTCTCCTTCCTGCTGATCTCCTTCACCGACCTGTTCGGCATCCAAAGGGCCAAGCTGGTGCCCGCCTCCGCCGCCGAGGCGATGGGCCGGGACGGCGCCGGCTTCGCCGGCTTCGCGGCCTGGCTGGATCTCTCTCCCGCCGACGGGGACGTGATGGCGATCCCAGATCCCGCCAGCCTCACCCCCCTGCCCTGGCAGCCGGGCGTGGGCTGGGTGGCGGCGGAGCTGGTGCTGGCCGGTGAGCCGATGGCCCAGTGCCCGCGCCGCCTGCTGCGGCTTCAGCAGGAGCGGGCGCTGCAGCTGGGCTTCGAGCTGCGCAGTGGCGTGGAGGCCGAGTTCTTCCTGCTGGGCGCCGATGGCGCCGGCATCGCCGATGCTGCCGACCACCAGGAGAAACCCTGCTACGACCAGCTGGCCCTGATGCGCCGCTACGGGCTGATCGGGCCGCTGCTGGAGGCGATGGAGCAGCTGGGCTGGGGGCCCTACCAGGCCGATCACGAGGATGCCAACGGTCAGTTCGAGCTGAACTGGACCTTCGCCGACGCCCTCACCACCGCCGACCGCCACGCCTTCTTCAAGGTGATGGTGAAGACGCTGGCGGAGCAGCAGGGCCTCAAGGCCAGCTTCATGGCCAAACCCTTCGCCGAGCGCACCGGCAACGGCTGCCACACCCATCTCTCTCTCTGGGGTGCACCCGGCAACAGCAGCGCGGGCGTCAACCTCTTCCACGATCCCGCCGGTGAACTGGGCCTCTCAACCCTGGCCTATCAGTTCCTGGCCGGTCTGCTGGAGCACGCGCCAGCCCTCTGCGCCCTCTCCAATCCCACGGTGAACAGCTACCGGCGGCTGGCGGCGCCGCCCACCACCTCGGGGGCCACCTGGAGCCCGGCGGGGATCAGCTACAGCGGCAACAACCGCACCCACCTGCTGCGCATCCCCGATGACCAGCGCCTGGAGCTGCGGCTGCCCGATGGCTCAGCCCATCCCTATCTGCTGCAGGCCGCCATCCTGGCGGCGGGCCTGGACGGCATCGAGCGAGGGCTCGAGCCAGGACCTCGCCATGACAACGACAACTACGCCGCCCCGCTGGGACCGGAGATCTGCCCAAGGCTGCCGGCCGATCTGGGCGAGGCCCTCGATGCCTTCGACGCCGACACCGGCCTGCGCCAGGCCCTCGGAGAGGAGTTCTGCCAGGCCTACGGCAAGCTGCGCCGCCGCCAGTGGCAGCGGGAACGGGGCGACATCAGCGACGCCGAACGGTGCACATCACTGGATTGCTGAGATGCCTGGGCAGCCGTGGCAACTCTGAGTCGACGCCATGGCGCAGGCCCCCATGCCAGAGCAACCCAAAGCTGCAGGGCTGATCCAGCGCTACCGGGAGGAACTGCAGACCCGCCACTACGCCCGTCGCACGGTGAAGACCTATGAGCAGTGGCTCAGAAGGTTTCTGCGCTTCCACAACCTGCGACACCCCAGAGAGATGGGCAGCGCCGAGGTGAATGCCTTCCTCAGCCATTTGGCCGTGAATCGGCAGGTGAGCCCCTCTACCCAGAACCAGGCACTGTCGGCGCTGCTGTTCCTGTACCGCGAACTGCTGGAACGGGACCTGGAGCTGGAGGGTGTGGTGCGGGCGCGCACGCGCCGCAGGCTGCCGGTGGTGCTGACGGTGCAAGAGGTGCGGGCTGTGCTGCAGCGGCTGGTGGGTGCCGAGGCGCTGGTGGCGGGGCTGCTCTACGGCAGCGGCCTGCGGTTAATGGAGGCGTTGCGGCTGCGAGTGCATGATCTGGACTTCGGCCGGCAGGAACTCACGGTGCGCGACGGAAAGGGCGGGAAGGACCGACGCACCCTGCTGCCCCTTCGCGTAGCGGAGCAGCTGCGCTCCCATCTGGTGGACGTGCGGGTGATCCACCAACGGGATCTGGCCAAGGGCTGGGGGCGGGTGCAGCTGCCCCATGCCCTCGCCCGGAAGTATCCGAATGCCTCTGTCGAATGGTGTTGGCAGTGGGTGTTCCCACAACACAGCCGCTGGTTCAATCCGGCCACCGGTGAAGAGGGCCGCCACCACCTTGATCCCAGCCTGATCCAGAAAGCGGTGCGCAAGGCGGTGCTGGCAGCTGGGATCAGCAAGCCGGCCACCTGCCACAGCCTGCGCCATTCGTTCGCCACCCACCTTCTGGAACGCAGCCAGGACATCCGCACCATTCAGGAGCTACTGGGGCACAGCGATTTGAAAACCACGATGATCTACACCCATGTACTGAATCGGGGCCCAATGGGCGTCACCAGCCCTGCCGATGAACTCTGACTGTGTATCAGGTGTGCCATACGGTTATCGGATCCGCATAAAACCCCTCATCCAACTGGCCTGGCCATCAGAAACCAATGCGCTGGAGTCAAGTTGATGTGGACCCCGGAAACCGGTCCAGGGTGAATGAGAGTCTTCAGCCGGCCAAACTGGGCCGGGGACTCGACCATGAAACGCACCAGGCACACAGCCGAGCAGATCATCCGCAAGCTCAAGACGGCCGAGCAGTTGATCGCCCAGGGAAAAACCGTCGCCGACGTCTGCCGCGTCATCGAGGTCACGCAACCGACCTACCACCGCTGGAGGCAGCAGTACGGGGGCATGCAGGCCGAGGAGGCCAGACGGCTGACCCAGCTGGAGAAGGAGAACGCCCGGCTCAAGAAGCTTTTGGCGGAAGCAGAGTTGGAGAAGGCCATGCTCAAGGACCTCGCCGAGGGAAACTTCTGAGCCCGGAGCGTCGCCGCAGGGCCGTCACGGTCCTGCAGGAGCGTTACCGGGCCTCTGAACGCCTGGCCTGCCGAGTGGTGGGCCAGCACCGCAGCACCCAGCGCCATGGCGGCAAGGTCGTCTCGATCGAGGAGGCCAAGCTCCGGCAGCGTCTCCGCGAGATCGCCGCGGACCACATCCGTTGGGGCCGCCGGATGGCCTACCGCCTGCTGCGGCGGGAGGGCTGGACCGTGAACCACAAACGGGTGCAACGGCTCTGGCGCGAGGAGGGGCTGCAGCGGCCCACTCCCAGGAAGCGAAAGCGGGCACGGCCCGCGGACGGCTCGGTGCGGCGTCATCGGGCTGAGCATCCCCACCAGGTGTGGGCCATGGACTTCCAGTTCGACGCCACCGCTGATGGGCGCAGGCTCAAGTTCCTGAACGTGATCGATGAGCACAGCCGCCTCTGCCTGGCGATCCGGGTCGGCAGGCGCTGCAAGGCCAAGGACGTGGTGGCCGTGCTGGAGGAACTCACCAGCCTCTACCCAGCACCGGCGTACATCCGATCGGACAACGGGCCGGAGTTCATTGCCCAGGCCCTACGGGACTGGTGCGAGGCCAGCAGCACTACCAGCACGGCCTACATCGAGCCAGGATCCCCGTGGGAGAACGGATTCGCCGAGTCGTTCAACGGCCGGTTCCGGGATGAGTTCCTCAACACCGAGCTGTTCACAACAGCCCCCGAGGCGCAGATCCTGGCCGATCGTTGGCGCTGGGAGTACAACTCACTCAGGCCGCACTCGGCCCTCCAGGGGCGTACGCCCCTGGAGGCAGCTCAACAGGGAGCTGCAGCATGACCACAACCACCCACTCTCATAAGCCCTGGACCGATAAAGGGGGTCACGTCAAAGTTGGCGCCCATGGCCGAGTGCACCGAGAAGAGATAGGCTGACAGGGGCGCGTGGGTTGAGGTAGATACCGGACCCGCCCATTCAGCGTTGCTTCGACCGTGTTTTTACGGTTTTTCTCGGTGCCTAGGATATCTGCACGGCTAAGCAACAGCAAGCTCGAGCCGACACCGCCTGCTAGCCGAACGACGTTCGTCAAGAACGGCGGTGCGGCTCAGCTAATCGTTAGGTGGCTATCGCCATTAGTATAGTTGTTTCAAAAGTCTTTCTCCAAGGTGTAGCGAGATGGAATTTCAGCTCAGTGAATACCGCCAAGGAGTCACCGGAGATGAGTTGACAGAAGATGTCAGGAAAATTGCAAAGCTTGTTGGCAATAAGTATCTTTCATATCAGCGATATAGAAAAGCCGGTGGTCGCTACGGGGATCATACGTTCAGGAGACGATTTGGATCTTGGACAAAAGTTCTAGCGGTGTCTGGGCTAGAGCAGGTCAAGCCTCGTTCCGAAATGAAGAAGGTTGATCCTGATAACATCATTTCTGACGTCAAGCGTATCGCGGCTGAGCTGAACACATGCATTGTTACGTCAAAGCAGTATGAAGCCCTTGGAGCTTATGCATTCCCAACGGTAATAGAGAAGTTTGGAAGTTGGAAGAACTTACTTGAGAATGCCGGTCTTTCTGTAACCGGCTTTATTGCGAAATACTCCGACATTGAAGTATTCACAGAGACAGAAAGAATATGGACAGCCCTTGGCAGGCAGCCTACGACTACTGATCTTAAACGAGGAATCTCAAGAATATCCTTGGAAGCGCTTAGCCGTCGGTTTGGTGGATGGAGAAATACGCTGGTAGCATTCTTGGAATATGTAAGCGACGGTAGCTCTCCGAATCAGGACGACCTTGACAATGTAGCAAGCGAAGAGTCAGTCATCCCATATACGGAAGTGGACGCTGCAGGAGAAAATAGAAAGAAGAGAACGCCGAGGAATATAAATCTTAGGTTGAGATTTCGAACCTTACAGCTGGATGCATTTAAGTGTCGCGCTTGTGGTGCGTCTCCTGCCAAAAACCCTGAGACCGAGCTCCATGTAGATCATATTGTTCCATGGTCAAAAGGTGGCGAAACAGAACTCGACAACTTGCAGACGCTTTGCTCGAAATGCAATTTGGGAAAGAGTAATTTGCACAATCTGACTCATACCACCTAACATCGCCATTCACCTGAGCCGCCACCGCAAGGCCATTTCCTTTATGCCTCACTCACAGCGGCCAGGTGATGGCAAGCGTTCGAAGGATGTGTCGTCTTTGATGGGAGCCAGCAAGGCAGCATTGCGTGGCCGTAGCCAAGAGGCTACAGTTGGGTTATGGTTGAAGTCCGCCAGACAGAGCGTTTCGTCCAGTGGCTTGCGGGTCTGCGTGATCTGAGGGCCAGAGCGAAGGTTCAGGCCAGGATCGAACGCCTCATCGGCGGCAATCCTGGTGACGTCAAACCCGTCGGGGCCGGCGTGTCTGAGCTGCGCATCAACTATGGCCCTGGATACAGGGTCTATTACCTGCAGAGGGGCTCCGCATTGATCATCCTGTTGGCTGGAGGAGACAAGTCCTCACAGGCCAAGGACATTGATGAGGCGCTTCTGCTGGCAGACAACCTGAGTGAGGAGATCTGATGAAAGTCACGACCAGCCCCTACGACGTTGCCAAGCATCTACGAACCCAAGAGGAGATGGCGGCCTATCTGGAAGCCTGCATCGAGGAGGCGGATGGAGATGTGGCTTTCATTGCCAAGGCCCTTGGTGACATCGCACGCGCCCAAGGGATGACCAAAGTGGCCAAGGATTCAGGGCTATCCAGAGAAAGTCTCTATAAGGCACTCTCGGGGGACCGCAGTCCGAGCTTTGACACGATCCTCAAGGTCGTGTCGGCCTTGGGGCTTAAGTTGAGTGCCACTGTGAGAAGTGAAGCTGAGGTGGCTTGAGCTCTGCTGGCGAAGCGACGGTCTGCAATCGCTGCCTGTTGAGAAGCGACACCTTCGAACAAGCCCCTTGAGTGGACAGGCCTTAGTCAATTCTCGATGGATTGCGATAGCTTCTTGCCTGCCACTCAGGGACAGCGTTCGAAGGATCGGTAAGAGCGAGCAGAAATGCCCCGTGGAGGAGGCCGCTGCTGCTGGCATAAGTAGACCCTGCAACCAGTTCCGCGAAAAGCCCGCCAACGATGGCCGTAATACCGTTTGGCAGCTGGTATGATGATGGAGTAGAAGCGGGGTGCTTGCCATGGCTGTGATCTCACTCAAGTTGACCGGAGCCCTTGATGCGCAGCTCACGGAGCAGGCTCATCGTCGTCGGCTGAGCAAGTCTGAGTTGGTTCGACGAGCATTGACAGCGTTTCTCCAGTCCTCAGAGCAGGGTGTGGAAGACTCAGCACCACAATCCGCCGCTGATCTGTTAGCCGATTTGGTTGGTTGTTGTGAAGATGGACCAGTAGATCTGTCATCTAACCCTGCTTACATGTCTGACTTCGGTACAAACTGATTATGGCGGTGCTGCTGGATACAGGCCCTTGGGTTGCCGTGTTGAGTCGCAACGACACCCACCATAGATGGGCTATTGAACAGTTTCGGTGTTTTCAGCCTCCGTTGCTGAGCTGTGAGGCTGTCGTTGCGGAGACTTGTTTTCTGCTGAAGCGCTCCGGTTTTGATCCTTCCCTGGCGTTGCAGTTCATTGAGCGAGGGGTCGTTCAATTGCCTTTCGTTCTCCAGGAGCAGATCGGCTCTGTGAGTTCACTCTTCAAGCGGTATGAGAATGTTCCTGCATCTCTAGCTGATACTGCTTTGATTCGACTGTCGGAGATGAACGACTCACCATTGCTTCTCACTACCGATAACGACTTCCATATCTACCGCCGCCATGGAAGGCAAACGATTCCTTTGGTCAGCCCGCGATAACTCTGGATCCTGCAGTAGATGCGAAGGTCTGCGGAGGTTGTCTATAGAGAAGCGACACTTCGAACACACCCCTCGAGTGGACAGGGCACCACCAACTCTATGGTGCCCCACGCCAGGCTTCATGCCTGCCACTCAGGGGCAGCGTTAGCTCTGCAATGAGGTGTGCAAGGCCAACGACGCGGAGGAATGCTGCCGATTGAACGAGTCTCACCTCGGATAGAGATGGGGTTCCCTCGATTTCTTGTCTATCGATGAAGGGTTCAGAAGAACGAGTGTAGGAGCAACGATGAATCGCTGCTCATAGTGTGGCGCCGGCGCCGGCAGCGCTCCGAGCAGTACCGCACCTCCTCCCACACGTCCTTCCATTTCTTACGCCATTGAAACGGTCGCCCACACACGGGGCAGATCTTGCTGGCGCGCTCTGCGGAATTGGTCATCGGGAATTCAGGGGAAGGTTCAGATCAGATCCGCAGGGAATGAGCTGGTTCCATGGGGGATTGGATGACAGCTCCAAGGAACCAGGTCAGACACGACATGCCGTGACAACGCGCATTCCAAAGACGGAACAGCTCCTGAGTCTCCTCAAGGTTCTCGAACTCAGCCACGCTGATGCTCCCCCAGCCGTCATGGCTGAAGACGCTTTAGGACTTGCGCTGCTGGGGCATGGCTGTCAAAGCAGATTCGCCGCCAGCTCCGCCAGTGGTGAGCGCTCACCGCGCATCAGCGTCACATGGCCGGCCAGCGGCTGGCCCTTGAAGCGCTCCACCAGCCAGGTGAGGCCATTGCTCTCCGCGTCCACATAGGGATTGTCAATCTGATAGGGATCACCGGTGAGCACGATCTTGGTGCCCTCACCCACCCGGGTCACGATCGTCTTCACCTCATGGGGAGTGAGGTTCTGGGCTTCATCCACCACCATGAACTGGCGGGGAATCGAGCGGCCGCGGATGTAGCTGATCGCCTCCACCTCCAGCAGTCCCATGCCCTTGAGATCCGACCAGTTGCCGCGCTGAGAGCGCTGACTTCGCCCACCTCCTGTGCCCCCAGGGCCGTTGCTGCGACCCGCCTCCTCCGCACTGCCACCCAGCAGGAAGTCGAGGTTGTCGATGATCGGCTGCATCCAGGGACCCATCTTCTCTTCGAGATCGCCGGGCAGGAAGCCCAGCTCCTTGCCCAGAGCGATCACCGGCCGGGTCACCAGCAGGCGTTCATAGAGGCGCTCATCGGCCACCTGGTGCAGGCCGGCCGCCAGGGCCAGCAGGGTCTTGCCCGTGCCCGCCTTGCCCACCAGGGTCACCAGCTGGATGTCGGGATCGAGCAGGAGGTCGAGGGCGAAGGTCTGCTCCCGGTTACGGGCCTGGATCCGGCCCAGGCGAACCTTCTGGGCCCGCTGCAGCGGCTGCAGGGTGCCCGTCTGGGCCTGGAAGCGACTCAGCAGGGTGTGGGCTGGCTGGGCCAGGTCGATCAGCATCACCCCCTCGTTGGCCTGGGGAGGCGCCGGCAGTTCCAGGCCGTCGACGCTCAGCCCGGCCCCCTGCTTCACCTGATCCATCTGCTCGGCACGGGCCCACAGCTCGCAGACCCCCGGATAGAGGTCGTCGATCGCCACCTTGTCGGTGCTGTAGTCCTGGGCGATCAGACCCACCGCATCGGCCTTGATGCGCAGGTTGGTGTCCTTGGTGACCAGCACCACCGGCGGCTGGCTGCCGATCACCGCCTCCAGCCGCTGGGCCTCAAGGGCCACAGCGAGGATGTTGTTGTCGCCGTTGCCGGCCTTCAGCTCCGGGGGCAGCTGCGCCAGGGTTTCGGCGCGGCAGAACACCACCTTCAGGGTTCCCCCCTGGTCGCCGTTGGGCACGCCGTCGGCCAGGTTGCCTTGGGCCCTGAGGTCGTCGAGCAGACGTGACACCTGGCGGGCATTGCGACCCTTTTCGGCGGGGTCGCGCTTGAAGCGGTCGATCTCCTCCACCACTTCGATCGGGATCACGATCGCGTTGTCTTCAAAGCGGGTGAGCGCGGCCGGATCGTGCAGCAGCACGTTGGTGTCGAGCACGAAGGTCTTGCGCATCCCCAGGCCGCACGGCCAGCTGGCAGCGACGCTAGATCCCCGGCTGCACGTACGCTCCGGCGAGCCACACGCCGTTGCCGTTGTTCCTCGCTGCCGTGTTCAAGATCGTCCTGGTGCTGGCCCTGCTGCTGGGGCTGCTGCTGCTGTGGCTGGAGCTGCGCCACCGGCTGCGGCCGGCGTCTCCTCTGAGGCTCAGCGCCGATGGATTCACCGTGGAGCGTTCCCCCGCCGATCTGCCGGGGGGCTACCGGGTGAGCGGCACGATCACGATCCGCAACCCCCACCCCCGCATGGAGGTGTTCGTGCCCGAGCTGGAGCTGCGCCCCACCCTGTTGGGTCGCGGCGACCTGGCCGGCGTGCAGCTGCTCAGCCGGGTGCGTGCTGACCATCCCGACGAGGAGGGCCGCGCCGATGGCTACTGGGCCGCCTACATCGTCAAGGGCCGCAAGGCCACCAGCGCGCGCCTCAGCCTTGAGCTGCGCCCCGGACCCGGCCAGGACCTCGACGCCCTGCTCGACACCCTCTGGCTCGAAGTGCTGTGGGTCAACTACGGCCCGTTCGGCCGCCTCTGGCGCCGGGACGGAATTCTGGTGCCGCTGCGGCTGCCCACCCCGGTGGAGCCCGCCACCGCCACCTGGCGTGCAGGGGAACGCTGTGCAGTGCTGCCCGTGCGCACCCACCTGCTCGGCAGCCTCGATGACGCCGAGGCCGTGCTGCGTCGCTACGCCGGTGCCCTGCTCCAGCCAGGTGACGTGCTCACCCTGGGGGAGACCCCCCTGGCGGTGATGCAGGGCCGCTACCAGCACCCGGAGATGGTCACACCCTCAGGCCTGGCGCGGCTGCTCTGCCGGGTGTTCCACCCCACCAGTTCCCTCGCCACCGCCTGCGGGCTGCAGACCCTGATCGACCTGGTGGGCCCGGCCCGGGTGCTGGGCGCCTGGCTGGTGGGCACGGCCCTCAAGCTGGTGGGCTCCAAGGGCTGGTTTTACCGGCTGGCCGGCGAACAGGCCCGCCTCATCGACGACGTGACCGGCACCACGCCCCCCTACGACCAGACGATCGTGCTGGGGCCCCACCAGCCGGAAGTCTTCTGCGCCCGCATGGCGGCGGCCCTGGGGGTGGCGGTGGCCGTGGTGGACGTGAACGACCTGGGCCGGGTGAAGGTGCTGGCCTCCAGCAGTGGCTGCGACGAGACCCTGTTGCAGCGCGCCCTGCGCCCCAACCCGGCGGGCAATGCCAACGAACGCACCCCCGTGGTGCTGGTGCGGCCGGCCTGAACCCCACGGCCCCAGCCGCCGCGGCGGCCAAGCGGTGCCGCCTCAGCGGCGATAGCATCGGCCCAGGGTGGCTTGGTTTGAGCCAGTCCACTGCTCAGCCCACACTCGAGCCTGTCAAGGTCCATTCCGAGGTCTGCCAGGGATGTCGGTGCTTCCCCCATCCACTGCCCGCACCCCCATGGAGGCTCCACCGAGCCACGGCTCTCCTGGCGGCGAAGGCTCCGGGCTCGATACAACTCTGCGGCTGGATCCACTGGCTGGCTGGCACATTCCGCTGCTGCATGATCCCGCCTACCTGCCCCTGCACCCGCTGCTGCAGCGCGCCGTGCTGCTCACCATGCCCCAGAGGCTGCTGCAGCTGCTGACCAGCCGGCCCTCCCTGGGCCCGCAGGTGCTGGTGGCCCTGCGCCAGCAGACGCCCCAGGGATTGATCGTGACCCGGCGGCTCAACCGCAGCGGCAGCTGCTGGCAGGTGCAACACCTGCGCCTCTCGGCCACGCAGGCGCGGCGGGAGCTGGCCGGCACCCTGCTGAGGGAGGCGATCCGGCGGGGCCGGGGGGCCAGCAGCTGGATCGCCACCGCCTCCAGCCTCGACCGCGACCGTCTGGCGGTGCTGCGGGAGCAGGGCTTTCAGCCGCTGCGCACCGATCGGCTGTGGCGCTGGCCCCCGACCAGCCCCTGCCGTGGCGACGCCGCCGGCCTGGAGCTGCGCCCCCTCAACCGACGCACCGCGCCCGAGCTGTGGCATCTGGAGCAGGCCGCCTGTGCCGCCCAGCTGCGCCAGCTGCTGGACCGACGCGTTGACGACCTCCTGGCCCAGAGCCACGGCCGCGGCTGGATGCTGTTCGATCCCTGCCGGGAGCAGGCCGTGGCTGCGGTGCGCTGGATCGGTGAGCACGCCGGTGGCGGCCACGACGTGAAGCTCACCGTGCATCCCGGCTGGCAGCACCTGTTCGGAGACGCCACCGCGCTGCTGCTCAGCCAGGCCCAGCACAGCTTCGCCGAGGGTCATGCCCTCTGGCTCGGCTGCGACGTGAGCCAGGAGAACGGCCAGCGCTGGCTGGCCCAGAGCGGTGCCGAGGAGCGCGGTGAGCGGGTGCTGATGGCCCGCAGCGTCTGGCACCGGCAGGAGCTGCGGGCCCCTGCCCAGCTGGCCGCCCGTCGTCTGGAAGCGGTGTGGGAACAGTGGCAGCCCCGTCGCCAGCCCATGCCCACGCCGGTGGGCCCAGGGCAGGGCGGTGTGGCCGATGCCCCCTGAGGCGCTCGCCGCAGGCAGGCGGCGGCAGGCCCCGCGCCCCCGCTCGGTGCTGGCGGTTGATGTGGGCCGCCGTCGCATCGGCCTGGCCGGCTGCGACCCGCTGGGCCTCACCGTGAGCCCCCTGCCGGCCCTGGCCCGGGGGCGCTTTGCGGTTGACCTGACCCGCCTGCAACCCCTGATCGCGACGCGGCGGGTCGAGGCCCTGGTGGTGGGCCTTCCCCTCGACAGCGCTGGCCAGCCCACCGAGCAGTGCCGCCACTGCCGCCGCTACGGCGAGCAGCTGGCCAAAGCCACCGGCCTGCCCCTGGCCTGGGTGAACGAGCACGGCAGCAGCTGGTCGGCGGCCGAGCGCCATGGCCTCCACGGCGACCGCTCCGGTGCCCTCGACAGCGCGGCCGCCCAGCTGCTGCTGGAGCAGTGGCTGCAGGAGGGTCCGGAACCCGCCATGCAGGCGCCGGTGGAGCGGGCGACCATCGCCAGGGGCGCGGAGTCCCACGTTGCACCATCCTGAGGGGCACAGCTCCTCCGATGGCGAGCACCGCAGGTTCATTCATGACTGGCTCCGGCGAGATCCGCTCCGATGTGCCCACCCTCCTGGTGCGGGATCAGCAGGGCCGCCAACTGCTCTGTTTCCTGGAACAGCTGATTCCCCTCGATGGCCACGACTACGGCCTGCTGACGCCGGTGGACACGCCGGTGTGCCTGTTCCGCCTCAACGACGATGACGACCTGCCCGAGTTGATCGACACCCTGGAGGCCAGCGAACCGATCCTCTCGGTGGCCGATGTGGTGCTGCAGGAGCATGACCTCACCCTGGTGCGCTCGGCGGTGACCCTCACGGTGAGCGGCGAACTCGATGAGCCCGATCCCGACGAGCTCGAGGAAGACGAAGAGGATGACGAGACAGAGACCTACGAGCTGCTGGTGACCTTCATGGCCGACGAGCAGGAGTACGGCCTCTACATCCCCCTCGATCCCTTCTTCGTGGTGGCCCGCATGGAGGGCAACGGCGCCCTGGTGGTGGAAGGCGAGGAATTCGATCGGGTGCAGCCCCGCATCGAGGCCGAGCTGGAGGAGCGGGAGGGGCTGGCGTGATGCTGCGTCAGCTGCTGCGGCCGAACTGGCTGATCGATCGCACCCTGGCGGAACTGCCGCTGCAGGACCTGCTGGATCAGGGCATCCGCGCCCTGGTGCTCGATGTGGACCGCACCCTGCTGCCCAGGGGCACGGCCACGATCCTGCCGGAGAGCGCCCTGCGCTGGCTGCAGGCGGCCCGCGAGCAGCTGCCGATCCACCTGTTCAGCAACAACCCGTCGCGGCAACGCATCGGCGCCGTGGCCCGGCAGCTGGACCTGCCCTTCACCACCTCAGCCGGCAAACCCCGCCGTGGCGCCCTGCGCAAGGTGCTGAACCAGTTCGCCCTGCCCCATCACCAGGTGGCCCTGATCGGCGATCGGCTGTTCACCGACGTGATCGCCGGCAACCGGCTGGGGCTGTTCACGGTGCTGGTCAAACCGATCGATCCCCAGGGGCAGCCCTGCCGTCGCGATGGCCTGCAGCGGCTGGAGCTGCGCATGGCCCACTGGCTGGGCAGCGGGCTGGGCAGTGGGATGGGCAGTGGCCGGGGCCGATGAGCACCACCCCCCTGCGCCGGGTGGTGAAGGTGGGCACCAGCCTGCTGCGCGGCTCGGCCGAACGACCCACCGCCGCAGTGATCGCCGACCTGGCAGCCAGCCTCAACCGGGCCCGCCGCCAGGGCGACAGTGTGGCCCTGGTCACCAGCGGTGCGGTGGGGCTGGGCTGCTCCATTCTTGGCCTGGCCCGCCGCCCCACGGAGGTGGAAGCCCTGCAGGCCGCCGCCGCCATCGGCCAGGGGCGGCTGATGGGCCTCTACCAGGACGCCTTCGCCGTGCGCGGCCTCAAGGCGGCCCAGGTGCTGCTCACCCGGGGGGATCTGGCCTCGCGGCGGCGCTATCAGAACGCCTGCCGCACCCTGGCCCAGCTGTTCGCCTGGGGGGTGGTGCCCGTGGTGAACGAGAACGACACCCTGGCCACCGATGAGCTGCGTTTCGGCGACAACGACACCCTCTCGGCCCTGGTGGCCGTGGCCGTTGGCGCCGACGAGCTAATCCTGCTCACCGACGTGGACCGTCTCTACTCGGGCGATCCCCGCCAGGACGCCAGCGCCGAACCGATCAACGAGGTGGGCAGCCTGGCGGAGCTGGAGCGCCTCAGCCAGGGAGCCAGCGGCGGTGGCCAGTGGGGAACGGGCGGCATGACCACCAAGCTGGCGGCCGCCCGCATCGCCACCTCCAGCGGCATCCGCGTGCACCTGGCCGATGGCCGTGATCCCGCCGTGCTCGATGCCCTGGTGGCCGGCAAGCGGGTCGGCACCCTGTTCCAGCCCGCCGCCACCCCCCTGCCCGACCGCAAGCGCTGGCTGGCCCATGCCCTGCTGCCCCAGGGCAGTGTGCGGCTCGACGTGGGGGCCGAGCAGGCCCTGATCAGCCATGGGGCCTCCCTGCTGGCGGTGGGCGTGCTGGCCGTGGAGGGCGACTTTCTGCCCCGGGAGGCCGTGCGTCTGCTCAGCAACGACGGCCGTGAGCTGGGCCGGGGCCTCGCCACCCGGGGCAGCGCCGAGCTGCGCCAGCTGATCGGCCAGGCCGGGGTGGAGGTGGTGCACCGCGACCACATGGCCCTGGTGGGTGAGGCCGCGGTCGGTCACCGCGATCGCTCTACGATCCGGCCCAGCTCGTAGTTCCAGCGGCCATGCGCTTCAGCGACCTGCTCGGCCTCCTGAGCGACGTGCAGGCCGCCGGTGGTGCAGGGGCCGTGGCCCACCACCTGGCTGGCGACCCCGGCATCGAGGGGGCTGCCGCCCTCGACCAGGCCGGGGCCGCCCAGATCTGCTTCCTTGAGCCGGGCCACGCCCTGCGCGCAGCCCTGGAGGGCTGCAACGCCGCCGCCGTGCTCCTGCCCGCGCGGGGCGAGGAGGCCCAGGCTCTGCAGGAGCTGGCCAGCGCCCGCGGCCTGGCCTGGGTGGCCCTGCCCGACCCGCGGCTGGGCTTCGCCGAGGCACTGGAGGCGCTGTTTCCAGCCGACCCCCTGCCGGCGGGCGTGGCCCCCAGCGCCGTGGTGGACCCATCAGCGCAGCTGGGGCTCGGCAGCCACATCGGCGCGAACGTGGTGGTGGGGGCCAGGGCCGCGATCGGGGCCCACTGCTGCCTGCACCCTTCCGTGGTGCTCTACGACGACGTGGAGCTGGCCGAGGGCTGCACGCTGCACGCCGGCGCGGTGCTCCATGCCGGCACGCGCCTGGGCCGGGGCTGCGTGGTGCACGCCAACGCCGTGATCGGCAGCGAGGGCTTCGGCTTCGTGCCCACCGCCGCCGGCTGGCGCAAGATGCCCCAGACCGGCCGGGTGGTGCTGGAAGACGGCGTGGAGGTGGGCTGCGGCAGCACCATCGACCGCCCCACGGTGGGCGAAACCCGCATCGGCGCCGGCACCAAGATCGACAACCTGGTGCACATCGGCCATGGCGTGACCACGGGCCGGGGCTGTGCCCTGGCCGCCCAGGTGGGGATCGCCGGCGGAGCGCGCCTGGGGGACGGCGTGATCCTCGCCGGCCAGGTGGGGCTGGCCAACCGGGCCGTGATGGGCAACGGGGCGATCGCCTCCTCGAAGTCTGGGATCCACGGCAGCGTGGCCGCCGGCGAGGTAGTGAGCGGCTATCCCGCCATCCCCAACCGGCTGTGGCTGCGCTGTTCGGCGGCCTTCAGCAAGCTGCCCGAACTCAGCCGCCAGCTGCGGCAGCTGGAGAAGCGCCTGGGCGCCCAGGAGCAGGCCGGGGGCGAACGCTGAGGCCGTTGAGGCCGACGCGTAGCCTCACGCTCCAGGCTCGGTCGCCTCCCTCCATGTCCTCCCGCCACCGGATCACCCTGCTCGCCGGCGACGGCATCGGGCCGGAGATCCTGGCCGTCGCCCGCCAGCTGCTCGACGCGGTGAGCCTCCGGCACGGCTTCAGCCTCGACTACGACGAGCAGCCGATCGGCGGCGCCGCGATCGACAGCTGCGGCGTTCCCTTGCCGGAGAGCACCCTGGAGGCCTGCCGGGCCAGTGATGCGGTGCTGATGGCCGCCATCGGCTCACCCCAGTACGACAGCCTGCCGCGCCAGCAGCGCCCGGAAACCGGCCTGCTGGGCCTGCGGGCCGGCCTGGGGCTGTTCGCCAATCTGCGGCCGGTGAAGATCCTGCCCGCCCTGATCGAGGCCAGCAGCCTGCGGCGCGAGGTGGTGGAGGGGGTGGATCTGATCGTGGTGCGGGAACTCACCAGCGGCATCTACTTCGGCAGCCCCAAGGGACGCGTCGAGACCGACGCCGGCGTGCGCGCCTTCAACACCATGGCCTACAGCGACCACGAGATCGACCGCATCGCCAAGGTGGGCTTCGAGCTGGCCAAGGAGCGCAGCGGCCGGCTCTGCAGCGTGGACAAGGCCAATGTGCTGGATGTGTCGCAGCTGTGGCGCGAGCGGGTGGAGAGCCTCCACGCCAGCGCCTACCCGGAGGTGGCTCTCAGCCACCTGTACGTGGACAACGCCGCCATGCAGCTGGTGCGCCAGCCGCGCCAGTTCGACGTGTTGCTCACCGGCAACCTGTTCGGCGACATCCTCAGCGATGAGGCGGCGATGCTGAGTGGCTCGATCGGCATGCTGCCCTCGGCCTCCCTGGGCAGTGACGGGCCTGGCCTGTTTGAGCCGATCCACGGCTCCGCCCCGGACATCGCCGGCCAGGACAGGGCCAACCCGATGGCGATGGTGCTGAGCGCCGCCATGATGCTGCGGGTGGGCCTGCAGCAGGAGGTCGCCGCCGCCGCCCTGGAGAGCGCTGTGGATCTGGTGCTGGCCCGGGGGTATCGCACCGGCGACCTGATGGCCCCCGGCTGCACCGAGCTGGGCTGCGCCGCCATGGCCGACCAGCTGCTGGCCGCCCTGGAGGGCTGAGCCTGCAGCTGGTCGGGCCAGCCGGCTGGCCAGGCAACGTTCCATGGGGCTTGGCTGGGCCTGGGGGGGCGACCTGTCAAACTCAGCCGGAGTTTCACTGATCCCCGCGCATGTCGAAGCGTCATCCGGTTGTTGCTGTCACCGGGTCGTCCGGCGCGGGCACCAGCACTGTGAAGCGGGCTTTCGAGACCATCTTCCAGCGCGAGGGCATCACCCCGGCCGTGGTGGAGGGCGACAGCTACCACCGCTATGAGCGCGGGCCGATGAAAGAGGCGATGGCCAGCGCCCTGGCCAATGGCGAGAACTTCTCCCACTTCGGGCCCGAGGCCAATCTGTTCGACAAGCTCGAGGAGCTGTTCCGCTCCTACGGCGAAACCGGTGGCGGTCAGAAGCGCTATTACCTCCACTCCGCTGAGGAGGCCGCTGAGCACAACGCCCGCCTGGGCGTCACGCTCGATCCCGGTCAGTTCACCCCGTGGGAGCCGATTCCCGCCGGCACCGATCTGCTCTTCTACGAAGGCCTGCACGGCGGCGTCGTCGGCGACGGCTACGACGTGGCGGCCATGGTTGACCTGCTGGTGGGGGTGGTGCCGATCACCAACCTGGAATGGATCCAGAAGATCGCCCGCGACAACGCTGAACGCGGCTACTCGGCCGAGGCGGTTGTGGACACGATCCTGCGCCGCATGCCGGACTACATCAACCACATCTGCCCCCAGTTCAGCCTGACGGACATCAACTTCCAGCGGGTTCCCACGGTGGACACCTCGAACCCGTTCAAGATCCGCAACATCCCCACCCCGGATGAGAGCTTCGTGATCATCCACTTCCGCAAGGGTGCCCGCGAGAAGTGGGGGATCGACTTCGCCTATCTGCTCGACATGATCCACGACTCCTTCATGTCCAGCCCCACCTCGATCGTGGTGAACGGCGGCAAGATGGGCTTCGCCATGGAGCTGATCCTCACCCCGATCATCCACCGCATGATCGAGGTGAAAAAGGCCGCAGCCTGAGCTGGCCAGCAACGGCTGCATCCGCATAACGGCAACAGCGCTTATGCTGTGCTGAGCAATCTGGAGGCGGTGAGACCATTAGCAACGCCCCATCCGGACCACTCTGTCCTTCCTTTCTGATCCCTGGAGCGTCTGTTTCTCCCGGATTGAATCTGCGTCTGGATCGCATCAACAGCCAGCAGGTGGTGCTGCTGGCCCGCCGGGCCCTGTTCAGCTACATGGAGCGCTGCCCCGGCGGCCCTGATCCCTGCGGCGTGGTGCTCCAGGCCGAGCGGGGACGCGTGGTGCTGGAGATGCCGGTGTTGCTGCCGGATGAGCAGTTCATTCCGATCGAGCTGATCCGGGGCCGGCTCACCCGGGGCGGAGGCAGCCGCCTGCGCTGGGCCAGGCCCAGCTGAATCCCCAGCCATGGCGCCCCTCCTGTCCAACCTCACGGCACCGGCCCCCTCACCGCCGGAACTCTGGCTGTGGGGAGCCTGTCTGCTGGGGGCCTGCGTCGGCAGCTTTCTGAATGTGGTGGTGTGGCGCCTGCCCCGGGAGGAATCCCTGCTGAGCCCCCCGAGTCACTGCCCCCGCTGCGGCACCCGCCTGGCCTGGTTCGAGAACATCCCGCTGCTGAGCTGGCTTGGGCTGGGCGCTCGTTGCCGCCACTGCCGCAGCCGGATCCCCGTTCGCTATCCCCTGGTGGAGCTGCTCACCGCCGGGCTCTGGGTGGCAGCCGTGCTGGCCGTGCCCAGCGCCATGGGGCCTGAACCGTTGGCCTGGGGAAGGGTGCTGGCCGGCTGGCTGCTGCTCAGCTGGCTGATTCCCCTCACCCTGATCGACCTGGATCGGCTGTGGCTGCCCGAACCGCTCTGCCGCTTCGGACTGCTGCTGGGTCTGGCCGCCACGGCCCTGCTCGGCCTGGCCCAGGGGGGGGCGGTCGGCCGGGCCCTGGTGCTGAACCATCTGCTGGCCGCCGGGCTGGGGCTGCTCGGTTTTGAAGCGATGAGCGCCCTCGCTGAACGAGTGGTCGGCCAACCGGCCCTTGGCCTGGGCGATGCCAAGCTCGCTGCCCTGCTGGGCGCCTGGCTGGGGCTGGGCGGCCTGGGGATCACCGTGGCGCTGGCCGTGGGCTCTGGCGCCCTGGTGGGGCTGGCCGGTCGGCTCAGCGGCCGGTTGGCCCGCCACGATCCAATGCCCTTCGGCCCCTTTCTGGCCAGCGGCGGGGCCGGGGTGTGGCTGCTGGGCAACGGCTTCTGGATCGAACTGCTGGGGCGCTGGGGTCTGGTGGGAGCTGGCTGATCGGCAAGCGCCTTAAATGGTGCCTCCAGCCCGATGCGTCTCGCCCTGCGCCGATGTCCCTGTTCGACTGGTTCGCCGATCGCCGCAAGCCGCCGCCGGTGGTGCGCGTCACCCAGGAGCCGGAGGAGGGGGATGGCCTCTGGAGCAAGTGCCCGGACTGCGGCCTGGTGGTGTACCGCAAGGACCTGATCGCCAATGCCAGTGTCTGCAAGGGCTGCGGCCACCACCACCGCATCGACAGCGAGGAGCGCATCCGCCTGATTGCCGATCCGGGCAGCTTCGAGCAGCTCGATGCCGACGTGGCCCCCACCGACCCCCTCGCCTTCAAGGACCGGCGCAGCTACACCGACCGGCTGCGCGACTGCCAGCAGAACACCGGCCTGCGCGATGCCGTGGTCACCGGTCTGTGCCGCAGCAGCGACCTGCCGCTCGCCCTTGGCGTGATGGACTTCCGCTTCATGGGCGGCTCGATGGGCTCGGTGGTGGGGGAAAAACTCACCCGCCTGATCGAAACCGCAACGGCACGGCGTTATCCGCTGCTGATCGTGTGCTCCTCCGGCGGTGCGCGCATGCAGGAGGGCATGCTCAGCCTGATGCAGATGGCCAAGGTGTCCGGCGCCCTGCAACGCCACCGCGCCGCCGAACTGCTCTACATCCCCCTGCTCACCCACCCCACCACCGGTGGGGTGACCGCCAGCTTCGCCATGCTGGGAGATCTGATCCTGGCAGAGCCCAAAGCCCTGATCGGCTTTGCGGGCCGGCGCGTGATCGAGCAGACCCTGCGCGAAAAGCTGCCCGACGACTTCCAGACCGCCGAATACCTCCAAGACCATGGCTTCGTAGATGCGATCGTCGCGCGTCCCGACTTCCGGACCACCCTGGCGGAGCTGCTGCGCCTGCACGGCTGCCGCGAACAGGTGGCGGCAGGAGCCACCCCATGAGAGCGCGCCAGTCGTTGTGGTCGCTGTTCGCTGGCCTGGTGCTGGCCCTGCTGCTGCTGGCACCGTTGCCTGGCCTGGAGCTGGGACGGTGGCTGGACGTGGCACCGGCCGCTGCCGGCTCGGTGGACTGGCACGAGGTGCCTTCAACGGACGAGGGGCGCCAGTGGTGGGATGCCGGCAGCCTGCGCCGCAGCCGTGACGGCTACCTCTCGGTGCTGAGCCGTTTCCAGCCCGCCAGCGACTCTGACCGGCCCCGCATGGGAGATCTCTATGTGATGGAGGTGGACTGCGGCCAGAAGCTCTACCGGGACACCTCAATCAATGGCCTGCCCCAGTTCGGCTCCGAGTGGCAGCCCGCCGCCGGCGACGACCTGATCAGCTCGGTGATCGCCGAGAGCTGCCAGGCCGGTGCGGCGCTGCTGCAGGCTGCCTGAGTCCCTTCTCCCTGCTCCGATGGCCGTGAGCCCCGCCTCCCTCTCCCAGCGCCCCCTGGGCGTGGCCGTGGCCGGCCTCGGCTTCGGCGCGAGCGTGCACCTGCCGGCCCTGCGGGCCTGTGCCGGCACTGAACCGGTGGCCCTCTGGCACCCCCGCCAGGAGCGGCTGGACCGCGTCTGCGGCGAGCAGGAGCTGCCCGGCCACAGCGACTTTGCCGCCCTGCTGGCCGATCCCAGTGTGGAGGCGGTGGTGATCGCCACGCCGCCAGGACCCCGCTTTGCCCTGGCCCAGCAGGCGCTGGAGGCGGGAAAGCACCTGATGCTTGAAAAGCCCGTGGCCCTCAACGCCGGCCAAGTGGAGGAGCTGCAGCGGCTGGCCCTGGCCCGGCGGCTCACGGTGGCGGTGGACTTTGAATACCGGGCGGTGCCCCAGTTCCAGCAGCTGGACGCCCTGCTGCGCAGCGGTGAGCTGGGCGATCTGGTGCTGGTGAAGCTCGACTGGCTGATGGGCAGCCGGGCCGATGCCTCCCGGCCCTGGAGCTGGTATTCCCAGGCCGAGGCCGGCGGCGGAGTGCTGGGGGCCCTCGGCACCCATGCCTTCGACATGCTGCGGTGGTTCGTGGGTCCGGGCCGGCGGGTGCATGGCCAGCTCAGCACCGCCATCGGCGAACGTCCCCTGCCGGATGGCAGCGGCCGGCTGGCCGCCGTGGACGCCGAAGACGTTGCCCTGGTGCAGCTGGAGCTGGAGGCGGCCGATGGCCGCATCGTGCCCGCCCAGGTGGCCCTCTCTTCGGTGGCCCGCCGCGGCCGCGGCTGCTGGCTGGAGCTCTACGGCCGCCAGGGCACGGCCGTGCTGGGCTCCGACAACCAGGCCGACTACGTGCACGGCTTCCAGCTCTGGTGCTCCCAGGCCGGGGAGCCGCTGCGCCGGCTTGAGCCCGATCCGGCCCTGGCCTTTCCGCGCAGCTGGGAGGACGGCCGCATCGCGCCGGTGGCCCGCCTGCACGGCTGGTGGAGCCAGGCGGTGCGGCAGGGGCGGCCGATGGTGCCGGGGCTGGCCGAGGCCGCGAGCAGCCAGCGCTGCTGCGATGAGGCCCGCCAGAGCACCTGACGAAACACCGGCATTCGGTAACAACCGCTACGATTCAGGGGCGTTGAGCCCGGGCTTCACCGGGTGCGCCCTTTCGGAGCCACGTCCATGTCCATCACCACCGCCCGTCAGCTGGCCCGCCAGGCCGAGGCCGCCCGCCGCGCCGCCAAGCAGGACGCGTTCAGCCTGCAGGCCCTGCGCCGTCAGCACCTGATCGACTGAGTCGCCTCGCTTACCACGCCACGAGCCAAAGCCGCGGGGGGCATCACCTAGACTCGCCTCCAGTTCCGTCTCCTTTCTGCGAGGTTTCCCATGGCGTTGGTTCCGCTTCGGCTGCTGCTTGATCACGCTGCCGAGAACGGTTACGGCATTCCCGCGTTCAACGTGAACAACCTGGAGCAGGTGCAATCGATCATGGAGGCGGCGTATGAAACCGACAGCCCCGTGATCCTGCAGGCGTCCCGCGGTGCCCGCGCCTATGCCGGTGAGGCCTTTCTGCGCCACCTGATCCTGGCCGCCACCGAAACCTATCCGGACATCCCGGTGGTGATGCACCAGGACCACGGCAACAGCCCCGCCACCTGCTTCGGCGCCGCGGCCAACGGCTTCACCTCGGTGATGATGGACGGCTCCCTGGAGGCCGATGCCAAGACACCCGCCTCCTATGAGTACAACGTGCGCGTCACCAAAGAGGTGGTGGACGTGGCCCACGCCATCGGCGTGAGCGTGGAGGGCGAGCTGGGCTGCCTCGGCTCCCTTGAAACCGGCAAGGGTGAGGCCGAGGACGGCCACGGCTTCGAGGGTGCTCTCTCCAAGGAGCAACTGCTCACCGATCCAGCCGAAGCCGCCGACTTCGTGGCCAAGACCAAGGTGGACGCCCTGGCGATCGCCATCGGCACCAGCCACGGCGCCTACAAGTTCACCCGCAAGCCCACGGGCGAGGTGCTGGCGATCAGCCGCATCGCTGAGATCCACAAGGCTCTGCCCAACACCCACCTGGTGATGCATGGCTCCTCCTCGGTTCCCCAGGAGTGGCTCGACATGATCAACAAGTACGGCGGCGCCATCCCCGAGACCTACGGCGTGCCCGTGGAAGAGATCCAGGAAGGCATCCGCAATGGCGTGCGCAAGGTGAACATCGACACCGACAACCGCCTGGCCTTCACCGCTGCGGTGCGGGAAGCAGCCGCCAAGGATCCCGCCAACTTCGATCCCCGACACTTCAACAAGCCTGCCCGGGCCTACATGAAGCAGGTCTGCCTCGACCGCTACCAGCAGTTCTGGTGCGCCGGCAACGCCAGCAAGATCAAGCAGCGCGACATCAACTACTACGCCGCCCTCTACGCCAAGGGCGAACTGGAGCCCAAGGTGGCCGTGCCCGCCTGATCGCTTCTACTCCCACGGCCCGCCAAGGCGGGCCCAAACCATGCAGGGGGCCTAGGCCCCCCTTTTTTGTTTGCTTCGTCGCCGATGATCCCGCCTTGGAGCGAGCCTCGATGAGCGGCCAGCTGGGCATCTTTGACCCCTCCCTCAGCGCTGCTCCACATACCCAGGAGTTACCTGGCCTTGCCCTGCGCTTCTGGCCCAGCTGGGCCGGCCCCGGGGCCGACAGGTGGATGGAACAACTCAGGCGTGAGGTGCCCTGGAAGCATGACTCCATCACCCTGTTTGGCTGCACCCACCCCGTGCCACGCCTCACCTGCTGGGTGGGAGATCCGGGTTGCTCCTACACCTACAGCGGCGTTGCCGACCCGATCGAGCCCTGGTCGCCCCTGCTCCAGCAGCTTCGAGAGCGGGTGCAGACCGCGGCGGGCTGCCGCTTCAACTCCCTGCTGCTGAACCGCTACCGCGATGGTCGCGACGCGATGGGCTGGCATGCCGATAACGAGCCGGAGCTCGATCCCCGGGCGCCGATCGCGTCCCTGAGCTTCGGGGCTCCCCGCAGCTTCCGGCTCAAGCCCAGGGCCCCTGGCCGCAATCAAGGCAAGCCGCTGGTCTACGAGCTGGGCCATGGGGATCTGCTGGTGATGGATCCCCCCACCCAGGAGCATTGGCTGCACCAGGTGCCCCGGCGCCTGCGACTGCGCCAGGAACGCATCAACCTCACGTTCCGTCGGATCCGTTCAGCGGCTCCACCGCCGTGGCCGCTGTGGAGCGGCCGGGGTCGAGCAGGGCCTCGAGGGCTTCGCTGAGGCTGGCCTCCATCGCAATCCGAGAGCTGTCGCTCACCACCACCCGCGTCAGGGTGGGCAGGCCGCCGGCCCGGGCCTGCAGGTACACCGGCTCCACATAGAGCAGACCCTCGCCGATCGGCACCACCAGCAGATTGCCCTGGATCACCTTGGAACCGGCCCGGTCCCAGAGGCCGAACTGCTGGCTGATCCGCGGGTTCTGGTTGATCAGGGCCTGCACCTGCTCAGGCCCGTAGATGGGCAGCTGGCTGGGGAAGCGCAGCAGGGTGAGTTCGCCGTAGTGGGGGGCATCACTCCGGGCGGCCAGCCAGCCCACCAGGTTGGGGCGGGCCAGCGGGGTGAGGGGCTGCAGCAGCAGAAACTCCGGCTCCTTCTCCCCCGGCAGCTGGGCACTGGCGTGGAAGGGCTCCACCCGCACCTGCTCCTCGCCGTAGAGCTCCTTGGGCACCTGCCACACGTCGTCGCCGCTGTAGAAGATGCGCGGATCGGTCACGTGGTAGCGGAGCAGCTGGGTGGTCTGCACCTCGAACTGCCAGCGGGGATACATGATGTGCTCCCGGATCGCCGCGGGCATCGCCGTGATCGGCTGGAACAGCTCTGGAAACAGCTTCTGCCAGCTGCGAATCAGCGGATCGGCGGGCTCCGCCACGTACAGCACCATCTGGCCGGTGAAGGCATCCACCACCGCCTTCACCGCATTGCGGGCGTAGCGCAGTTCAGGCCGGTCCGGCACCGCGGCGCTGTAGGGGTAGAAGGCACTGGTGGTGAAGCCATCCACGATCCAGTACTGGTGCTGGTCGGCGCTGAACGGTGCTGAGCCATCCAGCTGCACCGACACCAGGTAGGGATCGGCCTCAAAGCGCACGAAGGGAGCCGCCGTGCGCAGCCGGTCGCGCACTTCCCGGTGCAGCAGCAGGCGGGTGTCGCCGGTGAGTTCACCACCCACCAGCAGCTTGGGCTCCCCCAGGTAGATCGCTGCGGCCAGGCGCTGCCAGCCCTGGGCCAGGGGCACCCCGGCACCGCCGCTGTAGTGGATGTAGAAGTTCTCGTCGCCCTGGGGATAGTTGAACTCCTGCACCGCCGTCGGCGCCAGCGCGTAGGGGGAGGGCAGAGCGCCGAAGTAGAGGAAGGGGTCCTGAGTGGGCACCACCTGCTGCACCTCGGCCTTGGTGATGCCCAGCTGGCTGTTGCCCTCCACCCGGGTGGAGGGGCCCAGATCGGAGATGAAGAAGTCGGGCAGGCCCTCGGGGCCGCTGGTATTCACCGGCGACAGGGTGAAGCCGTTGCCGTGGGTGAACACCAGGTGGCGGTTCAGCCAGGTGCGGGCAGTGCTGGGCAGGGCTCCCTGGTCGAGTTCCCGGGCCGCCATGAACACCTGCTGGCGCCCCAGGCCCTCCTCGGAGCGCAGCCGGTAGCGATCCACCACCGGCTCTGAGAAGCGGTAGTACACCCGCAGCTGCTGGAGCTGGCGGTTGGTGGCCAGCAGCGGTTCGCTGTCCCAGAGGCGCACGTTGCTGAGGGTGGCCTCGCCGGCGGTGAGGTCCTGGCGCGTGAGGCGGGCGCTGGGCACCCGATCCACGATCGTCATGCCGTCGAGCTGGAAGGCCCGGCGGGTGGCCCCGATCGAGCGGGCCAGGTAAGGCAGCTCCCGCTCCAGCTCCTGGGGGTTCACCAGCAGGTTCTGGAGCAGGGGGCCGAGCAGCCCCTCGGCCAGGGGCAGCAGGGGCAGCAGCAGCGCCAGGCCCAGGGCCAGCGGGGCCCGCCGCCCTTCCCGGGCCAGCGGCACCAACAGCACCACCGCCAGCAGCAGGGCCACGGCGGCGGCTGCAGTGCGCAGGGGCAGGGCCAGATGCACATCCAGCCAGCCAGCCCCCGGCACGCTGCCGGTGGTGCTGAGCAGCAGCTGGTGGCGGCCCAGCCAGAAGGCCAGGGCGAGCAGCAGCGCCAGCAGGGCCAGGGGCGCCCGCAGGGCCAGCAGCTGGGGCGGGCTGAAGCCCTCAAAGCGGCCGTCGCTGAGCTGGGAGCCCCGTGCCAGCAGGCCCCAGAGCGCCAGGCAGAGGCTGCCCAGCACCAGAGCCAGGGCCAGGGTGAGCGCCAGGGCCAGGGCGGGGAAGCGCAGCAGCACAAAGCTCACGTCGGCGCCCAGCAGCGGCTCACGGATGCCGCTGGGCTCGGCCACCACCGCCAGACTCCAGAGACCCCAGCCCCGCCCCAGCACCAGGGCCAGGCCGAGCCCCAGGACGGCGTGCAGCAGTCGCGCCCCGGCTTCGGGGCGAAACCCCAGCAGCACGGCGGCCACCACCGCGGCCAGCAGCAGCGGACCGGGACTGAGCCCCGCCAGGCCGATCAGGCCGTGCAGGCGCTGCGGGTCGAAGGGCTGAAAGGCCAGCCGGGCCGTCAGGCCCCAGACCAGGGCCAGGGGAACCAGAGTGCCCGCCAGCAGCACAAGCAGCAGCAGGCCGTAGGGAAGCGTCGGCAGGGGCAGACGCCCCCTGGCGGCGCCGGGCAAACGCCAGAACCAGAGCAGCCAGGCCTGCAGCAGGGCCGTGAGGCCCAGGCCCAGGCCCAGGCCGAGCAGCTGCAGGCCCCAGCGGCGCAGCAGCACGGAGTCGAGCGAAAACTGGGAGAACCAGCTCCACTCCACCCAGAGCCGGGAGGCCAGCACCGCGGCGAGGCAGGCAGCCAGCAGCAGCAACGGCAGGCCGAGCCGCCACGGGAGGCGGCCGCGGGGTGCTGGGCGGTCGGAACGGGTCACGGGCTGAGGCTAGGCAGCCTGCTCAAAGCGACAAGCCCCAGCGGCAGAGCTCACCGGCTCAGACCCTGGAATTAATTCCGATCCCAGAACTCGGCATTAAAACGAGTCCCTGGAAGGCGCTGTTAGGGTTCGGCATCAACAACGGGCGATCGCTGTGACGGCCACCCTCTCCCGCTCCACCTTCACCGGTCTGCGCTGCAAGGAATGCGGCCACGCCTATGAAGCCGCCGCCCGCCACGTCTGTGAAGACGTCTGCTTCGGGCCCCTCGAGGTGGTGTACGACTACGAGGCGATCCGCAACAAGGTGAGCCGGGCCACGATCGAAGCCGGCCCCGCCTCGATCTGGCGCTACCGCGACTTCCTGCCGATCGAGGGCGACCCGATCGACGTGGGCACGGGCTTCACGCCGCTGCTCAAGGCCAACAACCTGGCCAGGCGGCTCGGTCTCAAGAGCCTCTACATCAAGAACGACGGCGTCAACATGCCGACGCTCTCCTTCAAGGATCGGGTGGTGTCCGTGGCCCTCACCCGCGCCAAGGAACTCGGCTTCAAGACGGTGAGCTGCGCCTCCACCGGCAACCTGGCCAACTCCACCGCCGCCATCGCCGCCCACGCCGGCCTCGAGTGCTGTGTGTTCATCCCCAGCGATCTGGAGCTGGGCAAGGTGCTCGGCACCCTGATCTACAACCCCACCCTGATGGCGGTGCACGGCAACTACGACCAGGTGAACCGCCTCTGCTCCGAGGTGGCCAACACCTTCGGCTGGGGCTTCGTGAACATCAACCTCCGTCCCTACTACTCGGAGGGCTCCAAGACCCTCGGCTACGAGGTGATCGAGCAGCTCGGCTGGCAGCTCCCCGATCACATCGTGGCGCCCCTGGCCTCGGGCTCCCTGTTCACCAAGATCCGCAAGGGCTTTGATGAGTTCATCAAGGTGGGCCTGGTGGACGAAAAAGCGGTGCGCTTCAGCGGCGCCCAGGCCGAGGGCTGCAGCCCCATCGCCCAGGCCTTCGCCGCCGGACGTGACTTCATCACCCCGGTGAAGCCGAACACCATCGCCAAGTCGATCGCCATCGGCAATCCGGCCGATGGCCCCTACGCCATCGACATCGCCAACCGCACCCAGGGCAGCATCGCCGCCGTGAGCGACGCCGAGATCATCGAGGGCATCAAGCTGCTGGCCGAAACCGAGGGCGTGTTCACCGAAACCGCAGGCGGCACCACCATTGCCGTGCTGAAGAAGCTGGCGGAACAGGGCAAGATCAATCCCGATGAAACCACCGTGGCCTACATCACCGGCAACGGCCTCAAGACGACCGAGGCCGTGGCCGACGTGATCGGCGAGCCCTACACCATCGAAGCCCAGCTCGACAGCTTCAAGGCGGCCTGGCAGCAGGCCCAGGCCAGCCACGCAGCTTGAAGGTTCCCGCCCCGAGCAGGACAACCTGAAGGTTCCGGCCCCACGCCTCGCTGTGCTCAAGCCAGGTCATTTTCCTCCTCCCGTCCCCCCGCTTCCCCCCATGGGCATCCAGGTTCTGATCCCCACCCCCCTGCAGAAATTCACCAGCGAGGAGGCCAGCGTGGAGCTGGAGGCCTCCAGCATCGACGGCCTGATCGAGGCCCTCGAGGGCCGCTTCCCAGGCCTCAAGGCCCGTCTCTGCGATGAAAACGGCAAGCTGCGCCGCTTCCTCAACATCTACGTGAACAGCGAGGACATCCGCTTCCTCGAGAACCAGACCACCGCCCTCAAGGACGGCGACGAGGTGTCGATCGTGCCGGCCGTGGCCGGCGGCTGAGCCGAAGCGCCCGGGCCGTAGCCATGGCGGCAGTCAGGCAGTCGGGGTTGCTGCTGAATAACGTCACTCAACGCAACGTTTCCGCCCTTCCCCGCGAAGCCGGCGGAGCGCCTACCCGGCCCATCCCATGACCCAGGTTCCCCTGCAGCCCCTGAGCTCTTCCACGGCCCCCGCGGCCAGCAGTCCAGACGCCTGCCGCTGGCAGGAGAAAGCCCAGACCTTCGACTACCGCCAGGCCGCCAATCCGATCCGCCGCGGCCTCACCGAGCCCATCCCCGATCACCACTGGGGCCCCGAAGTGCACCGCTCCGGCCCCACCGGCGTGATCCCCCTCGACATCAGCGCCACCCTGGGCTGCAGCGGCCCTGCCACCAGCCCCGCCCTCTCGGCCAACTTCCTGCGCATCCTGGCCGGCGAGGGCCTCAAGGCCGCCGCCGCTGCCACCAGCGCCCTCTTCTACGTGCTGCACGGCGAGGGTGAGCTGCACTGGGGCGGCCGCAGCCTCAGCTGGCAGCAGGGGGATGTGATCACCCTGCCCAGCGGCGATGCCCCCCTGCTGCAGGCCAGCTGCGACAGCGTTCTCTACTGGGTGCACGACGCTCCCCTGCTGCGCTTCCTAGGCGCTGAGCCCACCACGCCGCGCTTTGAGGCCACCCACTTCCCGGCCGCGATGCTGGAGCGGGATCTGCAGGCCCTGCTCGCCGATCCCAGCTCGGCCCGCAGCAACCGCCTCAGCCTGCTGCTGGCCAACGCCGACTGCCCCACCAGCCGCACCGCCACCCACACCCTCTGGGCCATGCTCGGTTTGGTGCCGGCGGCCACGGCCCAGCGGCCCCACCGGCACCAGTCGGTGGCCCTGGATCTGGTGATCGACTGCGATCCGGGCTGCTACACCCTGGTGGGCACCGAGCTCAACGAGGACGGCACCATCCGCAACCCCAGCCGCTCGATCTGGGAGCCCGGCGCCGCCTTCGTGACGCCGCCGGGCCACTGGCACGCCCACACCAACGAGAGCGGGCGGATGGCGCGGCTGCTGCCGATCCAGGACGCCGGCCTACACACCTACCTGCGCAGCCTCGACATCCGCTTCAGCGGTGGCCTGGCCGGCTGAGGCCTGGGCATCGGCCTCCAACAGGCTGCGGAAGCTGTCGCCGTCGATGGTCTCCTCAGCGATCAGCCTGTTCACCAGGGTGTCCATCAGGGCCCGGCGGGGCCGCAGCTCCGCCACGGCCTGCGCCAGGGCCCGGCGGGCCAGGTCGCGCACCTGTGCATCGATGCGGGTGCTGGTGTCCTGGGAGTAGGGCGGCTCCGAGCGCAGCCAGTCACGCCCGAGGAACACCTCGGCACCGCTGCCCTCGAGGGCCTGGGGTCCCAGGCTCGAGAAGCCGTAGAGGGTCACCATCTCGCGGCCGATGCGGGCCACCAGTTCCAGGTCGCCGACCGCGCCCTGGGTCACCTCGCTCGGTCCGAACACGACAAGCTCGGCCGCCCGGCCGCCCATGGCCACCACCATGCGGGCCTGGAGGTAGGCCTTGCTGATCAGCCCGGAATCGAGCACCTCTTCATCCGGCATCGTGCGGGCGAAACCGCCGACGCCGCCGGCCCGGGGCAACAGCGTCACCTTGTCCAGCCTGTCGGCATGGGGAACCACGCTGGTGAGCAGGGCATGGCCCACTTCGTGATAGGCGATCAGGCGCTTCTTGGCCGAATCCTGCAGCGGGGCCACCGCCAGGCCCATGGTGATGCGCTCCAGGGCATCACTGAGGGCCTGGTTGTCGATGGCATTGAGCCGGCGCCGGGCCGTGAGGATCGCCGCCTCGTTGAGCAGGTTTGAGAGATCGGCGCCGGAGAAGCCCGGCGTGCGGCTGGCCCAGCTGGCCAGGGACACCTCCTCCGCCAGGGGGCGGGTGCGGGCATGCACGGCGAGAATCTCCTCCCGCCCGCGGCGGTCAGGCAGATCCACGGTGACGCGGCGATCGAAGCGGCCGGGGCGCATCAAGGCCCGATCGAGCACATCGGCCCGGTTGGTGGCGGCCACCAGAATCACGCCGGAGTTCTCCTCGAAACCGTCCATTTCGGTGAGCAGCTGGTTGAGGGTCTGCTCGCGTTCGTCGTTGCCGCCGCCGATGCCGGCGCCCCGCTGCCGGCCCACCGCATCGATCTCGTCAATGAAGATGATGCAAGGGGCCTTGGCCTTGGCCTTGCGGAACAGGTCCCGCACCCGGCTGGCTCCCACCCCCACGAACATCTCCACGAACTCCGAGGCCGCCATCGAGAAAAAGGGCACCCCCGCCTCGCCGGCGATGGCGCGGGCCAGCAGGGTCTTACCCGTGCCCGGCGGCCCGATCAGCAGCACCCCCTTGGGAATGCGCGCGCCGATGGCGGTGTAACTCTCCGGCGCCTTGAGGAAGGTCACCACCTCCTGCAGCTCCTCCTTGGCCTCGGCGATCCCGGCCACGTCCTCAAAGCGCACCTGCACGGTGTTCTCAGGCTGGACCCTGGGCTTGCTGGCTCCAAAGCCCATGGCCCGGTTGGCCACCTTGGTGCTGCGGCGCAGCATCAGCACCAGGGCCCCCACCAGCAGCAGCACCAGCAGGCCGTTGGAGAGGAAGGAGGCCGTGGCCAGCTCAGCGCGGTCATCGCGCACGGTGAGCGGCACATTGGCGGCCGCCGCGGTGTTCAGCAGCAACTGGTCGTTGCTGAACACAGGCACGCGGGCCTCCCTGCCGTCCTTGAACGTCACCGCCACATCGCGGCGGCGGGGTGAGAGCACCAGCTCCTGCACCCTGCCCTCGCGCAGATCGGCCAGCAGGCCGCTGTAGGAGGGCGCTTCTGTCGTGGCCGGCGCAGGGTCAGCGTCTGGAGCTGGGGCCGCTGCAGGGGAGGAGCCTGGCCCTGGCACGGGGGCGCTTTCGGAATCAGGAACGCTTGCAGCAGCCGGAGACGGGCTCTTGCTCACGGGGGTCCGGCTTTCAGGCGACTTTAGCGATTTGACGAAAGGCCAGACGGCAGCGGAGGATCCTTGTTTGGTTGTGAGAGATCTGGGATGGCTGTCCCCAAGAAGAAAACATCGAAGGGCAAGCGCAACCAGCGCCACGCCCACTGGAAAGCCAAGGCGGCCACCGCCGCCGGCAAGGCTCTGTCGATCGGCAAGGCCGTGCTGAGCGGCCGCGCCCAGGGCTTCGTCTATCCCATGGACAGCGAAGAAGAGTCCGAAGACTGATCCCCGCCGGCTTCTCCGCCGGACGTGCATCGAACACAGCGGCGCCGACCATCGAGTAGCGCCACCACCCTGCCGGGCTGCGAGGCGAGGGGATCCTGATAAGGGCCCGGCGGCAGGCTGCACAGGCTGGCGCGCACCAGCCGATCCAGGGCGGCGCCGCTCAGCCATCCCTCGCCAAGGCTGTCGCCACGTCTCCGTTGGCGGGCTTCGGCCTGGAAGCGCCAACGTCTGGGCAGGCTCCAGTGGAGCGGCCGCAGCAGCCAGAGCTCCTCGAAGCGCCGCCACAGGGGCTGATAGGTCTCCAGCGCCTCGTCCCAGTGGGGCAACCAGAGCCTTTCCCTGGCCGTGAGCTCCGGCGCACCCGGGGCTCCAGCAAAGAGCTGGGCTCGCTCGAGGCCAGCAGGGCCCAGCGGCTTGCAGCCCAGCAGCCAGCCCTCCAGCACCACGGCCTCGCAGGTCACCATGTCCATGCCGGCACGGTCACCCTCACCGCCGCGCAGGCGCTTGTCGAAACGCGGCAGCTGCCAGGGCTCCCCCGCCGCCCAACCCTCCAGGCTCTCGGCCAGCAGGGGCAGGTCGTGACTGCCGGGCGGCACGCGGCTGACGCCGAAGGGGTTGCCGGCCATGGCCCGCTGGCGCTGCGGCCAGGGCAGGTAGTAGTCGTCGATCGAGGCCACCCCCAGCCGCAGCCCGAAGCGGGGAGCCAGCTGCAGCAGGGCGCGCCCCAGGCTGGTCTTGCCGGCCCCCACCGGGCCGTTGAGGGCCAGGATCGGCCGCGCCCCCTGGCCGACCCGTCGCTGCAGCCGCGCCAGCAACGGCAGGGCAAAGGCCTCGGCCAGGCTGACCTGGATCGGCAGCTCCGCCAGGTGCTCGGCGGTCCAGAGCCGGCGCCACGCCTCGAGATCGGCGATGCCGCAGTGCCGTTGCAGCCAGGGATCCATCAGGTGCCCAGCTTGAAGGCCTCCAGCACCACGGCATACACCAGGCCGATGCGCAGGTTGTCCAGCACCACCCAGCCCAGCCCGGGCCTTTCCTGCACCAGCCGGCCCCGCAAGCGCACCACCAGCTCCAGCAGCAGCACCAGCGCCAGCACCGCCATCGGCCGCCCGCCGGGGAAGAAGAGCAGCAGATAGCTGGTGAGGTTGCCGCCGGCATAGAAGCCCAGCAAGAGGGCCAGCAGCACCACGCTGCGGTGACGCCAGTTGCCGCGCAGGCTGGCCAGCAGTCCCTGGGCCAGGCCCACACTGAACCGGTTGAAACGGGTCGACTGCAAGGGGTGGGATCTCAGAGCAGGCTCTGCAGATAGGAGAGCGTGATCCGCCCAGCCTGGCAAGGCGGGCCCCGAAGCACCATGGCGTCAGCGCCGAGGCCACTCACCACCGCCCGGGCCGAGGCGAAGCGCTCCAGGGGCAGCGGGCGGCTGTAATGGCTGAGGGTGAGCAGGCAGGGCAGCCCGGCCGCCGTGGCCGCCGCCAGGCCCTGGGGGGAATCCTCGATGGCCAGCAGGTCGGCGGCCGGCCAGCCCAGGGCCGTCACGGCCCGCTGATAGGCCTCGGGATCGGGCTTCTTGCGTGCCACGTCCTCCCCGCAAAGGCGCAGGCTGAAGGCCGGACCCATGGATCCCAGCAACTGCTGCTCCAGGCCCTGCAGGGCCTGGCGGCCGCTGGTCGTCACGATGGCCTGCGCCAGGCCGGCGGCCCGGGCCTCCGCCACCAGCTCCGCCACCCCCGGGCGCAGGCCCAGGCCACCGGCGGCCAGGAGGCTGGTGTAGTGGCGCTGCTTGCAGACCTGCAGAGCCCGAACCCGCTCCGGCTCGGGGGGCTCCCCCTCCAGCTCCGTGAGAGCGAAGCGCAGCCGCTCATGGCCACCGCTGATCTCCAGCCAGCGGCCGTAGTCGCCCTCCTGCCAATGGAGCGGCAGCCCGGCCTCGGCAAACGCCCGGTTGAACGCCACGCGGTGGCCGTCGCGCTCGGTTTCGGCCAGGGTGCCGTCCACATCCCAGAGCAGGGCACGCAGGGCCATCGAGCCAGGGGGAAGCGTCGGGTGCCCACCAGAATGGCCCTCACCCTCGCCGATGGCCCCGTTGCTGCCCCCGCTCGACGAGCAACGCTGGCACCTGCCCACCCCCCTGGGAGAGCTGGCCGATCCCCAGGCCCTGGCCCAGCTCAATCCCCCCGGGCTGGCGTCCCTGCCGGCGCCGCTGCTGGCGCTGCTGGCCCGCCGCGGCCACCGAACCAGCGCGGCCATCACAGCCCTGCTGGAGCCGCCCGCCGCACCAGCAGCCCTGGAGCACTTTCCGGATCTGGGCAAGGCCCTGGAGCGGTTGCAGCAGGCCTGCCGCCAGGGCGAGGCGGTGGCGATCTGTGGCGACTACGATGCAGACGGAATGACCAGCACCGCCCTGCTGCTGGGGGTGTTCAAGCGACTCGGAGCCCAGCCGCTGGCCGCCATCCCCAGCCGCCTGGAGGAGGGCTACGGCCTCAATCCCGCCATGGTGGAGCGGCTGGCAGACCAGGGCGTGACGCTGCTGGTGACCGTGGACAACGGCATCGCGGCGGCGGCGGCCTTGCTGCGGGCCCGGGAGCTGGGGGTGGAGGTGATCGTGACCGATCACCACACGATCCCGGCCGTGGTGCCGCCCTATCTGGCCCTGCTGCACCCCCAGCGCACCCCGGAGCACTCCCCGTTCCGGGGCCTGGCGGGGGTGGGGCTGGCCTACGTCCTGGCGGCGGCCCTGTGTGAGGCGCTGCGGCGCCCCGATGCCCTGCAGATGGCCCGCGACCTGTTCTGCATCGGCACCATCGCCGACATGGCGCCCCTCAACGGCGTGAACCGCCGCTGGCTGCTGGATGGCCTGCCGCACCTGCGCCGCTCGCCCCTGGCGGGGCTGCAGGCCCTGCAGCGGCTGGCCGGGGTGGAGGAGGCGCCCCTCGATGCCCAGGCCGTGGGCTTCCAGATCGCCCCGCGCATCAATGCCGTCGGCCGCCTGGGCGATCCCGCCCTGGTGGTGGAACTGCTCACCACCGAGGACGGGCAGCGGGCCCTGGAACTGGCGCGAGAGTGCGAAGCGCTCAACCGCCAGAGGCGTGAACTCTGCGAGGCGATCGAAGCCGAAGCCCTGGCCCTGCTGGAGGCCGACGGCCCCCAGCGCAGCCCCTTTGTGCTGCTGGCCCAGGGCCACTGGCACCACGGCGTGATCGGCATCGTGGCCGCCCGGCTCGTGGAGCGCCTCGGCCTGCCGGCGGCCCTGCTGGCCGGCGAGGGGGGGGGCAGGCTGCGGGCCTCGGTGCGGGCCCCGCGGGGCTTTGCCGTGGACCAGGCCCTCAGCCACTGCGCCGACCTGCTGGAGCGCCATGGCGGCCACCCGGCAGCAGGGGGCTTCACGGTGCGCGCCCAGCACGTGGCGGCCCTGCAGGAGCGGCTCAACGGCCTGGCCCGCGCCTGGCTGGAGATCCAGGGCGGCGGCCACCCGGTGGAACCCGAGGTGCTGCTCCGCCTGGAGCAGATCGACCGCGACTTCCTGCACCAGCAGCAACGGCTGGAGCCCTTCGGCATCGGCCATCCCCAGCCGGTGTACTGGAGCTCGGCCTGCCGCGTCAGCCAGCAGAAGCTGCTGCGGGGCGGCCACCTGCAGCTGGAGCTGCGTCAGGGTGACTGCAGCCTGCGCGCCATGGGCTGGCGCTGGCAGGGATCGGCCGACCTGCCCGCCTGGGTGGATGTGGCCTACCGGCTGCGGCTGGATCGCTGGCAGGGCCAGGAGCGGCTCCAACTGGAACTGGTGGGCCTGAGGGGCTGCGGCGACCCCGAGAGCCAGGGGGAGGTGCGCCTGCAGCGCTGCGGGCGCTCCTACTGGTGCCGCCGCCAGGGGAATGGCGTCGTGGTGCGCAACGCCGCCGGGGAGGAACTGCTCAGCAGCAGCACGCCTGAACACCCCTATCTCCGCGCCCTGCTTCAGGATGCGGCCCTGGCCCTCGGTCTCGCCGCCTGATGTCCCGCCTGCCCCTGCACCGCCACGACCTGGGCAGCCTGGCCCGGTTGCTCCTGGTGGGGGTGGCCGTGGGGCTGACCTGTCTGCCCCTGAATCTGGTGGACATGGCCCAGGCCTTCCTGCAGCAGAAACTGCCGGCCTTCACCGGAGCTGGCTGGACGCCCCTCACGATCGCCATTGCGGCGGCGCCTGTGCTGGTGATGCCCCTGCTGCTGGCCCTGCAGGCCCGGCGCCTGGCCCATGGCGCAGGCTCTGGCATCCCCCAGACGCTTCGCAGCCTGGAGCATCCCGAGCGGGCCGAGAAGCTGCTGGGAGCCAGCCCCACCGTGGCACGCATCGGGCTCTGGACAGCCGCCAGCCTGGCGCTGATGCCCCTCGGGCGCGAGGGCCCCGTAGTGCACCTCGGTGCCGCCGTGGCCGAGTTTCTGCAGCGGCGCTTTCCGCGCCTGTTCAAGGGGGTACCGACCCGCGACCTGATGGCGATCGGGGCTGGAGCCGGCCTGGCCGGGGGCTTCAACAGCCCGTTGATGGGCACCCTGTTCGTGATGGAGGAGCTCGTTGGCCGCTACAGCAGTTCGCTGGTGTGGCCTGCGCTGGTGACCTGCTCGGCAGCCGCCCTGATCAGCAACCTCAGCGGCATTCCGCTGTTCCCCCTGGGGCTGCTGGACGTCAACATGCCCGAGTGGCAGCAGCTGGCTCTGGCCGTGCCGATCGGGGTGGGCGGCGGCCTGCTTGGCGGCCTGTTTGCACGCCTGCTGCTCAACGTCAGCGGCTGGCTGCAACCGCGGGTGCGCAGCCAGCCCTGGCGCTGGGGCCTGGCGCTCGGAGGCGGGCTGGCCCTGATGGCGCTGGGCAGCGGCGGTTGGAGTGGCGGCGATGGGGAGGCCCTGATGGGCCAGCTGCTGGTGGAGCGCGGTCCGCTGCCTGTTCCAGGCTCACCCCTCGGCCAGATGGGCTGGCTGCTGGTGCTGGCGTCACGGCTGCTGGCCCCGCTTCTGGCCCTGGGGGCCGGGGTGCCTGGCGGCCTGATCGATCCAGCCCTGACCATCGGGGCGGTGTTCGGCAGCGGTGTGCTGGCCCTGTTGGGATCCAGCGCCCAGGTGGGCGTGGCCCTCGGCATGGCCGCGGGGCTGGCCGGTGCGACCCAGCTGCCGATGATGACCGTGCTGTTTTCGCTGCGGCTGGCCGGTGACCAGCAGCTGCTGTTCGGGATCCTGCTCAGCGCCGTGCTGGGGGCCTATGCAGGACGCAGGCTGGAGTCAAGGCCCATCTATCACGCCCTCGCCGACCTGGACGGCGAAGCCAAGAAGGACGCTCAGAGGGCGCCGCGGCGGTAGAAGAGGATGAAGATCACGGCGGGGCCAGCCAGGGTGATCAGAGCCAGGGCACCGAAGTTGGCAATCAGGTGAAAGTCGATGCCCATGGCAACCGGCGCTGGATAGGGAATGCGCGGGATTCTACTCGCCTCTCCCTTGATCTCTCAGGGCGCCTCGGAGGCTGTGACTGGTTGTCACAGGGCCTGCTCTGGCCGGGCCGGCGCCATGACGGCGCTTTGGATAGGGTCGAGCGGGGCCAATCCGTTGGCGATGCCCGTTCGGGGAAGCCATGGCATCACGGCAGCAGCGGCACTGGCAATGCATTCAGGGCTGCGGCGCCTGTTGCCGCCTCGATCCCGCCCTGCGGCCCGAGGCCATCGCCGCCCTCAGCCCAGACCAGCAGACCCGCTACCTCTCCATGGTGGGAGCCGATGGCTGGTGCATCCATTACGACACGGGCGGGCGTCGTTGCCGGATTTACGAGGAGCGGCCTGATTTCTGCCACGTCAGCACCCTGGTGCCCCTCTTCGGTGGCCTGATGGATGGTGCTGACGGCGCGGCCCAGGCCGAACCTGGTGCCATGGCCATCGCCTGTTGCCTGGAACAGATCCGCTCGGAATACGGGGGCCGTGACAAGGTGATGCGTCGATTTCTGCGGACGATCCGGCGGCGGCCATGAGCAGCGACAGCCAGGGCAGCGCTCACCCAGCGACCGAACGGAGCAGCTGGGGGGTGGCGTTCATCACCACCTTCACCACCGTGTTCCTGGCCGAACTCGGCGACAAGACCCAGCTGGCCGCCCTGCTGCTCTCGGCCCAGTCGGGCCGCCCGCTGCAGGTGTTTCTGGGGGCCTCACTGGCCCTGATCTGCTCCAGCCTCGTGGGGGTGCTGCTGGGGCGCTGGCTGGCCCGGGTGATGCCGGCCCAGCAACTGGAACGGCTGGCCGGCGGGCTGATGGTGGCCCTGGGGTTGTGGCTGGGCCGGCAGGCGGTGCTCCACCTGGTGGCCCCCGCTCCGAGCCTGCCCCCCCTCTCCTGAAGCCCGATGGATCTTGCCCTGCTGGCCTCCACGTTTGTCACGGTGTTTCTGGCCGAACTCGGCGACAAGACCCAGCTCGCGATCGTCACGATCAGCGGCACCTCGCCGCGGCCCGGGGCGGTGTTTGCCGGCAGCTCCAGCGCCCTGGTGCTGGCCAGCCTGCTGGGTGCCGGGGCCGGTGGCTCCCTCTCCGCCGTGATTCCCACCGACACCCTGCAGCTCGCCGCCTCAGTGGGCTTTCTGGTGCTGGGCGTTCGGCTGCTGCTGATGGCGGCAGCCGAAGAGGAGCACGCCCAGGCCATCTCCGTGGGCGGCACGGATCCAGCCTTGGCGCCTGATGCCCAGGGGCCGCCCAGCGATCAGGACGCGAGCTCCTGAGGGGCGCCGGGAGTGCGCCGGATCGTACGGGCCCTGCCCCTGCCCACCCGGCTGCCTAGAGTCGCCACTGATTGAACGGACGTCTGTGGACATGGGCATCGCTCCGAGCCCGGTTCATCGCCTCCCCCACGCCGCCGCCGGCCCCCTGGGCTGCCCCCCGGCGGATCCCGCCACCCAGCTGCTGAATTGATGAAGTTCTCGGTCGCCGACCTGCTCGACCAGCTCCCCGCCGGAGAGCCGCTGCCGATCACGAAATTGGAGAAGGCCCTCGGCCTGAGCAACTCCCGCGACAAAGCCATGCTGCTGATCGGCGTGGACGCCCTGGTGAAACTGGGACTGCTGGAGCAGGCCGAGCAGGGGCTGCAGCGCTGCGACACCCCCGAGCTGATTCAGGCCCGGCTGCGCTGTTCCAGCAAGGGCTTCTGTTTTGCTCTGCGGGAGGACGGCGGCGAGGACATCTACATCCGTGACCACGAGCTCAACCACGCCTGGAACGGCGACCGGGTGCTGGTGCAGGTGACCCGCGAGGGCGGCAGGCGCCGCTCCCCGGAGGGGGGGGTGCGCTGCATCCTGGCCCGCCAGACCACTTCGATGCTGGCCCAGGTGGAGGAGCAGAACGAACGCCTGGTGGCCCTGCCCCTCGACGACCGCCTGCTCACCGCCGTCACCCTTCCGGCTGGCGATTCGAGCTATCTCGATCCCGAGCAGAATTCCGTGGTGGAGGTGGCGATTGATCGCTACCCCGTGGCGCAGTTCGCTCCCCAGGGCCACGTGGCCCGCCGCCTGCCGATCCGGGGCGGCGAGGCCGCCGACCTCGACCTGCTGCTCACCAAGCACCGGCTCAACACCCGCTCCACGGCGCCCCGTACGGCGCTGAAAAGTCTTGCCGCCAAGGAGCGTGCCGATCTCACCAGCGAGCCCTGCCTGCTGATCAGTGGCTGGCAGGGACGCAACGCCCCCGAGCTGGCGGCTCTGGCCCTGGAGGAGCGGGAGGGGGGCTGGACCCTGTGGGTCCACAGCCCCGCCGTGGCTGAGCGGCTCAGCGCCAACGGCAGCCTCGACCTCTGGCTGCGCGAGCAGGCCGACGCCCTCTGCACCGGGCGCCAGTGGCTCCCCCTGCTCAGCCCCGGCCTGATCAAGGCCACGGCCTGGAAGCCGGGCGAGAGCCAGGCGGCGCTCTCGGTCGCCCTGGAGCTCAGCCCGGAAGGCGTGCTGGAGCACTACCGCTTCTGCCGAAGCCTGGTGAAGCCCGTCGCCACAGTGGGAGCCGAGGCCCTGGAAGCCCTGGCGGAGCGCAAGCCCAAAGCCCGCACCACCCCGGCGGCCCTCAAGCCGATCAAGGAGCAGCTGGGCCAGCTGGAGGCTCTGGTGGGGCTCACCGCGCAGCTGCACCAGCGGCGTCTGGCCCAGGGCTCCATCGATCTCAAGCTGTCCATGCCCCTGATCGACAGCCTGGGCGACCTGGCCGTGCCGTCACCTGAAGGCGGCGGGCAGGGCTGGTTCGTGGAGCTGCCGGCCCATCACCCCACGGCGATCCTGCGGGAGGCCTTCCTGATGGCCGAGATGGCCCTTGGCGATCACCTCAGCGCCTTGAACCTCCCCGCCATCTACGCCCTGAACCCGCCTCCCGAGGCCGCCGATCTCAACGACGTGGCCCGGGCAGCCCTGGCTCTGGACATCCCCCTCGAACTCGGTGAGGAGGGCCACGCCAGTGGGGCCGAACTTGCGGCCGCCTTTGCTGCCACCGACCGCTGCCGTCCCCTGCAGCAGCAGCTTCGAGGCGTGCTGAAACCGGTGAGCCTCTCGGAGCAGCCCGGTCGCCATGCCGTGGCCGGACTCTCCGAGGAGGAACGCGATGGCAGGCCGGCGGCCCTGGCCCCCTGGTGCTGCCCCACCCTCCACTACGTCGACATCTGGAACCAGCAGCTGCTGACCCTGCTCCTCAGCGAAGGCAAGGACCGTCCCAGCGTGCGCCACAAGATCGGCGTAGACCTGGCCGCCGATTCCTGTCACGGCACGATCGACTGGGCGTTGCTGCCCAACAGCGCCCTTGCTCCGTTCCAGCAGACCAGGGACCAGGGCCTGCTGCAGCGGCTCAACGGGCGTCGCCGTTTTCTGGTGGAGTTCGAGGCGGATCTGCTGGCCATGGCCCAGGCGCGCCAGGCCGAGCCCCTCGTCGGCCAGGTGCTGCCCGGGGTGATCAGCGGCGTGCAGAGCTATGGCTTCTTCGTGGAAGTGCCGCCCTCCCAGGTGGAGGGGTTGGTGCACGTGAGTTCGCTCAAGGACGACTGGTACGAGTACCGCTCCCGCCAGAACCGGCTGGTGGGGCGCAAGAACCGCCGCACCTACATGCTCGGCGACGCCGTGGAGGTGGAGATCCAGAAGGTGGATGCCCTGCGCCATCAGATCGATCTCGCCGTTCCCATGGCAGAGGGCGCCGATTCCAGCGAGGCAGCCATCCCTGACACCGAGAGCGGGGATCCTGAGATCGACCCCTTCACCCCGGTCGCCGTGCTGAGCGAGGCCTGAACCGATGGATCCCGTCGTGCTGGCCGTTTCCGGGGCCTCCGCCCAGCCCCTGGCCCAGCGGGCTCTGCAGCTGCTGCTCCAGGCCGGTGAACGGGTCGAGATGGTCACCAGCCGCGGCGCCATCGGTGTGTGGCAGGCGGAGCTCGGCCTGCGGGTGCCGAGCGAACCGGAGGCTCAGGAGCAATTCTGGCGCCATCAGACCGGCTGCCGGAGCGGCAGCCTGCGCTGCCACCGCTGGAACGACCAGGCCGCCGGCATCGCCAGCGGCAGTTACCGCACCAAGGGCATGGTGATCCTGCCGGCCTCCATGGGCACGGTGGGGCGGATCGCCTCAGGAGTGGCCCTCGATCTGGTGGAGCGGGCGGCCGATGTGCATCTCAAGGAGGGGCGGCCCCTGGTGATCTGTCCCCGGGAGACCCCCTGGAACCTGGTGCATCTGCGCAACCTCACCGCCCTCGCCGAGGCGGGCGCCAGGATCGCCCCACCCGTGCCGGCCTGGTACCAGCAGCCCAGCACGATTGAGGACATGGTGGATTTCCTGGTGATCCGGGTGTTTGACGTGCTCGGCTACGACCTGGGTGACCTGCAGCGATGGCAGGGCCCGGTCCGCGGGATGGGGACGCTGGAGCCACGGCCCGAAGGGATCCCCACCCAGGTCTGAACCCTTGACCCCCCTGCTGCGCCAGCTGCTGCTGCTCCCCCTGCTCGCCCCGTTGCTGGCAGCCCTGCTGATCGGCGCCTTCAACCCCAGGCCCGCCGTGGCGCTGCGCCTGCTGATCTGGACCTCGCCGGCCCTGCCGATCGGGGTATGGATCATGGTGGCGGCCACGGCCGGAGCCGGCCTCAGTGCCCTCGGCACCGGCCTGGCCCTGGCCGCCGGCCAGCAGCGACCCCTGCAGCGACAGGTGCGGCAGCCTCTGGAACGGGAGAACGGCAGCCGCGGGCGCCCCTGGCCTGAGCCCGACGCAGGGGATGACGCCGGCCAGCCGGAGCCCTGGAACACCCCCGTTCCTGCCCCACAGCCGCCTCTCGACACCCCAGTGGCGGGGCCGACCCGGGCGGCCGGTGAGGCCGTGCCCACCGTGGCCGTGCCCTTCCGGGTGATTCGCCGGGCCACCGCCGCAGCCCCTGCCAGGGCCAAAACCGCGGCCTCCCACGCAGCCCACGCAGCAGCGCAACACACGGCGCAGGCGGCCCCCAGGGCCAGCCAGCCGGCTGCGGCGTCAGGCGATGACTGGGGCAGCCCGCTCCAGAACGAGTGGTGATCAGCGAGGCGACCTGAGCACCTTGATGCCGCTGAAATCGCCCTACAGTTCGGCCATTCCTCGTTGAGGCGTGAGTCGGTGCCTGAGTCGGTGAGTGACGCCAGCAATCCCAAGCCAAGCAGCGCTGCGGCTGCCGAAGCAGCCCCGGCAAAGCCCAAACCGGCCGCCAAGGCAGCCGCCAAGCCCCCCGCTCCCGAAGACCAGCCCTTCGGCTCGTTCGTGCCGAACCTCTTGATCCCGGCCCTGGAGAAGGAGATCCAGGCCTACGGGGGGCCGGCACCCCAGCTCTCCTTCCAGCAGGGGCCGATGCCGGTGGTCGGCATGGACTGCTCCATGGTGGTGGGCACGCTTCCTGGCCAGCGCCGCTTCTGGCTCTGCTTCACCAGTGAGAGCCTCACCGCGGCGAAGACCGTGATCGTGGCCGAGTCCGGCGCCGAACCCTCCCAGGTGGAGTCGTTTCTGATCGACGAGAAGAAAGTCACCCTGCCCCTGCTGGTGTCGCGCGTGGTGTCGCGCCTCAACGGCCAGAAGTGGCTCGGGCCCAACTGAGCGAGCCGACCGGTGGTGTCGATTCAGCGTTCCGGCTGACCTGACCGATCGGCGTTACATCCCCGCCGCACCCTGGCCGAGGCCGCCTACGATGCCGCCACGCCCTGTGCAGCCCATCGAATGGTGCCTCCCACCGCCGTAGCCGACCCGAGCGCCACGCCAGGCGCCGCTATCGGCACCCCGGATGGCCCGGCCATCAAGGATCCGGCCAAGGACACGATCCTCACGCCCCGCTTCTACACCACAGACTTCGAGGCCATGGCGGCCATGGATCTGCGGCCGAACGAAGTGGAACTCGAGGCCATCTGCGAGGAGTTCCGCAAGGACTACAACCGGCACCACTTCGTGCGCAATGCCGAGTTCGATGGCGCTGCAGACAAGCTCGACCCCGAAACCCGCAAGGTGTTCGTGGAGTTCCTGGAGCAGAGCTGCACCTCGGAGTTTTCCGGCTTTCTGCTCTACAAGGAACTGAGCCGCCGCATCAAGCAGAAGAACCCCCTGCTGGCGGAGTGCTTTGCCCACATGGCCCGCGATGAAGCCCGCCATGCTGGCTTCCTCAACAAGGCGATGAGCGACTTCGGCCTCCAGCTCGACCTCGGCTTCCTCACGGCCAACAAGGCCTACACCTTCTTCAAGCCGAAATTCATCTTCTATGCCACCTACCTCAGCGAGAAGATCGGCTACTGGCGCTACATCGCCATTTACCGCCACCTTCAGGAAAACCCTGAAAGCAAGATCTTCCCGATCTTCAACTTCTTCGAAAACTGGTGCCAGGACGAAAACCGCCATGGCGATTTCTTTGATGCCCTGATGAAGGCCCAGCCTGACACCGTGCGTGGTCTGCAGGCAAGGCTCTGGTGCCGCTTCTTCCTGCTGGCGGTGTTCGCCACCATGTATGTGCGCGATGTGGCCCGCAAGGAGTTCTACGAAGCCCTGGGGCTCGATGCCCGCGCCTACGACAAGTACGTGATCGACAAGACCAACGAGACCTCCGCCCGGGTGTTCCCGGTGGTGCTCGACGTGCGCAATCCCCGCTTCTGGGTGCGGCTGGAGCGTCTTGTTGACAACAACGCCGCCCTCACCAAGGCCGATCAGAGCACTGCTCCGGCGCCCCTCAAGGCCCTGCGCAAGCTGCCCTACTGGATCGCCAACGGCGCCGAGATGGCCAAGCTGTTCCTGATGAAACCCATCCGCAGCGAAGCCTTCCAGCCGGCGGTGCGCTGAGCACGGCCCACCCCTGGTCCAGGCCCTGCGGCCCAGGGGTTTTTGCTACAACCGTGTTCCACGCTCACCCGAACGTTTCCCGTGGTTCTCTCCGCCGCAGCGCCGACCCTTGAGCTGTTCGACCAGAGTTGGCAAGCACGGCTGGAGTTGCTGCTCGCCACGGGTCGGGCCGCCGGAGCGGACCTGGTGGAGGTGTTCCTGGAGCGCACCGACCACCTGGGCCTGCTGGCCGAACAGGACACGATCACCAGTGTGAGTCCCTCCTTCGGCATGGGGGCGGGCCTGAGGGTGTTCCGCGATCTGCGCGATGGCTTCGTGAGCACCAACGACCTCTCCGAGCGGGGGCTGCTGCAGGCCCTGGAGCAGGCACTGGGCATGCTCGGCCTGGAAGCTCCTGCCCAGAACAGCGGCGCCCTGCGGAGCGCCTTCGCCGGCCTGCCGGCCTTGAGAGATTTCGCCCAGACCAAACGCGACTGGCTGCAGCGCTGCCCCGTTCTGCAGGAGAGCAGCGACAAACTGCTGCAGGCCACCGCCAGGCTGGAGCAGCACGGACGCCACCTGCAGGCCCGCCGCAGCCAGTACGCCCGCGACTGGCAGGAGATCCTCGTGGCCGCCAGCGACGGCACCTTTGCCCGCGACATCCGGCTGCACCAGTCCGTGGGCCTGAACGTGCTCGCCGCCGACGGCGACCATCGCGCCGGCCTCGGCCGCCGCTACGGCACCTCAGGCCGGCCGGACGACCTGCGCCACTGGGACGTCGAGGCCAGCGCCGTGGACGTGTGCAGCAGCGCCGCCAGCATCCTCTACGCCGACTATGTGCAGGCGGGCCAGATGCCCGCCGTGCTGGCCAACCGCTTCGGCGGCGTGATCTTCCACGAGGCCTGCGGCCACCTGCTGGAAACCACCCAGGTGGAGCGCGGCACCACCCCCTTCGCCGAGAGCATCGGCGAGCCCATCGCCCACAGCGCCGTGACGGCCATCGATGAGGGCCTCAGCGACGGCGCCTTCGGCTCGCTCTGCATCGACGACGAGGGCATGGAGGCCCAGCGCACGGTGCTGATCGAGAACGGCGTGCTGCAGCGCTTCATCAGCGACCGGGCCGGCGAAATGCGCACCGGCCACCAGCGCACCGGCAGCGGCCGTCGCCAGAGCCACAGCTTTGCGGCCGCCAGCCGCATGCGCAACACCTACATCGCCCCGGGCCCCCACAGCCCCGAGGAGCTGATCGGTTCCGTCGACAAGGGCCTCTACTGCAAGTCGATGGGGGGCGGCAGCGTCGGCCCCACGGGCCAGTTCAACTTCGCGGTGGAGGAGGGCTATCTGATTGAGGCCGGCGCCCTGACCCGCCCGGTCAAGGGAGCCACCCTGATCGGCGAGGCCAAGGAGGTGATGCCCCGCATCTCGATGTGCGCCAACGACCTCGACCTGGCCGCCGGCTTCTGCGGCTCGGTAAGCGGCAGCATCTTCGTCACGGTGGGCCAGCCCCACATCAAGGTCGACTCGATCACCGTGGGGGGTCGCTGACCATGACCACCCTCAACGCCACGACGCTGCAGCAGCGTCTCGCCGAACTGGCCCAGCGTCACGGCATCAGCCAGTGGGATCTGGGGGCCTCCTGCAGCACCGACACCTCTGTGCAGGTGGACCGGGGCGAGGCCAAGCAGATGAAGGGTGCCCAGCGCAGCGCCATCACCATCCGCGTCTGGAACGGCGATGGCCTGGTGGGAGTCACCAGCACCTCCGACCTCTCCGATGGTGGCCTCGACAAGGCGCTGGCCGGCGCCCAGGCGGCCAGCGCCTTCGGCAACGCCGCCGACACACCCGCCTTCTCCCCCCTGGCCACTGCCCCGCTGGCCACGCTGGAGCAGCCCAGGCACGCTCCCAAGCCGATCCTTGAGCTGCTCGGCACGCTCAAGCAGGCCGAGCACCAACTGCTGGAGCGGCATCCCGCCATTGCCACCGTCCCCTACAACGGCCTGGCCCAGCGCAGCAGTGAGCGCCTCTACCTCAACAGCGATGGCGCCTGCCGCCAGCAGCAGCTCACCACCGCCAGCCTCTACCTCTATGCCCGCGCCGAGGAAGCGGGCCGCAAACCCCGCAGTGCCGGCGCCATGCGCCTGGCCTATGGCGCCGGCGCGCTGGACATCGACGGCTGTGTGCAGGAGGCCGCCGAACGCACCATCAGCCACCTGGACTACGGGCCGATCGCCACGGGGCGCTACACCTGCGTGTTCAGTCCAGAGGCCTTTCTGGATCTGATCGGCGCCTTCAGCAGCCTGTTCAACGCCCGCGCCGTGCTGGATGGCGTCAGCCTCAGCAACCGCGACTCCCTCGGCCAGGCTCTGGCCGTGCCCTTCCTCTCGATCCACGACAACGGCCTCCACCCCGGCAACATCGGCGCCGCCGCCTTCGATGGCGAGGGCACCCCGACCCGGCGGCTGGCCCTGGTGGAGGGCGGGGTGCTGCAGAACTTCCTGCACTCGGAAGCCACCGCCCGGGCCTTCGGCGCTCAACCCACCGGCCACGCCGGCATGGGCGCCAAGGTGTCGGTGGGGCCCGACTGGTTCGAAATCGGCGCCACTCCAGGCAGCGGCGGCGGCGCCCAGGGGCTGGATCGCCTGGCGGCCGACACGCCGTTGGTGTGGATCGATTCGCTCTCCGCTCTTCACGCCGGCGTCAAGGCCAGCCAGGGTTCCTTCTCCCTGCCCTTCGACGGCTGGCTGCTCCAGGGCGGCGAGCGGCGCTCGATCGAGGCGGCCACCGTGGCGGGAGACATCCGCGAGCTGCTGCAGGCGGTGGTGGGATTCGAAGGCGAAGCCAAGCTGACCCCTGATGGCCTCTGTCCCCTGGTGTGGGTGGACGGCCTCTCGGTGACCGGCGAAGCCTGACCCCCGGCCCCCATCGCGATGCGACTGCTGTTCTGGGGCACACCCGCCTACGCCGTGCCCAGCCTTGAGGCCCTGGTGGCGGCCGGCCACAGCGTGGTGGGGGTGGTGAGCCAGCCCGATCGACGCCGCGGTCGCGGCCAGCAGCTGCTGCCCTCACCCGTGAAGCAACGGGCCCTGGAGCTGGAGCTGCCGGTGATCACGCCGCAGCGGATTCGCCGCGACCCCGAGACTCAGGCCCAGCTGGCGGCCCTGGCTGCCGACCTCTCGGTGGTGGTGGCCTTCGGCCAGATCCTGCCGCCGGAAGTGCTCGCCCAGCCCCCTCTGGGCTGCTGGAACGGCCATGGCTCACTCCTGCCCCGCTGGCGCGGTGCAGGGCCGATTCAGTGGAGCCTGCTGGAGGGCGATGCCGAAACCGGGGTGGGCATCATGGCGATGGAGGCCGGCCTCGACACGGGCCCGGTGCTGCTGGAGCAGCGCCTGCCCATCGGCCTGCTGGAGAATGCCAGGCAGCTGGGCGAGAGGCTCTCCCGGCTCACCGCCGAACTGCTGCTGGAGGCGCTGCCCCGCATTGCCGCCGCCGGCAAGGGCCCTGAAGCTGAGCGCTGGCGGCGGCTGGGCTTGCGCCCCCAGAGCCCGGAGGGCATGACCTACGCCCGCCTGTTGACCAAGGACGACTACCGCATCGCCTGGAGCGACTCGGCCCTGGCGATCCACCGCCGTGTCATGGGCCTCTACCCCGGCGCCCACACCTGCTGGCGGGGCCAAAGACTGAAGCTGCTCGCCACCGAACCCCTGGTGCAACGCCTGGCGGGACAGCTGAGTGGCGAGGCGGCCGCCCTCTGTGGCCGATGGCCAGCCGCTGCTGACCCACCAGCCACGCCATCGCCGCAGCCCGGCACCGTGCTGGCCGTCGAGCCCGGCCTGGGGCTGGTGGTGGCCAGTGGGGGCTGCCCCGTGCTGGTGCGCGAGGGTCAGCTGGAGGGCAAGCGGGCCTGCTCCGGCCAGGCTCTGATCCAGCAGCTCAGCGCCCTTCCGGGCGAGGCCCTGGGGGCGGTTGCGGGTGAGCCTGCAGCAACGGCGACCCCGGCCTGACAGCTGCACCGCCGCCGCCGCCAGCCGCTCTCAATACGTTCTGTGTGGTTAGGGTTCGCACACAGCAGGCGGCCATCCTGGGGCGTTAGAGCTGAGGGGTCTGGTCTTGAGGCAGGTGCCATGGCCAACGGTTTCCCTTCCAAGTCCCACGCCGAGGGCAGCCCCGCTGGCCAGGCGGATGTGGCTGCAACCGTGCTGTCACCCCTGAAGCGGGCGATCGCGGCCGGCGGGGCTGGGATCACCCAGGGCTCCCTCACCTATGTGGCCGAGGCCAGCCCCGATTGCCAGATCTTTCGCGATCTGGCCAGGGGCTACCTGGTGTGCCACCGGGACCTGCCAGGCGGCCTGAAGCGTGTGGCCACCCTGGCCTGTGCCTACAGCCTCTGCCATGACATCGAGCACCCGTCTGAGCTGAATAGCGCTTTCGGCTAACGGCCAGCTAGCTGTTGCTGCGCCGATAGAGGCCGTGCAGCCCCTCCAGCTGATTGTGCACCGACCGCAGCTGGTCACGGATGTGGGCGCTGTTCTCAATGCGCCCAAGGGCCAGCAGCATCGACTCGATCTGACTCTTGCAGTCGATCAGCACGCGACATTCGGTGGAACCGGGCTCGTAAGGCATGGGGTCGTTCGGTGCGGTGCCATCCGAGCCGAGAGCGGCCAGGGCGGTTGTGTCCATTGTTGCCGTTTTCAGACCCGCAGCCGGCCTGGTCAGCCGCCAGTCAGCGGCTGGAACGCCCCCCAGCCCCGCCGCGTCCGCCGCCCCGGCCACGGGAACCACCGCCACCAGCACCACGGCGTCCTCCCCGGCCACCACTGAGGTCCAGGGGTGGCGCGTTCAGCACGGTGGGCTCGAATCCGGCCACGGGCTGCCTGGGCAGCCTGGAGCCGAGCAGGCCCTCGATCGCCGCGAGCAGTTCCCTTTCCTCCGCGGCCACCAGCGAAATCGCCTGGCCGGGGTGACCCGCCCGGCCCGTGCGCCCGATCCGGTGCACGTAGTCCTCGGCCTGGTTGGGCAGATCCAGATTCACCACGTGGGGCAGCTGGTGGATGTCGATGCCCCGGGCGGCCAGATCGGTGGCCACCAGCACCCGCACTGAACCGCTCTTGAATCCCGCCAGGGCACGGGTGCGCGCCCCCTGACTCTTGTTGCCATGGATCGCGGCGGCCGCCATGCCGGCCTGGCTGAGGCGGTCGGCCATGCGGTTGGCGCCGTGCTTGGTGCGGGAGAACACGAGCACCTGCTGCCAGCCGTTGCTGGCGATCAGATGGGTGAGCAGCTCAGGCTTGCGGGCCATGTCGCAGGGGTGGAGCAGGTGCTCCACGGTGGGAGCCGCCTGGTTTTCAGGAGTGGCCTGGAGTTGCACCGGCTGGTGCAGCAGACCCTGGGCCAGCTTGCGGATCGAGGGGCTGAAGGTGGCGGAGAACAGCAGGTTCTGCCGCTTCGGGGGCATCAGGGCGATCAGCTTCTGGATGTCGCGGATGAAGCCCATGTCGAGCATGCGGTCGGCCTCATCCAGCACCAGCACCTCGACCCGATCGAGGCGAAGCGCACGCTGCTGCTGCAGATCGAGCAGCCGGCCCGGCGTGGCCACGAGGATGTCGGCACCGGCCCGCAGGCGGTTGATCTGGGGGTTGGCCTTGACGCCACCGAACACCACGTCACTGCGCAGGTCGAGGTAGCGGCCATAGGCCGCCACGTTCTCGGCCACCTGGGCGGCCAGCTCCCGGGTGGGGGTGAGCACCAGGGCCCTCACCACGCTGCCGCGGGCATGGGGGCCATGGCGCAGGCGCTCCAGCATCGGCAGGGTGAAGCCCGCCGTCTTGCCGGTGCCCGTCTGGGCGGCCGCCATCACGTCGTGGCCGGCCAGCACGGCGGGGATGCACTGCAGCTGGATCGGCGAGGGGGTGGTGTAGCCCTTCTCGGCCACCGCCTTGAGGATCGGCAGGCCGAGCCCCAGATCCCCGAAGCCTGGAGCCGGGCTGCCCTCGCTGGAGAGAGGGGCCGCGGTGGTTGCAGCGGAAGCCTGCCCCCTGCGGGGGATGGGGGCGGCGGGGCGGGATGAGCGGGTGATGGGGGGCAGGTGGAGAGCTTGCAGACCTTCACCCTACGGGCGGTGCGGATTCGTCAGCGCAGCGGCTCGAAGTGGCTGCAGCGCTCACAGGGCCCCTCCGGCAGCACCGCGCAGCGCAGCAGGGGGCTGCGGGCGTTGTAGCGGCAGTCGGGGTCGCCGATCACCCAGCCGTGGCCCCAGGGCCTGGCATCGGCGGGCTGGGCTTCCAGCTTCACCTGCAGAGCCACGCTGCCCAGCGCGTAGCGGCCATTACTGAGGCGGTAGCGATGGCGGCGCTGCAGCACCAGAACGCTCTGGTCACCCAGGTTCAGCCAGCGGCCCGGTTGCGGAATCTGTCCCTGGTGCTCCACCTCGTAGGTGTCGAGCAGCCGGTCGCTGCCGATCAGTCGCACCTCCACCTGCATGGCTCAGCTCAGGGGAGCCGCTGGCTCCACCGCTTGTTCCACCGGTTGTTCCACCGCCGGCAGCTCTTCAGCGCACTGCGGCCCAGGGCTGCGGCGCACGGAGAAGCCCCAGACGAACAGGGCGGCCACGAGAGACAGCAAGGCCCACTCCGGCAGCTCCAGCTGAGGGCTGGCGAGGCGCAGCAGCAGCCGCAGACCCACCAGACCCACGGCCAGATAGCCGGCGGTTTCCAGGTGACGGAACAGCTCGATCCAGCGGATGAACAGCTCAGCCGTGAGCCGCAGGGCAATCACGCCGATCACGCCACCGGCGATCACCAGGGGGAGACGATCGGTCACCGCCACGGCGGCGGCCACGCTGTCCACCGAGAAGGCCAGGTCCGTCACCGCCAGGGTGGCCACGACGCTGGCCATGCTGGCGGTGACGGCCCCAGGGGCCTCGGCTTCCGTCAGCTCCTGGACCTGCGGGGCGCCGGCGGCCAGCTGGACCAGATGGCGGCCACACAGCCAGAGCAGATAGCTCGAAGCGGCCAGTTGCAGGGGCCAGAAGTCCAGCACCCAGCGGGCGGCCAGGATCAGACCCACCCGGAACACCAGGGCCAGCAACAGGCCCAGGTTGAGGGCCGTCTCCTGGCGGGAACGGTCGTGGAGACGGCGGGAGATGGCCGCCAGGGCAACGGCATTGTCGGCGGACAGCACCGCCTCCAGCGCCACCAGCAGGGGCAGCACGAGCAGGATTTCATGCCAGCGGTCGACCTCCTGCAGCAGCGGGGTCAGGGATTGAATCGACTCGGCTTCCATCAGACCCTGCAAGAGGATCACTCTAGGAAGACCAGTCCCCGAGCCGAACTCCCGATGCAACTGCAGGTCCGCCTGGTCCACGCCGAGCCCGGGCAGCGGGTGGTGGAGGTCACGGCCTATCGGCAGGGGGAAACCCTGGGCAGTGCCCTGGGGGAGGCCCAGACGGCCGAGGAGGCTGAGGACAGGGCCCGCGCCCGCCTGGCGAAGCAGTTGGCTCCCGCCATCCCCGCGACTGTGGCGGTGCCCATCGCCAAGGCTGGACCAGGTTCTGCCCCTGCCCCGATGCCACCAGCAGCTCCCGCGGCTGCGCAGGCTGCAGCAACGGCCTCTCCAGCCAATCCACCTGCAGTGGCCGCTGCAGCGGCCGAGCGCCCCCAGGAACCGGAGCCTGACCCCGAGGACTGGAGCAGCGAGCTGGCCCAGATCGACCTCCAGCTGGGCCGGCTGAGCTGGCAGCGCGAGCAGGAGGGCGTCTATCTGGAGCGGGCCTTCGGCCATCCCAGCCGCAGCAGGCTCACCGCCTACGCCGACCTGCAGAGCTACCTGCAGGCCCTCACAGCCCTGCCCGCCGGCAGTGATCCCACCAGCGCAGCAGTTCCTCTGCGACGCCGCGACCTGCTGGCCCAGTGCGATCTGCTGCTGGGTCAGCTGGGCTGGGACGCCCAGCAGGGTCGCCACTGCCTCGATCAGCTCTTCGGCCTGAGCAGCCGCCAGCACCTCAACGACACCCAGCTGCTGGAGTTCAACATGCAGCTGGAGGAGAAGCTGCTGGCCGCCAAGCCCTCAGCTGGCGCCGGCCAGGCTTCCCCCGCCACCTGAAGGAGGTGCCGCCAGCCCGCAGTGCTGCCGCACCAGCCGCAGGCCCAGATCCAGCCATTTCTGGTTGGCATAGGCCTCCTTTTCCAGCTCCTTCATCTGCGGCGACGCGCTCAGGTACACCGCATCGCCGAGCACCGCGTCGAGATGGGGCGGGAGATCGCGGCTCAGGCCCAGCAGGCCCGGCATGGCCCGCACGCCGCCATTGCTGCAGCTCTGGGCCACGTGGATGGCTTCGTGGTTGAGCACCTCGGCAAATTCGGTGCTGCCGCTGGCGATCACCCGGGGCTTGATGCGCAGGGTGCGGACCTGGGGGTCCCATTCAGCCGCCGCCCCGGACTTGCGGGGCGGCGCCAGCTCGATCTGCACGCCCGCCTGGATCAGCACCTCGATCAGATCCCTGATGGCGGCCTGCTCGGCATCGAAGCTGGGGGGATTGGCCATCTTGTGGCGGATCTCAGCCAGGGAGAGCTGGGGCTCGCCGGCCCGGCGCTGGTAGTGGTAGCGGGTGCTGCCGTCCGGGAACCGCTCAGCCGTGGGAATCCAGGCGGCATCGGCCGCTCTCAGCTGCTGCAGCAACATCTCCTGGTCGATGTTCCGCAGGCCGCCGGGCTGGGGCGCCAGGGCCAGGGCGTCCCACAACGGCTGCAGCGGCGGCGCCAGCTCCGAAGCGTCCTTGAGTTTCTGCTGCTCTGCGGCCAGCTGTGTGGTCGGCACGGCAGCAGACTCCCGCAGCCGCCAGCGATTCGGCAGCAGCGTCAGCCCCACCCCCAGGGACAGCAGCAGGCCGGCAACCACCGCCACGGGCGCCACCCGGGGCAGCGCCATGACCCGCCTTGCCGGCAGCCGCCGCAGGAGATCGCCGCAGCGGCCGCAGACCCAGACGCCATCGGGCTGACGCCGCGCGGTCAGGGGTCTGGGATGGCAGGAGGGGCAGAGGAAGGGTGCCACGCGCGCATTCTGTCGTCTCCGCCGCGGGGTGCCGGTTGGCAAGATCGGTGGCTGCCTCTGCCAGCGTGCCGCCATGCCCCTCTCCGCCCTGGTGCGCCAGTTGCAGCAGGCGCCGCTCACCGCTGAGCTGCTGGAGCGCAGTCGGCGCAGCACCAGGTTGCGGCTGAGCGGCGCCGGCCGGGCCGCCCGGACCCTGATCAGCAGTGCCCTGGCCGGCGTGGCCGAGGCACCGCTGCTGGTGGTGGTGCCCACCCTGGAGGAGGCCGGACGCTGGGCGGCCCTGCTGGAACTGATGGGCTGGCGCAGCAGCCAGCTCTACCCCACCAGCGAGGGCAGCCCCTACGAGGGCTTCGACCCCACCAGCGAGATCACCTGGGGCCAGCTGCAGGTGCTCAGCGAGCTGCTCGATCGGGAATCGAGCGCAGCCGATCGGCGCCGCCTGGCGATCGTGGCCACAGAGCGGGCCCTGCAGCCCCACCTGCCCCCTCCAGCCGCCCTCGAGGCCCGCTGCATCAGCCTGCGCAAGGGCCAGACCATCCCCCTGGAGCAGCTCGCCGCCACCCTGGCCCAGCTCGGCTACGAGCGGGTGCCCACGATCGAGCAGGAGGGCACCTGGAGCCGCCGCGGCGACATCGTGGATGTGTTTCCGGTGAGCGCCGAGCTGCCGGTGCGGCTTGAGTTCTTCGGCGAGGAGCTGGAGAAGCTGAGGGAGTTCGATCCCACCAGCCAGCGCTCCCTCGACACCACCGAGGTGGCGCGCCTCACCCCCACCGGCTACACGCCGCTGATCGCCGAGGCCCTGCGGCAGTCGATGCCGGCTGAGCTGGATCAGCTGCTGGCCCCTGAGGCCCTGGAGCAGCTGCTGGAGGGCGGCACCCCGCCGGGGCTGCGGCGGTTGCTGGGCCTGGCCTGGCAGCAGCCCGCCTCCCTGCTCGACTACCTGCCGGAAGGCACCCTGATCGCCGTGGACGAACGGCGCCAGTGCCTGGCCCATGGCCAGCAGTGGTTCGAGCACGCCGAGGAGCACCACGCCGAGCTGGAGCTGGAGCTGGGCGGGCCGCTGCCGGCCGGGCTGCACCGCCCGCCTGAGCAGGCCCTGGCGCAGGCCCAGGCCTTCGCCGGCTTTGATCTGGCCGAGCTGCACGAGAGCGATGGCCATGCCAACAGCTTCGATCTGGCCTCCCGCTCGGTGCCGGCCCACCCCAATGCCTTCGGCAAGCTGGCGTCGCTGATCAAGGGGTTCCAGCAGGACCGCACCCGGGTGTGGCTGCTCTCGGCCCAGCCCTCGCGGGCGGTGGCCCTGCTGGAGGAGCACGACTGCATCACCCGCTTCGTGCCCAACCCAGGCGATCAGCCGGCGATCGAGCGCCTGATCGAGCAGAACACGCCGGTGGCGCTCAAACTCCGCGGCACCGCCGAACTGGAGGGCCTGCAGCTGCCCGCCTGGAAGCTGGTGCTGATCAGCGACCGGGAGTTCTTCGGCCAGCACGCCCTGGCCGCCAGCGGCTACGTGCGCCGTCGCCGCAAGGCGGCCAGCCGCACGGTGGACCCCGGCAAGATGCAGCCCGGCGACTTCGTGGTGCACCGCAACCACGGCATCGGCCGCTTTCTGCGGCTGGAGAAGCTGGCGATCGGCGGTGAGGAGCGCGACTACCTCGTGGTGCAGTACGCCGATGGGCTGCTGCGGGTGGCCGCTGACCAGCTGGGCAGCCTGGGCCGCTACCGCGCCACCAGCGAGAGCCCGCCCCAGCTCAACCGCATGGGCGGCACCGCCTGGACCAAGGCCAAGGAGCGGGCCCGCAAGGCCGTGCGCAAGGTGGCCCTCGATCTGGTGAAGCTCTACGCCGCCCGGCTCAAGGCCCAGGGTTTCGCCTTCCCCGCGGACGGCCCCTGGCAGGGCGAACTGGAGGACTCCTTCCCCTACGACCCCACCCCCGATCAGGTGAAGGCGATCGCCGATGTGAAGCGCGACATGGAGAAGCCCGAGCCGATGGACCGGCTGGTGTGCGGCGATGTGGGCTTCGGCAAGACTGAGGTGGCGATCCGGGCGATCTTCAAGGCCGTCACCGCCGGACGCCAGGTGGCCATGCTCGCCCCCACCACCGTGCTGGCCCAGCAGCACTGGCGCTCCCTGAGCGAGCGCTTCGCGCCTTACCCGATGAAGGTGAGCCTGCTGAATCGCTTCCGCACCAGCGCCGAGCGCAAGGTGATCCAGGAGGGTCTGGCCGCCGGCACGGTGGATGTGGTGGTGGGCACCCACCAGCTGCTGGGCAAGAGCACCAGCTTCAAGCAGCTGGGGCTGCTGGTGGTGGATGAGGAGCAGCGTTTCGGGGTGAACCAGAAGGAAAAGATCAAGGCGCTGCGCAAGGACGTGGACGTGCTCACCCTCAGCGCCACGCCGATTCCGCGCACCCTCTACATGAGCCTGTCGGGGGTGCGCGAGATGAGCCTGATCACCACGCCGCCGCCCCTGCGGCGGCCGATCAAGACCCACCTGGCCGGCCTCGATGAGGAGGCGGTGCGCAGTGCCATCCGCCAGGAGCTCGACCGCGGCGGCCAGATCTTCTATGTGGTGCCGCGGGTGGAGGGCATTGAGGAGGTGGCCGAGGGGCTGCGGCAGATGCTCCCGGGCCTGAGGCTGCTGGTGGCCCACGGCCAGATGGCCGAGGGGGAACTGGAGAGCGCCATGGTGGCCTTCAACGCCGGCGAGGCCGATCTGATGCTCTGCACCACGATCGTGGAGAGCGGCCTCGACATTCCCCGGGTGAACACGATCCTGATCGAGGACGCCCACAAGTTCGGCCTGGCCCAGCTCTATCAGCTGCGCGGCCGGGTGGGCCGCAGCGGCATCCAGGCCCATGCGTGGCTGTTCTATCCCGGCGATGCCTCCCTGAGCGAAGCGGCGCGCAAACGGCTGCGGGCGATCCAGGAGTTCGCCCAGCTGGGCAGCGGCTATCAGCTGGCCATGCGCGACATGGAGATCCGCGGTGTGGGCAACCTGCTGGGGGTGGAGCAGAGCGGTCAGATGGAGCTGATCGGCTTCGACCTCTACATGGAGATGCTGCAGGAGAGCCTGGCGGAGATCCAGGGCCAGGACATCCCCGCCGTGGACGACACCCAGATCGACCTGCCGATCACCGCCTTCATCCCCGGCGACTGGATCAGCGAAAACGACGAGAAGATCGCCGCCTATCGCGCCGCCGCCGGCTGCGGCAGCAAGCAGGCCCTGGTGGAGCTGGCCGCCGGCTGGGTGGACCGCTACGGCGCCATTCCCGCCCCGGTGAACGCGCTGCTGCAGCTGATGGAGCTGAAGCTGCTGGCCAAGCGCTGCGGTTTCTCGCGCATCAAACCCGAAAAACCGAACATCGCCCTGGAAACCCCGATGGAGGAGCCCGCCTTCCGGCTGTTGCGCCAGGGGCTGCCCCAGCATCTGCACGGCCGGCTGGTGTACCAGGGCGGCAGCGGCAGCACCGCCAAGGTGCTGGCCCGGGGGCTGGGGGTGCTGGCGATGGAACGGCAGCTGGAGGAGCTGATGGGCTGGCTGAAGCAGATGGAAGCCCAGATCCCCGGCGCCGATGGCCTCAACGAAACCCAGCGGGCAGAACAGGCCGCCGCCCGGAACGAGGCGGTGCTGGCGGTGTGAGCCGGCACTCGAGCCCCTGGAACCCCCCAATCCCGCCCCATCCCCTCATCTGCGCAAAACTTCGTTACACTCTCGGAAACGAGAGGGTTTCATGGGTGAGTTTGTTGGTTCGGCTGGTGCGCTGGGTGTCCAGAGCGGCATGACCTTCGTTTCAGGAGTGGTGAGCCTGCTGGCCCTGGGTCTGTATGCCCTGTTCAGCGACTCCAACGAAAACAACGACGATGATGACTCCAGCCCCGGTGGAGGCTTGATGCAGCCGGTGGCCTGAGCCCCTGGGTGGCTCCATCGCCAGAGCTAAAAGCACCGCAGCCGCTGTTGCACCCGCAGGTCGAGCTGCATGTGATCACGGCGGGCAGCACTGGTTTTCTGATCCATGGGGATGCCACCGACACCTCCCCTCGACCCCATCCCTCCCCTTGTGTTCTGAGGGCCGAACGCACCGCCGGGGCGGCGGCTTCCCCTAGCTGATCTCCTGGGACTGGCGGGCATAGGCCGTGGGAACCACCACCAGAAACAGCCACCACCACAGGGACACAGCCACCCCCAGCGGTGCGGTGAGCCACCAACGACCGAGCCACAGCCAGCTCAACACCACTACGACCACCCCGCTGAGCACGATGCTCCAGGGTTGACACCACCAGGGCTTGACAGACCAGAGGTTGTCGCCTGAGCCCCTGCTGGGATCAGTGTCGCTCACACCAGATCCTCAAGGTTTGGAGGAGGCTTCCAGGGCAGCCGGAACGTTGGCTTCACCGGGCCTGTAGGAGCGACCCACGGTGCTGGCGGCCTTCAGCTTCTTGCTCAGGGTGGTTTCGGCCACCCGGTACTGGGTGTCCTTGTTGGTGCCGAGATCCTCCAGGCTGAGGCGCTGCGCCTCCTGCTCACTCATCTTCGCCTGGACATCCGGGTCAATCCCGTACTTGTGGATGTCGCGGCCCTCGGGGGTGAGGTACTTGGCGATGGTCACGGTCATGCCGGAGCCATCGGAGAGGCCCCGCACCGACTGCACCAGCCCCTTGCCGAAGGTCTTCTGACCCACCAGCACGGCCCGGTTGTTGTCCTGCAAGGCACCCGAGAGAATCTCGCTGGCACTGGCCGAACCCTCGTTCACCAGCACCACCAGGGGCTTGTCGGTGAGGGCACGGCCGGTGGCCCGCTGGATGTCGGTGATGCCGTTGCGGGTCTTGGTGGACACGATCGTGCCCTCGTTCAGCCACTGACGCGCGATCTCCACGCTCGCCCCGAGCAGGCCACCGGGGTTGCTGCGCAGGTCCAGCACATAGCCCTGCACGTCCTCGCCCTCCATCTCCCGCAGGGCCGCCCGCATGTCCTTGGTGGCATTGGCGTTGAACTGCTTCAGGCGGATGTAGCCCACCTTCACCCCATCGGGCGTCACATTGATCTGGCTGTCCACCGCGTGCAGCTCGATCCGGTCGCGCTCCAGCGGCACACTCAGCGTCTGGCTGCTGCGGCGCAGGGTGAGGGTCACGGTGGTGCCGGCCTGGCCACGGATCAGCTTCACCGCGTCCTCGGTGCTCATGCCCTTGGTGCTGGCCCCGTCGATGGCCGTGATCACGTCCTTGGGCATCACGCCGGCCCGGGAGGCGGGCGATCCCTCGATCGGGGCCACCACCACCAGCTCCTTGGTGTCCTTGTCGAGGCTCAGCTGGATGCCCACCCCGGAGAGCTCCCCGGAGGTGTCGATCTGCATCTCCTTGAACTCCCGCGGATCCAGAAAGCGGGTGTAGGGGTCATCGAGGGTGGCGAGCATGCCACGGATCGCGTCGTAGGCATCCTTGGGCGTGCCGTAGCTCTTGGCCAGCACATCGCGGCGCAGATCGCGCCACTGCTGCGGCGTGTACTTGCCGTTGACGTCGAGATAATCGCGGAAGACAATCTGCCAGGTCTGGTCGATCACCTCCTTGGGGCTGTCGGAGATACGGCCGACACCGCCGGGGGAGGTGACCGCCTCGCGTGCCATCACGGCGGTGGCAGCGCAGGCACTGACACCCACCAGCACGATCAGACTGGTGCGGCTGCGACCCATCGGAGCAGACCTGGAAGGCCAGGGAAACGTTCAGTCAAGCTAGCGCCGCAGAACGGTGTGCCCATGGAGGGGTGACCGGTCTGGAAAGGGAACCCTGATCACGGCCTTCAGGGATCCACCCAGCGGCCGTCCTCCTTGATCAGGGCGATCAGGGCCTCCACCCCCTCGGCCTCCGGCACCCGGCGGATCTCGTCGCGGCCGCGGTAGAGGGAGATGGTGCCAGGCGTCTTGCCCACGTAGCCGTAGTCGGCGTCGGCCATCTCGCCGGGGCCGTTGACGATGCAGCCCATCACGGCGATGTCGAGGCCGGTGAGGTGGGCGGTGGCGTTGCGCACCACGTGCAGCACCTCCTCCAGGTTGAACAGGGTGCGGCCGCAGCTGGGGCAGGCCACGTACTCCACCATCGTTTTCCTCAGGCCCAGGGCCTGCAGGATCGAATAGCAGACAGGGATCTCCTTCTCCGGCGCCTCGGTGAGCGACACCCGGATCGTGTCACCCAGGCCCTCGGCCAGCAGGGTGGCGATGCCGGCGGTGCTCTTGATGCGGCCGTAGTCGCCATCACCGGCCTCGGTGACGCCCAGGTGCAGGGGGTAGTGGAAGCCTTCGGCGTCCATGCGGTCAGCCATCATCCGGTAGGCGGCCAGCATCACCGGCGCCCGCGACGCCTTCATCGACACCACGATGTTGTGGAAGTCGAGGCGATCGCAGATGTGGATGAACTCCATGGCGCTCTCCACCATGCCCAGGGGCGTGTCGCCGTAGGTGAACAGCATCCGCTCGGCCAGGGAGCCATGATTCACCCCGATGCGCAGGCCCTTGTCCTGCTCCTTGAGCAGGCTCACCAACGGCTCGAGCGTGGCCTGGATGCGCTGGCCGATCGCCGCCACCTCCTCAGGGGTGAATTCGGTGCGGTTGGGATCGGGCTTGTCGAACACATACAGCCCCGGGTTGATGCGCACCTTGTCAACGTGCTGGGCCACCTCCAGGGCGATCTTCATGCCGTTGTGGTGCACATCCGCCACCAGTGGCACCGGCTGGTAGGTGTCTTCCAGGCGCTGGCGGATCTCCTTCACCGCCTTGGCATGGGCCAGGGAGGGCACCGTGAGCCGCACGATCTCGCAGCCCGCCTCGTGCAGGCGGCGGATGCCGGCCGTGGCGCCCTCAATGTCGAGGGTGTCCTCGTTGATCATCGACTGCACCACCACCGGGTGCTCGCTGCCCACCCACACGTCGCCCACCCGCACGCTGCGGGTCTTGCGGCGCCGGATCAGGGTGTCGTAGCGGGGGTTGCTGGCCCAGTCGGCGGGGAGACCGGCTGGCGGGGCAGCGGCGTCAGGGCGAGCCAGAGTACCGGTCATGGCGGCGGGCCGGAGAGTGGCCAAAGCCTGTCACAGGAGAGGGCTCAACCGGCGGCTTCGGTCGCGAGCTGGTCCAGCCGCCGGCGTACGTCCTGGAGGTCCTGCCAGGTGAGCCACTTCGGACTGCCCTGCTGCCGCGAGGGGTTACGCAGCAGATAGGAGGGGTGAAAGATCGGCATCAGCCACCGCCCCTGCAGTACACCGCCATGGCCCTGGCGCCACTGGCCGCGCAGCCGGGTGATGCCTCCCTTCACCCCCAGCACCCCCTCCATGGCCGTGGCGCCGGCCAGCAGGATCACGGCGGGATCCACCAGGGCGATCTGGCGCTCCAGCCACGGCAGACAGGCGGCCATCTCCGCCCCGCTCGGTTTGCGGTTGTCAGGAGGGCGGCACTTCACCACATTGCCGATGTAGGCGTCGCGGTTGGAATCGATGCCCACGCTGCCGAGCATCTGATCGAGCAACTGCCCGGCCCGGCCCACGAACGGCTCACCGCTGGCATCTTCCTGGGCACCGGGACCCTCACCCACCACCATCAGGCGGGCGGCGGGATGGCCACGGCTCACCACCACCTGCTGACGACCCGCCGCCAGACCGCAGCGGCGGCAGGCGCTGCAGGCCGCCGCCAGCGCCTCCAGGCCCAGCTGGCCTTCTGCGCCTTGGGCAGGGGCGCTCAAGCCGAAGAGGTCGGACTGCTGGGCCTCTCCGGTCATGGGTGCAAGGCAGGGGACGGACATGGCCATCCTGTGACAGAGCTGGACAAAACAGGCGTTTTCGTGCCACCTCGAACCTCTCTGCGGGTGAGGAGTGATGCAGGATGGCCTCTTGATGTAGCCGAGCTCACCAAATGCCGGCCCGACGCCGATGCCGAACCCTGGGATGTTGGCCGCTGTGGCCCCGACAGCGGCCCTGAAGATGGCCGCTCCGCTTCATCCATCCCTCGATTCCACGGCGCCCCGGATACAGCCCCCGGCTGAGGCCGTCCAGCTCTCCCAGCGGGCCCGGGGGCTGCACCCTTCGCTCACCCTGGCCATCGCCGCCAAGGCGCGGCAGTTGAAGGCCGACGGCCAGGACATCTGCAGCCTCAGCGCCGGTGAGCCGGATTTCGATACCCCCGCCTTCATCCGCCAGGCGGCGGCCCAGGCCCTGGAGGCGGGCCACACCCGCTATGGCCCCGCCGCCGGGGAGAGCGCGCTGCGGGAGGCCATTGCCGGCAAACTGAGCCGCGAGAACGGAGTGCCGACCAGCCTTGGCCAGGTGCTGGTCACCAATGGCGGCAAGCAGGCCCTGTTCAACCTGTTCCAGGTGCTGCTCGATCCCGGCGACGAGGTGTTGCTGCCGGCGCCCTACTGGCTCAGCTACCCCGAGATCGCGCGGCTGGCCGGAGCCAGCGTCACCGTGCTGCCCTGTGAGGCCACCGCTGGCTTCCGGCTCGACCCCCAGCAGCTGGAGCAGGCGATCAGCCCAGCCACCAGGCTGCTGGTGCTGAACAGCCCCGGCAATCCCACCGGGATCGTGATCAGCCGCGGCGAACTGGAGCAGCTGGCCGCGGTGCTGCGGCGCCATCCCCGGGTGGCCGTGGTGTGCGATGAGATCTACGAATACCTGCTCGCTCCAGGCCTGGTCCACCACAGCCTGGCCGCTGTGGCCCCCGACCTGGCCGAGCGGATCTTCATCGTCAACGGCTTTGCCAAGGGCTGGGCCATGACCGGCTGGCGGGTCGGCTGGCTGGCCGGTGCCGAGCCGGTGATCCGGGCCGCTTCGGCCCTGCAGAGCCAGTCCACCAGCAACGTCTGCAGCTTCGCCCAGTTCGGCGCCCTGGCCGCCCTGGAGGGCCCGCGCGACTGTGTGCAGACCATGGCAGCCGAGTTCAACCGCAGGCGCAGCCTGCTCAGCGAGGGCCTGCGCCGCCTGCCCGGGGTCACCCTGCCCCAGCCCCAGGGCGCCTTCTACGCCTTCCCGGATGTGAGCGCCTGCGGGCTCGACTCCATGACCCTCTGCGATCGCCTGCTCGACAGGGTGGGGCTGGCCGTGGTGCCCGGCGTGGCCTTCGGCGACGATCGCTGCATCCGCCTCTCCTGCGCCGCCTCCCCAGCCGCGATCGAGGACGGCCTGCAGCGCCTGGAGCGATTCTTCGCGGGGCTCTGACGACAGGCCTGAGCTCGGGAGGGCAGGATCATCGGGTCTTTGCCCCCGGATCCGTGACCACCCGAGAACGCTGGGCCGTTGCGCTTGCCGGCCTCCTCCTGATCGGCCTGCTGCCAACGGCCTGCACCCCGCGCCCCGACGGCGCCACAGCACCTAACGGCAGCAGCAGCGAGGCTGCCAGGCCCAACGAGAAACGGGTGCTGCGCATCGGCGCCATCCCCGATCAGAACCCCGAGAAACTGAACCGCCTCTACGGCCTCGTGGCCGAAGAACTCAGCGAGCAGCTCAAGGTGCCCGTGCAGTTCGTGCCCGTCACCGACTACACCGCCGCCGTGAGCGCCTTCCGCACCGGCGACCTGGACCTGGTGTGGTTCGGCGGCCTCACCGGCGTCCAGGCCCGGCTTCAGAAACCCGGTGCCCGGGCCCTGGCCCAGCGCGACATCGACCGCTCCTTCCACAGCGTGTTCATCGCCAACCCCAGCAGTGGTCTCAAGCCCTTCAGCGCCCAGAGCGACCTGACCCAACTCAAGGGCAAGCGCTTCACCTTCGGCTCCGAGAGTTCCACCTCAGGCCGGCTGATGCCCCAGTACTTCCTCGACCAGGCGGGCGTGCAGCTGAGCGACTTCGCCGGTGGCAACCCGGGCTTCAGCGGCAGCCACGACGCCCTGATCGCCCTGGTTCAGAGCGGCACCTACGACGCCGGCGTGGTGAACGAGCAGGTATGGCGCAGCCGGATCGAGGAGGGCAAGGTGGACACCACAAAGGTGGTGGAGCTGTGGCGCACCCCCGGCTACGCCAACTACACCTGGGTGGTGCAGCCCGGCCTCGACAAGGACTACGGCGAGGGCTTCACCGAACGGCTGGAGCAGGCCTTCACCGGCCTCGACCCCTCCGATCCCCGCCAGGCTCAGATCCTGGAGCTGTTCGGCGCCGAGACCTTCGTCCCTGCCAGCAACAAGCAATACGAGGCGATCGAGGCGGTGGGGCGCCAGGTGGGCAAGGTCCGCTGATGGATCCCTGCTGGGTGCTGGAGCTGCAGGACGTGAGGGTGCCTGGCCGTGGCCGCCCCCGCCTGGAGGCGGTGACGCTGCAGCTGCAGCCGGGCGAGCGCGTGGCCCTGCTGGGCCCGAGCGGTGCCGGCAAGAGCACCCTGCTCAGCGTGGCCAATGGCCTGCTTCAGCCCGAGGCCGGTGAGGTGCGCTGGCAGGGCCGGCCCCTGGCCCGCTCCAGACGCGCCCGCCGCCTGCAGCAGGCCCGCATCGGCACCCTCTGGCAGGACCTGCGCCTGATCGAGGAGCTCAGCGTGCAGCAGAACCTCAATGCCGGCCGCCTGGCCGTCTGGGGCTGGCCGCGGGCGTTGCTCAACCTGCTGCTGCCGCTGGAGAGCGCCGCCTGCAGCGCCGTGCTGGCCCGCCTGGATCTCGATCCGGCCCTGCTGGATCAGCCTGTGGCCCGCCTCTCGGGCGGTCAGCGGCAGCGGGTGGCCCTGGCCCGGTTGCTGCGCCAGGAGCCGGTGCTGCTGCTGGCCGATGAGCCCCTGGCCAGCCTGGACCCCCGGCTGGCCGAAGACCTGCTGCACCTGCTGCTGGAGCAGGGCCGCCAACCCCGCGCCCTGTTGCTGAGCCTACACCGCCCGGACCTGGTGGCTGGCTTCGATCGCGTGCTGGGGCTGCGCCAGGGCCGACTCGTGTTCGACCTGCCGGTGAGGGGCCTCACCAGCGCAAGGCTGGAGGCGCTCTACGCCGAAGCGCCCGTGGGGCGATGAGCAGTGGGGCGATGAGGAGTGTGGCCCTGCGGCCGGCGGCGCCGCTGTGGTTGCTGCTGCCCGCCCTCGCGGCGGTGCCGCTGCTGATCGCGCTGCCGGGCATCAGCCATGGCGGGGGCTGGAGCCTGATCGGGCGGTTCCTGCTGGGCGCGCTCCAGCCCTCCCTGGATCCGGTGGTGCTGCGCTCGGTGCTGGAGGGGCTCGGGGTGACCCTCGCCATCGCCCTGCTGGGCTGGGCCTTCAGCATCGTGCTCGGCCTGAGCCTGGGCGTCGCCAGCTCCCGGCGCGTGTGGCTCACCTGCCTGGGAACGGCCCGGCCGGCCGGGCTGATCCGGCGGCTGCTGGCTCTGCCCCGCTCGATCCACGAGCTGCTCTGGGGCCTGGCCCTGCTGCAGCTGCTGGGGCTGCAGCCGGTGGTGGCGATCGCGGCGATCGCCCTGCCCTTCGGCGCCCTGGTGGCCCGGGTGGTGAGCGATCAGATCGACAACCTGCCCACCACGGGCCTCGAGGCCCTGCGCTCCAGCGGGGCGGCGGCACCGGCGGCCCTGCTCACCGCCCTGGGGCCACCGCTGCTGCCCCAGCTGATCAGCTACGGCGGCTACCGGCTGGAATGCGCCCTGCGCAGCGCCACCCTGCTGGGGGTGTTCGGGCTTGGCGGGCTCGGCACGGAGCTGCGGCTCACCCTGCAGTCGCTCGCCTTCCACGAGCTCTGGAGTGGGCTGTGGCTGCTGCTGGCCGCCATGCTGGCGCTGGAGGCGCTGCTGGGCTGGCTGCGCCGTCGCTGGGCGATGCCGGAGCGCCTCAGCCTCGGCCGCGGCGGCGTGGGCTGGCGGGGGCGAGAGCTGCTGCTGGCCGGCGGGCTGCTGCTGCCGCTGCTGCTGGCGCTTGCCTGGGCCCTGCAGGTGAATCCGGCCAGCCTGCTGCAGTGGCAGAGCTGGCCCCCCATGGGACCCGCCGACTGGCCTGCCGTGGCAGCCCTGCCCTGGCCCAGGCTGGTGGCCAATACCCTCAGCCTCACGCTGCTGGCCGCGGCCCTGGCGGTGGGCGTGGCGCCCCTGCTGCTGCTGCTGGTGGAGCCCTGGCCCATGGCCCGGACCGCGCTGCGGGGGCTCTGGGCCATGGGGCGACTCTGGCCGCCGCCGCTGACGGCCCTGCTGCTGCTGTTCGTGCTGGAGCCGGGGGTGATCACCGGAGCGCTGGCCCTGGGCTTTCACAACCTGGGCGTGCTCGGCCGCCTGCTGCTGGAGAGCACTGAATCCAGCCCCGCCGGAGCCCAGCAGGCCCTGAGCTGTGCCGGGGCGGGCCCCCGCCAGGCCCTGCTCTACGGGCGCTTCAGTGGCCTGGCCCGTCCCTACCTCGCCTACAGCGCCTACCGCGCCGATGTGATCCTGCGGGAATCGGTGGTGGTGGGGCTGGTGGGCGCCACGGGCCTGGGCAGCCAGCTGATGGAGGCCCTCAGTTCCTTCGCCTACGACCAGCTGCTGGCCCTGGTGCTGGTCTACGCCCTGCTCACCCTGCTGGGGGAGGAGGGCAGCGATCGGGCCCGGCAGCGCCTGCTGGCGCCCCGGCCGGCAACCGGCTGAGCCGCACCAGTCCCTGCTCCAGCAGCTGGTCTGCCGCCTGGGCCTCATCCAGCCCCTCCAGGGCAACGGACTGGCGCCCTCCATGGCGGCCCAGGTCGTGGTCGTAGCAGCGGTCGTAGTAGTCGAGCATCTGGCGGCAGGCCAGGGGCCAGTCGCCGGCAGCGATCGCCGCCAGGGCCACGGCCGTGCGCTGGGGCCCCAGCCGGCGGCTGATGCGACGGGTGGCCTCCGCCAGAGCCTCAGGATCCTGGCCGCCGTAGATCCGCACCAGCTGTTCCACCCGCTCCTCCAGGGGCCGCAGCACCTCCAGCACCGGGGCCTGCTCCATCTGGCGCCAGAGACCGATCGGGATGCGGCAGCGGCCCACCTGGGCACTCTCGGCCTCCAGCCAGATCTCAGCGGCCCCGTCGAGGGCGGTCAGGGCCGTGGCCAGCCGGTTTTCGTAGTGCTCGCTGCTGGGCTGGGGTGGCAGGCCCAGACCACCGAAGCTGCTGCCGCGATGGTGGGCCAGTCCTTCCAGGTCCACCACCGCCACGCCGCGCTGGGCCAGGCCCAGCAGCAGGTCGGTCTTGCCCGTGCCCGTGCGTCCGCCCAGCAGGCGCAGGGGCCAGGGCCGCTCGAACAGCTCCAGCACCCAGCGGCGGTAGGCCTTGTAGCCGCCATCGAGCAGCAGGGCCGGCCGATCCAGTTGCTCCGCCAGCCAGGCCACGCTGGCGCTGCGCATGCCGCCCCGCCAGCACATCAGCCGCAGGGGCCCCGGCGGCAGGGCCGCCAGCTCCGCCGCCATCGCCTGCAGCCGCGGGCCCACCAGGCCCAGGCCGCGCAGCACGGCGGCCTCGCGACCGGCCTGCTTGTAGAGGGTGCCGATCTCGGCCCGCTCCTCATCGCTGAACAGGGGGAGGTTGATCGCCCCCGGCCGATGGCCCTGGCTGAACTCCGCTGGACTGCGCACGTCCAGCAGCGGCCCGGCTTGGGCGAGGAAAGCGGCCACCGTCAGCCGGGGTGCCATGGCGATCGCGGCGTCAGGGAGCCAATCCTCCCCGGCCGTGGGCCGCAGCGGCCGGCACCGGGGTGCTGCAGGATCAGCAGCGGTTCCCTTCCCGGCCGTCTCGCCATGGGTCTCCAGGTTCCCCGCAAGCTGATCGTGATCGGGGACAGCGGCGTGTACGGCTGGGGCGATCCCGAGCAGGGGGGCTGGTGCGAGCGGCTGCGGCGGCACTGGATGGCCCTGCCCCAGGCCCCTGTGGTGTACCCCCTGGGGGTGCGGGGCGATGGGCTGGAGCGGGTGGCGGCCCGGCTGGAGCGGGAGGTGGGCTGCAGGGGTGAGCTGCGCCGCCAGAGGCCCCAGGGGATCCTGCTGTCGGTGGGGGTGAACGACACGGCCCGGGTGGGTCGTCCGGACGGGCGCCCCCAGCTCGATGCCGATGGCTTTCTCTATGGCCTGCAGCAGCTGCTGCAACGGGCGGGCCAGCTGGCCCCCGTGCTGGTGGTGGGCCTCACCCCGGTGGTGGAGCAGGCGATGCCCTTCGCCGATGTGCTGTGGTATTCCCAGGAGCAGCTGCGGCGCTACGAGGCCCTGCTGGAGCTGGCCTGCCTCGAGGCCGACGTGCCCTTTCTGCCCCTGCTGCGCCCCCTGCTCTGCGACACGAGCTGGCCCCGCTGGCTGTGCGCCGACGGCCTTCACCTCAACGGCAGCGGCCATGCGGAGGTGTTTCGTCGCCTGCGCGAGTGGCCCGCCCTCAACAGCTGGGCTGGACTGACCTCGGCAGCCGCGCCTCACCCATTCGGGTGAGAGCGGATCACTCCCGGCGGCGAGCCAGTCCGGCGCCAGGCCACAGAGCGTGGAGATGGATCCCCGTCCCCGCTCCACCGCCATGCAGGCCAACACTGCCGCCCCTCGGCGCCGCCCTCCTCTCCGCACCGCTTCCACCCGGCTGCGGGCCGCCTCTCCCGACCACAGCAGCCACAACCGCACCCTGCTGCGGCGGCTGGGCCGCTCCGGGCCCAGGGCGGTGCAGCTGCAATGGCGCAACGCCCTGGTGGTGAACAACCTGGCCCTGGTGCGGATGGTGGCCCAGCGCGAAAGCCGCCGCACCGGCCAGCCCTTCGACGACCTCTGCTCCGTGGGCTACGAGGGGCTGGTGCGGGCCGTGGACAGCTTTGACACCAGCCGCCCGGTGAGCCTCAGCACCTATGCGGTGCCCTGCGTCAGGGGCGCGATGCAGATGGAGCGCCGCGACAGGCTGCAGCCCCTGCAGACTCCCCGGCGGCTGCGGGAGCTGAACCAGCGGGCCGATCGCTGGCTGGAGCAGCGTCGCAGCGCAGGGTTGCCGCCGCTGAACCTGGCGGCAATGGCCACCGCCCTGGGCTGCACGCAGGCCCAGCTGGAGGAGGCCGGCCGGGTGCGGCGGGCCCTGCAGCTGAGCAGCCTGGATGCGCCCCTGGGCAGCGATGGCGACGAGGGCGCCCCGCCGTGCCGGCTCGACCTGCTCGCTGATCCCGTCAGCACCGCCTGCGACCATGCGGCGGACCAGCACGATCCCCAGCTCGCCTGGCTGCGCCGACACCTGGCCCGCCTCGCGCCCCTGGACCGGCAGCTCCTGGAAGGCCGCTGGATCGATGGCCTCACCTGGAGCGACCTGGCCGGGCAGCTGGGGCTGGCCCCCCAACACTGCCGGCAGCGGGGCGGTGAGCTGCTGGCCCAGCTTCAGGGCGAGGCCCACCAGAGCCAGAGCACAATCGCCAGCACCGCGGCCAGGGTGGTCTGAAGGCCATTCACCAGCTCGTTGCTGAGCCAGGCGAGGCGGGGCTGCAGGGTGGCACCGATCAGGCTTTCCACCAGGGTGGCCAGCAGTCCCACGGCCGCCACCAGCCCGGCGTCTGCCCAGCCGCCCAGCAGGCCCAGCAGGAGCATCCAGGCGGCCATCACCACGCTGCCCAGCAGGCTGGCCGCCGTGCCCTCCAGGCTGATCGCCCCCTCGGTGCCGGGAGGTACGGGCCTCAAGGTGGTGATCAGCAGGGTGTGGCGGCCCCAGCGCTTGCCGATCTCGCTGCCACAGGTGTCACCGAGCTTGGCGGCGAAGCTGGCGGCGAAGCCCACCAGCAACGGTGCCAGCCAGCTCATGGGCGCCAGGGCGGTGAGCATGGCCAGGGCGGCGCCGGGAGCCGCCGAGCCCCACACGTTCTCGGGTCCACGCCGGCCGCCGCGCGCCTCCGCCAGCCCGGCGCGCTGCTTGTGGCGCAGGCCCAGCCGGGTCACGGCCGAGCCCAGGGCCAGATAGCCCACCACCGCCAGCCAGCCCAGGGGCCCGAGGCAGCCCCACAGCACGGTGCCGAGGGCGCCGGCATGGATCCAGCCGGCGCGGGTGAGCACAGGCAGCCGTTGGGCCGCGCTGATCAGGGCGGCATTGACCGCCAGGGCGACCAGCCAGGGGATTGGCTGCTGGGGAGGTGGAACGAACACGAACGCAGGGCGGCGCCGAGGGATCGCGGCGGGGCTCCCCAGTGTGTGGCAGGGAGCATGTGTTGCACTGCCCTAAGCAGCAGGCCATGGCGGCGCCGGCCCAACGGATAATCGGCCACAGATGTTGCCGGCTCAGTCGCGATGGTGTTCAAGCGCAAGGGCTCCTTCTTCCTCGACCTCACCGGCGCCGGCGACACCAAGGCTGAACCGGTGCAGGTGGCAATCGCGGAGGCCCCCCCCGCCAGCTCCAAGGGCACCAGCACGGCTGAGGTCACCGCCACTCCCGAGCCCGCCGCTCAGCCGTCGGCCCAGCCCGCCGCCAGCACGGCGCCCCCGGCCGCAACGCCGCCATCCCCGGCCAAGAGTCCTCTCACCACGGCCGAGGCCATCGCCGCTGAACTGCGAGCCGCCCAGGAGGCTCTGCCGCCCCCTTCCCAGGTCACCTACGCCCCGGACTGCCTCAACCCCGCTAACGCCCTGCCGATGGGTCGGCGGCGGCCCGGGGCCAATCTGGGCGTGTTCAAGGGGATGGTGTCGGAGATGTTCCGCAACTGAACCCCAGCCCGCCGCGCCAGGCCGCCAGCAGGCTCGCCGCTGCCACGGCGGCAGTGGAGGTGCGCAGGATCCCCTCGCCCAGCTGCACCGCCTGCCAGCCACGCTCCAGGGCTGCCGCTTCCTCCGCGGGGCTCCAGCCCCCTTCCGGGCCGATGGCCACCCTCACTGGTTGAGGGGCACCCCGGGGTTGAGTGGCACCACTGGGCTGCGCAGCTGACGCCCGAGGCCAGAGCGCATGGAGGGCCTCGCCCAGCGGCAGGGCCGTGGGCCGGCGGCTGGTGGCCAGCAGCCGCACCCCGCTCGTTGCCGCCGAGAGCCAGGCCAGGGCCGGTTGCGCCGGCAGACAGTGGGGCAGCCACAGCCGTTCGCACTGCTCCAGGGCCTCGCGCAGCACGGCCTGCTGGCGCTCCGGGCGGATCGCTGCCTCCGCCACACTGCGCTCGGCCTGCAGCCACTGGAAGCTGTCGATGCCCAGCTCACAGGCCATGCGCAGCATCACCTCCGGATCCCGGCGCGGCAGGGCCACGGCCAGCTGCAGGCTGGGCTGTGGGGCCGGAACGCTCAGCAAAGGCGCCTCCAGGCTCTGTTGCAGCACGGCCCAGCCCTGCTGCCGCACCGGGCCCGGCTCGAGAGCCGCAGACCAGAGCCTGCCGCAGCCATCCACCAACCCGAAGACCTGCCCCGCTCGCAGCCGCAGCACCCGCCGCAGGTAGTGCAGCTCCTGAGCCTCAAGGGCCAGGCGCCCCTCGGCGCCCTCGAGGCGAGGGCGCTCCACCAGCAGGCGGCGCAGCTCGCGGACCATGGCGCGCTCAGGAATCGGGGATCGAATCCAGCAGCTGGTCAATGGTCTCAGGCTGCTCGTCGATGGCCCAGTCGTCGTTGAGGCCACCGATCAGCACCTGCTCCACCTCCACCACGTCGTTGTTGAGCTGGCGCAGGGTGTTGATCAGCACGTCGAGGGCGAAGGCATCACTCGTGCCCAGATCCAGCCAGCAGCGCGCCCACACTCCCTGATATTCCATCGGGCCCATGTTGTGCATCAGGGCCGGCAGGGCCGTGGCGGCGGCCTGCTGGTCGTAGGCCATCCAGCTCAGTTCCGCCCCCTCCTCATGGACCTGGAGCGACTCGGCATTGAAGCCACCCAGCTTGCCCAGAAAGAACCAGCTGTCGAAGACGGTTTCCAGATAGCCCTTCTCGCCGCTGCCGAGTGGATCGGCAAAGCGCATCCAGATCCAGCAGTTGAAGGGGTCGAGCTCACGAAATTGAACGTCCATCGGCACCGATCGGGCTGGGCCGCAGCCACAACAGCAGAGGCCACTCTCCCCCACCGCAGGCATGCTGGAGCCATGCTTGAACTGCGCGGCCTCGGCTACCAGCCCGCCACAGCCCCCCAGCCGGTGCTGCGCGAGGTGAGTCTGGTCCTGGAGCCCGGGGCGATCGGCCTGGTGGCCGGCCGCAGCGGCGGCGGCAAAACCACCCTGCTGGAGTTGATCAGCGGCCTGGCCGACCCTGATCAGGGCACGATCCACTGGAACGGAGAACGCTTCCGGGCTCGCCAGCGCCGCTGGCTGTGCGGCCTGGTGTTCCAGTTTCCCGAGCGCCATTTTCTCGGGCTCACGGTGGGCCAGGAGCTGCGGCTGGGCCAGCGCCGCGTGGAGTCCGAGCGGCTGGAGGCGGTGCTGCAGCGGGTGGGCCTCGCTGGGCTCAGCCTCCAGCAGCGGCCTGAACAACTGAGCGGCGGCCAGCAGCGGCGCCTGGCCCTGGCGGTTCAGCTGCTGCGCCACCCCCAGGTGCTGCTGCTGGATGAACCCACCGCCGGGCTGGACTGGACGGTGCGGGGCGAGATCGTGGCTCTCCTGGAGGGGCTGGCCCGGGAGCGGGCCGTGCTGGTGGTGACCCACGAACCGGAGCTGTTCCAGCGCGCAGCAGGCAGGGCCTGGCGCCTGGAGCAGGGCACGCTCACCGATCTGCAGACGAGCGAGCTCCTTACGATGGTCTGAATGAGCACCGGCTGCATGAGCGAGTCCTGCCTGAGCGACAGGCTGCTGCGGGCCACAGCTGCCGACGGCGGCATCCGGCTGGTGGCTGTGTCCACCACAGCCACCAGCCGCGCCGCCGCCGAGCACCACCAGCTCTCCTTTCTCACCACGGCCCTGCTCGGTCGGGCCATGGGAGCTGCTCTGCTGCTGGCCAGCTCGATGAAAATCAGCCACAGCAGGGTGAACCTGCGCATCTCCTCAGACAGTGCGCTGAAGGGCCTGATGGTGGATGCCGGCCGGGATGGCACCGTGCGCGGCTACGTGGGCAATCCGGCCCTGGAGCTCGACCCGATCACCGGCGCCGACGGCTCACCCCAGCTCGATCTGGCGGGCGCCACCGGAACGGGCTATCTCCACGTGATGCGCGACTGGGGCCGGGGCCAGCCGTTCAGCTCCACGGTGGAACTGGTGAGCGGTGGCATCGGCGATGACGTGGCCTCCTACCTGCTCCACTCCGAGCAGACCCCCTCGGCGGTGTTCGTGGGTGAACGGATGGACAGCGGCGGCCTGCGCTGCAGCGGCGGGGTGCTGGTGCAGGTGCTGCCCAAGGCGGCCCGGGAGCCCGCCCTGGTGGCCCTGCTGGAGGAGCGGTGCCGGGCGGTGCAGGGCTTCAGTGCCCGCCTGGAGGCCTGCCAGGGCAACCTGCTGACGCTGCTGGAGGCCATCTTTCCCGACCTCGACCCCCAGCCTCTGGAAGCTGAGGCTCAGCCTGTGCACTTCCACTGCCCCTGCAGCCGCCAGCGCAGCCTTGGCGCCCTCAAGCTCCTGGGCCGCGACGAACTCAGCAGCATCCTCGAGGAGGATGGCCGGGCTGAGCTCACCTGCCACTTCTGCAGCTCGGTCTATGAGGTGAGCGGCCGGGAGCTCGAGGGCCTGATCGCCGAACTGGAGGAGGCTGGCGTCGCCTGAGCGGCTCAGGCCACAAACAGCGCCGCCAACAGCAGCAGCACGAAGGCGGGCAAGCTCTGCAGCTGTTGCAGGGAGAGCGGCAGCCCCAGGGGCAGGCCGGATCCGGCCAGGCCGGCCACCAGGCCACCCAAAACCAGCCCCAGCGTGAGCAGACCGAAGCCCCAGCCCACAGCCGCCAGGAAGCGGCGGCGGCGGCGTTGCAGACACACCACCGTGAGGGCGGTGGCCAGGGCCAGCAGAAATTCCGGTGAGGCCGAGGGCACCAGCAACAGCAGGGCCAGCAGCACCCCGAAGCCGCCGAGGGCCAGGTTCAGAACACCGCCCTCGGCCAGCTCCAGCCCGGGCATGCTCAGGGTCGGCGCCGCCACCTTGGGCAGGGGCAGCTGGGGCAGGGCAGGCATCGCCAGGCGAGGCGGAGGCGGAGCGATCTGCTCCCGTGCCGAAGCCGTTCGGGCCGCCGTGCTCACCCGACCCTGCTGGCGCTGCTTGAGGCGCTCCATCAGCAGGGTGTCGTAGGCCGCCTCAATGCGCGAGCGGGCCATGGTGTCCTCACCGGCCTCGTCGAGGCGGGCCTGCTTGGCCGCCTGCACCTCCTCGAAGCTGGCGTCGGGGCTGATGCCAAGGCGTTGATAGGGCTCCAATGGCTCGGCCGCTGGGGGTTGCGGATCGGAAGGGTCGGGCATCACCATCGCCGGCGGACAACTAAGCCTGCATAGAGCGTATCGAGGCCGGCCTAGAAGAGGGGCTCACTGAAACGGAAGCCACCTTCCTGTTCCAGTCGCAGCCTCCAGCGCTCGGCCTCATCGGGATCAAGCCGATGCCGCCGCTTGAGCAGGGGCATCTGGGGTGGGAGATGGCTGCCTTCCCGCATCTCAACAGAGCCGGTGAGGGGTGGTCCACCGAGGGTCTCGAATTGGAAACTGACGTAGTCGCAACCCCCGTCGGGGCGGGGACGCACCAGCCAGAGCGGCTTGAGCATCGCCGTGATGGTTCGTTACACAACACTCTGGCGCAGCCGTCAGGCGACTGCGAAGACCAGCCACCGAATCCCGGCCCACTGCGGCGCTGGGCCAGCACGGCCCAGGGCCATCACCGCTGTGGGCTTCCAGTCCCTCAGGCCCCCGCGGGATGGAGATCGGTGACCGCGGCGGCTCTGGCGCCAGGGCTGATGGCGAGGCCCTCCACAGCCCTGCGCAGGGCCTCCTCCCGGCTGAGCTGATGGTGCTGCGGCGGCAACTTGGCGTAGAGGCCGAGCTTCTCGAGCCGCTGGCGGGTCGTGCCGCTGGCCCCCACCACGAACACCTCACGGCCCTTCTCGATCGCTTCCTCCACGGCGTTCTCCACCGCCAGGGCGGAGGTGACGCCCAGGTGGGACACCTCGGTGAGATCGAACACCACCGCCTTGCACTCGCCGATGGCGTTGTGTTCGCGGCCGATCGCCTTGGCCACACCAAAGATCATGGCGCCGGTGAGCTGGAACAGCAGCACCTGGCCCTTGCCCTGATCCAGCAGCGCCTTCTCCTCGCCGCTGAGCAGCAGGTCGCCATCGCCGGTGGAGATCGACTTCACCGAGCGGCTCTGCAGGGCGCTCATCTTGTCGATGGTGAGGATGTTGGCGATGAACACGCCGATGCCCACCGCCGCGATCAGGTCCACCAGCACGGTGAGGCCGATCACCAGATACATGATCAGCGCGCCGGTGAGCGAGATCTGGTGGGCGCGCTTGAGAAAGCTCCAGTCGACGATGTCAAAGCCCACCTTGAGGGCGATGCCGGCCAGCACGGCCTGGGGGATCTGGGCGGCGAGGCCACTGCCGGCCAGGATCACCAGCATCAGGATCAGGGCACGGCTGAGGCCGGAGAGGGCACTGCGGCCGCCGGCCTGGATGTTCACCACGGTGCCCATGGTGGCGCCGGCACCGGCGATGCCGCCGAACAGGCCGGAGACGAGGTTGCCGAGGCCCTGGCCGATCAGCTCCTTGTTGGAGTTGTGCTCGGTGCGGGTGATGCTGTCGGCCACCACGGCGGTGAGCAGGGCGTCGATGCAGCCCAGCATCCCCAGCACGGCCCCGTTCACCAGCATCAGCTGGAGCTGAGAGACCTCGAAGTGGGGCAGCTGCAGCCTCGGCAGGCCGGAGGCGATGGCACCGATGCGGCGGATGCCCTCCACTTCAGCCGAGCCATCGGCGCCGCTCAGCAGGGTGAGCGAGAGCACGGTGCCGGCGATCAGGGCGATCAGCTGGGGCGGTGCCACCTTCTTCAGCCGCGCCGGCGTCAGCCACAGGATCGCCAGGGTCACCACAGCCAGGGTGACTTCCGCCGGGCGCGCCCCGGCCAGCAGGGAGGGGAGGGCACCGAGGGTGCCGAGCACACCGCCCTTGGGGATGGCCTGGCCCAGGAAGGGGCCGATCTGGAGAATGATCAGGATCAGGCCGATGCCGCTCATGAAGCCCGAGATCACCGTGTAGGGCATCTGGGTCACGTAGCGACCCAGCCTGAGCAGGCCGAACAGGATCTGGAACACCCCGGCCAGCATCACCACGGTGAAGGCCATGGCCAGGCCGTTCTCCGGGTCCTGGGCGGTGAGGCTGGCGATGACGGCGGTCATCACCACGGTCATCGGGCCGGTGGGCTCGGAGATCAGGGTGGGGGTGCCGCCGAACAGGGCGGCGAACAGACCCACCAGCACCGCCCCCCAGAGGCCGGCCGCAGCCCCGGCACCGGAGGCCACCCCGAAGGCCAGGGCCATCGGCAGGGCAATCACCGCCGCGGTGACCCCCCCGAACAGATCCCCCTTGATGGTGTCGAGGCTGAAGTGGTTCAGCAGCCGCAGGGAGGGGTGCCCCGATGGCGTCGTGGCGGTGGCCATGGCACGAGACCCCGGCTCAACAGCGAGCGTGAAGGGATCCTGAACCCTAGGCAGGGGGGTTCCCTAGGCTGAGGCTCAGGTAAGGCGTTCAGCAATGGCGGTCTACGCCGACAACAGCTTCACGATCGGCAAGACCCCCCTGGTGCGGCTCAACCGGATCACTGAGGGCTGTGGCGCCACCGTGCTGGCCAAGATCGAAGGGCGTAATCCCGCCTACTCGGTGAAGTGCCGGATCGGCGCCGCCATGATCTGGCAGGCCGAACGGGATGGGCTGCTGGGCCCCGGCAAGGAACTGATCGAGCCAACCAGCGGCAACACCGGCATCGCCCTGGCCTTCGTGGCGGCCTCGCGCGGCATCCCCCTCACCCTCACCATGCCGGAGACGATGAGCCTGGAGCGCCGCAAGCTGCTCACGGCCTACGGCGCCCGGCTGCTGCTCACCGAGGGGCGCCAGGGGATGCCCGGTGCCATCAACGTTGCCCGCGAACTGGCGGAATCGGAGCCAGGCCGCTACGTGCTGCTGCAGCAGTTCGCCAATCCCGCCAACCCCCGCATCCACCACGACACCACAGGCCCGGAGATCTGGGACGACAGCGACGGGCAGATCGATGTGCTGGTGGCCGGGGTCGGCACGGGGGGCACGATCACGGGCGTCAGCCGCTACATCAAGACCACGCTGGGCCAGCCGCTTGAATCGGTGGCGGTGGAGCCGCTCACCAGCCCGGTGATCAGCCAGACCAGGGCAGGGGATGAGATCAGCCCGGGGCCCCACAAGATCCAGGGGATCGGCGCGGGCTTTGTTCCAGGCAACCTCGACCTCAGCCTGGTGGACCGGGTGGAGACCGTGTCTGACGCCGAGGCGGTGGCCATGGCCCGGCGGCTGATGCGGGAGGAAGGCATCCTGGCGGGCATCTCCTGCGGTGCCGCCACCTGCGCGGCGCTGCGCCTGGCCGCCGATCCCGCCTATGCCGGCAAGACGATCGTGGTGGTGCTGCCTGACTCCGGCGAGCGCTACCTGAGCTCGATGCTGTTCGAGGGGGTGTTCAACGAACGGGGTCTGGCCCTGGTGTGAGGCCGTGGCCGGCTTGGGGACAGCACCGCCGCAGGGACAGTGGCTCGACCGACCGGGCCTGGATCGGTTCAGGATGATCGCCTCCTGAGCCACCCCGGCTGCCCGGCGCCATGGCCCGTTCCCACCGCATCTGGGTTGTCGACGATGACGCCGAGCTACGTCAGATGCTGCAGCGCTATCTCGGTGAACAGGGCTACGAGGTGCGCTGCCTGGCCAATGGTCAGCAGCTCACGGCGCGGCTGGAGAGTCAGCGGCCAGACCTGCTGGTGCTCGATCTGATGCTCCCCGGAGACGACGGCCTGCTGGTGCTGCGGCGGCTGCGCGACGGCGGCGATGACCTGCCGGTGCTGATGCTCACCGCCAGGGGCGATGCGGTGGACCGGATCATCGGGCTGGAGCAGGGCGCCGATGACTACCTGGCCAAACCCTTCCTGCCCCGCGAGCTCATGGCCCGCATCGAGGCGGTGCTGCGCCGGCGTCAGCAGGGTCCGCCGGGCACGCCGCGGCCTGACGCCAACCCGATCGGCTTCGGGGCCTGGCAGCTGGATCCCAGCACGCGGCGGCTGGAGCGCGACGGCGAGCCGGTGACGATCACCAGCGGCGAATTCAGCCTGCTGCTGGCCCTGGCCCAGCACCCCCACAGGCCCCTGTCGCGGGAGCGGCTGATTGAACTCTCGCGGGGACCCACCAGCGAGACCGACGCCCGCAGCATGGATGTGCAGGTGTCGCGGTTACGGCGGCTGGTGGAGGCGGACCCCTCCCAACCCCGCCACATCCAGACGGTGTGGGGCTATGGCTACGTCTTCGTTCCCGATGGCCAGCCGCGTGCCTAGCCGCTCTGCGGCGGGATCCCGCCGATGGCTGAGGGTGCTGGCCTACGGGGCGGGCGGCCTGGGGCTCTGGCTGCTGAGCCTGCTGCTGGTTCAGACCCTGCTCAGCCGCCGGCTGGCCCGCAGCCAGATGGTGCAGCTGGGCTCGGAGGTGGCCTTCAGCCTGCGCCTGGGGGAGCTGGCCCTGGAGAGCTACCCGATGGAGTCTGTGGCGGAACTCAGCGGCCTGGAGCTGGCGGAGGACCATCCGCCGGCAGGGGACAGGGGCGGAGCGGAAGCCGAGGCTCTCCACGCCGAGCTCTGCAGCCAGCTGGGCTTCTGCCGGGAGGTGGTGGCCGCTGGAGGCAGCCTCTGGGTCGAAGTGGTGTCGCCCTTCGAGTCGATCTGGCTGGCGGTGGCCATTCCCGACCCGCGGCGCTGGCCCCCCGACCCCCTCTCGCTGATCCTGTCGCTGGGGGCCGCGGGCCTGGCACTCTCCACCCTGGTGCTGAGCCTGGAGGTTCAGCGCCCCCTGCGCCAGCTGGAGAACTCCCTGCAGCAGCTGGGCACCAGCCAGGACCCCGAACCGCTGCCGGAGCGCGGCACCAGGGCGGTCCGCCAGATCACCCGCCGCTTCAACGGCCTGCTTGAGCACCTGCGGCTGGACAGGCAGGAACGGGCCACGATGCTGGCCGGCATCGGCCACGACCTCAACAGCCCGATCACCAGGCTGCGCCTGCGCCTGCACCTGGCCGAGGGCCAGCCGATGTCCACCGCCGAGAGCACCAAGGCCCAGGGCGACCTCGATGCCCTCGAACGGATCACCAGCCAGTTCATCGCCTTCGCCCGGGGAGACGCAGAAGAGCAGCCGGTGCGGGTGGACCTGGCGGCCCTGCTGGCCGAAGTCGCCGGCCAGAGCGGCCTGAGCAACCTGAGCCTGGACCTGAAGCCTCTGCAGGCCTGGGTGCGGCCCATCGCCCTCACCCGGGCGGTGGGGAACCTGCTCAGCAACGCCGCCCACCACGGCCACCCCCCCTACCAGCTGAGCCTGCAGCCCTGGGACGCTGGGGGCTTTGCGATCGCCGTGAGTGACGCCGGCGAGGGGATTCCCGAGGCGCTCTGGCACCAGGCGCTGCAGCCCTTTCGACGGCTCGATGAGGCCAGGGGCGGCGACGGCCACTGTGGCCTCGGCCTGGCCATCGCCCAGCGCGTCGCCCTGGAGCATGGCGGCGAACTCTTCCACCACCGCCCCGGCCAGGGGGGCTTCACCCTGGGGTTGCGGGGGCGATCTCTGTCAGATCTGGTCACATCTTCGCGCTCTCCAGACCGATCTCATTCAGACCAGCAGGACAGGATGAATGGCGTTGAACATCCCTGAGCCATGACCATTTCCTCCATCTGCCTGTCCCGTCGCCTCGTGCGCACCGGCCTGGCCACCGCCGCCGGTCTCAGCCTCGCCCTGGGCAGCCTGGGCCCCGCCCTGGCCCAGACGTCCGCCCCCCCCGAGCGGCTCACCCCGGCCCAGCGGGAGAAGATCTTTCCGGAGCGCAAGGCGCTCACCCTCAAGCTGCAGAAGGAGCGCTCCCAGATCCAGCAGAAGAGCGAGCGCTGCGTGTCGGGGGCGTCCAACCAGCAGGAGCTGCGCAGTTGCCGCAAAGACGAGCGCAAGGCCAATCAGAAGCTGCGGGCCCAGTACCGCGACGAGATGCGCAAGATCTATGAGCGCAATGGCATCGAGGCGCCCGTGGGAGGCCCCGGCAAGGGCCGCAGGGGCGGCAAGCGCCAGGCGACGCCCGGTAGCTGATCACCGCCACGGCAATTCGTCATACCCCCACACATCTCGTCACGGCCTGAAGGTGGTGCGTGCTGGGGCTGCTGCCTAGGTTGAAACCACCCCTCGGGAGGACCACCATGCGCACTCACGACCTCGAGAACCACGACAATCTCTACGCCGACGAGATTGCCGCGGTAGCTGGCGAAACTCCCGCCGACGCCACGTCCCACGCCCTCTGGGCCGTGGCTCTGATCGCGACGATGGTGGTGGTGCTGGGCGCCTCCCTCGCCGTGTTCTGATCGGAGCAGGGCCTGGCCTCCCCCTGAGCCGCCCTGCCCAGCCACTCCCTCACGCCGATGCATTGCTCCCGACGGCATCTCCTGCAGCTGGCCGCCGGGGGGGCCGGTTTCTGGCTGGCCCGGCCCCTGTGGAGCAGGTCGGGCAGCGCCGCCAGCCTCACGCCAGGAACCGGCGCAGACGACAGCCCCCTGCGCATCGCCCTGATCAGCGATCTCAACAGCAGCTACGGCTCCACCACCTACGTGCCCCAGGTGCAGCGGGGGGTGGCTCTGCTGGGCCGCCTGCGCCCTGAGCTGGTGCTCTGCGCCGGCGACATGGTGGCCGGCCAGAAACGGGGGCTCACGGCCAGCCAGCTGCAGGCGATGTGGCGCAGCTTCGGGGTGAACGTGCTCGATCCCCTGCTGAGCGATGGCCTCGCCTTCGCTGCGGCGATGGGCAACCACGATGCCTCCAGCAGCCAGCAGAACGGGCGCTACGTGTTCGCCCTGGATCGCCAGGAAGCCAGCCGGTTCTGGCTCGCCCAGCGCTCCCGCCTCAGGATCACGCTGCTGGACGGCTCGAACTTCCCCTTCCGCTACAGCCTGCTGCACCGAGGCGTGTTCGTGCTGGTGCTGGACGCGTCCTCCGCGGGGCTGGGGGGGGAGCAGCTGCGCTGGGCGGAACGGCAGCTCGCCAGCCCCCAGGCCCGCCAGGCCCGGCTGCGGCTGGCGATCGGCCACCTGCCCCTCTACGCCGTGGGCCAGGGCCGGGACCGCAGCGGCGAGGTGCTGCATCAGCCCGCCCTGCTGCGGGCGCTGCTGGAGCGCCAGGGGGTCGCCCTCTACATCAGTGGCCATCACCACACCTGGTTCCCCGGCCGGGTGGGGGGCCTCAACCTGCTCAGCCTCGGCGCCATGGGCAGCGGCCCGCGCCAGCTGCTCCAGAGCACCGCCCCGCCGCAGCAGAGCCTCACCCTGCTGGAGCTCTCCGGCGGCGCGGGCGGACTGAGCGAAACCACCTACAGCCTCAACAGCCTGGAGCCGCTGGCCGCCGGCTCCCTGCCCCAGGCGATCCAACCCAGCCAGGGGCCGCGTCTGCAGCGGCGCCCGCTGCAGATCGGGATCAGCTGAGCGGGGATGCCGGGGTCGTCTGCACGAGCAGATCGAGCAGATTGTCGATCAGGCGGCGCCCTTGCCGCTCGGCCCTGGCGCCCCAGCGGCGCGTGTCGGCGTGGATCCGCTCCACCCCCCCAGGGCCCAGGGCGGCCGCCACATAGGCCGCGTCCTCCTCCAGCCAGCGCTGCAGATCCCGCTCCAGCACCTCGCCGTGACACTGGAGGCCGTAGGCCCGCGCGCCGAGGCGGAAGATCTGCTCAGGGCAAAGCAACGTGGAGCCCAGCAGCTCGGCACCGGCGGGCAGACGCACCCGATCGCCATGCCAGTGCAGCATCAGTTCACTGGCCTCCAGCCCCCGCAGCAGGGGCTCCTGGCTGGGGTCCCCCAGGAAGCTCACCGCCCCCCAGCCCACCTCCCGCACCTGCAGCGCTGGAACCCCGCAGGTGAGCGGCTCCACCGTGCCTCCCGCCGCATGGGCCAGCAGCTGGGCGCCCAGGCAGATGCCGATCACGGGCTGCTGGCGTGCCAGCACCCTCTTCAGCAGGGCCACCTCCTCGGCGAGCCAGGCAAGGGCGGGGTCGCCCAGTTGGGCCACACCCATCGGCCCCCCCAGCACCAGCAGGATCTCGTCGTCGAGGGGATCGCGCAGGGGCTGGGCCAGGTCGGGACGCAGCACCTCCAGCTGCCAGCCCCGGGCAGCCGCTGCGGCGGCAAACTGGCCCGGGCCTTCGCGCTCCAGGTGCTGGATCACGAGCAGTCGGGCCATGGCCACCTTCCAGTGACCCCCATCCTGGCCGGCCCATCCGAGCGGAGGCCACCTCGCTCTGTGCCATCGGTTGCCCGCAGGCGTCACCTGACGGCTCGACCGGGGGAGCGGTGAGCGGCAGTCTGAACGCAACCGCACCGGCACCCATGCTTCGCATCCGTGGCAACCAGCTCAGCCTGCTGGCGGCGCTCAGTGCCCACTGGGCCCATCAGCAGCTGGCCATCCCCAGGGTTCATAGGCTGGCCTCCAAACCCAACCGTGGCCCCGCTCCCCTGCGATGAACCAGCTCACCACCGCCATCAACCGCCATCTGGAATCGGAGTTTCAGGCCAGCCACAGCTACCTGTCGATGTCGATCTGGCTGCGGGAAAAGGATCTGGCGGGATTCTCCAAGTACATGCTCGAGAAGAGCAACGAGGAGCGCGCCCACGCGGCGCGGATGATCGCCTATCTGGTGGACTGTGATGAGGAGGTGATCCTGCCCACGATCCAGGCACCCCAGCGCGACTGGCAATCGGTGCAGCAGCTGTTCGACCGGGTCTCGGAGATGGAGAAGGAGGTGACAGCCTCCATCAACCGGCTCTATGGCCTGGCCGAGGAGAACTGCGAGCGCAGTGCCTCGGCGATGCTCGACTGGTTCGTGGAGGAGCAGATCAAGGAGGAGGCGGAGGCCCGCTTCGTGCGCAAACGCCTGCGGCTCGCCGGGGACAATTCGGCAGCACTGCTGCTGCTGGATCAACAGTTCCTCGAAGGGACAGCCCTGGCCCACGTCAAGGCCACAATGGTGGGTTACGGCGCCGCTGGCGGCGCCTGAAGGCCCCCTTCGCCCAGCAACAATGGCCAGGAGCATCGCCTGGGCCCATGAGTGAACTGCGCGCCATCATGCAGCGCCTTGGCCAGCGCCTGGATCACCAGGCCGCTGTCCGGCCAGCCGGCGCGCCTGAGCGGCCTCCGGCCGATCTCTACGTGAGCGAGCTGGAGCACTGCAGCGACGCGATGCTCCACTACGAATGGAACTGGCTGGAGCAGCACCTTCAGGACCTTGCCCTGTGCCGCTCCAACGAGGCGATGCTGAAGGCGGCAGGAGGCCAGCAGCACCTCAACGGCCTGATCGCCCAGAGCGAGCACTACGCCGCACAGCTGCAGAAGGCCTTCGCCCAGCGGGCTCTGGTTCCCTGCCGCCAACCCCACAACGTCGCCCCCTCCGAGCACGCCTGGGAGCTGAGCAACCCGGGGCTGAGGGCCCAGTGGGGCTTCGAGCCGAGGGCCAACGCAGGTGCCCCCGGAGTCGACCCGGCCAGCTAATGACGCCAGCTGGCGCAGACTGGGCTCGTCCCTAGTTGGGCATCGTCACGAACTCCTCCGCCACCGTGGGATGGAGGGCCATGGTGCGGTCGAAGTCAGCCTTGGTGGCCCCCATGCCGATCGCCACAGCCGCCATCTGAATGATTTCAGCCGCGTGCTCTCCCACCATGTGGCAGCCCAGCACCCGGTCACTGGCCTTCTCCACGATCAGCTTCAGCAGCACCCTGGGCCCCCGGGCCGGCAGCGCCTGACTCATCGCCCGGAAGCGGGCCCGATGCACCTGGATCGCCGCGGCGCCATGGCGCTCATAGGCCTGCTCCTCGGTGAGACCCACCCCGGAGAGCTCCGGCTGGGAGAACACGGCGCTGGCCACCAGGTCGTGGTTCACCTGCCGAGGCCGCTGCCCGTAGACCGTGTCGGCAAAGGCCCGGCCCTCGTCCACCGCCACCGGCGTGAGGTTGATGCGGTCGGTCACATCGCCCACGGCATAGACATGGCTCACGTTGGTGCGCTGGTCGGCATCCACCGGGATGGCATCGCCTTCCACAGCGACGCCGGCCGCCTCGAGGTTGAGGTTGTCCAGAAACGGCTTGCGCCCGGTGGCCAGCAGCACTCCACCGCAGGCAATCTCCTCGCCGGACTGGGTGGTGAGAGTGAGGCCGGCGGAGCTGGCGGCCTGGGTGAGCGCCTTCGGGGTGTGGGCGAAGCGCAGATCGATGCCCTGCTCCTGCATGGCCTCACTCACGGCCTCGCTGGCCTCGCGGTCAAAGCCCCGCAGCAGGTGATCGCCCCGCACCAGCTGGGTCACCCGCACGCCGAGGCCGTTGAGGATGCAGGCGAATTCGCAGGCGATGAACCCGCCGCCCACCACGGCCACCGCCTCAGGCAGCCTCTCCTGCAGAAACATGTCATCACTCACCCAGGCCAGCTCGGCGCCTGGGAAGGGGGGGCGATAGGGCCGGCCGCCAACGGCCACCAGGATGTGATCCGCCTGCAGCTGCCGCTCAGAACCATCGGCGCCCTGCACCGCCACGGCATCGGCAGACACAAAGCGCCCCCAGCCCCGCACCAGGGCCACGCCGGCCTTCTCCAGGAAGCCGATGTGCAGGCTGTTGAGCCGATCCACCTCGGCCCGAACCGCCGCCAGCAGCCGCGCCGGATCGCTGCGCCAGGGGGCCAGCGCCCAGCCGTAGCTGGCGGCATCGGCGAGCAGGTGGCTGTAGGCCGAGCCATAGACAAGCAGCTTCTTGGGGACGCAGCCACGGATCACGCAGGTGCCGCCCACCCGATCGCCCTCCACGATCGCCACCTTGGCCCCGTAACTGGCCGCCCGCTTGGCGGCAGCCAAGCCTCCGGAGCCGGCACCGAGAACGATCAGATCGAAGCGGTCACCCATGGAGACAGACGCAGAGGACGGCGGGGAAGAACCCCCAGCTTGCTTGGTCGGGGTCCGGCTCGGAGAACGCCCGAGGGGTCCCAAACAACAAAAAACCCACGGCAGAGCCGCGGGCTGATGGCAGCGAACGCCGAGGCCTGAGCCCCGGCTCGCAGCGTTACTTGGCGCTGGCAGCGAAGTCGGGGTAAGACTCCATGCCGTGCTCGCTGATGTCGAGGCCTTCGATCTCCTCCTTCTCGGAGACGCGGATGCCTCCGAAGATGGCACCGATGATCGACCAGGTGATCAGGGAGGCCACGATGGCGAAGATCCCGTAGGCAAGAACGCCGACGATCTGAAAGCCGAGCTGGGAAGCACCGTGGCCGGTGAACAGACCCTTGTCCATGTTGAACAGACCCACGGCCAGGGTGCCCCAGATGCCGCAGGTGCCGTGCACCGAGAAGGCTCCCACGGGGTCGTCGATCTTGAGGCCGTCGATGAAGGACACCGAGAGCACCACAAGAGCGCCACCGATGAAGCCCACAACCCATGCTCCAGCCATCGAGAAGCCGTCACAGCCCGCCGTCACAGCCACCAGTCCGGCCAGGATGCCGTTGATGGTCATGGTCAGGTCGGGCTTGCCGCCCCTGATCTGGGACACCAGTGTGCCGGCGATACCGCCGCCAGCGGCGCCCAGGGTGGTGGTCACGGCCACGTAGGGAACCGTTTGATCCATGGCCAGAACAGAGCCTGGGTTGAATCCGTACCAGCCGATCCAGAGAATGAGGCAGCCGAGGGTGGCAATGGCCATGTTGTGGCCTGGCAGGGCCTGAGGCCTGCCTTCGGCGAACTTACCAATCCTGGGGCCAAGCAGGATCGCTCCGATCAGGCCGGCCCAGGCCCCGAAGGAGTGCACGATCGAGGAGCCGGCGAAATCGATGAATCCAAGCTCTGAGAGCCAGCCACCATTCCACTGCCAGGAGCCGGAGATGGGATACAGGATCCCAACCAGAACCAGGGAGAAGACCACGAACTCACCAAATTTGATGCGCTCGGCCACCAGTCCGGAGACGATGGTGGCTGCCGTGGCGGCGAAGGCCACCTGGAAGAAGAAGTCGACGGTGGGAACGAGAGAGCCTTCGCTCACCATCTCAGGGGTGACGGTGGGATCGAAGAACAGGCCCTTGAAGAACAGCCAGCCGCCCAGCACCGAATCGCCGTACATCACCGAGTAGCCGATGAACCAGTAGGCGGTGGCCGCCAGGGCGAAGACGATCAGGTTCTTCAGCAGGATGTTGACCGCATTTTTCTGGCGGCACATACCCGACTCCACCATGGCGAAGCCGGCATTCATGAAGATGACCAGAACCGCGCAGATGAAAATGAAGAGGTTGTTGGCCAGGAAGGCGGCCGTGAGTTCCGGGAGCTCAGCAGCGTGGGCTGAGAGGTTGAACACTCCCAGGCCGAAGAGTGCCAAAGGAATGCAGGCGAACCAGATGAGGCCGCGCTGGGAAGAAAGACCTCGGATCCTGCTCATCAGCAGGGCTGGTCCTTCCATCAGACTCGCCTCTTGCAGGCGTTTCGTACGCCTGGGAGGGTGCGAAGCAATGGTCATGGGCAGATCAGAAAGACGGCTGCACGATGGAGTTTTGGATGCCGCAAGACATCCATTGCGACTGACAATGCGCTCTGACGCTGCCGGCTGATGTTGTTTTCGCTACAAAATGGCTCCCGGCGGCCTCGGTTGCCGAACCCGGGACATCAGCAGCGGTGATCTCCCAGGCGTCGCCCAGCGCCGCGGGGCGCGCAGCACGCCCGCCAGGCACACCCAAGGATTGCAACGTTTCAGCACGGTTTCCGAGATCTGTTCGCAGTGGACAGAAATCTCGGCTTTGATGAGGTCTCAGGACAAAACGTTGGGCCTGTGCACGCTCCGCCGGACTCCCCCGAGCCCTGCAGGCCGTGTCTGCTGGAAGTAGCCCGATCCTCGCGTTGACCCCGGTCGCCGCGGGCACGGACGAAGCAACGCTCCTCCATGTCAAGGGGGCCGTCAACGACGCCCAAGCGCTCCGCGCCGCCCCACTTGGCCCTTCTCTTCCAACTGAGGACGCCACCATGACCAACTCCCCTCTGCGCTATCGCGGCGTGGCTTACGACGCCAGCCAGCATGAGCATCCCTCCACTGAGGCGGTGGAGCACACCTACCGAGGCCAGCACTACGTGGCCCCTCTGCGCCATGAGCCTGCACCGGCAGACCCCTCCACGGATCTGCAGTACCGCGGTGCCCACTACCACCACTGAGCCCCAGAAGGGACTCTGCAGGAGGATGGCCATCGGCCCTTGTTGCGGGCCGTTCCATCCTCTGGCTCACCCCCTGCCTCAACCCGAACGGTTCAGCCGTGTCGGCGTTCGACAGATACGCCTGCAGAAAGCCGTCATTGCTACAGAAGCGGGCGCTCCCAGCCTCTAGAAGAGGCTGGGTCAACCTGGTATCACGTGAAACAAATTCAAGCCATTGTGCGCCCTGGAAAGCTGGACGCTGTCAAGGATGCCCTTGTGGCCATCGGCATCAACGGCATCACAGTGTCAACGGTTCAGGGCTTCGGACGCCAGATGGGTCACACCGAGGTCTACCGCGGCGTCAAGGTGGAGGCCAAGCTGCTCACCAAGATGCACATCACCACCGTGGTGACGGATCAGGTGGTGGACAGCGTTGTGGAAGCGATCAAGAGCGCCGCCCACACCGGGGAGATCGGCGACGGCAAGATCATCATCAGCCCGGTGGACAACACCATCCGGATCCGCACCGGCGAATCCGGAGACGACACCCTCAATCCCTGAGGGCGGCACCAGCACCGCTGCACTCCCAGTCACCCAGTGGCCGGCCCCTGGCCGGTCACTGGGTCCAGCCAGCGGCCCCATGGCGGAAGCCTGTCCAGCGGCACCACCTCACCCCAGTTGAGTATCGCCATGCAGGCTCCGTCCCCCGAGACGATGGGCGAACCAGGGTTGGTCACCACTACCGGCTCGCCTCTTCCACTGCCATGGTCCGAGCTTGCCACCTGGGCGCAGCCTGAGGCTGATCGCGTCCAGGGCAGCACCAACGCCCAGGCCCTGCTGCGACTGTTCGGTCAGCCTGAATCAGCGCTGAGGGTCACCTTTTACCGCGATCATCACGCCTGGTGCCCCTATTGCCAGAAGGTGTGGCTCTGGCTGGAGGAGAAGCGGATTCCCTATCGAATCCGCAAGGTCACGATGTTCTGTTACGGCGAGAAGGAGCGCTGGTACCGCCAGCTGGTTCCTTCCGGGATGTTGCCGGCCTTGGAACTCGATGGAGAGCGGATCACCGAGAGTGATCGCATCCTTGAGTGTCTCGAACGGGCCTTCGGGCCCTTGGTGGCAGGCCTGGGCCATCCCCAGGTCCTGCCGTTGCGACAGCTGGAAAGACACCTGTTTCGCGCCTGGTGCCAGTGGCTGTGTCAGCCCCAGCCCGGCCCAGCCGCCGAGCAGGACGCCCGCCTGCGCTTCCAGCGCACGGCCGCCCGGCTGGAACAGGCCCTGGAGGAAGGACCCGGGCCCTTCCTGCTGGAGGAGCTCAGCAGCGCAGACCTTGTGTTTGTGCCCTACCTGGAGCGAATGAACGCCTCCCTGGCCTACTACAAGGGCTTTCTGCTGCGCCAGGAACACCCGGCGATCGACCGCTGGTTCGCCGCTCTGGAACAGCGTTCCTCCTACCTCGGCACCCAGAGCGACTTCCACACCCACGCCCACGACCTGCCACCCCAGATGGGCGGCTGCTACGTCAGCGGCAGCGCCGCACAACAGACCCTGGCCGCCCGCATCGACCGGGGCCCCTGGCCATTGCGTGACGCCTCGGGCACCGATCCGGAAACCTCTGCCCCAGAACCAGTCGATGCCGCCGTCGTGGCCCTGGGCCGCATGCTGCGCCACCGGGTCACCCTGCAGCAGCGCCCGGCCCTGGCCGGACCTGTCATGGACCAGGCCCTGCGCTGTGCCCTCACTCACCTGGTGCACGGCACACCCTGCCCGCCACCGGCGGGCACGGCCGTTGGCCTGCGCACCCTGCGCGATCGCATCAGCGTGCCGCGCGACATGCCCCTGCATGCGGCCCGACGCCTGCGGACCAGCCTGGAAACCACCGCCGCGCTCGACCCCACAGACCCCTCGGCCCAGCCCGAGGCCCTGCCCGTCCACCACCGGCGCGACCAGGATCCCCAGCCCTTTCTCAGCTCCGCTCCTAGCGTCTGAGGGCAAGCCGACGTTCGCGCCCATGGCCCCTCTCAGCCGTCATGCCGGTCCTGGGCAGCCCAGCCAGGAGCGCCACCTGGGCAGCGCGACCATGGGCCTGGCGTTGCTGGCCCTGCTGGCTCCGGCCCCGCTGCGGGCTCTGGAGTTGCGCGGCAGCACCTACTTCACGCGCCCGCCCTGGAAGGTGGATCTGGTCAGCTACTACACCACCGTGTCCCAGCCCGCAGCGGAGTACTACTTCAGTGTGGAGCTGGCGGCCGACGCCGGCGCCTCCCTGGGAGGCCTGACGGTCCGTCAGACCCGTGGCGTCGACACCCACTTCCCATTCAGCCCTGAACGCACCAGGGCCTTTGTCGGCAGGCCGCGCCGGGAGGGTGCTGCGATTGCGGTGGAGGCCAGCTTTGACCCCGGGAAACGGGAGGTGCAGGTGACCTTTCCCGAACCCGTGGCACCCGGTCAGACGATCACCGTGATGCTCAAGCCCTGGGCCAATCCATCCATGAGCGACACCTACATGTTCCAGGTGCAGGCCATCCCGGCTGGCCCCCAACCCACGCCCTCGTCGCTGGGCTTCGCCACCCTGCGGATCTATCAGCCGGACTGGCGCTGAACCTGAAGGGGTTGGCGATCAGGCGCTGCCACCCGGGTAGCGCAAGGTGCGCCAATCACCGCTGGCCGTGCTCACCTCAACGCCGATCTCCACCGGTCCCTGGCTGGCACCCACCTGCTCCTGCCACCATCCCATCGCCTCGGCCCAGGCGGCGTCGAGCGAGTCGTAGAGGTCGTCCAGCACCGGGTGGGGTGAGCCCTGCTGATCAACAAGGCGGTAGTGACGCAAATGCTGGGCATGAACTGAAGCCATCTCCCACAACGCGAAAGCCTGTTCTGATCATCGCCCTTGTGACAGCCAGAAACTGTCACCTTCACAACATCTTCGGGTCAGGCGGGTGGCTGCAGCCTGGACAGCCGCCCTCAGGTGAGGTAGCGGCGGATGCTGGGACGGCACCAATAGACCAGCGCCGCCGTGTTGGCGGCCCAGAGAACACCAGCCACCACGGCGGTCAGGCCACGGCCTTCGCTGAACAGGGCCAGCCGCACGATTCCGTACGGGAGCCCCACCGCCAGGCTCATGGCCAGGGCCACGATCACCACGATCTGGCCCCAGGCCCGCCACTTGAGCAGCGCGATCGTGCCCACCAGGCCCACCACCGCCGTGGGCAGCACCGCACTGGCCCCCACCACGATGTGCACCGTGCGCCAGGTGGGCTCCCGCAGAATCACCCAGAGCATCAGCGGCAGCACCAGGAGATTCGCCACCAGACCCAGCCAGCTGAGGGTGAGGTAGCCGCGGGGGGGCTGAAGCATGGCAAGCCGGGCGGGGAGCACGGGGTCCCCCATGGTCGGATACGGCGGACGTACGGCCATCAGTGCTGCCCCTCAGCCCAGCTCAAACAGCAGCAGGTCGGCACCGCCGGGGCCGGCGCTGAAGGCCCGCAGGCGATCCGCCCCGAAGCCCAGGCCATCGCCGCGCTGCAGCGGCCGGCTCCGTTGATGCTCGCCGGAGGCTCCAGGCGGCTCAGCCGCAGCCTGCACCGCGCCGGTGCCATCGATCAGCTGCAACCAGCCGAGCCCGCCGGGGGCCAGGGGCAGATCCAGCACGTCGCCGGCCCCGGGCCTGGCCCGCCACAGACGGATCGGCCGCCGCACCGAGAGAGCACCTGCGGCACCGGCAGGATCCAGCAGGGGTGTCCAGTCGGCACCGAGCTGGAACGGCTTCTGGCCGTAGACCGGCGGCAGACCGGCCTGGCTGGGCTCGATCCAGATCTGCAGCAGCCGGCAGGGGCGATCGCCCTGGTTCATCTCGCTGTGCAGCACGCCCGTGCCGGCACCCATCACCTGCACCTCTCCCGCCTCAATCACCGCAACCTGGCCCATCGAATCGCGATGGCTGAGCTGGCCCTCCACCATCACCGTGATGATCTCCATGTCGCGGTGCGGGTGCATGCCGAAGCCCCGACCAGCGGCGATGGTGTCGTCATTGATCACGCGCAGTGGTCCGAAGCCCATCCAGGCCGGATCGTAGTGATCGGCAAACGAGAACGAGTGCCAGCTTTCCAGCCAGTCGAACCGGCTGTGGAACCGCTGCGCCGCCGGACGCAACAGCGGTGCGGGGGCCGCGGCAACGTCGGTGGTCATGGGCGGGGTGCCTGCATGGAGCTCAGCCGCTCCACCAGATCGGCGATGCTGCTCTCCTTGGCGGGATTGGCCCCATTGCTCACCAGCTGGCGGCCCACCACATGGGCCCCCAGGTGAGCCAGCTGCAAGCGCAGCGCCGCCAGCACGGTGTGGCCGCCCCCACCCGAGTGGGTGGCGATGGCAATCGGCCGCTGGTTGAACAGGGCCCGGAAGTCGCTGCCCTGCACGGAGAGCCAGGCGATGGCACTGGTGAGCACCGGCGGAATCGAGCCGTTGTATTCCGGCGCACAGATCACCCAGCGCGGCGCCGCCGCCAGGGTGGTCTCCAGGGCGGGCAGGACGGCGGGCGTCCCCGCGGCCTGGGCCCTGGGGGAATACAGCGGCAGCTCCAGGGCGGTGAGGTCGAGCACCTCGGCCCTGAGCTTGTGCGCCGTGGCCGCCGCCACAAAGCGCTCGGCCAGGCGCAGGTTCTCGCCGTTGCTGGCGGCGAGCACAAGCAGATCGTTCATGGTGGCGGCGTGTTGAGCGTGGGCCCCCTCGACGGGATCCGGAACTTAGTCACGTCCCAGCTTGGCGCGCCGGCCCACGCATCCTGAGCTGAACCACTCCGAAGGTCTGACAGGGTCGCTCTGACAGGGCCGCCACAACACCCTTGGCTTGCAAGCGGCCATGGATAGCGTGATGGCGGTCGTCCATCCATCCGGCGGTCCCGCTCCTCTTCCTCCAGGCCCATGCCCCCCTCCAGGCCGGACCAGCGGCCATTGATCGACACGCCGATCCCTGACGATGGCCTCAGCCCCGCGGCAGGATTGTCCTGATGCACTCCCGGCTGATCACCGGGCTGGTGCTGGTGGGGCTGGCCGCCACACCCTCGAGCCGTGCCCTGCAGCAGCCGGAACTGCCGGTGGCCGTGTGTGTGGTGGCGCCGCGCGTGGAGCCGGTCGAGATGGCCGACGCCCTCGGCGTTGTGCCGGTGTCCCGCCCCCGGCTGGTGCTGGTGGAACCCCTGCTGGAGCTGCGCATCGAACGGCCCCGAGCCGACACCTGGCGCCTGGTGAGCAGCCCCGACCAACCCATCCGCACCCCCCTGGACTGGCCCACCACGCCGATCGGGCCCGGCGAACCGGTGCTGTTGCAGCTGCGCCCCGAGGAGGCGTCCGCTGAGGCCTTTGCCCATGTGCACCTGGTGGGTGCCTCGGCCAGCCGCATGGCCCAGAGCCAGCGGCTGATCGACCAGCTCAGCGCGGGGGGGCAGCCGGCCGGGTGGCTGGGAGCCATTGACAGCGCCCTGCGGGAGGGCGATGTCCCCCTCGCCTGGGCGCTGCTGTTCGCGCCCCAGATCCCCGACGATGGCCAGCTCAGAGCCCTGCAGCAGGAGGTGATCCGCCGCGGCTGCGGCGACTGACACCGGCCGCCCCAGAGGTGCAGTACAAATGTACGCATCAGACTGGGTTGGAGCTGGATGGGCCGCCTTGACAACACCGCCCAGCGAGCCGATCTGCGCTGGCTGGGCGCCCTCAGCGACGAGGCCTCAGGTGAGGCGCTGCCGCTCGCCCTGGAGAGCGTGGCGGCGGGGTTTCCCAGTCCTGCTGACGACTACGTGGAGGCGTCGATCGACCTGAACACGGCCCTGGTGCCGCGGCCCACCTCCACGTTCCTGATGCGGGTGGAGGGCGACGCCATGCAGGCAGCCGGCATCCAGCACGGCGACCTGCTGGTGATCGACCGGAGCGTGGCCGCGCGGCCGGGCTGCACGGTGGTGGCCATTCACGAGGGGCGCTTCGTGCTGCGACAGCTGCGCGGCGAGCGGCCGCCATGGCACCTGGTGGCCAGCGATCCCGCCATCCCCGCCATCCGCGTGGACGACCCCGGCGGAGAGCTGCTGATCTGGGGCGTGGTGATGCATGCCGTGCACCACCTGCTGCCGCGGCGTCAGCGGGTCACCAGAAGCCCTGGGAGCGAAGCCACAGCCCCAGCAGGGCCATGGGCACAAACACCGCCGCCATGATCTGCAGCTTCACGACCCTTGGAGAGGGCGTCTGGGAGGGAGGCATGGAACGCAAACCGGGTCTCTGACAGTGTCAGAGACCCGGTGAGGAGCCCAGCCCGGAGGCTGGAGAACAGGGTGTCCTGGGCTTGTTTTCTGGAATCAGAAGAGGGGATGGGGCGCAGCCACGATCGGCACGGAGCCGAACAGTCTGAGCCCGCAAGCAGGTGAACTTCAGCCGAGACCAACCTGGGCCAGGATGCCTTGGCCGGTGAGGATTTCGGTGGCCAGGCCGATGACGAAGCCCATCATGGCCAGACGGCCATTCCAGGTTTCAGCGAAAGCAACGAAGCCGAAGCGGGAAGCGGTGTTGTCGGCCATGGGAGGCGGGTGACGAAACGTTGCGTGGAGTGTAACAGAACATGAAGGGGTGCGGGTCAAAGGGGGCGAGCGTCATGAGGTGCTGACGCAGGCGCCCCTGACCTCAGGACCTGCCGCACCTAGCGTGAAACGATCAGGTCCGTGGCCGAGGCACACCGTGGAGATCGACTGCCCGGGGGCCCGCCCCCTCAACGCCGAGGAGGAGGCGCTGCTGGAGCAGTTCCGCCAGAAGCTCCATGCCAGGACCCTGCAGGGAGGCCTGGCCCCTGAGGATGTCCAGCGGATTGTCGCCGGGATCAAGGCACACCCCGCCGCCAGCCAGGCGGTACTGGCCGCGATCTTCGAGGAGCAGGCCAAGCTGGCGCCGGGCCAGCGGATGCTGCGCCTGGATGGTTGAGGCAGCACCACCCCTGGTGCTGGTGCATGGGCTCTGGGACACCCCGCGGGTGTTCAACCCCCTGATCCGACACCTGGACGGCAGGCGCCAGCCGATCCTGATACCGCATCTTCCCCATGGCATCGGCCAGGTTCCCCTGGAAAGGCTGGCGGAGCAGCTGGCCGCATATCTGACCACCCACGTGGGGACGGAACAGCCGATCGACCTGCTGGGCTTCTCCATGGGCGGGGTGATCGCCCGCATCTGGCTGCAGTGGCTGGGGGGCCATCGGCGCACCCGTCGGTTCATCAGCCTGGGCAGTCCCCAGCAGGGCACCCTCAACGCCCTGGCCTGCCCGCCCTGGCTGCTGCCCGGCATCGCCGACATGGGCCGCGGCAGCTCCCTGCTGCGGCGCCTCAACCAGGACAGCAGGGCCCTGCAGCAGCTGGAGTGCGTGAGCCTCTACACCCCATTCGATCTGATCGTGACGCCGGGGTGGCAGGCGGCGCTGCCCTGGGGCCGCCGCGAGGAACTGCTGGTGTGGACCCACGACCAGCTGCTGCGTTCACCGCTTGCCCTGGAGCGGCTGGGCAAGGAACTGCTGAGGCCGTGAGCGGCGAGGCGGTGAGCGGCGGGCGGGTGGGCTCGCCAATCCTGGAGAAATCCGGAGGCTGGACCAGAGCGCAGAGCCTGCCCCCAGAATGGTCCGATGGTCGTGCCCAATCCAGAAGGTCGGTATCGCGTGCGCCCCAAAGTTGAGCGCGAGCAGAGTGTGCCCCAGCAGGTGATCGCGCCCAGGTTCTGGGACCGGGATGAGGCCGAGACCTTCGCCCAGACCCTCGCCCAGCAGCAGCACCGCAGTGTGGTGGTGGAGAAGCTGGCACCCAGCGGCTGCTGGCTGCAACTCAACACGGTGACCTCAATCCACTGAGCCAGGCTCAGGACTCGGCGGGCCTGTCGCGCTGCAGGGCGATCACCTCAGGAGCAAACACGAAGGTGAGGGGATCGAGGCACTCGGCCTGCCCATCGATGGCGCAGACGCCCCCGGCCACAAAATCGATCAGGCGCTGGGCCTCGGCCCGGTCCATGGCACCGGCATGGACCACCGCGGTCTTGAGCTCCCGCACCGCCTCAACGATCGCCTGGGCATCCTCGAAACCGATGGGGTGGAACACCACCACCTCCGGCAGCCAGTCGCCAAAGGGACTCTGCATAGCCGTGCCGTAGGACCGAAGGTTACTCGGGGGGAGCGGGTGGCGTCCATCCGGAAACGGCTGCCAAGCAAAAGGGGCTCCGCAGAGCCCCATCTCGGAAAACGCCCCCAACGGATTGGGGACATCGTCCACCTCGACCTGTCGACGCTACCGGGACGCGGCAGCAGCTGGCGAGCCTGAAGCGGGCAGAGCCGAGCAGGCGAAGCTGGTCTGCTGGGCCTGCTGCAGCAGCAGGGTGGGCCGACTTGGATCCTCGAGGCTCCACCACCAGCGGCCATCACCGAAGCTGGGAGCTCCGGCATTGTTGGTGCGGGGCAGCTGCAGGTGCAGCTCGCGCCAATCGATCACCACAAAGGCCCCTGGCAGGGTGCCGGCCAGGGTGTTGGGGATGCCGGGAGCATCAACCGCGCCGTTCTCGACCCGGGCCAGCAGCAGGTCGCCATCGCAGCTGTAGCGGCTGGGCTGGTTGGCCGCCTCCAGCCCCCAGGCCGCCGAGCCTGGGCCCAGCAGCAGCAGTCCCAGGGCCAGCAGGGGCGACAGCAGCCATCGCGTTGCAGCCGCGGAAATCAGCAGGTGGGACGGCATCGGGCGCTCCCGGCTCTAGGTCAGTCCAGCTTGCAGCAGGGAAGCGGCCAGCTGTTCGGCGCTGTGCAGGGCACCCTCAATGCGGCCAAAGCCCTCGCCGTCGAGGTAGTCGCCGCAGAAGCCGACGCGGCTGAGCGGGCACAGCCGCAGGGACGGGGGCAGACCTGGCGCCACCGGGAAGGCCGCCGCCCAGCGCATCAGCTGCGGAGAAGCACGCTCCAGGGTGAGGTCATCAATCCAGGGGGCCAGGCACTCCATCACGGCCCTGGCCAGGGCCTGGATCACATCCTCCTCACGGCCGGCATCGACGGGAAGATCCAGCAGCCGGGCCACGGCGGAGTGGGATCCATAGACATCGAGGTGGTCGGCCGCAAAGGCATCGCTGGAATGGGCAACCACGGCGCAGCGGCCGTCCGGGAGCGGCTGGATGCTGATCCGGCGCAGGCCCCAGCGCTGCTGAGCCGCTGGATCGAAGTTCACCAGGGAGAACGGCAGTGAGCTCCAGGGGAGCGCGTCCTCGGGGGGGAACAGCAACAACAGGTTGCTGCGGGCCTCGGCGCGGATGCCCGCAATGGTGGTGAGGGCGTGATCGAGCTGCAGATCCCCCAGCGATGCGGCCGCCCGCACCAGCGGCACCTCCGGCCACTCGAACAGCAGGCAGCTGCGGGGGTGAGCCAGCAGGGTGCTGCTGAGCACCAGCCAGTCGGCCTCGCCCTGGAGCTCTCCCTGGCGATCCCGCAGCAGCCAGCTGCCGCTGGAGGCGCACTCCAGGGAGCGGATCAAGGTGCCGTAATGGGCCTCGGCAGCGGGCTGGGCACCACTGGCCCCCAGCTGCAGCAGGCCGCGGCAGAGACCATCCATCCCGTCCGCACCCCGGTAGAGCTGGCCGATCCCCAGGACATCGGGGCGCCCGATGTGCAGGCGCGACTCCCCCTCCAGCAGGGCCATCAGACCGCTCCACGGCGTGATCCAGCCCCCCTCCAGCAGGGGCTCCAGCAGCTCCGGGGGCCGCTCGCTGCGGATGTTCAGCAGGGGGGCCCCATGGTCGATGGCCAGGGCACCATCGCCCCGGGAGCGGCGTGTGCTGGCCCGCCCGCCCGGGCCGCGCCCGGTCTCCCAGAGGCTGATCCGGCCATCAAAACCGGCCCGACGCAGCTGGGCGGCAGTGGCGCAGCCAGCGACCCCAGCCCCAATGACAGCAACGGATCCCGATCCAGACCGGGCCATGACGGGGCCACCACCCAGTAATCCCTCAGGATGCCAGCGCCGCCGCACAGGTGCAGAAGCCGAACCGCGACCCCAGCAGGCCGCCAAGCTCGCAGGGCCCCGGTCGCAGTAGCGTCGAGCCCGACGTAAGCGTCCATGGCGCGATTTCTGCTGGTGCTCAAGCCTGAAGGCCACCCCGAGTCGGGGGCCATGCTCAAGGCTCTCGACCCGGTGCTCAGGGACCTGAACGCCGAGGTGGATCACCGCACCTCGGCCCACCTCGGCGCCATGGTCAAACAGGGCGGCGAAACCCAGCGCATGCAGCTCTTTGCCGACGTGCAATCCAAGGCCGATGGCAGGGTGCTGGAACTAGTGCTGCTCAGCCGCGAGGCGATGGGCCTGCGAGCGCCCAAGACCCACCAGACCTTCATGCGGCTGCTGGAGCTGGTGAGCCAGCATCTGGGCGGGATGACGCTTCAGTTCCGTTCCGACCTGGATGGCCCCATCCCTCAGACGCGCCGCTCCGCCGATCCGGCGGCAGCCGGGTGATCACCCAGGCAGGATCACCCGATCGATCACGTGAACCACGCCGTTGTCGCAGACCACATCGGCAGCCACCACCGTGGCGTTCTTCACTTCAAAGGGCTCTGCCCGCCGGATCGCCACGGGAGCTCCCTCCAGGCTGTCCCACTGGGGCTGCTGCACCAGCTGCTCGCGGCGATGGTCGCCGGAGAGCACATGGAACTTGAGGATGCGGGCCAGCTGGGGTGGGTTGTCCACCAGGGTCTGGACGGTGCCGGGGGGCAGGGCCGCGAAGGCATCATCCACAGGGGCAAACACGGTGAACGGCCCCGGTCCCTCCAGAGCGCCCCGCAGGCCAGCGGCATCAACGGCGGCAAGAAGGGTCTGAAAGCTGCCCGCAGAGGCAGCCGTTTCGAGAATGGTGGCCATGGAAAAAGGGCGAGGGGCCAGGAGAAGGGCAGGCAGCTGTGCCGCCTGGGGGACGGATCAGCGGTAGTCCTGGGTCTGGATGGCGGTGAGGCGGGCTTCGGGCCGCAGGAAACGGTCCATCTGGGCTTCAAAGAACTGGCGATTGGCGCGCAGGTGGGCGGGATCAGGGTCGTCGAGGGGGTACAGCAGAGCGCAGCGCAGAGCCTGGATCACCGCGGAGGTGACGTTGTACATCGAGCGCTGGAAGGTGATGCCCAGCTGAATCAGCTTGTCCTCATCACCGCGCTTGTGGTTGCGGTACATCACCTCCAGATAGGGAGGCAGAAAGTGCAGCATGTCCTGCATCAACAGGGTGGGAGGGATCCCCGCTGAGCCCACAGGGAACACATCGGCATAGAGGATGCCGTAGTGAAAGTCGGCCTGATCAGCGGGCACCTGCATCGCCTGGGCGTTGTAGCTCTTGGTGCCACGGAAGGGCGAGGTGCGATAGAAGACAGCCTCCACATAGGGCAAGGCCGCCTCATACAGCCAGGTGAAGCCACAGCTCTTGGGAATGATCTCGAAACATTCGCCCCGGATGAACACATGGTGATAGATCGGTCGGCCGGCGACGGCAAAGATCCCGTTCACCAGGAAGTCCATGGCCGCAGGCACCGAGGTGAGTTTGCCCTCGTCGTAGAGGTCACTCATCTCGAAGAACACCGGGGCCATCACCTCCCAGAAGAGGCCCAGATTGGCGTAGTAGGAGAGTTTGCGCACCTGCTCAAGAAACAGATCCGGGAACAGTCGGTAGAGGCCCAGCATCAGGGGATTGCCCTTGAAGTAGGCCTTGATGGCCCGGTCTGCCTGCTCCCGATAGGGCTCGGAAACGAGGTAGTCGTTGAAGCGGCCACCCATGCCCTGGTGCCAGAACATGGCATCCATGCAGGCCTCCGCGAACTCCATGTTCACCCGGTCGTGCCAGAGGTGATGCAAGAGTTTGGACATGGAGCCGGTTTCACCCTTGGCCATGAACTCCAGCAGTTCGGGATGGGCCTTTTCGCCACCTCGCCAGATCCGAAGTTGAGACTGATCGCCTGAATAGCTGTTGGGCCGATCCAGATACTCCTGAGAAATGAAGTACTTGAAGGCCGGTAACGGGTTCAGGAAAACCTTCTCGGCGATGTAGAGAAGGTCGCGCCAATAGAAATCCATCGGCACGGCATAGGCCTTGTAGATGCCGATGATCTGCTGCAGATTCTCCGGATTGTCAGGCAGCATCGAGCCACCGGCCTCAAGGCGATGGATCACCTCGGCGTAGGGGTGGGTGGAGGGGGGAATCGGCGGGGCCTGGGCCTCGGAGGGGGCCAGGGCGGCTGGAGGGGTCATGCCAGGAGCTCCTTGGTGGCGGCAGAGGGAAAGGCAGGGGCTGGAGGTAGGGCAGCGGCAATGGCGGCTGCTGTCGCCGTCGACCGGGAGAGCAGGGTGGAGGTGGTGCCTGTGGACTGTCTCAGGGCCAGAAAGGCCGTGGTGGATTCACTCCATCCGGTCAACAGGGCCGGGCGGAGTCCAGCAAACAGAACCAGGGCTGAAAGCACGATCGCCGGAGCCCGCTCAGCCCATGTCGTGGCCAGCCAGTCGGCGCGGTCATTGTCCAGACGTCCAAAGCCCACACGGTTGAACAGCCGCACCGCGTAGACGGCGGTGAACCCGGAAGCCACAAGGCACACCAGCGTGGCCCTGGGGAAGGTGACCCAGCTGCCTTCAAACACCAGCAACTCAGCCGGAAAGCCCGCCAGTCCAGGAATACCGGCGGCAGCCATCAGGGCAATCAACAGCATGCCCGTGGTGAACGGCAGGCCGCGAATCGGGTTCATCAGGCCCGAGAGTTCAGGGATGGAGGTGGTGCCCGTCTTGCGTTCGATCAGCCCCACACAGGAGAACAGCAGGGCCGTGATCAACCCCTGGGCCAGCACCTGAGCCACGGCGCCCTGCAGGCTCATCGGCGTGGCGGCGGCCAGGGCCAGGGTGAGCAGTCCCATGTGGCCCAGGGCGCTGTAGGCCATCACACGGCGGATGTCGGTCTGGGCAATGGCGTTGAGGGCGCCGTACACCGCGCTCACGGCTGCCGCCGCCGCAATCCAGGGCGAGAAGCTGGCCCACGCATCCGGCAGCAGACCCACGCCGAAGCGCAGCAGGCCATAGGCCCCCAGCTTCGACACTGAGCCGCTGAGCAGCATCACCACAGGGATCGGTGCCTCGGCGTAGGTGATTGGCTGCCAGCCATGCAGGGGCACGATCGGCAGCTTGAGGCCGAAGCTCAAAAGCAGCAGGCCCAGGATCCAATGGCCCGCCGATGGACTGAAGCTGGCGTTGGCGAGGGTCTGGAAACTGAACAGCGTCATGCCGGCGGCGGCATCAGCCCCAGGCTGGGCCAGCCAACCGAAGGCGAGCACCGCGGCCAGCAGGGCCAGGCCGGACACCGCCCCGTACATCAGATAGCGAATGGCGGCTCCGCGGCCATTGGCCCGTCCCCAGATCGCCACCAGCAGGGTGGTGGGGATGAGCACCAGTTCGAAGGCGAGCAGAAACAGCAGGGCGTTCTGGGACAGGAAGGCTCCCACCAGACCGAGGTTGGTGGCCAGCAGCAGGCTCACGTAGAGCCGCGGCCGACTCTGATCGGCAGGGGAGGCCAGCAGCACCAGCATCGTGAGCAGAGCGGTGAGCAGCACCACCGGCAGGGACAGGCCGTCAAGGCCCAGCTCCAGCGCCAGTCCCAGCTTCGGCAGCCAGGCCAGGGCCAGGTCGGCCGGCTGACTCAGCCAGCACAGACCCCCGAGCAGAAGCTGAACGGAAACGGCGGCGAGGGCCAGGGTGCGGGGCCGAACGGCTGCCTCGGCGGGCAGCACGGCCACCGCAAGGCCGGCGACCAGGGGCACCAACAGCAACAGGATGAGCAGCGACATGGCCGGAATTCAGGGCAGGGTCGTGGGAAGGAGCGGGGTGGGATTGGCCAGCAGCCAGGCGGCCATCAGCACCACGCCGACGATCAAGGTGAGGGCATAGAGCTGAGTGCGGCCGCTGGTGGTGAAGCTGAGCCGGCGGGCGCTGGCCATGGCCGCAGCGCCGGTGCCGGTGCTGAAGCCATCCACCACCCGTCCATCACTCCAGGCCCCGAGCCGGGCCAGGGCCAGCACCAGGGCCACCACCGTGCGGTGATAGAAGCGCTCGGTGTCCATGTCGTGGGCCAACCAGCGCTGGAAGCCGCCCATGGCAGCAGGCAGCTTCGCCAGAGGGTGCGGGCGCAGATAGAACACGGCCGAAAGACCGCAGCCCGCCACGGTGCTGAGCAGCAGCGGCACGGCCATGGGGCCCCAGGCCGGCAGGGCTGAGAGCCCGAACACGCCGCTGCTGGTCAGGATGATCGGCAGATGCAGCACCAGACCCATCAGCACGGTGGTGGGAAGCACCATCAGCCAGAGAACCTCAGCCGAACGAGCGGTGAAGGCCGAAGGGCTGCCCCCCCAGATGAGGCCGAACACCCGGATCAATCCGGCGGCGATCAGGCCATTGCTCAGCAGCACCACGCCCGAGAGCAGAACGGGATGGGTGCTGCCGGCGGTGAGAGCCAGCAACTCGCGCAGGGGTGAAAAACCAGCGAAGGGCGGCAGGCCGATCAATCCGGCGCTGCCCACGAGAAAGGCCAGACCGGTGAGGGGACGCCGGCTCCACAGGCCCCCGAGCTGGGTGAGGTCCTGGGTCACATTGCTCACCAGCACGGTGCCCACCACCATCAGCAGCAGGGCCATGGGCAGGGGGTAGACGAGCAGCAGGTGGTTGGCCACGGGAACGCCGCCCAGACCGACCGCAACAAACAGGAGGCCCAACCAGCTGCTCACCAGGAAGGAGAGCGCTCGCTTCACATCCACCTGGGCCAGGGCAATCAGGGCGCCCACCAGGGCCGTGGAACCTCCCACCACCACCAGCACCGAACCCACCAGCGGGCTGAGGGCCAGCAGCGGCTGCAGCCGCAACAGCACCCAGGCCCCACCCAGAACCACCACGGAGTTGCGCAGCACCGTGGAGGGCAGGGGGCTCTCCATGGCCTCATCGAGCCAGAGGTGCAGGGGAATCTGGGCACATTTTCCCATCGGCCCGGCAATCAGGGCCAGCAGGATCAGGGTGACACTGAGTGGCAGGGTGACATGGCCATCGGGGCTGGCGGCGATCTGAGCCTCGGCCCAGGCCTGCAATCCATGGAAGTTCCAGGTGCCGGTGATCGGCAGCAGGGCGATCACGCCGGCCAGCAGGATCAGGTCTCCGATCCGCTTGGTGAGGAAGGCATCCCGGGCCCCCTTGACCACGAGCGACTGGTTGTACCAAGTGCCCACAATGAGGTAGGTGCCCAAGGTGAGCAGCTCGAGAATCACATAGCTGAAGAAGAGAGAGTCTGTGAGCACGAGGGCACACAAGCCGGCTTCGAAGCAGCTGAGCGAGCCGAAGAAACGAGCCCAGCCCCAATCCATTTCCAAATAGCCAATGGTGTAGATCTGCACGAGCACATGCAGACCGGTGATCACGATCATGGCGATCAGGGCTGGCTCGGTGATCAGCCCATCGAAGCCGATCTTCAGGCCTGCCGTGTCCATCCAGGTCCAGCCGAAGCGCACCGGTTCCAGGGCCGTCGCGTCGACGGCCAGCTGCCTGGCGTGGAGCCCGAGCAGTGCCAGCACGGCATGGCAGAACGCCACACTCACCATCAGCAGGTTGAGGTAGCCGCAGGGGCGGGGTCCGGTGCGCCAGATGACGCCGGGTGACCAGGCGAGGGAGAGGAAAGCGGCAGCGAGTGGATAGAGCGGCACAAGCCAGGCCGTCTCCAGAAAGGCGACAGTCATGATGACGACAATTCCGGTGGCATCTGAACGGGAGAACGTCAGTGAGAGGATGAAACTACGGGTCCTGAACTAAGGGCCCTGAAGACCTTGGCAGCGATTGGGACATTGATGGACTGATAGCTCGGAAGCAATCTGCCAACTTAATGATGCCCCGGGGAGAAGCCAGCAAGCTGAATCAGGGGAAGAACGGCCACAATCCTGAGATCCAGAAGAACCAGGAGTGGTGCCATCAGGCACACGTGGATGGCCGTGGCGAGCGACTGCCCAGGCCGTGCGGGAAATGGTGATTGAGCCTCGTCAAGAGCAGCTCAACTCAAGGAACAAGGGTTTGATGCGATGGCGAGTGGCTGGAGTAGGGGGTTGCGAAGGAAACCTTAAGCGGGTTCTTTGCCCGCTGGGCAGGCGTCGCGAAGGAATGTCCTATGGCTTCAAGAAGGAGGGGTGATCCAATCCAATCGGGGGATGGTTCCGGCTCAGGATTGCCGTCGCTGCGGCTGGGCCAACAGGCGCGTCCCGATCACCCCCAGCCCCAGCAGCAGGGTGGCCAGCAGCAGCACGCGCAGCATCTGCCCATAGGGCTCCAAGCGCTCGGCCACCAGGGAATACTGCTGCCCAAGCAGACGGCGGGCCAGGATCAGGGCGAAACTCCAGATCAGGCTTCCTGCAGTGGTCCAGGCCAGGAAAGGCCACTGGGGCATCCGCTCGAGGCCGGCGGGAACCGAGATCAGCGTGCGCATCCCAGCCGCCATGGCGTTCCAGCCATCCCTCCAACCGCGGCCGCGGCACCAGCCGACCCACCAGATACCAGATCACCTCGGGCCACGCCATAACCCGCCAGGGGCAGGATCACCTCCGAGGGGATGGGCGGGATCAGGTTTTCCAGCAGCATGGCCAGGGCGATGGCGCCGTAGCCGTGCCAGGGATCCAGCTGGGCGGCCCGGTCGATCAGCTGGGGGAGATCGGGAAACCAGGCCAGCAGCGGGGGCAAAAGCCAGGGTGTGAGGGGGTTTAGGTTAAGCGGCTCCGGCCTGGACCCTGCGGCGATGCCGCCCCCTGACATCGCCCTGCAAGACAGCCATCTGCGCCGCAACGCTCGCACCGGCCCCTGGGAGGCCCTGAAACGCTGGCGCCACGCCCTCACCGTGCCTCAGTTTGCGGTGGTCACCGGCGCTCTGGTGATCGCAGCCGGCACCCTGGTGATCTCCAGTCCGCTCTGCTCCTCGCCCGAGGTGGGGCTGTGGGAAGCGCTCTTCACCGTGACCTCCGCCATCACGGTCACGGGGCTGACGGTGATCGACATCGGCACCGACCTCACCCTGCTGGGGCAGGTGGCCCTGGCGGGCCTGATCATCACCGGCGGGCTGGGCTTGATGGCCATCACAACCTTCCTGCAGGGTTTCGTGCAGGGCCACTCCGGGCTGCGCTCCCGTCTTGACAAGGGCCGTGCCCTCGATGAATTCGGCGTGGGCGGGATCGGCCCCACCTTCAACAGCATCCTGGTGGCGGGCTGCTGGGTGATGGGTCTGGGCACCGTGCTGCTTTACAGCTTTGGCTTCACCGACATCGCCAACCCGCTGGAGCGGTTCTGGGCCTCGCTCTTCCATGCCATCAGCGCCTACAACAATGCGGGCTTCGGGCTGTGGAGCAGCAGCCTGGAGCGCTACCGCGACAACGCCGTGGTGAATGGTGTGATCGCCACGATGATCGTGGTGGGGGGAATCGGCTGGCGGGTGATGAATGACCTTTGGGCCAACCGCGCCACCTGGCGTGGCATGCGCCGACTCAGCCTGCACACACGCCTCGTGCTGCGCTCCACCCTGCTGCTGGTGCTGTTCGGCACCCTGGGCCTGGTGTTCACCGAATCCTTCGCCACGGGGGGCGTTGTCCAATCGCTCGGTGGGCTGCAGCGGCTTCAGGTCTCCCTGTTCCAGTCGATCAGCACCCGCACAGCGGGGTTCTCCACATTGCCCCTCTCGGTGGAAACGATCTCCGACGCCGGCTTGCTGCTGGTGATCGTGCTGATGTTCATCGGCGCCAGTCCGGGCGGCACCGGCGGTGGCATCAAGACCACCACCTTTGCCACCTTGATGGCCACCACCCGCTCCACCCTGCAGGGGAAAGAAGAGGTGGTGATTCACAACCGCCAGATTCCTGATCGGGTGGTGATGCGAGCCATCGGGGTCACGATCGCCTCGCTGATTTTCGTGTTGCTGATGGCCCTGCTGCTGGGCCTGGGACCCACGGCGAGTGGAGCGGAAGGAGCCAACAGCTTCAACTTTCTCGAAAAGCTGTTCACCTGCATGTCCGCCTTCGCCACCGTGGGGCTCGATCTGGGCGTCACGGCCCAGCTGAACCGCTGGGGCCAGCTGGTGCTGATGGTGGGAATGTTTGTGGGTCGGCTGGGCATCCTGCTGCTGCTCTCGGCGCTGTATGGAAGCCGCCGCCAGCCGCGGGTGGGCTACCCCCGCGAAGACCTCTACATCTGAGGCAGGCGACGGGCCAGGGTCGGGCCTTGAGCGAGGATCCACTCATCTGGCCCCGCGCGACTCCCGGCAACCATGAGCAACTGGTGGAACTGGAATCCAGCCGAGAGCCGGGCCCTGGGCAGCTTCGCGGTGATCGGGATCGGGCGCTTCGGCACGGCCCTCTGCCTGGAACTGAGCAAGGGCGGCGCCGACGTGCTGGCGATCGACAATGACCCCTCCGCCGTGGATCGGATCAACAGGCAGGACCCTTCGATCACGGCCCGCAAGGTGGAGAGCACCGATGAAGAGGCCCTGCGGGCCGCGGGGGTGCTCGATGTCACCACGGTGGTGGTGGCCATGAGTGAACCGATCGAGGTGAGTGTCACCGCCACCCTGATCGCCAAAGACAGCACAGGCAGCCAGGTGAAGCAGGTGATCGCAAGGGCCACCAACGACCTGCACATGAAGATGCTGCAGCGGGTCGGTGCCGACCGGGTGATCTTCCCCTCCAAGATGCAGGGCCAGCGGCTGGGGCTTGAGCTGGTGCGCCCCAACCTGCTGGACCGGCTTCGGCTCGACGACCGCAACAGCATCGAGGAGATCCGGGTTCCCGGACCGTTCATCGGTCAGTCGCTGCGGGATCTCAACCTGCGCAAGAACTTCAACGTGAGTGTGCTGGCCGCCGGGCCGGACAACCAGCTCACCGTGAATCCCCCCGCCTCCCATGTGCTGCAGAAGGGGGAACTGCTGGTGGTGATGGGCGCCACAGAGGATCTGGCCGAGCTGCCGGGGAGCTGACCCCCAGGGGGCCGCGGCAGCGAAGCCCCTACATTCAGGCGGCGTCGGCGCCTGGCCTTTGCCCCCCCTGCTAGAGGCCGTTCTCGCCCCCCAGGCCCTGATCACCCTGGCGGTGATGGTGCTGTCGGTGGTGCTGTTCATCGGCAGCTGGATTCCGGCGGAAGTCACCGGCCTGCTGGCCGTGGGGCTGCTGATGGCCCTGGGGGTGCTGAAGCCGGCCGAGGCCCTGGAGGGCTTCGGCAGCCCGGCCCTGCTCACCCTGGTGGGCCTGTTCGCCCTCTCGGCCGGCCTGTTCCGCTCGGGTGGCCTGGACCGGCTCCGGGGACTGATCGGCTCCGATGCCGTGCGCAGCCCCAGGCGCATGATCCTGCTGCTGGCTGGGGTGGTTGGACCGGTCTCGGCCTTTGTGCCGAACACGCCGATCGTGGCCTCATTGCTGCCGGTGATCGAGAGCTGGTGCCACAAGCGCCGGATTGCCCCCTCCAAGGTGCTGCTGCCCCTCTCCTTCGCCACGGTTCTGGGCGGAACCCTGACGCTGCTCGGCAGCTCGGTGAACTTGCTGGCCAGCGAGGTGAGCAACACACTGGGTTACGGCGGCTTCGAGCTGTTCACATTCACGCCCATCGGCCTGGGCGTGTGGATGGCGGGCAGCCTGGCCATGGTGCTGCTCTCGGATCGCTTCCTGCCGGATCGCGGCAACGACGACACCGATCTGGCCCGGGGCTTCGCCCGCAGCGGTTACATCACCGAGGTGGAGATTCCGAGGGGTTCGGAGCTGGTGGGCCAGTCGCTCCTTGGCAGCCGGCTGCAGCGACGCTTCGATGTGGACGTGCTGGAGCTGCACCGGGATCAGGAGCGTTTTCAGCCGCCCCTGGCCGACCGGCGCCTGGAGCTGGGCGATCGGCTGGTGCTGCGCTGCACCCGCAACGACCTGCTGCGGCTGCAGCAGGAGCACACGGTGGTGCTTGCGCCCACGCCGGAGGAGGGGGCCTCCAGCCCTCCGATTCCCGACGCCCAGAACAGCCAGCGGATGGTGGAGGCCCTGCTGCCGGCAGGCTCGGCCCTGGCGGGAAGCTGCCTGCGCGATCTGCGCTTCCGTCAGCGCTACAACGCCACCGTGCTGGCCCTGCGCCGCGGCAGCGCCGTGGTGCGGGAACGCCTGGGCAAGGCCCAGTTGCAGGAGGGCGATGTGCTCCTGCTGCAGGGACCACAGGATGCCATCCGCGGTCTGCTGGCCGGCAACGATCTGGTGGTGCTGGAGCAGATTGAAGACGACCTGCCCACCGTGAGCCGCAAGCGTGTGGCCTTGGCCATCGTGGGCCTGTCGATCCTGCTGCCGAGCCTGCAGGTGCTGCCCCTGGTGGCCTCTGTGTTGCTGGGCAGTGTGGCCATGGTGGTCACCGGCTGCCTGCGGCCAGGGGAGCTGCAGCGCTCGATCCGGCTGGATGTGATCCTGCTGCTGGGGTCTCTGGCCAGCTTCAGCGTGGCGCTGCAGAAAACGGGTCTGGCGGAGGCTCTGGCCCAGGCACTGATCCGAGGCCTGGATGCATGGCCGCTCTACTGGGCCCTGGCGGTGGTGTTCCTCTTCACCACCCTGCTCACCGAAGTGATGAGCAATGCCGCCAGCGTGGCGATGCTGATCCCGATCGCGGCTCAGCTGGCCCTGGGGCTGGGCATGCCACCGATGGCCGCCATCTTCGCCGTGCTGTTCGGGGCCAGCCAGAGCTTCCTCACCCCGGTGGGCTACCAGACCAACCTGATGGTGTTCGGACCGGGACGCTACCGCTTTCTCGATGTGGCCCGCTACGGCTTTCCGCTGACGCTGCTGATGACGCTGCTGGTGCCCTGGCTGATCTGCAGACAGTTCGGGCTCTGAGGCGGCAGGCCCATGGTCAGACTCCGGCCTTGCGCTCATGCCGCCAGCGCAGGGCCTGCCACACCAGAAACACCAGCACCAGCGGCACCACGGCGGTGAGGGTAATCAGTCGGTATTCATCGGTGAGGCTGCTGACGCTGTTGCTGAGCACCTGCTCCCCCAGGTACAGCGCGTACAGCATCACCAGGATCCCCCCCTCCAGCCGGGTGATCTGGCCATGGCTCCAGAAAATCGGCAGACAGGCCAGGGTGGTGACCACCATGACCGGTAGATCGCGTTGGATCAGCACGGGGTCCACCGCCAGGCCCCTGCCGCCTGAAGCCGTGGCGCAGACTCCGAGGATCAGGAACAGGTTGAGCAGATTGCTGCCCACCACATTGCCGATGGCCAGATCCACCTTGCCGCGGTAAGTGGCCACCAGCGAGGTGACCAGCTCCGGCATCGACGTACCGGCCGCCACGATCGTGAGCCCCACCACCGTCTGGCTGACGCCAAGGCCCAGGGCGGCCGTGGTGGCCCCACGCACCAGCACCTGGGAGCCCACCACCAGCAGCGCCAGCCCGCCCAGCAGGCGCAGTCCGGCGACCAGGGCCGAAAGGCGCTCGCTGGCGTCGAACTCCCCCGCCTCCTCGGGGTTTTCCCCGGCCGTACGGATCTCCCAGACCAGATTGATCAGCAGTCCCACCAACAGGGCCACGCCGGCCTGCCAGGTGAGCTGGCTGCCACTGGCCATACCCCAGACCGCCATCGAGAGGGCCACCAGCAGGGGCACATCGCGGCGCACCAGGCGGCTGCGCACGCTCAGGGGCATCACCAGGGCACTCATGCCGAGCACCACCAGCACGTTGAAGATGTTGCTGCCCACCACATTGCTCATGGCAATGGCCTCGTTGCCCTGCACCGTGGCGATCAGGCTCACGAACAGCTCCGGGGCGCTGGTGCCCAGCGACACCACCGTGAGGCCGATCACGATCTGGGGGATGCCCAGCATCAGGGCCACCGCGGTGGACCCCGCCACGAACAGCTCGCCACCACCGAACAGCAACAGGATGCCCAGCAGGATCTGCAGGAGGCTGGGGAGCAGGTTGGTCACGCGCGAGCCGTCGCAGGGTGAGTCTGCTCAATTGTGGGGCCAGGGGGTTGGTGGCCAAGCCGGCGGCGAGGCGGCGGCAAAGATGGGGCCTGCTGCCGCACCACAATGACGAGCCTCGCCCTGCCTGCCCTGGTGACCCTCGCGGGCCTCAGCCTCTATCAGGGCACGGCGCTGGCGGTGGGCCGGGCACGGTTCAAGCACCTGGTGAAGCCGCCGGCCATGGACGGCCCCGAGCCGTTCCAGCGGGCCGTGCGGGTGCAGCAGAACACCCTTGAACAGCTGGTGTTCTTTCTGCCCAGCTACTGGCTGGCTTGCCTCTGGAGTGAGGCGGCACTGGCCAACCTGCTGGGGATCCTCTGGGTCGCAGGCCGTGTGGCCTATGCCGTGGGCTACCTGCAGGCGCCTGAACGACGGGGCCCTGGCTTTGGCATCAGCTTTCTGAGTGCCGCAGGGCTTTGGGTGCTGGCCCTGATCGGTGCCATCCGCGAGCTGGGCTGATGGGCGGCTGGGCCGCGATGGGTCTCAGCGCTGGCCGAGCAGGTCTTCCCAGGTGATCGGCTGGGGAGCTCCCGACTGTCGTGAGCCGCTGCTGCCCAGGGGTCGCAGCGGGCAGCACGGGCCGGAAGGACCGCGACCCGCAGAGGCCCCCCTCAGGGGGCGTTGGCGGTTGGAGCGATGGAATGTGGTCATGGTGATGGGGTGAAAAACGAGGGTGGAACAAACTGAATCCATGGACTGGCCTGGACGCCGAAACGCCATTGCAGCGAGGCCCCATGGCCTGACGGAGATATCGGCATGACGCACCGGGAACGACCCTTCCCGCGCTGACGGGACTCTCCATGGGTTGTGACCTTCAGGCCTCCCGGCCCGGGCTGCTCTGCCGGAAAGCACGGAGAGCGAGGGTGCTGTAGCGGCGGCGAGAGCAGAGCGGGCTTACGGCGATGGCCCGAACTGCCTGCTTTGGCCACCCAGAACACTACCGCATGTGCTCGCAACAAGCAAGCTGTTATCCCGCAAGGCTGGGCATCGGCCGTGCCGGGGAGGGGCCTGGTGGTGAGATCGTGCTTGGGATGACCCCTGCACCCGATGGCGCTGTCTCCAACCCTCAGGCACTGGAGCTGCTGCAGTTCTGGTTTGAGACCATCGAGCCCCGGCTGTGGTTCGCCAGGGATGGGGCCTTCGACGCCCGCGTGCGCCAGCGCTTCCTTCCGCTCACCGAACAGGCCGCCGCGGGAACGCTGCTGAGATGGGGGGACGAGCCACTCGGGGCTCTGGCCCTGGTGCTGCTTCTCGACCAGCTGCCACGCCAGATCTGGCGTGGCAGTGCCCGGGCCTTCAGCACGGACCCTGAGGCCCTGGCCCTCAGCCAGGCCGCCGTGGCGCGGGGCTGGGTGGCCACTGAGCCCGCCAGAGCCCGCCGGCAGTTCTGGCTGATGCCGATGATGCACAGCGAGGACCTGGCCGTGCAGGAAGCCTCCCTGCCCCTGTTCGCTCGCTGGAGCGACCCTCGCACCGCCCTGTTCGCCCAGCGGCACCACGCTGTGATCGCCCGCTTCGGGCGCTTCCCCCACCGCAACCAGCTGCTCGGGCGCCCCTCCACGCCGGAGGAGACGGCCTTCCTGCTGGAGCCGGGATCCCGTTTCTGAGCAGAGCTGCCTGCCGCCTGGGCAGCAGTTCAGCCAAGGGGGCCAGCCCTGGACTCCTCACTGCGGCGGCTGCAGGGCCTCGAGAGCACACCGGAGCGAGGGGGCGATGGCGCGGTGTTCCCCCAACCTCGGACTCCATGCCCGGCCGCTGCGCAGCTGAGCAGGACAGGCCAGCGCCATGTCCTGACCCTCCAGGAGCTGGAGCGTCTGCAGGGGCATCGGCAGTGGGGCGCGGAAGACATGGGCGACCCGATCGGCATTGCGATGGGAGAACCAGAAGGGCAGCGGGGCGGGGGGCCACCAGCCGATCTCCTCGAGCAGCTCGCGGCGCACCGCCTCTGCGGGGCTCTCACCCGGGTCGAGATGGCCCCCGAACAGTCCCCAGGCCCCAGGGGCCACGATCCCGGGGATGTCATCCCGCAGCTGGATCAACCACTGGCCGCCCTGCTCGAGCACGGCCAGGGCCACCTCCACAGGAGGGGATGGGCGGTTCAGGGTTCGATCCCCCAGGGCTGCCAGCCCGATTGCCGGAAGATGGCGTAGGCCACGCTGCTGTTGACCAGAGGGTCGAGCAGCTCCTCGGGGCTGCGAATGCCCATCGCGGCGATCAGACCCCGGTTGGCGCCGAAGTGGATCTGAAACAGGCCGAAGCAGTCCCCACCGCAGCCACGGGCCGTGGGGGTGAGGCCGCTTTCCAGATGGGCCAGGCGGATGGCACTGTCGAGGTGCTCCTGGGGCCACACCTGGCGGATGGCCTCAAGCGCATCGGCCCTCGGCGTGCCGCGCGCCAGAGCGGCCGGGGAGAGGGTGCCGAGGGCCCCAGCGACCGACAGCAGCAGGGGCAGCAGCAGGCCGCCAGTGGAACGAAGGGACCAGGCAGGCATGCCTGTGGGCCAGTGACTCGCCGGCAACGTATCGGCCCCGAACCGTTGCCGCCAGGGTCCGGGGTGGTTGGATCCGGCCTCAGACCCCCGGGGCTGGAGCCGGAGGAGGAATGGCACCCTCCGGCGAGGCCTGCACCTCATCACAGAGGTCAAGCACGATCTGTTGTCCCACGGAGCGAGGCTCCGGCACCGCCCAGGCCTGCCAGGCCCCATCCACACGCCAGGTCTGGCGCAGGCTGCTGCACTGCACCGCCACCGCCGTGGCCCTGGCCCGGGAGGCCCCCACGTCTTCGGCGGCGGGCTGAACCACCGTCACCCGCAGCCCACCGGGATGAAGCTTCCAGCTGCCCCAGTCCACAAGGGTGTTGCCGAAATAGCGCCAGCGGCCCTGCTGGGGCTTCTCAGCGGGGGTGGCTTCGGCCGCCTGGGGCTCAGCCGGCTCAGCCGGCTTGGTCTGGGTGGGGGCAGTGGCTGGGGTGGGGGTTGCAGGAGCCGTGGTGGCCGGTGCCTTGGCGGCAGGTTTGACGGCAGCGGGTTTCGCCGCTGGAGCCGGCTTGGCAGCGGGGCGCGCAGCGGTGGCGGGGGGGAGCTTGAGCACCTGATCGATCTGCAGGGTGCGCGGATCGCTGATGTTGTTGAGACGCTGCAGGGCCTCCACGGACACCCCGTGGCGTCCGGCAATCACCTCGAGGGTGTCACCCTCCTTCACCGTGACCTGACGCGGCCTGGCGGCCGCCTGGGCCAGGGCGGGCCGGGCTCCGGGCAGCAGCACCGCTGTGGCCAGCACTGTCCCGAGCCCCCCCAGAACCCAGAGGCTGCCGAACAACCCGAACAACAGGCCAGAGGCCCCAACGGAAGCGATCTGCCGGCCTGAGCCTGATTCCAGAAACGGGCTTGGTTGCTGGGGTGGGCTTGGATGCTTTGCTGGGCTTGGCAGCGAGGCTGAGGCTGGCTGCTGGGCTGGGACGTCTCTCACCACCCTGGATCCCTTCGGCTTGGTTCGACCCTAGTGGGGGCAGGGGGACTTGAACCCCCACAACCTCGCGGTCTGCAGATTTTAAGTCTGCTGCGTCTACCGATTCCGCCATGCCCCCGGCAAAGGCACTCTAGATTTGCCCCATCGATGCCACTTCGGCCGTGTCCCTTCTTGGTCTTCTGGGAGCGCTGCCCTCCGGGGTGCTGCCGGTGCTCGCCCTCTACGTCGCCCTCGGCGGGGCCTATCTGGTGGTGATCCCCCTGGCCCTGTACGCCTGGATGGTCAAGCGCTGGACAGTGATGGGCAAAGTGGAGCGCTTCGGGATCTATGGACTGGTGTTCCTGTTCTTCCCTGGCCTGATTCTGTTCGCGCCATTCATCAATCTGCGCATGGCCGGCCAGGCTGCCCGATGACCAAGGGTCAATCCCTGCTGCTCGGGCTGGCGGTGTTCGGCCTCGGGGCCTTGGGCTATGCGCTGTTCCAGGCCAATGGTTTCGAGGGCTTCTCCGCCGGCATCGCCGCGTCGGCCCTGCTGATGGTGCTGGTGGTGGGCTGGACCGCCACCTACCTGCTGAGGGCCCTCAGCGGCAACATGACCTACATGCAGCAGCGCCGCACCTATCGCGAGGCCTACGACGCCGCGACCACCGAGGCGCTGCAACGCAAATTCGATGCCCTCAGCCCTGAAGACCAGCTGAGGCTGCTGCGCGACACCGGCCAACTCAGCCCGGAGGCGGACGAGCCCGACTCGGCTCCAGCCTCAGGCGAGACCACGACCGCTGAGACCCTCCACGGCGAGGCATAGGCTCACAGACCAGCCCCTGCCGCCGCTGTGTCCGTCGCCCCAACTCCGATTCAGCAGCGCTTCGATCAGCTGGAGCAGCAGGGTCGCTGTGCCCTGATGCCGTTTCTGATGGCCGGGGATCCGGATCTGGCCACCACCCGGGCCGCCCTGCTGGCCCTCGAGGCGGCCGGCGCCGACCTGGTGGAGCTGGGCATTCCCTACAGCGATCCCCTCGCCGACGGCCCCGTGATTCAGGCGGCGGCCAGCCGGGCCCTGGCGGCCGGCACCACCCCCGCCAGGGTGCTGGAGATGCTGGCCAGCCTGCGCGGCGAGCTCAGGCTGCCGGTGGTGCTGTTCACCTACAGCAATCCACTGCTCAACCGGGGCATGGAGGCCTTCTGCCAGGCCGCCGCGGCCAGCGGTGCCGCCGGCCTGGTGGTGCCGGACCTGCCCCTGGAGGAGGCCGAGAAACTCTCCGGCATCGCCGCCGCCGCCGGGCTCGATCTGGTGCTGCTGGTGGCCCCCACCACCCCGGCCCAACGCATGGCCCGCATTCACCAGGCCAGCCGCGGCTTCACCTATCTGGTCAGTGTCACCGGGGTCACGGGCGTGCGCGCAGGGCTCGAGGCCCGGGTGGGCCCCCTGGTGAGCCAGCTCAAGGCGCAGGCAGACACCCCGGTGGCCGTGGGCTTCGGCATCTCCGGGGTGGAGCAGGTGCGCCAGGTGCGCGACTGGGGAGCCAATGGCGCCATCGTGGGCAGTGCCCTGGTGCGGGTGATGGCTGAGGCCCACACCCAGCAGGCCGATGTGGCCGCGGCCGCTGGCCGCTTCTGCGCCGAGCTGCGGGCCGGACTGGACCCCTGAGCTTCTCAAGCGAACCGTGATGCTGTACTCCCCTGCCTGCGACCGCAACGCGGCTCCGATCCTGGCGGTGCTGCGCCAGTGGCTGCCCGCGGGGGGCGCGGTGCTGGAGGTGGGCTCCGGCAGCGGCCAGCACGGGGTGGCCTTCACCAGGCAGTTGGCGCAGCTGATCTGGCAGCCGAGTGAACGTTCCGAAGGGGTTGGCCCCCTGCAGGAGCGCATCGACGCAGAGGGGGCTGAGCACGCCGCCCCAGGGTCGCGGCTGCTGCCGGCGATGGCGCTCGATGTGCTGGAGGCACACGCCTGGCCGGCAGGGCCCTACAACGCCGTGTTCAGTGCCAACACCGCCCACATCATGGGCGAGCCCGCCGTGGCGGCCTTTTTCAACGGCAGCGCCGGGGTGCTGGCTCCCGGGGGCCTGCTGCTGCTCTATGGACCCTTCTGCGACAACGGCGTGCACACGGCGGAGAGCAACGCTGCCTTTGATGCCCACCTGCGCAGCATCGACCCAGCCATGGGCGTGCGCGACAGCCGCGATCTGATTCAGCTGGCCAAGGGAAAGGGGCTGGAGCCGGTGGCGGATCTGCCCTTACCCGCCAACAACCGCGTGCTGATCTGGCGCCGGCAGCCCTGACCCCCGGGAACGACACCGCGGTGGCGACGGCCCAGGGGGCTCAGAGGTTGTACTTCTTGGCCGTGCGGGCCTTGCAGGTGGTTTTGGCCTGCTCCTGACTGCTGCCGCTCTTCATCTGCTGCACCACGCAGTCGCAGGTGTAGTCGGCCATGCCGGCCGGCGCCGGCTTCCCGGAAGCCTTGACCTCATCATTCACCGCAGCGAGGCAATACTTGCGGATCATGAAATCCATCATGTTGGCTTCGGCTGGCAGCTCAGACACCAGCGCTCCGAAGGCCAGGAACACCAGGGCAGCGGCACGGATCAACATGGCTGGAGAAGGGCGCGATGGTCGTCGTGCTGTCCTATCACCTTGAGGTGGGGCTGAGGGTGGCGTTGGCGCCAGCGCGTTCCGCTTTGTGCACCGGCACCGATAGGGTCGAGGCCCTCCACCACTCCGCCATGGCCCGCTTCGTGCTCTGGGGCACCTACTGCAACGATGCGCTGGACAAGCGCACACCGTTTCGGGAGGAGCATCTCGCCGGGCTCAAACGGCAGAAGCAGGCGGGAACGCTGATCACCCTGGGACCCACCGAAGGCAGCACCCATGTGTTCGGTATCTATGAGGCCGACAGCCGTGAGCAGGTCGAGGCCCTCGTCAAAGGGGACATCTACTGGCGAGAAGGCATCTGGACTGCCGTGGAGATCCATGGCTGGATTCAGGCCTTTTGACCCTGCAGACAAACAGGGATGGGATCAGCTGCGGGGCCAGCCCGCCTGGGCCTGATCCCAGACCCAGGCCGCTACAGCCTGGACGCCGTCCTCGCCGAGCACGTTCGCGTACCCCCCCATCTGGCCCACACCAGCTGCTGCAATCGCAGCAATCGCGGCCTCGGAGGCAACGCCCTGGCGCTCCAGGGCAGCCAGCTTGAGGGTTTTGCCCCGACGCAGAACATTGCCGCCATGGATGTGGCAGCCGGCGCAGTGATTGGCAAACAGCTGGGATCCGTCGCTGCTGGTCATGGCGGCGTGGGCTGGAGGCACCAGCGCCACCAGCGCCACCAGAGCGACCCACACCAGCATCACCACGTCCGCAAAGCCCCTGCTGAAAACCTCCTGGAGCCGTTGAGCAGCAGGAGGTCGGATGGAGAGAACACTGGATGGCATCGGCTGAATCACACCTGCTGATCCATCAGGTTGGCACCCCGATGGAAATCAGCAGCAGGGGGAGAACGTCGCCATCCAGACTGGCTCAGCTGCGGCGCTGAGGCAGCCGGCGAAGCATCACTCCTCGTCTTCGTCGGTGGCGCCTGCGGGGATCAGACGGATCTGCTTCCGTCCCAGCTTGATTTCAAACTCATCGCCGGGCTTGAGATCCAGCAGGGCGGTGTAGGCCTTGCCGATCAGCAGATTGCCATTGCCCTGCACGGTGGCCACATAGCTGAGCTTGCGCCCACCTTTGCCGACCTTGCCCGTGCCACCGAGCTCGACGCCCTTGGCTTCGAGCAGGGCTTCATAGAAGGCCGTGAAGTTGAGGCGATCGCCGCCGTCCTTCTTGGTGGAGACGTAACCGCAGGCGCGGACGATCTCCGACTTACTCACGTCACCAAGCTCTTTGACCTTGGCGAGCAGTTCAGATCCAGTGAGCATCGGTCAGGGAGGTGGTAGGGGGAGGTGATAGGGGGAAACTTCCCTCTAAGACTTCTTAAATTTACACCACCGGATGCTGTTGACAAGCTTGCAACTTGAGAATGGTGATCCCAAGCCAATTGGGCGGCCCTCTGTGCCACGGCCACCGCCACCATCAACGAGGTGATAGAACATGCCTTGGGAGGATCGGGTGGATGAACCGCTTACGCATCCTGCGGCCTAGCGACCTGGAACAGTTGCTCCTGCTCTATCGGGACGCCGTGGTCAGCCAGGCTGTTCGGCTCTACAGCCCCGCACAGATTGCAGCCTGGGTTGAGCATGCCTCCCGCAGCAATGGCGTGGCGATCGCCCTGCAGCAGGGCTACGGCTTGGGCAGCCACCCAGTGGATCAACCCAATGAGCTCGAGGCTTTCGGGATTCTCGAACCAGCCGATCGCCTCTCCCTGCTCTACTGCCGCGGCGTGGCCAGCCGACGCGGGCTGGCGAGCACCATTCTCGAACAGTTGGAGGCCCACGCCCGGCGGCATGGCGTCCCCCAGCTGCGCACGGAGGCCAGCCAGCTGTCCCGGCCCCTGCTGCTGAGGCGCGGCTGGCAGGTGGAGGCGGCCGAAACGGTGCAGCTGCAAGGCGTGAGCTTCGAGCGCTGGCGGATGATCAAACCGCTGACCACCGCGCACCTCGGTGCCGCTGCCGCCCGTGGCTGAAGCCCAACTGCAACAGTTTCTGGAGAAGGTGAGGCAACTGAATGCCTTTGTAGAGCTCGCCGAGACAGACCCAGCCCTGCGCCAGACCTTGAGGGACTGTGAGCACCATCACCAGGTCGTGGACCTGGCAAGCCGTTGCGGTTTTGAGATTGGGCGCCGCTGGGGAGAGCCGCCCCAACCCGGAGCTGTGAGCACCAACCTGCTGAGCCAGCCCTGCCCACCGCAGGGGGCTGAATCCTGCAGCGTGCTGGTGAGGGGTGAGGGCTGGAGGCTGGAGCGGATTCACTCCTGCGCGGCCACTACGCCGGGCGATCAGTGGTACGACCAGACGGAGCATGAGTGGATCACCCTGGTGCAGGGTTCAGCCCTGCTGCAGTTCGCCGATGAGCCCGGCGCCAGGGCTCTTCAGCAGGGCGACTGGATGCTGATCGCGCCCCACCGACGCCATCGCGTCGTCGCTACAGATCCTGCCCCCGGCTCCGTCTGGCTCGCACTTTTCTGGAGCGCTTCCTGCGCAGGGTGAGCGAACGCACCAACCAGTAGGCCCCGGCCAGGGCGAGCACGGCGATGCCGAGCCCGGCCAGCAGTTGGGGCTTGCTCTCGGCACCGGCGGGCAACACGATCACCTTCCGGGCCACAGCGGTCATGGCCGTGAGCAGAACCAGCTCGATCTGAACCACGTGGCGGCGCAGATAGGAGGTGATGTTCTGCAGCACCTCCACGGCGATCAGCAGGTTGAGCAGATCGCCTAGCACCCGGTTCAGCTTGTCGCCCAGCCAGGGGGTCTCGGAAACGCTCAGGGCCAACGCCACCTGCCAGATCAACTGCAGGGTGGCCGCCGCCATCACCACGACCAGCACGATGCCGAGCAGCTTGGCCAGCTGCCGCTCGGCGCGGTCGATCACGGACAGGTAGTAGACGTCGTCGAGCAGACGCTGCAGACGCAACACGAGGGGCCGGGACAGGGTTGGCATCCATCAGGCGCCCAACTCTTGCACCACAGGTGGGCCTGGGGCCTGAACACCCCCAAGAACGATGCAGCTCCCGTGGGGAGGCTCAGTTCTCAAACAACTCGAACTGCGGCCTGGCCGGGGTGTCGCCGGCAGGATTTTCCAACTCGGTGTCACAGGTCACCGCTCCATCGGGTGCGGTGACACAGTTGGTGGGCTTCACCCTGGTCGCAGGGCCGACGGAACTGCCTGGACCGAGCAGATAGCCCTCCCGTTGGGCCAGGGCTGCTGGCAGCTCCACCGCTCCCCACGCCAGGCAGAACAGGGCCAGGACCCGGACCAAGGACGTGATCATGCGGATGTGACGCGTTGCGCCCACTCTGGCGACAACGACTCAATCGCGCCGTTCAGAGCGGATCTCCTGCAACAACAGATCCAGCTGGCCGAGGGAAGCACTGCCGTCCTGGGCCGTTGGCGCAGGAACGGTGTCGATGGCCTGATCTTCCAGCTGCCAGCGCTCCTCAATGCCGCAGAGCTGGCCAGCCAGACCCGTGAGCCCCTCACCCGCGTAGGTGTGCTGCAGGGCCTCGAGCAGCACCGGCATCCGGATCGAGCTCGCCTGCAGCGCCCGCCGCAGGTCGGCCTGGGTGCGGCCGCTGTGCCGCAGCCAGTCCTTGAGGAAGGCCTGAAGCCCCTCGAGCTGCTCAGGGCTCAGCGCGGACATGGCAACAGCGAATCACGGCAGGAACGGGACAGCGGGGAACGGGCCAGAAGCTTGACCGATCAGCGTCCCAGCGGGAACCAGCGGTCCAGTCTGCGCTGCGCCCGCATCCTGATGGTTTCGGTGCGGTGGCGACCGCAGATGCCCAGAAGGGCGGTGATGGCCACCAGATCATCACTGAAGCCTGCCACCGGAATGAAATCTGGAATCAGATCCAGGGGCACCAGGAGATAGGTGAGGGCAGCGAGCACCGTGAGCTTGGCCGGCGTGGGGGTGTCCCCATCCAGAAGCATCTCCAGGCATTCCAGAGCCGGCCTGGCAATGCCCCGCCCAGCACGGCGCAGCAGTCTCAGCAGCAGGGCTTCGTCAACGACGGTGCTCTCCAGCACCTCAGCATCAACGGAATTTGACACGTGACATTCAACAGGCCGACCTTGCCATTCTTGACCGAGTCAGGCTTCGACCAGGCCCGTTTCAATGCCGGTTTTCCGCAGTTTGCGCAGGGCGCGCTGCACAACCTGCCGGCAATATTCGCGGCTGCAATCCAGCTGTCGCGCCACTTCCGCCAGGGTGCGCCACTCGTGGCTGCCATCCAGCCCGAAGCGCAGCATCAACACCGTTCGTTCCTTGGGAGTGAGGTTGGAGCGCTCCAGCAACACCCACACCGAGGCACTGCGCTCGGCCAGTTCGGCCCGCTCCATCGGCGCGAGATCCTGGCTTGGCAGCACATCCACCAGCTCGGAGGGGTCTGACTTGGACTTCACCACCCCCTGCAGGCTGACGGTGATGCTGCGCAGTTCGCAGCCCAGCAGCTCCTCCACTTCAGACAGCGGCAGGTTCATCGCCCTGGCCAGGGCTGGGGCGCCAGGGTTGACGCCATGGCATTGCAGGTAGCGGGCCTTGGCGGCCCTCAGGCGGGTGAGCTTCTCATTCACATTGACGGGGATCCGGATCGTGCGGCTCTGGGTGGAGAGCGCCCGGTTCAGACCCTGCCGGATCCACCAGTAGGCGTAGGTGCTGAAGCGGTGGCCGCGGGTGGGGTCGTACTTCTCCACGGCACGGGTCAGGCCCAGGGTGCCCTCCTGAATCAGATCCAGCAGATCAAGCCCCTTGTTCTGGTAGCGCTTGGCCAGGTTCACCACCAGCCGCAGGTTGGCCGTGATCATCTGGTTCTTGGCCCGCTCACCCAGGCGCAGGGCGCGGCGCTCCTGGTCGCTGTACTCACAGGCGGGGCCCTGACCGCCGGCCTCCCGGCAGCGCTCCTGCAACCCGGCCATGGCCTGCACCTTGCGGCCCAGGGTGAGCTCCTGCTCCGGCGAGAGCAGTTGATGGCGACCGATTTCGGCCAGATAGGCGCTCAGGGAGCTTGGCATCAATCGCGGTTTCAGTTCAATGAACCTAAGGAGTTTTTCGGCCAAATGAAGAACCAACGGAAAAGCTTCCAACCTTCCAACTTGCTACACATTTTCAGGAACACTTCATCTTCATCTCCAGCCCCCCTGGCTCGCAGCCTGCGGGATGTCACCGTTAAACTCCCGCGGCTGAACAACCCTGGAGTTCACCCCCACATGCCACTGCTGGACTCGCTTCCCGCTGAAGTGCTGCCCCGGGCCGGGGTGGCTTATCTGCATTACCTGAGCTTCATGGTGTGTTTCGGGGCTCTTGTGCTGGAGCGTCGCCTGATCGCCCCAAACCCCAGCCGGGAGAACGCCACCTTGATGGTGATCACGGACATCGTCTACGGCCTGGCGGCCCTGGCGCTCCTGGGCAGCGGCATCCTGCGTGTGTTGTATTACGGACAGGGAAGCGGCTTCTACACCGAGAATCCCCTCTTCTGGTGGAAGGTCGGGGTCTACCTCTCCGTGGGCGCCCTGTCCCTGTATCCAACAGTCACCTACATCCTCTGGGCGATTCCGCTGCGCAAGGGCGAACTGCCCCAGGTGAGTGAGGCCCTGGCCCAACGGCTGTCCTGGATCCTGAACATTGAACTGGCCGGGTTCGCCCTGATCCCCCTGCTGGCCACCCTCATGGCCCGGGGCGTCGGTCTACCCAGCCAGGGGTTGGGCTGAGACCGCTGAGCAGGATGCATCGCTTGCCGCAACGGCTGCTCCCAGCTGTCCCTGGCGCTCTGGGCCTGGGCCTGCTTGGGCTGGCGATCTCAGCCCCCTTAACCAGCCCCCTCAAGGCCCCGCCCCTGGGCGGCCCCCTCCAGGCCCAGCCGCTACCGGCCGCCAGGCCAGCCGGCCCACGAGCCTGTCCCGTCGCTGAAGCCAGGCGCCTGGTGCCCCGCCCTTCGCCCACTGAGCGCACCCCGCCCCCAACAGCTCCTGCGGTGGCCAGCGATTACCGCCACCTGCTGAAGCCCACCCCCTGGGGCTGGCCCCGGCGCGACCACTGGTGCCTCTGGATCGAGCCGGGCGCCATCGCAGGGCCGGCAGCACGTTGGGATGGCCGCTGGCGCCAGGCGGTGCAGGCCGCCCTCAACACCTGGAGCGCGGAGCTGCCGATCACCCTGGTGGACGATCCCCGCCAGGCCCAGATTCAGCTGCTGCGCCGCCGGCCTCCCCTCAGGGGTGGGCGCGCCAGCCATGGCCGCGCCGAGTTGCAGCTCGTGGCCGTGTTGCGGCAGGGCAGCTGGCAGCTGGAGCCCGAGGTGCTGGTGAGCATCAGTCCAGGGCAGCGGCTGGAGGCCACCCAGGCGACGGCCCTGCATGAGCTGGGCCACGCCTTCGGGATCTGGGGCCACAGCGATGTTGCCGGCGACGCCCTGGCCGCCATTCCCGGACCGGTGCCGGTGCTGGAGCTGAGCGCGCGGGATCGGGCCACCCTGGGCTGGCTTCAGTCCCAGCCTGGGCTCAGCCAGCCGCCGCCCGCAGCCCCGGCGCCAGCCGCAGGATCAGCGCAGACGGTGCTGAGGGCCGATTGAGCGGGCCTGCGATCGGGGCATCGCGGCTCCCGCAACCTCCTGCTGCCTGCGGCCTGAACGAGCCGCGTGCCCATGGATGGCGGAGGGCTCTCATCCCCGGCGTGGGGCGCCCCGGCGAGCCGCCAGAACCTGCTGCACCTGACGCCAGCTGACACCGTGGAAGGCCAGGGCCACCTGCAGGTGATACACGAGATCGGCGGCCTCCCCAGCGATCTCGGCCGGCTGACCGTCTTTGCAGGCCATCACGAACTCGGCACTCTCCTCGCCGATTTTCTTGAGGATGCGATTGTCACCACCCTCCAGCAGAGTGTTGGTGTAGCTGCCGGGCTCGGGCTGGTCCCGCCTCCCCTCAATCACCCGCATCAGCTCCGTGCAGGCATCGGCGGGTGGAGGCGGCGCGGCGGCTCCGCCGGCGCTGGGCTCGGGCCCGTCGTCATAGAAGCAGCTGCGGGCGCCGGTGTGGCAGGCCACATCGCCCACCTGCTCGATGCTGAGCAGCAGCACATCGGCGTCGCAGTCGTAACGCAGACCGCGCAGGTGCTGGATGTGGCCGCTGGTGGCCCCCTTGTGCCAGAGCTCCTGCCGCGAACGACTCCAGTAGTGCACTTCGCCGCTCTCAAGGGTGCGTTGCAGCGACTCCCGGTTCATCCAGGCCAGCATCAGCACCGCCCCGTCCAGCCAGTCCTGGGCCACGGCGGGAATCAGGCCCTCGCCATTGAAGCGCAGCGCCTCAATGAAGCCGGGCTCCGGCCGCTGCCCCGCTCCACGCTGAAATAGACCTTGCAAGGCCACCGCTCTGCCGCTGACCCGATTCTCTCCCATGCCCGCGCCGGCGACCTACACCTGCAGCAAGCACTTCGAGGGCTATCCGTGTTGCCATCGCCAGTGGCGCCATCAGGGCCACTGCCGCTTCGTGCACGGGTACAGCCGCAGCTTCACCTTCTGGTTCAGCGCCACCGCCCTCGATGCCTGCGGTTTCGTGGTGGACTTCTCCAGCCTCAGGCCCCTGGAGGCCCAGCTGAGCCATCAGTTCGACCACACCTTTCTGGCCAATGCCGACGATCCCCTGCTGGAGCAGTGGCAGACCCTGCACAACGCCGGCGCCCTGGATCTGCGGGTGATGGAGAACGTGGGCATGGAGGCCAGCGCCGCTCTGGTGTGGAGCTGGGCCAACGACCTTCTGCAGCGCCGCGACGGCGGCCGCAGTTGCTGCTGGAAGACCGAAGCCCGCGAGAACAGCCACAACGCCGCTGCTTTCGCCGCAACGCCCTCCTGGTTTGACGCCAGCCTCCCTGCGGGGCCGCAAGCGTGAGTCTCACCCGCCTGGCCACGGCCTGGGCCCTGTTTCAGGGGTTGCTGGTGGAGGCGCTGCCCTTTCTGCTGATCGGCGTGGCGATCGCCGCCCTGGCCAGGCGCTTCGCGCCGGGGGGGCGCTGGCTGCGGCGGCTGCCGGCCCACCCCGTCTGGGGGCCCCTCACCGGCGCCGCCCTGGGCTTCGCTTTGCCCGCCTGCGAGTGCGGCAATGTGCCGGTGGCGCGGCGGCTGCTGGTGGGGGGGGCACCGGTGGGCACGGGCCTGGGCTTTCTGTTCGCGGCGCCGGTGCTCAACCCGATCGTGCTGGCCAGCACCTGGGCGGCCTTCCCGGACCGTCCCTGGATGCTGCTGGCCCGGCCCCTCGGGGCCGTGGTGCTCGCCCTGGGGCTGGCCCTGGTGCTGCGGCAGCTGCCGGAGGCGGATCTGTTCCGCACCGACCTGCTGGAGGAGCGGCGCCTGAACCAGCCCCTCAGCAGCGTCAGCCTGCTGGAGCGCCGCACCGGGCTGGTGGGCCTCACCGAACCCGTGGCGCCACCGGAGCCGGTGGCGCGGCCAAGCTGGGCCACCGTGCTGCAGCACGGCAGCCGCGAGTTCATCGACCTGGCCCTGCTGCTGGTGCTCGGCTGCGCCATCGCCGCCCTGGTGCAGAGCCTCCTGCCGCGCCAGTGGCTGCTGGCCGTGGGGGGCGCCCCCACCCTCTCGATCCTGGCGCTGATGGCCCTGAGCCTGGTGGTGTCGGTGTGCTCGAGCGTGGATGCCTTCCTGGCCCTGGGCTTCGCGGCCCAGGTCACGCCTGGGGCCCTGCTCGCCTTCCTGTTGCTGGGGCCCGTGATCGACCTCAAACTGATCGGCCTGCTGGGCCTGTTGTTCCGCCCCAAGGGCCTGCTGGTGACGGCCGCCGGCGCCAGCCTGCTGGTGCTGGTGATCGGCCAGTGGGTGAACCTGTGGAAGCTCTGAGATGGTGAACCTGAGGCACCGCCACCTGCTCCGCCTGCGCCAGGCCATGCCCCTGGCCCTCTGGGCCGCCGTGATGCTGCGCAGCAGCGTGGACGGCCGGCTGGATCTGCTGCTGCGGGCGGTGTTCCACCCGCTGGTGTGGGTCGCCGGGGTGCTGCTGCTCGGCCTGGCCGTGGCCCTGCTGCGCTGCCGGCCGGAACGCCCCCTGACTGGCAGCCACTGGCGCGACCTGCTCACCGTGGCCATCGCCATCGGCCTGCTGCTGCTGCCGCCCAACCCCTCCTTTGCCGATCTGGCCAGCCAGCGTCCCAGCGACGAGACTGCCGATGCCGAGCTCAGCTTCGTGCTGCCCCCGGCCCAGCGCAGCCTCACGGACTGGGTGCGGCTGCTGCGCAGCCAGCCCGACCCGCAGCTGTTCGAGGGTGATCCGGTGCGGATCAGCGGCTTCGTGTTGCCCATGGAGGGGGAGTCCCCCCAGCTGGCGCGGCTGCTGGTGCGCTGCTGCCTGGCCGATGCCACGCCGGTGGGGCTGCCGGTGCGCTGGCCCAGCGACGGACCCAGCCCCCAGACCGACCAGTGGCTGGCCATCCAAGGCCGCATGGCCGTGAGCGAGGGTCGGCTGGAGGTGGTGCCCAGCTCGATTCAGCCGATTCCGCGGCCGGCCCGGCCGCTGGAGCCATGAAACCCAGGCTGGAGGCGCTGCGTTCCCCCGGCAGCCGCGGGCTGTTCGGGGCCCTGGGCGCGCTGGCTGCTGTGGCCACGGTGCAGCAACAGCTGCTGCTGCACCTGCCACCGCGTCTGGAGCGCCTCAGCACGGCCCCGGCCAGCTCCGGCCCCGCGGCGCTGCAGGCGCGCTTCAGCCGACCGATCACGGCCGAGAGCCTGCAGCAAGGCAGCCACCTGGAGCCAGCCCTGGAGCATCGCTGGCTGGGTAGGGGCGACAACCTGCTGCTCAGCCTCAGCGATGGCCAGCGGCTGACCCAGCCCCTGCAACTCGATCTCACCGGCCGCGATGGCCGCGGCCTGGCCCTGCCGCCCAGCCGCTGGCTGTGGGATCCACGCCCCAGGGTGATGGCGGTGGTTCCTGAGGGGGACGGGGAGCAGCTGCAGCTGCGCCACCACGACGGCAGCTGGAGCGCCATCAGCCCGGTGTGGCCCTCGATTCCCGTGGTGATCCCACTCGGCAATGGCTCCGGCGTGGCTGCCGCCAGCCGCGAAACCTCCGGGCAGCTGCGGCTCTGGACCATCGCCCTGCAGCAGCGCAACCTGGCGCCCGCTGAGCGCGGGCTGGCGTCCGTGCAGGCGGCCGCCCCCCAGCCCCTGGGGGAGGAGCCGGTGACCTTCGCCCACCTCAGCAGCAACCGGCTGGGGGAACTGCTGGTGCAGAGCGGCGACCTCGACGCCTCGGGCACCCGCGCCGAGCTGATCGCACCGCGCCGGGATGGCACCCCCCAGGGGTCGCGCTCGCGCCTGCGCTGGCAGGCCACCGGACCGATGCTGCTCCTGCCCGGCGGCGGCGCTGTGGTGGTGCCCGACAGCGAGGGGCTGCATCTGGAAACCCTGCCGCCCCGTCAGCCCCGCCACCAGACCCTGCCGGGAAGCCGCGACCTGAGCAGCTTCTGCCCCCAGGCGGGGCGGGCCCTGCTGCTGCGGCACTGGCCCGACTTCCGCCGCTCCCTGGAGCTGGTGGAACCGGGCCAGGCCCCCCGCCAGCTGTGGCTGGGCCCGGAGGCCCTGGTGGCCAGCGCCTGCAGCCGGGGCGGCGACCGCTCCTGGGCACTGCTGGTGGAGGGTCGCGGCCAGCCCGAACTCTCCCTGCTCGTGCTCGACCGGCAGGGCCGGGAGCTGAGGCGCCGGCGCCTGGGCGGCTGGGAACTGGAGCCGGGCACAGGCCTCTACTACGACCCCAGCAGCGAGCAGTTGCTGGCCGCCCTGCGGCCCCTCTCCCCGATCAACGAGCCGCCGCCGCCGGCCCAACCCGTGCTGATTGACGCGGTGAGCCTGGCCTTGACTCCGCTGCCGCTGGCCGTGAGCCAGGTGCACTGGCTCCCCCCCGGCTAGAACACCAGCATCGACCATGCGCCTGTGGGTCCCACACTCAACGCCAGGCAGACGCGCCTGCTGGACACCCTGCGGCAGACGCCCCAGGAGCTCTCCGGCCAGGATCTGCATGCGCGGCTGAAGGCCGAGGCCGCCCCCATGGGCCTGGCCACGGTCTACCGGCACCTGCGCCAGCTGCAGCAATGGGGCCTGGTGCGCTGCCGCCATCTGCCCAGTGGCGAGGCCCTGTTCGCCCCCACCGAGCGCGACGACCACCACCTCACCTGTGTGGACTGTGGCCACACCCACAGGCTGCAGTGCTGCCCGGTGCACGGCCTGGAGCCACCCCGCCACGAACTGGCCGGCTTCCTGCCCCTGTTCCACACCCTGGAGTTCTTCGGGCTGTGCCAGGCCTGCCAGCAGCGTCAGCAACAGCAAGCCCAGGAAGGGGTGCAGCGAGCGGCGCAGGGAGGAGGCGCAGGCCCCGCCTAGGTTTGGGCTGGGCTTCCTGGCCCATCAGCTCACTCCCACACCGCCTGCGCCCATGAGCGAGACCGTCGACCGCCTGACCGGCCTTGGCTTCCGGGTGTTCCGCCGCAAGCGCAGCGCCTACGTGATGCTCGAAGGACCGCTCAGCTGGAAACGGGCCCGCAAGCGGGCGCGCAGGCTCGGCGGCGACCTGGCCACCGTGAACAACCGCAAGGAAAACCGCTTTCTCACCCGCCGCTTCGCCCCCATCGCCGCCGATGAGTGCGGGCTCTGGATCGGTCTGAAACGCAGCAACAAGACCGGCGGCTACAGCTGGTCCTCAGGCCAGCGGGCCAAGTACCGAAACTGGCTGCCGGCAGGCACTCCCGGCTACCGCCGGCCCGAGCCCAGCCCGGAACGCAACCAGCGGTTCGTGCACCTCTATTTCAACCCGAATGCCCGTGGGCGCTGGAAGAATTCCGACAACACCTACCGCGAGGTGCTGATCAGTGGCGGCATCGCCGAATTCCAGATCTGAGCCCTCCCCCCATGTCCCCGCAAGCCATGAGCACCTCCAGCCCCACAGCCCCCGCCGCCCTGCCGGTGACGATCCTCTCCGGCTTCCTGGGCGCCGGTAAAACCACCCTGCTGAACCACATCCTCACCAACCAGCAGGGGCTCAAGACCGCCGTGCTGGTGAATGAGTTCGGCGAGATCGGCATCGACAACGAACTGGTGATCGCCACCGGCGATGACATGGTGGAGCTCAGCAACGGCTGCATCTGCTGCTCGATCAACGGTGAGCTGCTGGATGCCGTGTACCGCATCCTCGAGCGCCCCGAGCCGGTGGACTACCTGGTGGTGGAGACCACCGGCCTGGCCGATCCGCTGCCGGTGGCCATGACCTTCCTGGGCAGCGACCTGCGCGACACCACCCGCCTGGATTCGATCATCACCCTGGTGGACGCCGAGAACTTCAGCGCCGATCTGCTGGAGGGGGAGGTGGCCCGGGCCCAGATCGTCTATGGCGACATGCTGCTGCTCAACAAGTGCGATCTGGTGGAGGAGGAGAAACTCCAGGCCCTGGAGCGGCAGTTGCGCGAGATCAAGACCGATGCCCGCATCCTGCGCTCGGTGAAGGGGGAGGTGCCGCTGCCGCTGCTGCTCAGCGTGGGGCTGTTCGAGAGCGATCGCCTCGTGGCCCAGCCCGCGGCGGCACCGGCCGCCGAAGACCACAGCCACTGCGACCACGACCACGGCCACTGCGAACACGAACCCCACCAAGAGCACGGGCATCACGACCACAGCCATAACCACAGCCACAGCCATAACCACGACCACGACCACGACCACGGCAGCAATCCCGACCATGCCGCCATCGAGGGCTACACGTCGCTCTCGTTCGAGAGCGAGGGGCCCTTCTCGCTGCGGAAGTTTCAGAACTTCCTCGACAACCAGCTTCCTGCCGGCGTGTTCCGGGCCAAGGGGATTCTCTGGTTCAACGAGAGTGAGCGGCGCCACGTGTTCCATCTGGCGGGCAAGCGCTTTTCAATCGATGACAGCGACTGGCCCACGGCGAAGCGGCAGAACCAGATCGTGCTGATCGGCAAGGAGCTCAACCACGACCAGCTGCGCCGCCAACTGCAGGCCTGCGTGGCCAAGGATGCCGGCAAGGGCTTTGGCTGATCAAGCGCTGCCCCCACCGGGCCGGCCCGCGCCTGATCGCCAGCTTCCGTTTCCGAGCAGCCGGTGTCGGGATCACCGTCCCTGGGAACGGTGATCCCCGTTACACCCGCACCAGACAGCCTGGCTAGCATCCCCACATTCCTGAGAACAACATGGCTGAATTGCTGTTGTGCATCGGCGTTCTGGGCGTTCTCGGTCTGGCGTTCTGGCTCACCACGGATTCCGACGACGACAACGGCGGCGGCGGCCTGATGCAGCCGGCCCTCGTGCCGGTGCGCGTTCGCCGCAACGGCTGATCCCAGGGCCGTATCAATGGTCACGCGCCCTTGCCTCTTAGGCACGGATCCACGCCTGGGCTGATCCCTAGGTTCTGGAGGTTGTTGACGCCAAGCGTCCCGAATGATCTCTTCAACCCTGAGCGGACGTGCCGTTGGCAAACTGGCTCTGGCTCTGGTCGTCTCCCTTGGTGCCATCGGATGCGCCAACCAGAAGCAGGATGCAGCCGATTCCTCCGCCGTGCCGCCTGAGCTGGCTGGTACCGAGGTGGGCGTGTATTCCGGCCGCCACTACAACACCGACAAGGAGCTCTACAAGGAATTCACCGAGCGCACGGGCATCGAGGTGAAGCTGCTGGAGGCCAAGGACGACGCCCTGATCGAGCGCCTGCGCAGCGAGGGTGAGAACAGCCCCGCCGACCTGCTGGTGCTCGTGGATGCGGCCCGGCTGGACAAGGCCACCCGCATGGATCTGTTCCAGCCCACCGAGTCGCCAGCGTTGCAGCAGGACGTACCCGCCGAGCTGCGCGACTCCAAGGGCCGCTGGTTCGGCCTCACCCGCCGGGTGCGGGCCGTGATCGTGAATCCCGAGTTGGTGGATCCCGCCACGATCACCACCTACGCCGATCTCACCAAGCCGGAGCTCAAGGGCCAGCTCTGCCTGCGCAACAGCAAGAGCGTCTACAACCAGTCCCTGGTGGCAGACCAGATGATCCAGCAGGGCGACGACGCCACCAAGGGCTGGGTGCAGGGCATGGTGGCCAACGTCGAGCAGCCCTTCTTCACGTCGGACACCCCCATGTCCCGGGCCGTGGCCAAGGGCGACTGTGGTGTGGCGGTGGTCAACACCTACTACGTGGCGCGCATGCTCTCGGGCGAGAACGGCGCGGAGGACAAGGAGCTGGCTGGCAAGCTCAAGGTGGTGTTCCCCGATCCCTCCCACGTGAACATCAGCGGTGCCGGCGTGACCCGCCACGCCAGCAATCCAGAAGGAGCCCGGCTGCTGCTTGAGTTCCTGGCCTCTCCCACCGGTGGCAAGGGCTACGCCGAAGCCAACAATGAGTACCCCCTCAGCGGCTACGGCGATAATGAGGTGCTCAAGACCTTCGGCACCTTCAAGGCCAACGGCGTCTCAGCTGAACAGATGGGCACCAAGAACCAGGACGCCGTGGCGTTGATGCAGGCCAGCGGCTGGAAGTGATCGCCCATTCCGCAGACGTCCAGGGGCCGGGGGGGCGTCCAGCCCCCTGGCCCCGTTGGCCCACATCCACCCACCTGCCCCAGCGGTCGCTGCTGGGGGCGGGCGTGGTGCTGGTGTCGGGCCTGGCCCTGCTGCCGGTGCTGGCCCTGCTGGTCTTCGCCGTCCAGGAGGGAGGCCTCGAGCAGCTTGGCCTGGGCTACGAAGGTGGCGAGCAGGTGGCCAACACGGTGGCGCTGGTGCTGGGGGTGGGCCTGGCCGGGGCCGTGCTGGGCACCGCCAACGGCTGGCTCACCGCCAACTGTCAGTTCCCCGGCCGGCGTTGGCTGCGCATCGCCCAGCTGTTGCCCCTGGCCACCCCCACCTACCTGCTGGCGGCCACCGCCATCGACCTCGGCAGCCGCCTGAGCTGGCGGGTGCATGGGCTCGGCTGGGCCCTGGTGGTGCTCACCCTGGGCACCTACAGCTATGTGTTCCTGCTCAGCACCGAGAGCTTCGCCGTCAGTGGGCGGCGCCAGCTCGAGGCCTGCCGCTCTCTGGGCGCCGGCCCCTGGGGATCCTTCCGGCGGGTGGCCCTGCCGATGGCCCTGCCCGCGATCGGCGCCGGCGTGGCCCTGAGCGGCATGGAGGTGGTGAACGAGCTGGGAGCGGTGGAGTTGCTGGGGGTTCCCACCCTCTCCACCGGCATCCTGCGCCGCTGGCAGGACCAGGGAGATCCCCAGGGTGCGGTGGCCCTGGCCCTTGTGGCCCTGGCGATTGTGAGCCTGTTGGTGGCTGTGGAGGGTCAACTGCGCCGCCGCAGTCGCCGCTGGCTGATGGGCAGCAGCGGCGACAGCCTCAAGCCCTGGCGGCTGAAGGGCTGGCGGGCCAGCCTCAGCCAGCTGCTCACGGCCCTGCCCCCCCTGCTCACCCTGGGCCTGCCCCTGGTGTGGACGGCGATGAGCTGGGACCAGCTGCGGGGCGAAACCGCGGCGGAGCTGGCCGGACTCACCGGGCGCACCCTGGGTCTGGGCCTGATGGCGGCGGGGCTCACCATGGTTCTGGCGCTGCTGCTCGCCATCGCCCGGCGCTGGATTCACCAGCCACTGCTGCAACAGCTCACCTTCGTGGCCGGAATGGGCTACGCAGTACCCGGCACCGTGCTGGCCCTCGCCCTGATGCTGCTGGGCGGGCCCTGGCTGCTGAGCCCGCTGCTGCTGTTGGTGTGGGGGTACAGCGACCGCTTTCTGGCCGTGGGCAAAGGCGGCCTCGACGCTGGCCTGGAGAGAATCCCCCCCTGCGTGGATGAGGCCGCCACCGGGCTGGGCTGCAGCTGGCCCCAGGTGCTGCGGAGGGTGCATCTGCCGCTGCTGCGTGGGCCCCTGTTGGTGGGAGGTCTCCTGGTGTTCGTCGACACCGTCAAGGAGCTGCCCCTCACCTTTGCCCTGAGGCCCTTTGATTTCGACACCCTGTCGGTGCGGGTGTACCAGTACGCCAGTGACGAGCGGGTGGGGGCCGCCCTGATTCCAGCGCTGCTGATTCTGCTGCTGGGCCTGGTGGCCTCCCTGGCCCTGGTGCCCAGCCTCAAGGAGGACTAGGCCTTGCCGCAGCGGCACTTGCCGCCCTTCCAGTTGGAGCACTTGCTGGTCTTGCAGCCCTTTTTCTTGGGTTCGCTGGGGCCCCGGCGGTTGGCGGAGTCTGGGCTGTCGTTGGCGGGTCCGATCGGCTGAGCCATGGTGCGGATTGACGGGCGAAGAGAGGAAAGAAACGGGGGGATGGGAGCCGGCTAGGCGTTGGCCAGGGGGGCTGACTCCACCAGGGAAGGAGCCAGGCGCATCCCGGCAGACCCAGGGGGCACTTCGATCAACTGGGCCTGGCGGATCCTCGAGATCAGCCGGGTGGTGGTGACCCGGGTGGTGCCGATCAGTTCGCCGATGCGCTCGTGGGTGAGGCGGAAGGGCAGATCACACCAGGGGCCGCAGCGGCGTCCCATGCGGCGCACCAGCATGGCCAGCAGGGCATGGAGGCGCTGCTCCGCACTGCCGAGGTGGCGGATCCGCAGCAGCTGCAGGGTCCACTCGTTCACCGGGTCGAGCCCGGCCTCGGGGTCGAGGGCAGCGCTGCTGCTGAAACAGAGCGGCGTGAGGGCCTCCACGCAGGCGCCCTCGCTGCAGAGGCGTGAGGCGTCGAGCTGATCGCCGGCCTGCAGGAAGGCCAGGGTCATGCCCTCGGTTTCCTCACAGGGGCAGTACACCCGGGCCACACCGTCGAGCACTTCGATGCAGCCAATGCCGGCGCGGCGGGCCGGATCAAGCAGCACCGAGTGCCCGGCCGGCAGCCGCACAGCGCTGAGGGGCGTATCGGAGAGCAATCGGAAGGCCATTGCCTGAGGGGCCTAGTTGCGAATGACTCGCAACCTAAACAAGACCGGCGGATTTTGCAAGCGATTCTCAATAGCGAGTGGCAGCTGCGATTCAGGCCGCCCGCCCTCTGCAACAAAGCCGTGCCGTTTCCGGGCAGCGTCGCCAATCTGCGGAGGTATCCCGCCATTCACAGGGGATTGACCATCCATGCTCACCCGCACACCGCGTCTGCACCGCGGCCCCCTGGGCTTCCTGGCCCGCACCGGGCTCCTGGCCACGGTCGCTGTCGCCTCCACCTGGGCGATGGCCTCCGCAATGGGAAGCCCCGCGGCCCGGGCCGCCGAAGAAACCCTCCATTACCAGCTCGAGACCACCTGCACCGTTCGGGGCGGGGCACCCCTGCCCTGCACGGTGGAAGCCGTCGATGAAGCCAGTGGGGATGTCACCATCTACCGCCACACGATCGGCAAGAACGTCACCTCGATCCGGGTGACCGACGACCCGCTGACGATGAGCGTGATGGCCCCAGGCAGCCAGGACTGGGTGGACATCAGCTCCGCCGGTGCCCGCTTCTCCACCAACACGATCTGCTTCAACGACCGCGATCTCTGCGTGGTGAACCCCAACTACCTCAACAGCGTGCGCGAGGAGCGGCCCCAATCCACCGCCGGCCGTGACCTCGTGGTGGTGCTGTTCGACGACGACGGCCGCGTCAACCTCACCTGTTACGACGACGGCTGTGAGGGGGTGCTGGAATGAAAGGCCTACGTTCCGGCTTCGGTCTGCTGCTGGCCGGCGTCCTGGTGCTGCCCAGCCTGCCGGCAACAGCCAGCTTCGGTTCGCCGAGCCCGGCCCAGCTTGAGTCTGGGGCCAGTGGCGAGCTGATCGCCCGCAAAGGTGGCGGTGGTGGCCGCAAAGGTGGGGGCGGCCACAGAAGCGGCGGCCACAAAAGCGGGGGCCACCGCAGCGGAGGCAGCAAGCACCGTGCCTCCAAGGGACACGGCGGCTTCAGCTCCTCGGGCTCCAGCCTCAACCGCGGCTCCAGGAAGCCCAGTGGTGGCTGGAGCAAGAAGGCCAAGAGCAGCGGCGGCCCTTCCTTGAACCACGGCAAGAGCTCCAAGGCCAAGGGCAGCAAGGGCTCCGGCACCAACCGCAAGGCCAGCAACAACAACCGCGACCGCAACCGCGCCACCGCCAGCAACGACCGCAACCGCAACGGCAACCGCGATCGCAACGGCAATCGTGACCGCAACCGCGACAATCGCGACGACCGGCGGGATCAACGGGGCGACCGGGCGGAAAACAGGCGCGACTGGAAAGATGATCGCCGCGAGGATCGCTGGGACCGGCGCGACAACATCCGCGAGGACCGCTGGGACCGGCGCGACGACCGTTGGAACGACCGCTGGGATCGCCATCCCGGTTGGGCCCGGCCCGGCTGGGGTTACGCCCGGCCGTGGAACACAGGCTGGTATGGCGGCTGGTCCAGTCCCAGCTGGGGCTGGTGGGGCGCCAGTGCGGCGGCCTGGGGGGTGAGCACCCTGGCCACGGCAGCGATCATCAACTCCGCCGTGGACAACGCCGTGAGCAACCAGTCCACCTACATCGTGGTGCCCAACAGCGACTACCGGCTGCTGTACGGCACCGTGGAGCCCGTGGGTGATCAATCGGTCTCGTTCGAGGCGATCAGCGGCGACAACTCGATCACGATGCAGGCCGACTGCGACCGCGGCACCCTCAACGGCAGCACCCCCAACAGTGCCTCCGAAGCGGAACTGCTCAATGCCGCCTGCCAGGTGGCCTACGGGTCGGTCTGAGGTCATCGGCCGCCATCAACGCCTGCCCTCTCAACGAGGGCAGGTTTTTCATGCGACTGCATTCAGGGACGGCAACACCCAATGTGGCCAACTGCTAAGGCACAGCTCCCAGGCGCGGCCAACGGCAGAAGATGACCAGTAGGCCTTCACGGACAGGGAGTAACGACACCATGCCTTTTCGTGTCCCATCCCCCCGTCAGCTGCTTCCCGTCGCACTCACCGCAGCCACGGCGCTGACCTGGGCTCTGCTGCCGGCGCCGGCCCGATCGGAGGTGCTCTACACGCTCGAGACCCAGTGCAGCCTCAAGCAGGGGGCAGCCCAGGCCTGCACGGTGGAAGCCACGGAACAAGACGGCACCACCCTCTACCGCCACACCATCGGCGACCGCGTGGTGCTGATCCGGATCGAGGCTGAACCCAGCCGCATGAGCCTCTGGAATCCAAGCAACAACCTGTGGACCTATCTGACCTCCGCCGGAGCCCTGCTGTCCAGCAACACCGTCTGCTTCAACGGGATGGATCTCTGCGTGGTGAACCCCAACTACCTCAACAGCCTCGTGGAGGAGAAACCTGCGCTGTACGAAGGGCGGGATCTGGTGCGGGTCAAGTTCGGCATCGATGGCCGGGTCGACCTGAGCTGCTTTGACACCGCCTGCGCCGAGGTGAACTGATGAAACGGCCCCTTTCAGCCTTCGGCCTGCTGCTGGCCGCCGTGATGGCCCTGCCGGCCGCACCCTCCTTGGCGGCCTTCAGCTCAGCAGCCGAGGTCCAGGACTCCAGTGAGCTGCTGGCCCGCAAAGGTGGTGGTGGGCGACGGGGTGGCAGCCGCCATGGAGGCAGTCGCAAGCGCGCCTCATCCCGGGGCCACACCGGCTTCAAGCACTCCGGTTCAAAGATGAACCGCGGCTCCAAGCAGCCCAGGAGCGGCTGGAGCAAGTCATCGAAGAGCAAGCGCGGCCCCTCCATGGACCGCTCCAGCCGAAACAGCTCCAAACGCAACAGCAAACGCAACGGAAACAGAACCACAAACAGAAACACCAACCGCAACGTCAACCGCAATGCATCTAGAAACACAACCCGGAATGTGAACCGGAATGTGAACCGCAACAGCAACCGGACTGGCCATCGCGGCCGTGACTACAACCGCGCTGGCAACCGCGGCAGAGCCTATGACCGCGGCTACAACAGGGGCTACCGCCGGGGCTATAACCGAGCCAACAACAATTGGCGGCGCTACGACAGCCGCTATCGCTACAGGGGTGGCTGGGCCCGGCCGGGCTGGGGCTATGCCCGCCCTTGGAATTATGGATGGTATGGCGGTCGGTACAGCTCCAGCTGGGGCTGGTGGGGCGCCAGTGCGGCCACCTGGGGGATCACCACCCTGGCCACGGCAGCGATCATCAATTCAGCCGTGGATAACGCCGTATCCACCAAAACCGAAGTCATCGTGGTGCCAAACACCGACTACGAGCTCTACTACGGCTCGATTCAGCCCACCAATGACGATGATGTGACCTTCCTGGTCAAGGCCGACGACGGGGACTACCAGATCAGCGCCGATTGCAAGGCCGGCACCATTGATGGCCAGTCCCCCAGCAACGCCTCCGAAGCGGAGCTGCTCAATGCGGCCTGCCAGGTGGCCTTTGGCTCCGCGGAGGCCTGACGGCCGATGTGGCCGCAGGCACAGCTGCAATAGACCACCCGCCCCTGCCCCAAGGGCGGATGAGACAGTGGAGCGCCATGCCATCGACTTCGCGTGCGAGCCCCTTGCAGAGCCATGGCACCCATCCCCTTTTGCCTGGCAGCCGGCCTCTTAGTCGCCTCCACGATGGTGGGAGTGAGCGCGGCCCGGGCTGAGGAGATGGCCGACAGCCCTGAACCAGAACAGGCTCCCGACTGGTCGGGCACCCTCGAGATCTACGGCTTTACGCCACTGAGAACCACGGGCACCACCACCATCAACGGGTTCGAGAGCGATGTGGATCTCGATCTCGGCGACATCCTCTCCGCCCTGGACTGGGCCACCTTTGTGCGGGGAAGCGTGGAGCGGGGCCGCTGGGGCCTGCTCACGGATCTGAGCTACGTGAAGCTGGGCGCCCAGAACGGCAGAACGACCCCCCGGGGCCGCATCACCGCCAAGACAGACATCAGCTCAACCCAGGGGATCTACGACCTGGCCGTGCGCTATCGCTTCGGTGACCCCGAATCGGCCGTGGCCAAACCCGGCAGCTTCAGCCTGATCCCGTACATGGGGGTGCGGGTGATTGATGTGGGCCTCGATGTACGGGCCCAACTGCAGAGCAACGGGCCTGAGCAGATTGTGCTCGGCGCCGAGCGGTCGTTTGATCGCACCTGGGCCCAGCCCCTGGCGGGAATCCAGGGCACCTATTTCCTCTCGCCCAAGCTGCGGGCCTTTGCCCGGGCCGATATCGGCGGCTTCGATTTCAGCGGCGCCAAGAATGTGTCCGGCAATGCCCAGATCGGCCTGGGCTACGCGGTGGGAAACAACACCGATCTCACCCTGTCCTGGCGCTACCTGGGACTGCAGTATGGCAATGGCAACACCCCTGCCAGTGGATTCACCAGCTACCAGAATGGCATCGAGGCTGGCGTGAAGTTCTTCTTCTGAATCTGTTCAGCCGGCCCTGACCAGGTCCCGCTTCTGCCAGCGGAGAAACACGGTGGACATGATCACTGTGATCAACACGTAGCTGAGGATGGCCGGAATCAAGTCCGGCAGCACCTCGGGTGGCGCATAGGTGAAGGCCAGTTCCGCCGCCAGGCCCGTGTTGCGCATGCCACTCACCAGGGCAACCGTGCGCCGCTCCAGGGGATCCCGCCCTGCCAGGCCATAGCCGATCGCCAGGGAGAGCACGCTGAGGCCAGCCATGGCAGCCAGGCCAGCGAGGTTCTGCTGCAGGAATGGCAGCAGCTGGCGGGCGCTCAGCCCCAGCAGGGCGATCATCACCAACGCCAGCAGCAGGGTGGCCAGCTTGCCGAGCACCGCACTGCAGCGCTGAGCCAGGAGCGGCCGCCACTGGGCCAGGAGCACCCCGGCGATCACAGGCAGCACCTGCACCTTCAGCACCTGCACCGCCACGGCGATCGGGCTCACCTCCCAACCGCTCACTGGCCAGCCACTCTGGCCCGCACTGGCCTTGAACACGATGGCCAGCAGCGGAATGGACACGGTGGCCAGCAGCGCCGCAGCGATCTGCAGGCGTGCCGCCAGCTCTGCGGTACCGCCACTACTACGCACCCGGAAGAGAATGAGTGGAGCGCTGGGGCAGGCCAGCATCAGGGCCATGGCCACCCAGGCCGGCCGTGAGAACAGGGCTTGCAGGGGCAGCAGCACCAGCGCCAGGCCGGCCAGGGGCACCAGCAGGCAGGTGCCGAGCAGCACCCGCCAGAGGAAGCCGGGCCGATCCCTGAGCAGCACGAAGGGATAGTCCTTCAGGCCCAGGCCGAGGCTGAGCATGAGCGTCACGATCGTGGCCGTGACCAGAAGGCCTGCGGATTGGGGCATGGGAGTTAGATCGCCACAGAGCCAGTGACCAACAGCGCGAAGGCGGCAATGCCGATGATCGTGAGGGCAATGGCCGTGAACGTGGTGATCGAGCGCTGATCCACATACACGAAGTCGTCGCGTCGAATCAATCTGAGCGTGTGCAGGTGCTGCCGGGTGGCAGCGGCCATCGCCAGGATGCCGGTGAGCACGAAGCCCATCGCCACCAGCCGCACACTCAGGCCGGCATGGCCACTGCCTTCGAAGCGGCTTCTGTTGATCGCCCCGATGATCTTGTCGAGGCCGAAACCGAAGCTGATCAGCGAGAGGCAGGTACGAATCCAGGCCATCATCGTGCGCTCCGCCGCCGCTCGGTTGCGCTCCTTGGCCAGTTCGTTGTTGAGGTTTCCCATCGTGGTTGGAGCCCGTTAACCCGGAGAGGTTGGTGTGCTGGGGATACCCCCAATGGCCTTTGCCGATGCAACCTCCTGGCTGGAGAGGGCATCTTCTAGTTTCTGCTCGGCCTCCACTTCCCGGGCCAGGAAGACATTCAGGAAGGTGCGGATCACGGCCACCACCGCCAGCTGAATCAGATTTTCGTTGGAGGGGGCAGTGGTGGTGGCCACGATGTCGGCAGCGAGCTGGAACTCCAGCGCCAGCGAGAGCCAGCTGCCGAAGGTGAGCCGCAGGCTGTTGAACGGGCGGGGATGACGACGGCGGTAGCCCCCTCGGCGCCTCAAGCGCAGGGCCTGGCCCAGGGTCACCGCCAGCCCCAGCGCCACCGTCACCACCGATAGACCTTCCAGCAACAGCCGCAGGCCACCGGACAGACCCTCCAGGGCGGACTCCAGCAGCGCCTGCTCCATTGCTCAGGCCCCTGCCACGCACCGGAAGCCAAGATGACAGGTGGAGGTGTCGATGCCCTGGGCCATGCGGGCCGCTGGCCGGTAGCGGCGGCAGTAGCTGGGGGCGCACAGGAACGAGCCGCCCTTCACCACCTTGCGGGGAATCGAGCCGTGCTGGGAGGTGATGTCGATGCTGGCCTCACGGCCCAGGCCGCGGGGATTCTCGATCGTGCAGCAACCGCCCGCGGCCTTGTGGGCCGACACCAGGGCGGCATGGTCGCCGTACCAGTCGTCGGTCCACTCCCACACGTTGCCGATCATGTCAAGCAAGCCGTAGCCGTTGGGCGGAAACGAGCCCACCGGCGAGGTGCGCTCAAAGCCGTCAAGGTGGCTGTTGTAGTGGGGGAAGGCGCCCTGGAAGGTGTTGGCCATGGGGCGTCCACCGGGGTGGAGCTCATCGCCCCAGGCGAATTCCCAGCCCTCCTGGCCGCCTCGGGCGGCGCGCTCCCACTGGGCTTCGCTGGGCAGGGCCTTACCGGCCCAGGCGGCGTAGGCGAGGGCATCGGCATGGGCGATGTGTACCACCGGGTGGTGGTCGCGGCCCTTGATCGAGCTGCCGGGGCCCTCGGGGTGGCGCCAGCTGGCGCCGGCCACGTACTGCCACCAGCGGTAGGGATCGCCTGTGCTGATCGGGCCCGGAGGCGGCACGAACACGATCGAGGCGGGGGCCAGCAGCTCCGGGAGCGCGTCGGGGTAGTCGGCGGGATCGGCGGGTCGCTCGGCCTCGGTGGTGTGGCCCGTGGCCTTCACGAACTTGAGGAACTGGGCATTGGTGACCGGCGCCCGATCAATCCAGAAGCCCTCCACCTGCACCCGGTGGGCCGGGGCCTCCTCGGGGTAATGGGCATCGGAGCCCATGGTGAAGCTGCCCGCGGGGATCCACACCATCTGCCGCGCCGGCGGCCGGCCGGGCGAGCCCTGAGGAGCGGGTGCGGGCAGCGTGTCGGCAGTGGAAGGGGCCAAGCGGGAGCAGGGGCACTGCCCGCAGTGTGGGAACCGGAGCCGCGGAAGGCAACGCCCCAGGGGTGACCATGGAGCGACAGCGCTTCCGCACGCCGCAGACCATGCTGGACACTCTGCTTCAGCTGACACGTCGTCGCCTGCCAGCCGCAGCGGTGGCCTTCGCCATGGGCCTGGCCACGGTCCTCAGCCTGGGGCCAGGCCTGACCATGGAGGCTACCGCCGCTCTGGATCTCGGCGAGAGCAGCAGAGGCGATGGGCCGCCCCCGCTGGCCAGCAAACAGTGGTGGGATCTGGACCGAGCCAGATCCTGCGGCCGGCTGAAGTGCAGCCAGGTGGTGAATCCCCACATTCCCCTCGGCCCCGGTGAACCGAAGATCACAGTGGCGGTGCTGGCCAGCGACGCCGAAGGGGGAGCGGCGGCGGCAGCGGCGCGGGTGGAGGCGCGGGCGACGGCCGTGGCGACCAGCTTGAAGCGGATCGCCTCCCTGCGGGAGAACCAGGTGGAGCCCGGTTCGGTCCCATCGAGCCGGCGGGGGGGAGGGTTCTGGCTGGACCGCCGCGGCAAGCCTCGCCATCCACTCACCCCCTCGCTGGCGGTGGGCGTTCAGAACCGCAGCCCGGTGATCTATCTCCCCGCTGACGAAGACAGGAACACGCCGCAGGTCACCCTGGTGACCCTGACCGGGCCCGACAGCATCGCCAACGGGCTGGACCGCCAGGCCCTCGCCCAGCAGTGGAAGGCGATCTTCGAGCGCACCCTGAGCGAAGCGCTCTGGGGGGCCAGTTTCGATCGGCACTTCCCCTGGGCCCGCTGGAGCGGTGCCCTGCTCACCCTGGTGCTCGGGTCGCTGGGCGTTGGGCTCAGTACCCGGGCCCTGGGGCAGCTGCGCCGGATCAGCCACAGCTGCGCCCAGGCCATGGAGGAGCTGAAATCGGCGCTGCCTGAGGTGGGACAGGACCTGCAGCTGCGCAGGCTGCAGGGGCTCGAGCAACGCCAGCGGCGCTCCCGCTTCCGCCTGAAGATCCTGCAGGTGGTACGCATCGCCCTGGCGGTGATGGCGGTCACGATCACCCTGTTCATCTTCCCGGAAACACGCCTGGCGGCGATGGCACTGCTGCAGCAATCGGCAGGGATTCCACTGATCTGGATCGGGGTGATCCTGCTGGAAGGGCTGCTGATCTGGGCCGTGATGCGGCGTCTGAATCGCTGGGCCGAAGAAGCCCAGATGGCCCAGCCCAATTCCCTGCGCCCCCAGATCCGCCTGGAGACCAATGCCCGGGTGATCCGGGGCGGCATCGTGATCGGCACCACACTCCTGGGCCTGTATTTCACGGTGCTGCTGTTCGGGATCAACCCCGAGGTGCTGGCTGGGGCAGGGATCGTGGCCGTGGCGGTGGGCTTTCTGGCCCGCGGCCTGGTGGAAGACCTGATCGGCGGCGTGCGCATCCTGGCCACAGACCGCTTTGCCATCGGTGATTCGATCGCCGTGAACGGCCACAGCGGCCTTGTGGAGGAAATGAACCTGGTGCAGACGCAACTGCGAGGGGCTCAGGGGGAGGTGATCACCATCCCCAACGGCATGATCCGGGTGAGCGAGAACCGCAGCAAGGAATGGTCGCGGATCAACTTCGAGATCGACATCGCCTGGGATAGTGATCTGGAGCAGGCCTGCGCGGTGCTGGAAGGGGTGGCCTGCGCGCTTGCGGAGGACCCGGCCTGGCAAGAGCAGATCCTCGAGCAGCCCTCCTTGCTGGGAGTGGACCGGCTCGACCAGAGCGGCGTGCGGCTCAAGCTCTGGATCCGCACCCTGCCCTTGAAGCAATGGGGAGTGGCCCGCGAATTGCGCCGGCGGCTCAAGGGAGCCTTTGATGCGGCGGGCATCGAGCCGGGCAGACCGCAGCAGGTGCTGCGGCGCCCGTGATGGCGTTGTCCCCCCGCTGGGGGGACCAACTCAGGAATGCCCTGTGGTGCTGAGCATCTTCTCCATCACCTCCTCCAGTGAGAAACTGGCCGCCTTCTGACGGGGCGGGAACTCCTGGAAGGTGGCCAGGAAGCGGGCCACGTAGGTCTGGGCAGGCACCAGCATGAAGGCGTGGTCGAGCATCCAGTCCCAGTAGGTGTTGGAGGTGATGTCGGCCCGTTCGTAGGGGTCGGTCTTGAGGTTGAAGATCTTCGGCACCCGCAGGGCCGTGAAGGGTTCCGCCCACACTTGGAGGGTGCCGGTGGCCCGCTGCTCCATGAACACCATCTTCCAGTTGTCGTAGCGCAGACCGGTGAGGTCGCCGTCATCGGAGAAGTAGAAGAACTCCACCCGGGGACTCTTCTCGGTTTTGCCCGTCCAGTAGTCGAGCATGTTGTAGCCGTCGAGATGCACGTGGTAGTGGCGGCTGCCGGCCTGGTATCCGGCCTTGAGCTTCTCCTTGACCTCGGGCTCCCCGGCGGCGGCCACCAGGGTGGGTAGCCAGTCGAGATGGCTCACGATCTCGGTGAACAGGGTGCCGGGCGCAATTTTGCCCGGCCAGCGCACCAGGGCGGGCACGCGGTAGGCCCCTTCCCAGTTGGAGTTCTTCTCGTTGCGGAAGGGAGTCATGCCGGCGTCAGGCCAGCTGTTCATGTGGGGCCCGTTGTCGGTGCTGTACATCACGATCGTGTCATCGGTGACGCCCAGCTCGTCGAGCAGGTTGAGCATCTCGCCGATGCATTCGTCGTGATAGATCATCACGTCGTGGTATTCCGACTGCCAGCGACCGCTGCGGCCCAGATCCTGGGGTCGGGCATGGGTGCGGAAGTGCATGTGGGTGGTGTTGAACCACACGAAGAAGGGCTCACCGGAAGCCACCGCATCACGGATGAAGCGCTTGGCCTCCTTCAGGAACTCCTCGTCGCAGGTTTCCATCCGCTTCTTGGTCAGCGGGCCGGTGTCCTCGATCCGTTGGCTGCCGTCAGGGTTGGCCCAGGAGTGCAGCACCCCCCGGGGGCCGAAATTCTTGCGGAAGTCGGGCAGCTCCTCCGCCGTGGGGTAGTCGCGCAGTTCCGGCTCCTCCTCGGCGTTGAGGTGGTAGAGGTTGCCGAAGAACTCGTCGAAGCCCTGGTTGGTGGGCAGGTGCTCGTCGCGGTCGCCGAAGTGGTTCTTGCCGAACTGGCCGGTGCGGTAGCCCAGCGGCTTCAGCAGCGAGGCGATGGTGGGATCCTCGGTGCTGTAGCCGAGCTCGGCGCCGGGCAGGCCCACCTTGCTGAGGCCGGTGCGGAACACGCTCTGCCCGGAGATGAAGGCCGCCCGGCCGGCGGTGCAGCTCTGCTCGGCGTAGTAGTGGATGAAGCGGCCGCCCTCGTTGGCGACGCGGTCGATGTTGGGGGTGTGGTAGCCCATCAGCCCATCGCTGTAGCAGCTGAGGTTGCTCTGGCCGATGTCGTCGCCCCAGAGGATGAGGATGTTGGGTTGGCCGTTCGGCATGGTGGGTTGGTGCTTGAACCTGCCCTGCATTCTGCGCGCTGCAGCCCCAGGGCTCATGAGCCGTTGCGGTTCTCAAACCCGCGCCAGCAGGCCCTTCTGCCAGCGCAGAAAGGGAGCCGACAGCAGCACGGTGACCAGCAGGTAAGCCAGCACGGCCAGCTTGATGGCGGGCATCCCAGCCCCGTAGGTGGTGGCAAACACCAGGGCCAGGCCGGGATTGCGCATCGAGGTGACCAGAGCCACGGTGAGGCTCTCCCCGGGCGCTGGACCAGCAGCCAGGGAACCGATCACGAGCGCCGTGGCCACCATGACCGCCATGAAACCCAGGGCCGGCAGGTTGGCCCCCACGAAGGGCAGCAACGCAGGGCCAACCCTGATCAGCACCACCAGCACCAGCAGGAGGAACAGACCATTGGCCAGCTTGTTGAGGGGCCCCTCCAGCCGCTCCACCAGGCCCCGCCGCCAACGCCGCAGCAGCAGTCCGGCCAGCAGGGGCAGCACCTGGGCCAGGCTCACCTGCATGGCCACCTGCCTGGGGCCGATGTCCCAGCCCTCGATGCCGAACGAGGCCCGAAACAGATCGGCCAGCAGGGGAATCGACACAATCGCCGCCACCGCCGCGCAGGCCTGCAGCACTGCCGCCAGCTGGTGATCGCCCCCCTGCTTTCCTGCCTTGCGCAAGGTGAGCGGTGCACTCGGCGAGATGGCCATCAGGGCGATGCCGAAGCGCACTGGCGGCGAGAGGGCGGCGCTCAGCGGCAGCTTCAACAGCACCAGCGCCACCAGCGGCACCAGCGGCACCAGCACACAGGAGCCGATCAGCACCCGCAGCACCAAGGCGGGTCGGCGGCGGATCTGCCCCAGGGCCTGGGGCTGCAGGCCAAGCCCCAGGGCAAACATGATCGCGAACAGGGTGAGCCCGGGGAGGGCGGCCGCGAGCTGGGCCAAGGAAGGGAGTCTTGAGCAGGACCTGAACCTATGACCGCCGGCCCAGGCGCGACTGCGTCAGGGGCACTCAGCCTCCAGAGGTCGGGCTGGATGATCGGCAAACACCCGGGCCCAGTCGTCGCGCATCGACACCACCATCCAGCCCCTCCGGGGCGCTTCCTTGAGGGCCCGATCGAGGCGGCCAATGGACGATGGGCTGTCGTAGGCCACCTCCCGCTCCGGGTCGTCGTGGTGCACGATCAGCCCCAGGCTCGCCCCAGGCTGGCTGGTGGTCCACTCCAGCATTTCGAAGTCGCCATCGGAATTGCCGAAGGCGGCAATGGGCTGACGGCCGATCACCTGCTCGATCATCACGGGCTTGATGGCCCCGTCATTGATCAGCTGCACTTCCGCCTGGCGGACGATGGTCGGCAGCCCGTCCTGGAGGGCATAGCGGCTGGCCACGAACGAACCGATCACCTGCTCGGGGGGAATGCCGTAGAGCTCCTCGCTCACGACCCGAACGAACTCCACGCCACCAGCGGAGACGATGTAGGTCTGGAAACCGTGGCTCCTCAGGTAGTCGAGCAACTCCCGCATCGGCTGGTAGGTGAGCGAGCGATAGGAACGCTTCCAGGTGGGATGGCAGGCGCTGGCGAACCAGTTGCCGACCAGCTCCCGGAACGCCTCGGCATCCATACCCGCATGGGTGAGGGCCACCAGCTCCAGCAGCTCTGGGATGCCCATGCTGGGCATTGCTTCTCCGTGACGTGCCGCAGCGGCCGCAGCGAGCACCGGATGGGCGGCCAGCTCAGGTTGCTGACTCACCAGCGTGCGGGCTCGATCGATGGCGAAGGCCAGCTGCACATACATCGGTTGCTCCGCCCAGAGCGTGCCGTCGTTGTCAAACACGGCGATGCGCTCCACCGGCGCCACGTAGTCAGGGCCACCCGGTGTCGTCACCGCCGCCACGAACTGAAGGATGCGCTGGCGCGCAGCGCCCTCGTTCCAGGAGGGCAGGGGTTGGATCTGGGCCGCAGCTGGAACAGCCGGCAGCCAGTACAGCGGGGCCAGCAGCAGGCCTGAAACCAGGGAACGCCACATCCTTCGTGATCTCAGCAGGGCTGGCGCCCATGATGCCCCGCTCAGCAGCCGTCGCCGGCCTCGTGCTGCAGGAAACGCTCCACGGCGCGCTCCACCGTGAGGTGGAGCCGGCCCGGCCCGAGGCGGCTGCCCAGCTCGGAGCGGCGCACCACCTTCAGCACATCCGGATTCAACCCAGCCATCCACAGCTGGGTGCCATCGCGGCGCAACCGGCGCTCGGCCTCCACCAGGGCCTTGAGCGCCGAGTACTCCAGGTCGATCACCGCGCTGCCATCCAGCACCACCACCCTGGGCCTGTCGCGATGGATCCGTTGCCGCATGCGGCTGGACACGGCCTCCGCATTGGCAAAGAAGAGCCGACCTTCGGGATGGAGGATCAACAGCCCTGGCCAGGTTTCATCCTCTGGGTGCTGGGGCGAGACAGGGCGAAACCCATCCGTGCCCGGCTTACGACCCATCTCATACACGGCAGGGTTGACCTCCTGCTGCGCCAGCGACAGCAGCGACAACACCACCGCCACCAGGATGCCCTCCAGGGTGCCGAGGAACACCACTCCCAGAAAGGCCACCACCGCCCAGCGGAACTCCGGGGCCCGCACGCGGCGGATCGCCAGGAATTCAGCCGGCGCGATCATCGCCAGGGCATAGGCGATCACCACCACGGCCAGGGCGGCCTGGGGCATCAGGGCGATCAGGGGCGCCAGCACCAACAGGGTGGCCACCGTGGCGGCCGCCGTGACTATCGCGGCCAGCTGGGTGCGGGCGCCGGCGTTGCGGTTCACAGCGGTCTGGGAGGTGCCGCCGCCCGCCGCCATCGCGCCGAAGCAGGCCCCCAGCAGGTTGGCGGCGCCGAGGGCCAGCAGATCCTGATTGGCATTCGGCGCCGGTTCGTCCATCTCGCGGAAGGCCCGCGAGGCCGCGACGCTCTCGGTGAAACTCATCACGGCGATGCCGGCCGCGGCCGGCCACAGCTGGTTGGCCAGGGCCAGGGGGGATGGGCCTGCGCTGTTGAGGAAAGGCAGTTGAAAGGCGGGCAACCCACTGGGGATGGCCCCCACCACGGCCACGCCGCGCTCCGGCAGACCCAGCGCAGCGGTGAGCAGGATCGCCACCACCACCACCAGCAGCGGCGCCGGCAGACGGGGCCAGCGGCGCTCCAGGCCGATCAGCAGGGCCACCAGCCCAAGGGAGAGGGCCACGGTGGCCATAGACGCCTGGGGCAACGCCGCCACCAGCGCCGCCAGGTCCCGGAACAGCCCCAGCTTGTCGATCGACACCCCCAGCAGTTTGGGCAGCTGGTCGACCACGATCACGACGCCGATGGCGCTCTTGAACCCCACCAGCACTGACTCGGAGATGAAGCTGGCGACGAAGCCCAGCCGCAGCAGCGAGGCAACCAGCAGCATCAGGCCCACCAGCAGGGCCAGCAGGCTGCTGCTCGCCAGCGCCTGAGCCGGATCCTGGGCCACACCGAGCCGGTCCAGCTCGCTGCCCACCAGGATGGCCAGGGTGGTGGTGGTGCTCACGCTCAGGGGCCGAGAGCTGCCCAGCAGCGCATACACCAGCATCGGCACCAGGGCCGTGTAGAGCCCCACTTCCACTGGCAGGCCGGCGATCGTGGCAAAGGCCAGGGCCTTGGGCAGCACCACTGCCGCCGCCGTGAGCCCCGCCACCAGGTCGAAGCGGAGCCATTCAGGCCTGTAGGAACGCCACCAGACCGGGAAGGGGAGAGCCAACGGGACGGGGTTCAGGACTGTTCGGCACAGCGGGGGCAGAGGGCCCGCACCGTGAGCACACAGTCGAGCAGACGAAAGGCGTGGGCCTTGGCCGCCTCGTCGCCGGCAACCAGCACCGCGGTGTTCTCGAATTCCTCGGTGCGACCGCAGCGCACGCACACCAGATGGTGGTGATCGCGGGTGGTGTCACCGGCCAGCTCAAAGCGCCGCCCCTCCGGCAGTTCCAGCTCCTGCAGGCGACCCATCGAGCTGAGCAGCCTCAAGGTGCGGTAGACGGTGGCCAGGGACACCCGCTCGCTGGCTCTGAGCAGGCGTTGATGCACCTCTTCGGCGCTGAGGTGGGTGCCCTCACCGCTCTGCTCAAACAAAGCCAGCACCCGCTGGCGTTGAGGCGTGAGCCGCTGACCGCGGTCATGAAGGCTGTTGCGCAGCCCCTCGCTGTCGCTGAGCAGGCCCTCAGGGCCCCCCGTGGGCCCTGCGGCGGCAGCCCTGGAACCAGGGGTGGGGGGGGAAGGCACCACAGCGAGCCCAGGCTTCTCAACAATAGGCGCAATTGCGAAGCATGGCCATGGCGGCATGGCTCGCAGCTCAGGGGCGCAACTCAGACCACAGGTCGAGCTCCTGGGCCGCTCCTGCCCGTGGGGCGATCCAGGCGCTGGTCCAGGCGAGCCGTGAGGGCCGCCAGCAGATCGGCCAGGGTCACCGCGAGCCGGTAGCTGATGGCGATGGCCAGCAGCGGCGCTTCGGCGATCTGGCCGCCGAGCCGCAGCAGCAGCACCGCCTCGAACACGCCAATGCCCCCGGGAGCGCCTGGCACCACCAGGCCGGCGGTCCAGGCGAGGGCGAAGGCCGCCAGCCAGCCGCCCCACCCCAGGGACCCCTGCAGCTCAAAGGCGAGCACGCAGCAAGCGAAGCCGCCGAAGCGCAGCAGCACGAAACCCAGCTGGGCCAGCAGCGGGGCCACGGGATAGACACCGGGCAGGGGAACGTCGCTCTGGCCCACAGCCAGCGTCTCGGAGCCACTTGCCAGATCCAGCTGGGGGCCCCGGCGCCGTTCGAGGGCCAGCAGCAGGGGCCTCAACCAGCGGGGCAGCAACAGCAACAGGGGCAGCAGCGCCACCAGGGCCACCCCACTGCGCCAGCCATCGGCCGCCACCAGGGCCAGGGCTGCCACGGCGGCAATCATCGGGTCAAGCAGCACGGCCGCCAGGGCCTGGGGCAAAGCCGCAGGGCTGAGCAGCGGACCGGCCGGGTCCCGCAGCAGGGCCAGCCGGCTGGTGAGGTGCCAGATCCCTCCCGGCAGAAACTTGCGCAGGTTGGTGTCGAGATACATCCGCACCAGGGCGGCCCAGCGGGGACGCTGCCCCAGCCAGAGCAACACCGCGCCAAAGCCGAGCCCATTGGCCACCAGGCTGAGCAGGCTTGCCCCCACCGCCAGCAGCAGCCAGAGCCAGCCCTGCAGGTCCAGACTCAGTTGCAGCATCTGGCGGCCGTGGTTGACCAGGGCCGCCAGCAGAAACCCGAAGCTCAGCAGCGTGAACCAGAGCCCCAGCCCGCCGGGCGGGGCAGGCAGGCGGGCCAGCCTGGCCTGAAACTGCCGCTTCAGGCCACTCGCCAGGCCGCCCAGACGCCCGCTCATCGGGCCTCCTCAATGGCGCCAGGCTGCCCCTGATCACACTGGCTGCGCAGGGCCTCCTCAACCACGGCTCGCACCTGCTCAATGCTGAGATTGTGGCTGCGGGCGAGCCCCACCAAGGCATCGTGTTCTGGTTTGCTGCGCCAGCGGCCGTCGGGCAGCAGGGCCTGCTTGATCGGCACCTCCCCCAGTGGGGTGGGGAGCAGCCGCTGGCGCCGGGGCAGCACCCAGCGGGGCTGGCTGCGTTCGCGCAGACCCAGGCTGGTGCTGTGCTGCCACCACACACCCCGCAGACTGACCGCCATGACCGGGTGGGCCAGGGCCGTGACCAGCCAGCCGGGGCGTCCCTTCTTCATCTGGATCGGCGTGCAGAACACCTCCAGGGCGCCGGCCTGGCGCAGGGCCTCCTGCAGCACGGCCAGGTCTTCGGGGGTGGCGTCGTCGATCTGGGCCTGCTGCTCCAGCACGGTTTCCACAGCGGGCCCCAGCTCCTGCTCGCCCTGGGAGGGCCCTGGGGAGGCCCCGGGCCCCTCCACCGGATCGGCCAGCACCAGCCGCAGCAGGTTGGGACGGTCGAGCTGACGGCTGCCCAGGCCGATGCCCACCTGGCGCGGCCGATGGGCCGGGGGCAGGCCGAAGTTCTCCGCCCATGCCGCCATCAGGGCCAGACCCGTGGGAGTGGTGAGTTCGCCGGCGGGGAAGCCGGCCGCGGAGGCCAGGGGAATGCCATGGCAGCGGGCGATCTCCAGCACCGCGGGGGCCGGCAGCGGCAGGAGGCCGTGGGCCGTGGCCACGGTGCCGTGCCCCGCCGGCGGCGGGGTGCACTCCAGCCGGCTGATGCCCAGGTGCAGCAGGGCGGCGCAGACCCCCACCACATCCACCAGGGCATCGAGGGCCCCCACTTCATGGAAGTGCACCTGCTCGGGTGCATGGCCATGAACGCTGGCTTCGGCCTCCGCCAGCAGCTCGAACACGGAGAGCACCCTGGCCCGCAGCGCCTCGGGCCAGGGGGCCGCCAGCAGGGTGCGACGCAGGGATTGCCAGGTGCGCGCCGGGGGGTCGGCGTCCTGGTCCACGACCTCCAGGTGCAGGCCCCGCAGCCCGCCGCTGCGGCGCTCGCTGATCTCGAGCGCGTAAGTGCCCCCAAGACCCAGATCGGCCAGGGGGGCGTGGACCACCGCTGGCGGCACGCCGAGATCGAGCAGGGCCGCCAGCAGCATGTTGCCCGCCAGGCCGGTGGGGCAATCCAGCAGGGCCAGCGTCATCGGCCCGGCTCGGCGCCGGAGTCTTCCGTCGGCGCCGCGGCGCCCGAGGGCGGTTGGTGTGAGCTGTCGGGCGGGGAGCCCCGGCCCAGGCGCGGTGCCGCCGCCAGCAGGGTCTGGGCCTGGCAGTCCAGATCCTCGCGCCGCTTCCGCAGGCACTGCTCCACCTCGCGGCGGGCTCGGCGCTGTTCGCGCTGGGCCGTGTCCACGTCGTGGCCCGAGAGGCCCCAGAGCCGGCCCAGCAGGGCGCGATCATCGGCGCCGCCGACGTTGTCGCCGAAGATCACCTGCTCGGCAACCATGCCCGCCTGCAGCACCCGGCTCCAGCGGCGCAGGTCTTCAAGGGCCAGTTTGGCGCTGGCCGGAGGCTCCAGCTCGGTGGTGCCGCCGGCGCTGAGGCCCACGCGCAGACAGGCGAGGCTGCCCACCAGCACCTGGCGCACCACCATCCCCTCCTGTGCGGCGATCAGCACATGGCCGGCCTCATGGGTGGCGATGCGCCGCAGCCGCAACTGACCGCCTGGCATGGCCTCGGCCAGCAGATGGCCGCCCCGGCCCCCGAAGCGGAAGGCATCCAGGCTCAGACCACCGAGGCAGAGCGCCACCGCCAGGGCGATCCACCAGGGTGAGAGCCCGAGCAGGGGCCCCAGCACCGCCAGCAGACTGATCAGGGCGACCACCACCCCTGCGGCCAGGGGAGAGGTCATGGTTGCATCAGCAAGCCCGCAGCGGGGGCCAGCAGCAGGGCCGCCAGGCCGTTCACCACCGAAGGATGGGGCAGCTGCAACAGATCAAGGGCCAGGGCCAGCACCAGAAGCCCACCCACGGCCGCCGTGAACAGCACCGCCGGCGCCTGGGAGGGATCGCCCACACCAGTGGCCAGCAGGGCGCCGACGCCGGAGAGGCCGAACTGCAACACACCGAGCGGCAGCAGCACCCAGAGCACCACCAGACCCACCCCGGCGGCCAGCACCGCCGCGCTGAGGCCGTCGAGGCCGGCCTTCACCAGCAGGAGATCGGGATCCCCCAAGGCGCCATTGCGCAGACAGCCCAGCAAGGTCATCGGACCGATGCAGAAGAGCACGAAGGCACCGCTCACCACCTCCGCAGCGCCGCGGGATGGGTCAGCCGCGTGGGGGCGGTTGAAGCTGGCCAGCCAGGCCTCAAGCCTGCGCTCAAGGGCCAGGCAGTGACCGAGCCAGGAGCCCAGCACCAGCACCAGCAGGGCCGCCAGCACGGCCGGGAAGGGCCCGAGCCGCAGGCTCCAGAGAGGCTGAACCATTTCGATGGCCAGCAGCAGAGTGATCACGCCGAGCCACTGCTGCCACTGCCCCCTGAGATCGGCGGGCAGACGGCTGCCGAGGCGCGAGCCCAGCAGGCCACCGCTGAACACCGCCAGCAGGTTGATCCAGGTGCCGCCGGTGGCCGCCCAGAAGGCCATCTCAGCCCACCGGGCGACTCACCGCCGTGCGACCACCGCCCCGCTTGGGGGAGGGCTTGCCACCGCCGTCACGGCGGCCCTTGCCACCACGGCTGCCCCGTTGCGCCACCGGTGCCAGCACCTCAAAGCTCTCGAGCTGCAGCTGTTCTCCATGGCGCCGCATGGCCAGCGACACGAAATGGCGCAGATGGTCGAGGGGAACTTCTCCCTTGAGCTGCAGCTTGAACGGAATCGGCCTGCTGCCATCGGAGCGGGGCATCTGCCGCACCTTGACCACCAGATCCCCCGTTTCAGGGCGGGTGTAGATCAGCTCGCCCCGCACCGAGAAGTAGTCATCGCCCTCGGGCAGATCGTCGCTGGCCACAGGGGCCACTGAAGCCTCGCTGACCGCAAGCTCAGGGACCGCAGGCTCGCTGGCCGGCGGCTCAGCAAGGGTGCTGGGTTCCCAGATGCCCACCATCTGCAGGTGCAGACCCTGCTCCTCCCGGGAGCGCGGGTACACCACCCAGAGATGGGGCTGGGAGAGATCGAGGTGCCGACGCATCAGGGTGAGCAGACGGCCGAGCACCACGGCCTCCACCGCCTGGCCATCAGCCGTGTGGATCGCTCCGCGGGTGAGCTGCTCGGGGTCGGTGGGCACATAGGTGCCGCGCACCACGCCGATGGCCCGGTACTGCAGCGGTTCTGTGACCGGTGGGATGGGGTGGTCGCGCATGTCGACCAATGTAAAGGCCATGGCCAGCCGTGCTGCCGGGGCCCCGGGGCGGAGAACCAGGGCAGACTGGGCACCATCTGCAGCGGATGTCCGGCGCCATGCCACCAGCCCCCCGATGGCAGGGTCCCTGGCTCGCCGTTGCCGCCGTGGCCCTCGCCGGCACGTCTCTGACGGCGGGCTGGTGGCTGGGGCAGCAGCGGGGCGGCAGTGGCCCCGTCTCCTCAGCATCGCGGCCGGGGCTGCAGCGCGAGGCCGCCCAGCTGCGGCGCCGCTTCGACAGTGGCCAGGCCAACGATGCCGAGCAGCAACGCCTGCTGGAGTTGCTGGTGGCCCTCGACCGCCGGGCTGAGGCCACACCCCTGGTGGAGCGGCTGGCCGACCAGCAGCCCCAGCGCTGGTCCCTGCGGCTGCTGTTGGCTGAACTGCGCCGCGACCAGAACGACCGGGCTGGAGCCGAGCGGGAACTGCGTCAGGTGCTGAACCAACGCCCCGACCAGGTGGAGGCCCTCCAGTTGATGGCCCTGATCCAGCTGGAAACCGGACGTGCCGCCCAGGCCAGCAGCCAGCTGGAAGCGGCCCTGAAGCGGGCCAGCACGCCCACAGCCAAGCCCAGCGCCGTGCCGATCGGCCTGCTGCTGGCCAACGTGCTGCAACGCAGCGGCCAGGCCGGCCAGGCCGAAGCGGCGTTGATCAAGCTCTCCGCGGCCTTCCCGGACGACCCACGGCCCCTGCTGGCCGTGGCCCTGATTCAGCAGGAGCGCGGCGACACGAAGGCCGCCCACGAGACCTTTGCCAAGGCCCGTCAGCAGGGCGGCAAGGGCGATGATTCCCGGCTGGACAGAGTGGCCGCTGCCTGGGGCCTGGAATCGATCCGGGGCAAGGGACCGGCCGAGCCGCGACCGGAGGTCAGGGAGGGGGCAGCTGGGAGCCAGGAGACGCCGGCTGGGAATTGAAGTCCTGCAGCGCGGCGTCCACGGCATCCCCGGGAGACGTGGCGTCATCCAGTGCGGTGGCCCGCCGCAACCGGTTCATCAGGTCCATGGGGTTGGTGGCATCGAGGATGTTGCCGCCGCTGCTACGGGGGGCGCCGGTGCCGAAGTCCTCGTCGTTGGTGCCCAGCGGGCCGCCGAGGGTCTGGCCGTAGCCAGCCTGCTGAGCCCGGGAGGGTGAGGCCACCAGTCCGGCGGAAGCCCCCGCCAGAGCTGCGGCGACAGCCAGCCCGAGAACCAGGGACGCCGGGCGATTCAGAGCCGTCAGGGCCATGGGGAACGCTCGCGAAGCCGACCTCTGGATGCTAATGGGGTTGGAGCCGCTGCTGAGCCGAACCCGCCGATGCGCATCGCCACCTGGAACGTGAACTCGGTGCGGACCCGCCTGGAGCAGATCCAGGCCTGGCTGCAGCAGGAGCGCCCCGAGGTGCTCTGCCTGCAGGAGACCAAGGTGGCCGATGAGCTCTTCCCCCACCAAGCCTTCGGTGAGCTGGGCTACGGCAGTGCCATCAGCGGCCAGAAGGCCTACAACGGCGTGGCCATCCTCAGCCGGCTACCGCTTGAGGACGTGCAGATCGGCTTTGCGGCCCTGCTGCCAGGGCAGGTGCAGGCCGAGCGGCTCGGCGAGCAGAAGCGGGTGATCAGTGCCCTGGTGGATGGACTCAGGGTGCTCAACCTGTACGTGCCCAACGGCAGCGCCCTCAGCAGCGACAAGTACCAGTACAAGCTTGAGTGGCTGGACTGTCTGGGGCAGTACCTCAGCATCCAGGCACAGCAGGGCGACCCCCTCTGCATGGTGGGCGACTTCAACATCGGCCCCGAAGCCCGCGACCTGCATGATCCCCAGCGGCTCACGGGGGGAATCATGGCCAGCGAGGCCGAGCGCCAGGCCCTGGCCACAGCGCTGGACAACAGGTTCAGCGATGCCTTCCGCCTGTTCGAGGCGGAGAGCGGCCACTGGAGCTGGTGGGACTACCGCAGCGGCGCCTGGGACCGGGACCGGGGCTGGCGGATCGATCACATCTATCTCTGCCAAGAGCTGGTGGCCTGTGCCACCGGCTGTCAGATCCACAAGCACACCCGGGGCAACGAGCAACCCAGCGACCACGCACCGGTGGTGGTGAACCTGGCCTGGCCACCCGAGGAGGAGGACGACGAAGACGGGGAAGGGTGAGTTCAGTAGCCTTCGCCCACCTCTTTTTCATCCTTCATGGCACGGCGTCAGGTCATCTCCAGGGGGATGAAGCGTTGCAGCAGGATCTTGAAGGGACAGCTGGTTGGCCTGGCTCTGCTCGCGGTCGCCGGTTCAGGGCTGCTCAGCCAACCCGCCAGGGCGGAAGAAACGCTCTCCTTCTCCTATGGGCCGCTGATCCGTTCGCTGAAGCTGAGCTCACTGGAGGCCTTTGCCAAGGATGGAACAGTTGAAGAGGATCTCGGTTTTTTCCTGGCGGCGGTGAAGCCCGAGCAGTACCCCCTGCTGCGCAAAGCCCTCACCACGAAGGCCAACGTTGACCCCCTGATCGTTTCGCGATTCTTCAACACGGGAATCGGAGAAGACATTCTCGAGCGCCTCGGCAAAGCGATCACGGTGCTGCGCGGTGAGAACGGGAAACTGGTGCTGCGGGCCGCCTTGGTGAATGCAGCCTTCTCCGAAGAGGGGCTCAGCTTGCTGTCGGTGCTCGACCAACTCCCCACCAACATCCAGATCCATGGCGAAAAGGTGCTGGGAGCTGAAAAGGCCACGGAGCGCGTGATCGCTGCCACCGAGCGCCTGAACACGGTGATGAGCAGCCTCACGGCTGCTGAAGCCGAGGCTCAGCCCGTGGAGGACTACGCCGCCATGGCGAATCCGCGCCAACCGGGTCCGTACACGGTGAGCAAGGACGTCTGGACCCTGACGGATGCCACGCGGGACCGTTCATTCTACGTGAATGTCTACACACCGAAGATCAAGGGATCAACAACGATTCCCGTGATCGTGTTGTCCCATGGCCTGGCCTCCCGTCCGGAAGATTTCGCTGAGGTCATGCAGCAGATTGCCTCCCATGGCTATCTGATTGCCGCCCCCCAACACCCCGGCAGTGATGCGATCTGGCTGCAGGAGATGCTGCGGGGCCTGCACCAGGACATCTTTGACGTCAACGACTTTGCCAACCGGCCCAAGGATGTCAGCTTCGTCATCGATGAGCTGGAGCGCCGTAATGCAGACCAGTTCAACGGCAGACTCGATCTCGAAAGAGTCGGCGTGGCTGGCCATTCCTTCGGCGGCTACACCGCGCTGGCCCTGGGTGGCGCCCAGGTTGATCTCGCCTACCTGAAGCAAGACTGCGAACGTCCCTATGCGGCCCTGAATGTCTCCCTGCTGCTGCAATGCCAGGCCCTGAAGCTGCCGGCCCAGGAGCTCACCGGCCTCCAGGACGGGCGCACCGCAGCGGTGTTCGCCGCCAACCCGGTGAATCGAAGCATCTTCGGCAAGGAGGGCATCGGCCAGCTCAAGGTGCCGGTGGTGATGGCCTCAGGGAGCTATGACCCCGCCACGCCCCCGGCCCTGGAGCAGGCCGCCTCGTTCACCTGGCTCACGGCCCCCGACAAGTACTGGTTGATCGTGCAGGGACAGGCCCATGTGAACTTCACCAAGATTGACCCGGGCATCAAGGACGCCATCCAATCCATGACGGATCTGACCCTGCCCAGCCAGGGCCTGATCGGCGGCTACATGCAAGGCATGGCCTTGCCCTTCTTCGAGGTGCATCTGCAGGGGAACGACACCTACAAGCCCTACCTGCGGTCCTCCTATGCCGACTATCTCAGCAGGGATGAGAGGTTCAAGCTCTTCATGGTGAGCGGCGCCTCCTCAGAGAAACTCAGCGAGGCCATCGAAGCGTTCCGCAAGGAGTATCCATGAGCAAGAACAATCCGTTGGGAAAGCCCAGCGGATCAGAACACCACAGCCTCCTCGGGCAAGCTGACCCCTTCCTGCTTCAGCACCTGCACCCGACGGGCTGATTCCGCGCAGGTGCGCGGGGTGGGAAAGATCTTGCCGGGGTTGGCCCTGCCCAGGGGATCGAAGCAGCGGCGCACCAGCTGCATCGTGGCCAGGTCGTCCGGGCTGAACATCCAGCTGAGGTAGCAGCGCTTGTCGCTGCCCACACCGTGCTCACCGGTGATGCTGCCGCCCGCCTCCACACAGAGCCGCAGGATCTCCGCCCCCAGCTCCTGCACCCGCTCAGCGATGCCCGGCTCACCGGCCCGATAGAGGATCAGGGGGTGGAGATTGCCATCGCCGGCGTGGAACACATTGGCCACCGGCAGATCAAAGCGCTCGCCGAGGCCCTCGATCGCCGCCAGCACCCGGGGCAGGGCGCTGCGGGGCACCACCCCATCCTGGAGGTAGTAGCTGGGGAAGCGTCGGCCCAGGGCCGAGATCGCCGACTTGCGGCCCTTCCAGAGCAGGGCCCGCTCCTCGGGATCCCAGGCTTCGCGCACCCGCCTGGCCCCCGCCTGGCGGCAGAGGGCGGTGGCCAGCTCAGCGGCGGCGGCCACCTCCCGCTGCTGGCCATCCAGCTCGATCAGCAGCACGGCGGCGGCGTCGCGAGGGTATTCGTCGTGGCCGAAGTAGTCGTCCACCGCCTCGATCGTGAGGCGGTCCATCATTTCCATCCCCGCCGGCATCACCCCGGCCGCCGTCACCTGGCGCACGGCTTCACCGGCGGCCTCCATGGAGGTGAAGTCCGCCAGCAGCACGGCCACGCTCTGGGGCGCCTGCAGCAGCCGCAGGGTGATGGCGGTGGCGATGCCGAGGGTGCCCTCGCTGCCGATGAAGGCGCCGCGCAGATCGATCTCGGCCATCTCATCGAGCTGACCACCCAGGGTGGTCACTGTGCCATCCGGCAGCACCACCTCCAGGGCCAGCACGTGGTTGCTGGTGACGCCGTACTTGAGGCAGTGCACGCCGCCCGAGTTCTCGGCCACGTTGCCGCCGATGCTGCAGGCCACCTGGCTGGAGGGATCGGGGGCGTAATAGAAGCCATCTCCGGACACCGCCCGGGTCACCCAGCTGTTGATCACGCCGGGCTGCACCACCACCCGCCGGTTGGCGAGGTCGAGCTCGATCAGCTTGCGCATGCGGCTGGTGGCCACCACGAGGGCCTCGGTTTCGGCCACGGCCCCACCGGAGAGGCCGGTGCCACTGCCCCGGGCCACGAAGGGCACCCCCTCGCGGTGGCAGAGCGCCAGCACATCCGACACCTGCTGGGTGGTCTCGGGCAGCACCACCAGGGGCGGCTGGTGACGGTTCAGGGTGAGGCCGTCGGAGTCATAGGCGAGCAGCTCCTGGGCCGCCGCCACCACGGCACGAGCAGGCAGCAGCCGCAGCAGATCGCGCTCCAGGGCGGGCCAGTCGATGCGCCCGGCGGCAGAGCTGGCCGAGCCGGATCTCAGGGTGCCGGAGCTCACAGTGCCGGAAGATTCACAGGGCCGGAAGGCTTCCAGGGCCGGTTGAACGTGACCCGAAGCTACCCACAAACCGTTCTGCCGGGTCTTGGGCCAGGATGGGAAGCGGTCGTTCCGTAATGCTCCACCGTTACGGCGCACTGCACCGGGCTCTCCCCGGCGGTTGCTCCCCGGCCTCCGACACCCTTCACCCCCCGCGGAATCCGCTTTGACCTCGGCTCCCGTATCGGCCCCCGCCCTGAACACCGCCCGCTCCCAGGAGATCTTCACTGCCGCCCAGGCCCTGATGCCCGGTGGTGTGAGTTCGCCGGTACGGGCATTCCGTTCCGTGGGGGGCAATCCGATCGTGTACGACCGGGTCAAGGGGGCCTACGCCTGGGACGTGGATGGCAACCGCTTCATCGACTACATCGGCAGCTGGGGGCCGGCCATCTGCGGCCACGCCCACCCCGAAGTGATCGCCGCCCTGCACAGCGCCCTCGACAACGGCACCAGCTTCGGCGCCCCCTGTGAGCTGGAGAACGAGCTGGCCCAGCGGGTGATCGAGGCCGTGCCCTCCGTGGAGATGGTGCGCTTCGTGAACAGCGGCACCGAGGCCTGCATGTCCGTGCTGCGCCTGATGCGCGCCTTCACCGGCCGCGAGAAGGTGATCAAGTTCGAGGGCTGCTATCACGGCCACGCCGACATGTTTCTGGTCAAGGCCGGCTCCGGCGTGGCCACCCTCGGCCTGCCGGATTCACCGGGGGTGCCCCGGGCCACCACCGCCAGCACCCTCACCGCCCCCTACAACGACCTGGAGGCCGTGAAGCAGCTGTTCGCCGAAAACCCCGGCGAAATCTCCGGCGTGATCCTCGAACCGGTGGTGGGCAATGCCGGCTTCATCCCGCCGGTGCCGGGCTTCCTGGAGGGCATCCGCGAGCTCACCAAGGAAAACGGCGCCCTGCTGGTGTTCGACGAGGTGATGACCGGCTTCCGCATCAGCTACGGCGGCGCCCAGGCCCGCTTCGGGGTGACCCCCGACCTCACCACCATGGGCAAGGTGATCGGCGGTGGCCTGCCGGTGGGGGCCTACGGCGGCAGGGCCGACATCATGGCGATGGTGGCGCCGGCCGGGCCGATGTATCAGGCGGGCACCCTCAGCGGCAACCCCCTGGCGATGACCGCCGGCATCAAGACCCTCGATCTGCTGCGCCAGCCGGGCAGCTACGAGCGGCTGGAAGCCACCACCCAGCGCCTGATCAAGGGCATTCTCGAGGCCGGCAAAGCGGCGGGCCTGCCGATCTGCGGCGGCTCGATCAGCGCCATGTTCGGCTTCTTCCTCTGCGATGGGCCGGTGCGCAACTTCGAGGAGGCCAAGGCCGCCGATGCGGCCCGCTTCGGCAAGCTGCACCGGGCCATGCTCGAGCGCGGCGTGTATCTCGCCCCCAGCGCCTTCGAGGCCGGCTTCACCTCCCTGGCCCACAGCGACGCCGACGTGGACGCCACCCTCACCGCCTTCCAGGAGAGCTTCGCTGCCATCGCCTGAGGTCCTGATGGACCCCACGCCTGCGGTCAGAGCCCCCGCCACAGACCAGCCGCTCAGCTTCACCAGCCTGCGCCAGGCCCTGGGGCCGGGGGTGCTGCTGGCCGGCGCCGCCATCGGCGGCTCCCATCTGGTGGCCTCCACCCAGGCCGGTGCCCGCTATGGCCTGGGGCTGCTGGCCCTGGTGCTGCTGGCCAACCTGGTGAAATATCCCTTTCTGCTGGTGGGCACACGCTTCACGGCGGTCACCGGCCTCAGCCTGCTGGAGGGCTACCAGCGCCAGCGCCCCTGGTATCTGCCCCTGTTTCTGCTGATCACCCTCGCCACCGGCGTGGCCAACATCGCCGCCGTGACGGCGGTGGCCGGCAGCCTGGCCACCAGCTTCCTGCCCTTCAGCCCGGTGCTGCTCTCCCTGGCCCTGCTGGGCCTGGGGCTGGCCCTGCTGCTGCTGGGGCATTACCGCAGCCTCGATCGGTTCAGCAAGGTGATCGTGCTGCTGCTGGTGCTGTTCACGCTGCTGGCCACGGGGGCCGTGCTGCTGCGGGGGCGCCTGGGCAGTGGGGCCAGCCTGTTCAGCCCCAGCCCCTGGAGCCTCACGTCCCTGCCCTTTCTGGTGGCCCTGATCGGCTGGATGCCCTGTCCGCTGGATCTGGCGGCCTGGTCATCCCTGTGGATCTTCGCGCGGGAGGACGACACCGGCGCCCGCAGCAGCCGTGCGGCCGTGGAGGCCGACTTCAACCTCGGCTACGCCCTCACCACCGTGATGGCCGTGCTGTTCCTGCTGCTGGGCGCCTGGGTGATGCACGGCACGGGCCGGGAGTTCTCGCAGGCCGGAGCCGCCTTTGCCCAGCAGCTGGTGCAGCTCTATACCGCCAGCCTGGGGAGCTGGGCCTACCCCCTGATCGCTGCTGCGGCCTTCATCACGATGCTGAGCACCAGCCTCACCTGCCTGGATGGCTACCCCCGCTCGGCCTCAGCCGGCCTGCGGCTGCTGCGCGGCCACCGGGGCCGCCAGGTGCACGATCGCCGCGATCAGCAGCTCTGGATCGGCCTGCACGCGCTGCTGGCGGCTGCCGTGGTGGGCCTCTGGCCCGGCTCCATGGGCACCCTGGTGCAGCTGGCCATGCTGGTGTCCTTCCTCACCACACCCGTGCTGGCGGCGATGAACCTGAAGGTGATGCAGGGCCGCCAGGTGGCCCCGCAGGATCGCTTCCACGGCGGCCTGCTGCTGCTGGCACGGCTCGGCCTGGGGCTGCTGTCGGCGTTTCTGCTGGTGTTCCTGCTCAGCCTGGGCTGAGTTCCCGGCGCAGGCGTTCGCCCAGCCGCAGGGCCAGGGCGATCACAGTGAGGCCCGGCCCCACCGCCGGACAGCTGGGAAACACGCTGGCATCGGCCACGCTCAGGTTGGCCAGGCCATGGCAGCGACCCTCCAGGTCCACCACGGCCTGGGCCGGATCTGAGCCCATGCGGCAGGTGCCGCTGGCATAGCCCATCACCGCCAGCGGCGCCTCGCCACGGGGGTAGATCGGGGCGGCGCGCACCACCTGGGTGAGGGGGTCGGCCTCCAGCTTCTGGATGGTGTCCAGCCAGCGGTAGACGAGCCGGTCGTGGGCCTCACGGTTGTTGGGCAGGTAGTTGATCTGGATGCTCTCCCCGCGCAGGGTGACGCGGTTCTCGGGCTCGGGCAGCACGCCGCTCATCGCCCACCAGCTCACGGAGCGATCGGCCAGCCATTCCACGGCGCGATCGGGCAGCAACCGGGTGATCAGCGACAGGATGGGCGGCGATTCGGCGAACAGCGGATCCTGCAGCACACCCCCACCGCTCTGGATCGAGCCGAGCGGGAAGCTCACATTGCGGTCGCCCCAGTAGTAGTCGCTGATGCCGAGGCTGCGGGCATAGCGACCCGAGTTGGGTTCGCTGGCCAGCTGCAGCATGGCGGTGAGCTGGGGCTTCATCAGGTTGCGGCCCACCTGGCCGGAGCCGTTGGCCAGGCCCTCGGGATGGCCGTCGCTGGCGGAGCGCAGCAGGATGGCGGCGGAGTTCACGGCGCCGGCAGAGAGCACCACCTGGTGGGCCCGGAACAGCCAGCGCTGGGAGCCGATCTCCGCCTCCACCCCCTTCACTTCAGTGCCTGCGGGGTTCACGTGCAGGCGCCGCACCTCAGCGCCCGTGCGCAGCACACAGGATCCCGGCCCTTCCTCACAGGCGGGCCACACGCCGAACAGCTCAGCATCGCCGGTGGGGTCATCCGGATCGCTCGACCAGCTCAGGGGCAGGGGATAGGGATGGAGGCCCCGCCGCTGCAGGCCAGCCTCAATCGCCTCCATCAACGGCTCGAAGCGCCGCGGCGGATGGGGGTAGGCCGTGCTGCGGGTTGGCTCCGTGGGATCGATGCCGGCACGGCCATGCACCCGGTAGAGCTGCTCAGCGCGGTCGTACCAGGGGGCCAGATCGCCATAGCGGAGGCCCCAGTCGGGGCTGCGGCCCTCCTGCAGGGCCAGGCCGCTGAACTCCGCTTCGCGCATGCGCTCCAGCACACCGCCCCAGATCTTGGAGTTGCCGCCGGGGGCATAGAGCATCTGCGGCAGAAAGGGATCCCCATCGGGGCCAAACCAGCTGCCCGAGGGGTGGTAGCGGCGGCGGCGGAACAGATCCACATCAGCCACGTTCTGATCGGCGAGCGGCAGGGAGATGCCGCGCTCCAGCAACAGCACTGAGCAGCCGGCCCGCACCAGCTCAGCGGCGAGGGTGGCACCGGCTGCGCCGGCGCCGACGATCAGAACGTCGTAATCGCGGTCGTCAATGATCATGGCTCCGGGTCCCAACTCAGCCACCGCGTCAGACCTGCCACACGTAGAGGAGCAGGAACAGCACGATCCAGATCACATCCACGAAGTGCCAGAACAGCGACACGGCCACCACGCCCACCTCGCCGTCGTCGTAATTGCCGGGCCGAAAGGAGCGGGCCAGCATCAGGCCCATCAACAGGATGCCGCTGATCACATGCAGGCCATGGAAGCCCGTGAGCAGATAGAACCCCGCCCCGAACACCCCATCACCGAGGCCGAAGGGCAGCCGCAGCCACTCCATCACCTGGCCATAGATGAACACGCTGCCCATCAGCATGGTGAGCAGCCACCAGGCGCGGAAGCTCCAGAGACGGCGGCGGTGCAGGGCGCGTTCGGCCAGCCAGGCCACACCGCTGCTGCTCACCAGCACCGCGGTGTAGGCCAGCGGTTCACGCACCTCCAGGCCCGTCACCCCCGGCGGCAGCCACAGCGGCGAGGAGGCCTTGAGCACCGCATAGCCGGCAAAGAAGGCCAGGAAGATCACGCTCTCCGAGAGCAGGAAGATCACGAAGCCCGTGAGCGTGTGGTTGGCGTGGCCGTGGCCATGGCTGGCGGCGGCGGCCGTGGTCTGGGAGGAGAAGTCCGTCATGGCTCGATCCGGCCGGCGGCCTCGGCCCAGTCCACGTAGCGCTGCTGGTCTTCCACGAGCGGTCGGTTCAGGCCGTAGCCGTAGGGACCGCTGATCACGGTGGGCACGTGGTCTTCGAAGTTCTCCACGGGCGGTGGTGAGGGCAGCAGCCACTCCAGACCGATCGCCTGCCAGGGGTTGGGCGGCGCCTTGGCGCCCCGGGCCCAGGAGCTCACCACGTTGAGCAGGAAGGGGATCGTGGCCACCCCCAGCAGGAAGGCGCCGAGGCTGGCCAGCACATTGGCCAGGGCGAATTCGGGGTCGTAGGAGGCCACCCGGCGTGGCATGCCCATCAGGCCGGCCCAGTGCATCGGCAGGAAGTTGAGGGTGCTGCCCACGAAGGTGAGCACGAAGTGCAGCTTGCCGAGGCTCTCCACCATCATCCGGCCCGTGAATTTGGGGAACCAGTGGTAGATGGCGGCAAACACGCCGAAGGTGAGGGTGGAGAAGATCACGTAGTGAAAATGGCCCACCACGAAATAGGTGTTGCCCACGTGGATGTCCACCGGCACGGTGGCCAGCATCACGCCGGTGATACCGGCGAAGATGAAGTTCACGATGCCGCCCAGGCAGAACAGCATCGGCGTGCTGAGCCGGATGCGGCCGCGCCAGAGGGTGCCGATCCAGGCAAACACCTTGATGCCGGTGGGCACTGCGATCAGCATGGTGGTGACCATGAACACATTGCGCATCCACTGCGGCGTACCGCTGTAGAACATGTGGTGTACCCACACGATCAGGCTGAGGCCAGTGATCGCGAACGAGGCCACGGCCACCACCGAATAGCCGAACAGGGGCTTGCGGGCGTACACCGGCAGGATCTCCGAAAAGATGCCGAACACCGGCAGGGCCATCACATAGACGGCCGGGTGGGAATAGAACCAGAAGAAGTGCTGATAGAGCATCGGGTCGCCACCGCCTTCAGGGCGGTAGAAGCTGGTGCCGAAGCTGAGGTCGAACAGCAGCATCACGGCGCCGCCGGTGAGCACCGGCAGGCCGATCAGCTGGATGATCTGGGCGGCGGCGGCAGTCCAGCAGAAGATCGGCATCCGAAACCAGCCCATCCCAGGCGCCCGCATGCGGATGATGGTGGTCACGAAGTTCACCGCCCCCAGGATCGAGGAGATGCCGGAGAGGGCCACCGCCAGAATCCACAGAAACTGGCCGTTGAGGAGCAGCCCCAGGGGGTTCTGCAGACTCAGGGGCGGGTAGGCCCACCAGCCCGAACTGGACGGACCACCGGGCACCAGGAAGCTGGCCATCAGGATCACCCCGAACACCGGGAACATCCAGAAGGCCAGGGCATTGAGCCGGGGAAAGGCCATGTCCGGCGCCCCGATCATCACCGGAATCAACAGGTTGTTGAAACCATTGAGGATCGGGAACAGAAACAGGAACAGCATCACTGTTCCATGCATGGTGTAGAGGCCGTTGTACACGGTGGGATCCACCAGATCGGCCGGCGGAGTGATCAGCTCACCGCGCATGATCATGGCCAGCACACCGCCCACCAGCAGGAAGAGCAGGGCCACGGCGATGTACTGAATGCCGATCACCTTGGCATCGGTGTTGAAGCTGAAGAAGCGCCGCCAGTTGTCCGGAGCGCCGGGAACCGGGTGGGAGGCCTTCAGCACCCGGGGATCAAAGGGGGAGGTGGAGGTCATCTCAGGCGTCGTGGGGGGCGGAGGGGTCGGCGCTCACGTTCACCTGCGGCGCTGGAGCCGGTGGCACCGTGGCCCAGCCGCGGTCGCCGCGGGCCTGACGCTGCTTGTAGAGCTCCACGGCAGGGTTGGCACCGGGTCGCAGTGGCTCGCGGCTGGCTGCCTCCAGCCAGGCCTGGAAGCGCTGCGGCGTTTCCACCACCACGTCGGTCTGGTTGGCAGCGAAATAGGCACCGCTGAACATCGAATCGCGCAGCCGGTAGCGGCCGGGGCGGGTGGGGATGAGGCTGTAGTCGATCACGCTGCCGGGGATGAGGTCCTGCTTGAGGCGAAACGCCGGCACGTAGAACCCATGGATCACATCCAGCGACTGCAGCCGGAAGTGGGCCCGTTCATCCACCGGCAGATGCAGCTCGGTGCTGCGCACGCCGTTGGGGTAGATGAACTCCCACGACCACTGGCGCGCCAGCACGGTGATCGGCTCGGGGGCCGCGGCCGGATCGCTGGCGGCCAGGCCAGCGGCCTGGGCCGTGCGGGGGCCGGCCTCCAGCACCGGTGCAGCGGCGGTGGGAAGGCGGAGCTTGCCACCCAGGGTGGCCAGGGTGCGGTTGACGCCGATCGCGTGCCAGCTGATCGCCATCACCACCAGCAGGGGGATCACGGTCCACACCAGCTCCAGCTTGAGGTTGCCTTCGATCGGTGCGCCGTCCTCCATGTCGTACTTCGGCGCCCGGTTGAACAGCAGCGTCCAGCCGATCACGCCGAGGCAGCCGAAGAAGATGAAACTGCCGATGCCCGTCTCCAGGGCGAAGAGGTTGTCCACATGGGGGGCCGCGGCCGAGGCTTGCACCGGCAGCCAGCGGTGCGAGAGCCGGGCCATGCCCAGGCTGAGCCAGCCGTCCAGGAGCACGGCGGCGCCGAGGCCCAGGCCGAGAGGCATCAGACGGCTGCTGCTGGTCATGGCAGGGCCTCGCGCAGATCGAAGCCCCTGGCCAGCAGCTGGTCGGCGGTGACGTGCACGCCGAACTCAGCCGCCAGCTCGGCGCCGAGGGTGCCGTGCAGACCGATCACCCCGAACAGCACCAGGCCGGAGAGCAGGTAGCTCCACTGCACCTGGCGGCCCAGGTCGCGCCGCCAGCGGAAGCGCTGGAAGCCGCGCCAGAGCGTCATCGCCACGATCAGCAGCAGGATCAGCACCCCGCCCACGCCATGCCAGAGCAGGGTGGCGGAGGCCCCCAGGCCCAGGCTGCTGGTGACCCCCTCGATCGGCTGGGCCAGCAGCATCTCGTAGAGGCCCGCAGCCACCGTGAAGAAACTCACCAGAGCGCAGGCGAGCAGGTTGTACCAGCCCACGGCGTGAAAGCCGGAGCGGGTCACCGGCAGGGCCAGAAAGCGGAACAGCCGCTTCTCCAGGGGAAACAGGGCGCCGGCGACGTCGAAGACGATCGCAATCACGAACAGGCCGATCGTGAAGTGCACCAGGTTGGGGTGGATCGGCAGGGCGTAGGGAAGATCGTTGGGGCCGAGGGCCATCAGACCAGGCCTCCACGCACCGCTTCCACCACGGGCACCGTGTGCAGGCCGTAGATCCACACGAGCTGGTTGCCCAGCCCCACCTGCACCACGATCAAGGCGCTGAGCAGGGCGCCGGCGGCCAGGAAGGCCAGGGGCAGGCGCTCGGGGTCCCGGCCCCGGATCACGTAACGCCAGCCGGAGAGCAGCGACAGCACGGCCGCCAACGACCAGCCGATGGTGCTGTGCAGGCTGAGGATGTCGCGGGACTGGCCGTAGGGGTTGGCCAGCCCGGCCTCCACCTGGCCGAAGATGATCGCCACGAAGATCGCCGCGGTGGCGAACAGCAGGTTCCAGAAACTGACCTCAAACAGGGCCGGCTTGCGGGCCACCACGCCGATCAGATCGAACACGAACATCACCAGGCCCATGGCGATCACGAAGTGCACCACGATCGGGTGAATCGTGTCGATCCAGGGGAGGTTGTGGTCGTTGAGGGGGGGCAACAGCTCAAACATGGGGCTGGCTCCACCGAACAGTTCCAGCCTGCTGGCTCGATCGGCGGCGTCGCTGCGGTTGTGATGGATTGCGACAGCCGTGTGGGCAATCCCCCATCTGCACTCGGCTCTGGCCTCACTCCGGCAGGGCCTTGGCCTCGGAGCGGCGCGGATCCACCGCGCCGAGGCTGCCCTCCGCCGTGATTTCCACACTGTTGGCGGAACCCATGGCGCGGCTGCGCCGCAGGCTGTGGCCGCGGGCCGCCAGCAGCCTCAGGGTGTCGGGGCTGAAGCCCTCCTCGTGGGAGAGGCGATCGGGCAGCAGCTGGGCATGGATGCGGGGGGCGGCAACGGCCCCGGCCAGGTTGAGGCCGTGGTCGATGCGGTTGAGCAGCACCTGCAGCACGGTGGTGAGGATGCGGCTGCCGCCGGGGCTGCCTGTGGCCAGCCAGGGACTGCCATCGGGCCGGAACACCAGGGTGGGGCTCATCGAGCTGAGGGGCCGGCGGCCGGGGGCGATCGTGTTGGCGGCGCCCTGCACCAGGCCGAAGGCATTGGGGCTGCCGATCCGCGCCGTGAAGTCGTCCATCTCGTTGTTGAGCAGGAAGCCGGCGCCTGGCACGGCGATGCCGTTGCCGAAGGGGAAGTTCAAGGTGGTGGTGAGGGCCACCAGGCCTCCCTGGCGATCGGCCACGGAAAAGTGCAGGGTGTCCTCGCTCTCCGGCAGGGGAGGCGGGCCCTGCTGCACCGCCGCCGCCGGGCGATGGCGCTCCAGATCCAGGGCCTGGCGCTGGGCCTCCACATAGGCCGGATCCAGCAGCCGCTCCAGTGGCATGGCCACCTGGTCGGGATCGCCCAGCAGGGCGTTGCGGTCGCGGTAGGCCAGGTGCATCGCCTCAGCCATCCGGTGCAGGCTGGCGGCACTGTGATGACCCAGGCCGGCCAGGTCCATGGGCTCCAGGATCGCCAGCAACTGCAGGATCGTCACGGCGCTGCTGGGGGGCGGCGGCACCAGCACGGTGTGACCGCGGTAGCGGCCCACCAGAGGGCGCACCAGCACGGCCCGGTAGGCGGCCAGATCGGCCGCCGTGATCAGGCCGCCGCCCTGGCGCATCAAGGCGGTGAGGGCTTCAGCAGTGGGGCCGGCGTAGAAGCCCAGCTCCCCCTCGGCGGCGATGCGCCGCAGGCTGGTGGCCAGCTCGGGCTGGCGCAGCCGGGCGCCGGCGCGGGCCGCCGGCAGAAAGAGGCGACTGGCGGTGGGATCGGCCTGCAGCCGGGCGGCACTGCGGCTCAGGTCCTCAGCCAGGGCACGACTCACCACGAAGCCCCCCTCGGCCAGGGCGATGGCGGGGGCCATCACCTGCTCCAGGGGCAGGCGGCCGTAGCAGCGTTGGGCCAGCGCCAGGCCCGCCACCGACCCCGGCACGCCGGTGCTGAGCAGGCTGGCCGTGGCGCGCTGGCGGTCCACGCTGCCGTCGGGGCGCAGAAACAGGTCGGGGCCGGCGGCCTGGGGGGCCTTTTCCCGGAAGTTCACGGCCACGGCCGTGCCGCCGCCGATGCGCAGCTCCACTCCCGGCTCGCCGCCAGGCCCAGGGGTGGACCCAGGGGCGCTGCGGCCATCCAGGCAGCCGCGGCCCTCAGCCGGCGATGGACCCGGCAGCCACAGCACCAGAAAACCGCCGCCGCCAAGGTTGCCCGCCTGGGGTTCGGTCACCGCCAGAGCGAAGGCCACGGCCACGGCCGCATCCACGGCATTGCCCCCCTGGCGCAGCACCCGCACGCCAACAGCCCCGGCGATGGGCTCCTGGGCGGCCACCATGCCCCGGGCTGACCACACCGGCTGGAAGCGCTGGCCCCGCTCCTGCAGCACATTGGACGGTGCCACCGAGGCGCCACCCTGGGCTCCAGCCGCAAGGGGAACAGCCGCCAGCAGCGCTGCTGCCACGGGCGCCACGGCCAGCAGCGCCGCTCCCAGCAAGCCGCTCAGCCAGCCCTCGCGGCCGCGATCAGTCCGGTGCGCCATAGCCCCCACCTCCAGGTGTTTCGATCACCAGTCGATCACCGGGCTCCACCGCCACTTCGCAGATCCCGGCAAGCATCACCACTGTGCCGTCCTCCCGCTCCAGGCGGTTGCAGCCCACCCGGCCCGGCTGCCCGCCGGCCAGCCCCGCCGGCGCCACCCGCCGCGCGCCCGAGAGCAGCGACACCGTCATCGGGGCCAGGAAGCGCAGCTCCCGCACCACCCCGTCGCCGCCGGGCCAACGGCCGTGGCCACCGCTGCCGCGCCGGATCGCAAAGCGCTCGATCCGGATCGGCAGACGCTCCTCCATCACCTCGGGGTCCGTGAGGCGGGAGTTGGTCATATGGCTCTGCACGGCGCTGGCGCCGGCAAATCCCTGGCCCTGCAGGTCCCTGCCGCCGCCGGTGCCGCCGCAGATCGTCTCGTAGTACTGAATCTGGGCGGTGCCGAAGCTGAGGTTGTTCATCGTGCCCTGGGCCGAGGCCTGCACGCCCAGGGCCGCGAACAGGGCATTGGCCAGGGCCTGGGAGGTTTCCACATTGCCGGCCACCACGGCCGCCGGCGGGGCGGGATTGAGCAGGCAGCCTGGCGGCACCAGCAGTTCCAGGGGTTCGAAACAGCCGGCGTTGAGCGGAATCGGCTCGCCCACCAGGCAGCGGAACACGTAGAGCGCCACGGCTCGGGTGATCGCCAGCGGAGCGTTCAGGTTGCCGGGGTGCTGGGGGGAGGTGCCCCGGAAATCCAGCAGGGCCAGGCGCCGCTGCCGATCAAGGCGCACGCCAACCACGATGCGGCTGCCGTCATCGAGTTCGACGCAAGCCGAGCCATCCTTGAGGCGATCGATCACCCGGCGCACGGCCTCGGCGGCATGGGCCTGGCCATGGGCCATGTAGGCCCGCACTTCGGCCAGGCCCTTGGCCCGGATCAGGCCCGTGAGCTCCTCCACCCCCAGGCGGTTGGCGGCCACCTGGGCCTGCAGGTCGGCGAGCAGCTGGTCGGGCTGGCGCACCGGATGGGGCCCCTGATCAAAGCGCCGGCGCCAGGCCGTGATGTCGATCTCACCGCGGTGCAGAAACAGCAGGTTGTCGAGCCTGAGCCCCTCCTGCTCGATCGTGCGGCTGAAGGCTGGCATCGAGCCGGGGGTGATGCCGCCCACGTCGGCATGGTGGCCGCGGCAGGCCACGAAACAGCTGGGCGTCAGCGGGTCGCCGCCGGGGGCGAACACAGGGGTGATCGCCGTGATGTCCGGCAGGTGGGTGCCGCCTTGATAGGGGTCGTTGGCGAGCACCACGTCCCCCGGCTCCAGGCGGGGGCGCTCGCCTCGGGCGACGGCCGCCAGCAGGCTGGCCACGCTCTCGCCCATGGAGCCCAGGTGCACGGGGATGTGGGGAGCCGTGGCCACCAGCTGGCCAGCTGCATCGAAGACGGCGCAGGAGAAGTCGAGGCGCTCGCGGATGTTGAGGGAGCGGGCACTCTGCTGCAGGCGCGTGCCCATCTGCTCGGCGATGGCCACGAAGCGGTGGTGGTACAGCTCCAGCAGGGTGGGGTCTGCCCGTGTTGGCAGCGCTGGGGCGGACGCAGCGGCTTGGGGCAGAGAAGGGGCCTGGCCAGCGGCTGGGGCCTGCAGCAGCAGCGCCCCGTTGCTGAGCACCTCTCCAGACCAGCCTGCTTCCAGCACCGATGTGCTGGTGGGATCAAGCAGCACCGCTGGCCCCTCCAGGCGCTGACCGGGCCGCAGCTCAGCGCGGCGCCAGAGGGGCACCGGCTGCCAGCCCTGGACCTCGTCGAGCCAGAGTTTCGTCGTGGCACGGGGTTGCCCGGGAAGCTGGCCCCTGCTGGCGCCAGCTCCAGGGTCAGGTTCGGCCGCAGGGCCATCCGGGGCTGCCGGGGCTGCCTGGTCTGCTGCTGGGATCTGGCCTGGTTCCGGATTCCGGCCTGGGGGTGCTCCTGGCCCCCCGGCCGGCTCCGGCGGAGCCACCTCCACCAGCAGCCGCTGCACCACCAGCTCCGCCATCGGCAGCCCAGGGGAGTAACCAAAGCGCTGGCGATGCTCCTCGCTGAAGGCTGCCGCCAGCGACTCAGCGCTCTCACCAGGCGTCCAGGCCAACAGCAGGCCCTGATCGCGACCAGGTGGTCGCACCTCAAGGGAAAACCAGCAACGCAGCGGCCCCTCGGCGCTGGCCAGGTCACCGGCCTGCTCCAGGGCCAGGGCGGCCTCGTGGCGCAGGACCTCGGCCCGGCGCTGCAGCTGCTCCAGGCTGGCCGGCAGCAGCGGCAGCGCCATGGGGCACTCCAGCAGGCTGCGCTGCTCGGCATGGCCGATGCCATAGGCCGAGAGCACGCCAGCCAGGGGATGGAACAGCACCCACTCGATGCCAAGGCCCTCGGCCAGCCGGCAGGCGTGCTGGCCGCCCGCGCCGCCGAAGCTCACCAGCAGAGCTTGGCGGAGGTCGTGGCCCCGCTCGATCGACAGGCGCCGCACGGCTGCGGCCATGGTTTCCAGGGCGATGAGCAAGGCACCGGCGGCCACCTGCTCCGGCGTAATGCCGGGCGACACCAGCTGCATGGCCGCGGCCAGCTGCTGGAAGCGCTTGGCCACGGCCTGCAGGTCTGGGGGCTGGTCGCCGCTGGACCCGAACACCGCCGGTAGCGCTGCGGCGGGCAGCCGCCCGAGCAGCAGGTTGGCATCGGTGAGGGTGGCTGGACCATCCCGGCCGTAGGCCGCCGGTCCCGGGTCGACCCCTGCGGAGGAGGGGCCCACGCTGAGGCTCTGGCCGTCGAAGCTCAGGATCGAGCCGCCGCCAGCGGCCACGGTGTGGATCGGCAGCATCGGCGCCTGGAGGCGCAGGCCGGCCAGCTCGGATTCGCTCTGGCGCTCCCAGGCCAGGGAGCCGCGGCAGGGATCCCAGTGGAACACGTCGGTGGAGGTGCCGCCCATGTCGAAACCCACCACCGGCCCCAGGGGGGAGCCTGACGCCGCCATCGCCTCGCTGGCCACGGCCACCGCCCCCACCATGCCCCCGGCAGGACCGGAGAGGATGGTGTCCTTGGCCAGCAGCGTGCGGGGATCGGCCAGGGCGCCGCTGGAGCGCATCACCCGCAGGCGCGGCGTGTTGGCTTGGGCTGAGGCGTGGTTCTCGAGCGACTGTTGCAGCTGCTCCAGGTAAACCCGCAGCACGGGCGCCACCGCCGCCTCCACCAGAGTGGTGTGGCCTCGGGGCACCAACCGCGGCAGGGCGCTCAGACGATGCGAGAGCGCCACCTCCTGAAAGCCGAAAGGCTGCAGCCAGGCCTCCAGCTGGAGTTCGTGGATCGGCTGGCGGCAGCTGTGCAGCAGAGCCACCGCACAACTGCTGAAACCGTCGCTGCGGGCCTGATGCACCGCCTGGGCCAGAGCGTCATCGAGGAGGAGTGGCAGCAACTCCTCGCCGCTGGCGCCGAGACGCCCGGCCACTTCCACCACCCGCACCTCCAGAGGTCTGGGGCGCTGGATGGCCAGCGAAAAGATGTCGGGGCGGTGTTGATCGCCGATGGAGAGCAGGTCTGCAAAACCCTGGTTCACCAGCAGCATCACCGGCGCCCCGCCATGCTCGAGCAGGGCGTTGGTGGCCACGGTGGTGCCCAGGCGTACGTCCTCGATGGGGCCTGGGCCTGCCATGTCAGCCATTGCGGCCAGCACAGGGTCCCCCATTGGTCCACTCTGCAAGGAGAGCATCTTGCGCACGTGCAAGACACCCTCGTGGTCGCGGCCGATGACGTCGGTGAAGGTGCCGCCGCGATCGATCCAGAAGCGCCATCCCCGGGGAGCGGAGCCACTCTCAGCGAAAACCAAGGAACAGCAAGGAAACTGGATGAATCCCTAGTTTATCGATCGTCGAAGCCCCAAAGCTCAGGCTCACGGAATGTTCCCTGGCACATCAGGCCCTGGCAAATCAGGGAATGCCCCTGATCCATCAGTTGAGGATGTTCATGACCACCATTTTCGATGGATCAACACCAGGAATCATGAAGCGGCCATCACCCATGCGCCGCAGGTCTCTCTGGCGGACTGTGATACCAAGATTTTTCAGTCTGATGATGTCATTAGAGCCAAAATTTCTGACCCTAAAACGCTGCATATGAACCACTGGGTTTTTGGGAGTTGTATTTCTGAACACGAGAACATCGCGCGCTTCATCATTACGGAAGTCAACAACAGTATTGACCCTCTTGGTGATCGCACCAGCCTGAGGTCCCCAGACAAACCGATTTCGCCCACGTGTACCTCTGACGTCGTAGCTGGCCTGCATCATCCGGTCGAAACGAACGCCTGTGACGTCGTCCTTGCCAGACAGACTCACCTTGATTCGCGCGACAACAGGCTGCCCCTTCCAGGTGGAATTGCCGGAGAAACGGAGCACGCCCTTTCGATTGACTTTGCGATTGACCCATGAGGGCACGTTGCGAACTCTAAAAGTCATTGTTTAGAAAGTCAGAAAAGTTGTGGCTAAAGTGTTGAAGGATACTTAGGACGCCCTTCCAGGGACCAAGGGCATGCCAAGACCTAGAGATCAACTCTTAGAAATCGCCGTCGGATCGACCACAGATTTGCCGGCCCAACCAGAGCCTCCTGCGAGCCGGAGAACACCCCGACTGTTCTCACGCTTCCCCATCCAGGCTGGAAGTCCGCGGAGCTTCCTATCAGACATCGAAAAGCAACAGGTCTTGAACCTACAAGGTAACGAAAGCCACTGAGTTGTCGAGGTCGGACAGTCGATCAACTGGATCAGGATCCCGGATGGAATGCAGCCTTGACATCGCTCCTGCTAGATGGCAAGACAAGACGCGATCCAAGCCAACGGTGGGCACAAGCCTGGGCACAAGCCAACGCCGCCTAGGGGGCTTGCCAGATGCTTGGGTCAACGGTAGTTCTCGAACTGCAGCGGCACCTCCACCTCCTGGTCCCTGAGCAGCTGGATCGCCGCCTGGAGATCGTCCTTGCTCTTGGCGGTGATCCGCAGGCTCTCGCCCTGGATCGCCACGGACACCTTCTTGAGGTTGTCGCGCACCACCTTGCTGAGCTCCTTGGCCAGCTCCTTGCTGAGGCCCTTGCGCAGCTTCACCTCCTGCTTCACCCGGTTGCCGCCCACGGCCTCGGCGGTCTGGAAGTCGAAGATCTTGAGCGAGAGGTTGCGCTTGGTGGCCTTCTGGCGCAGCACGTCCTCCACCGCCTGCAGGGTCATGTCCGTGGCGGTGGTGATGGTGAGGCTGGTCTCCTCCAGGGCGATCTCGGTGGCCGAGTCCTTGAGGTCGTAGCGCTGGCCCACATCCCGGCGCACCTGGTCGAGGGTGTTCACCAGTTCCTGGCGGTCGAAATCCGAGACCACATCGAAGGAATAGGTGTCAGCCATGGACAGGGGAAGCGCGGGGTGCTGGTCTCAGCGTAGAAAACGGCCCTGGCGCTCAGCGCACGGCCACCAGCACCCGGTGCCTCGGGTCGCAGGCCTCCCCCCGCACCGCCTGGAAGCCAGCCTCGGCCAGGGCGGCCGGCAGATCGAGGCGGAAGTAGTCCTCCAGGTAGGGCTCGGTGCTCTTGAGCAGGGTGGCGATCGGGGCGGGCAGGCGGCGGATCACCGCCGAGCCAGGGTCCTGGTCGACCAGGGCGATCACCCCCGACGGCCGCAGCAACCGGAAGGCCTCAGCCAGTACGGCCCTGGTGGCGGCGGCAGGCAGTTCATGGCACACGAACTGCAGGGTGATCAGATCCATGCAGGCGTCCGGCAGGCCGGTGGCCTCGGCCGCCGCATGGTGCCAGGTGTGAATCTCCTGGCCGGCATCGCGCACCCTGGCCACGGCCAGCATCTCGGGCGAGAGATCGAGCCCCTGCACGTTCACCGCCGCCTGCTGGCGCTGCTCCAGCCAGTGCTTGAGGGCGAGGGTTCCCACCCCCACCGAGCAGCCCAGGTCAAGGGCGTCCCGCAGCGGGCGGCCCTGGAGGCTGGGTTCGATCGCCGCGAAGATCGCCTGCCGCAGACGCTGTTGGGCCTGGGACGGCGTGAGGGCTTCATCCGGCCAGACCCGCAGGGCCATGGCATCGGTAGCCTGCTCGGCTTCACAGGCCGCCTGCCAGCAGAGGTTGCCCTGCTGATAGGCGTGAAAGCGGGCCCGGTAGTAGGTGGGGGTGCCGGTGTGGGGGTTGCGGCTCGCCGCCAGCAGGGGCTGAGCCTGCTGCTGCAGCACCTGTCGGCGGGCTCGCCAGGCGATGCCGCGGCCTTCGGCAGTGCGGATGATCAGCCGGCGCGCCTGCAGGAACATCAATCGCCGCAGGGGCTCCACGGCCAGCAGCAGGGCGATCAGGCGCCCGAGGGGATGGCGGTTGTCGATCCAGTTGGGCGGAACCGCCGCTGACGCAGGCGAGGCAGCGGAAGCGGAGGAGGTCATGGCGTGCCGGAGCGCCGCCTGATCCTGGCCGAGGCGGCTGCGATCATGCTGGCGCAACCACCACGCGATCCCGGGCCACCATGAGCGTCACCATCGCCGCTGTTCCCCTGGCCTGGTCCCTGGCGCTGGCTGGGGCCGTGGTGCTGCTGAGCACGGTGCCCCTGGGGGCAGCCCGCTCCCAGGCCGACTTCAGCCTGGACGACCTGCAGGCGCCACGGGCCATGTTCGAGCGGCTGCCGGCCTGGGGCAAGCGCGCCAGCTGGGCGCATCAGAACAGTTTCGAGGCCTTCACACTGCATGCTCCCGCCGTGCTGCTCTGCCTGGTGGCGGGGGCCGCAGGGCCGGCGGTGGTGGCGGCGGCCTGGCTGCATCCGGCCCTGCGGCTGGCCTACCTGGGGGCCTACATCGGCAATCTGGCGCCCGTGCGGGGGCTGTGCTGGGCCTCCGGAGTGCTCTGCAGCGGCATCCTCTACGTGGCCGGGCTCAGGGCTGTGCTCGCCCTCGCCGGCTGATGCTGGTCAACGCATCAGGATCAGTCGAAATAGAGCAGGCTCACCACCTTGCCCATGTCTTCGGCCACCCGCACGCTGGCCAACAGCGTTTCACTGTCATGGAAGGCGTAGCAGATCAGCTGGTCACAGCGGGTGATGATGTCCTGATTGCAGAGGCTGCTGGCCATCGGCAGGGGCAGCTCGTCGTGCTCGGGCTTCTCGATCAGATGCAGCACCCGTTCGAGCTGATCGCGTGACTCACTGGGCTGGCGATCCAGGCTCTGGGGCAGCAGCACGGTGAGACGGGAGGGATCGATCTCCAGAACGCTGCGAATCACCGCGGCGTTCACACCCTGGGCCCCCGAGGTGATCAGATTGTGGCCCTCCTGGGCAAGGGAGCGCGCCATCACCTCCACCAGGTGGATCGACACCACCGGCACATGGCGGCTGCCCAGGATGGCGATCCTGCGCTTGCTGGTGTCCTGGAGCATGGCGAGCTCCTGAGCCAGGGTGTCGATCCGTTCGATGGAGGGAAGATCCAGGGATCGGGTCACCGCAAGATCGCAGGCTGCGCCATGAAACTAGCAGCGTTATTGCGCCATTGCGGGCAAGCGTAGGCGAGTGAAAAGACGCTCGAAATCGAAGTGTTCCTCCACCAGGCGCACCGCATAGGTGGCCTTGACCGCCTCATGCAGCCGCACGTGGCCAAAGGCCCGCTCGATCACTTCCACCGTGGTGAGGGTGTCGTGGTCCACCTTGAGGAGGGGCACATCCAGCTCCTCGGCGCGGGTCAGCAGCTGGGGCAGCGGGTCGCCCGCCCCGGTGAGGATCAGGCACTGGGTGGAGGCCTCCAGTGCAGCCAGCTGGATGTCGGTGCGGTCGGCGCCGGTCACCACGGCCATGTTGCGGCGGCGGCGGAAGAACTCCATCGCCGAATTCACGTTCATGGCCCCGATCGAAAGGGTCTCCACCAGCAGATCGAGGCGGTCACGGCAACAGAGCACCTGAGCGCCGAGACGGCGGGCCAGCTCCTCCACGGTGACGCTGCGCAGCAACGGACTGCGGGGCATCACCGCCAGCACCGGCAGGCCGAGCTGCTCGAGGGCGGGCACGATGTCCTGGCCGAGCTGGGGCACCATGGCGGGGTCCACGGCATTGAGCGCCACACCGAGCAGCTGATCGCCAAGGCGGGCCTTGGCCTCAAGCAGAGAATCCACGCTGCGGCTGTCGGTCCAGGGCTGCACCAGCAGCACCGGGGCGTCCAGCCCCCGGGCCAGCTGGGGCAGGCTGAGCCCGTAGAGCAGGCCTTCATGCAGGGTGCCGGCGGCCTCCAGCAGGGCCACACCGTCAAAGTCCTGCGCCAACCTCTGCCTGAGCTGGGCAAAGCCCACGCCGGGATCCAGATCCGCGGCCAACAGCCGCTGGCGGGCCACGGCGGGCTCCAGGGCATCGAGGGAGGGAATCAGCTGCTGCGACTCCAGCCCGAGCGTGGCCCCCACAAAGCGCACATCCGCATCCAGCAGCGGTTCGCCGGCTGGGGGAAGCTCCTCGCCATCAAGAGTGGTGGCCAGGGGCTTGCCGAAGTGAACCGCCAGACCCTGGCGGCGCAGGCGCCGAGCCAGACCGAGCACCACGGCCGACTTGCCACTGAACGGTTCACAGGAGCCGATCAGCAAGGTGGGGGCCATAGATCAACCTCGCCGAGGGCTGCCGGTTTCGTCAATCTAGGGCTGTCCAGGAGCTCGCCTGCAGAGTTCTGCATTCCCGTGGTCGTGCCTTGATGGCCCCTTCAGCTCCGCGCTCCCAGCCCCCCACGGTGGCGATCACCGGGGCGAGTGGATCCCTGGGCCAGGCGCTGCTGCGCCAGTGGCACCGCCGCGGCGCCCGCCTGATCGCCCTCAGCTCGGGGCCGGCCCGCCTCGACCTGCGCGACAGCGCCGGCCGGCCGATCCCGCTCCAGCAGGTGCTCTGGCAGGTGGGCGAGGAGCAGAAGCTGGGCCCGTTGCTTCAGGAGGTGGACGTGCTGGTGCTCAACCACGGCATCAACGTGCATGGCTGCCGCTCCGAGCAGGCGGTGGCCAGCTCCCTGGAGGTGAACGCCCTGAGCAGCTGGCGCCTGCTGGAGCTGTTTGCCACAGCGACGGCCGAGCGCGGGCGGGGGGGAGCCAGCAGGGAGCGACCACGCCCGGAGGTGTGGGTCAACACCTCGGAGGCCGAAGTGCAGCCGGCCCTGAGCCCGCTCTATGAGATCAGCAAACGCCTGATGGGCCAGCTGTTGAGCCTGCGCTCGCTGGAACTGGGCGACAAGCTGCGGCTGCGGCGCCTGGTGCTGGGGCCCTTCCGCTCCGACCTCAACCCGATCGGCGTGATGCCGCCCGATCTGGTGGCGGCCCTGGTGCTGCGCCAGGCCGAACTGAACTGGGGACTGATCATCGTGACCCCCAACCCCCTCACCTACGTGACAATGCCGCTCTCGGCCCTGGGCCGCTGGCTCTACTTCCGGGCCTTCAGCCGTCCTCAGGCCAGTCCCTGAGGCTCAGAAGTCGCGGTCGGTGAGGATCTCGCAGCCATCGGAGCTCACCACGATCGTGTGCTCCCACTGGGCCGAGAGGCTGCCGTCCACGGTCACCACGGTCCAGCGGTCCTTGAGGGTGCGGCAGGCCTTGCTGCCGGCATTCAGGATCGGCTCCACCGCCAGGGTCATGCCGGCCCGCAGGGTCATGTTGGGCAGATCGCGGGTGCGGTAGTTGAACACCGAGGGCTCCTCGTGCAGGTTGCGCCCCACGCCGTGGCCGGTGTAGTCCTCCACCACCGCGTAGCCATGGGCCTCCACGTGGTCCTGCACGGCGCCGGCGATATCCAGCAGGGTGTTGCCGGCCTTGATGTGGGCGAGGCCCTGCATCAGCGCTTCCTGGGCCACCCGGGCGAGGCGCCGGGCCGGTTCAGGCGTCTCCTCGCCCACGCAGAGCGTCACGCAGCTGTCCCCGTGGTAGCCCTCGAAGTAGGCGCCCGTGTCCACCTTGAGCAGGTCGCCCGCCTTGATCACCCGTCTGGCGCTGGGGATGCCGTGCACCACCTCGTTGTTGATCGAGGCGCAGATGCTGGCTGGAAAGCCGTGGTAGCCCTTGAAGCTGGGCACGGCGCCCATGGCCCTGATGCGGCTCTCGGCATGGGCATCGAGATCAGCGGTGGTCATGCCGGGAGCAGCCATCGCCATGATCTCGCGCAGCACGGTGGCCACGATGCGGCTGGCCTTTCGCATGGTGGCGATTTCCCGCGCCGATTTCACCTCCACGCCACGGCGGCTCTTCTGGATGCGTGGCCCGGCCTGCACCAGGGGCGAGGGGGCGGTGGTGGCGCGGGTGCTGGCCAGCAGATCGGCAAACAGGTTCATTCGGATCGGCGGGGACGGGCACGGTTACCGCTGATTCTGGCGGGCCCGGGCCTCCATGGAGATCCGGCCCCATCTACGGCAGCGGTCCCATCATGGGGTCCGTTGCCGGCAGGCCTTCGGTCCGCCGCCCTGCCAGCCCCCAAGCGCCCTCCGCACCGGCTCAGCGTGAAACCGTCCCAGGCGGAACCCTCCCAGGCGAAGCCGTCCCAGCCCAGGCCCTCCGCGGCGCTGCTGCCGCGCCTGCGCCAGGCCCATGCCGCCGTGGCGCCGCTGGTGCTGCTGCCCCTGCTGCTCACGGTGTCCACAGGGGTGTCCTACCGGCTGCTGCGCGACTGGGCCGGCCTGGGCCGCGACCAGGCCCACGTGCTGATGCTGTTGCACGAGGGCGAGTGGTTGAAGCAGTGGTTCGGACCCAACGGCGAGACCATCTATGTGCTCTTCAACGGTCTGGGGCTGCTGTGGATGCTGCTCAGCGGTGGCGCCATGGCCGTGCAGCGGCTGCAGCGTCAGCTGAATCGCACGGGAGGGTGACCCCCAGCCCGTACACTGGTGGTTTGGCCAGGCGACGCGGAGTTGAGATGGCGGTTGAGGACACCCAGGACCAGCAGATCCAGGACGACACCAGTGAGGAGGCAGAGACCGTGACAGCAGAGGCCACGGTGACGCCAGAGGCAACAGCCGGGGCTGCCGCCCAGGTCACCACGGGCAAGCTCAGCGCCTACGCGCTGATGCAGGCCTTCGAGAACGAGCAGCTCAAGAGCGACCTGCCTGAGATCTACGTGGGCGACACCGTCAAGGTGGGCGTGCGCATCCGTGAAGGAAACAAGGAGCGGGTTCAGCCCTACGAGGGCGTCGTGATCGCCAAGCGTCACGGCGGCCTGCACGCCACGATCACGGTGCGGCGGATCTTCCAGGGCGTGGGCGTGGAGCGGATCTTCCTCCTGCACAGCCCCCAGGTGGCTTCCGTGAGCGTGGAGCGACGCGGTAAGGTGCGCCGGGCGAAGCTGTTCTACCTGCGCGATCGGGTGGGGAAAGCCACCAGGGTCAAGCAACGCTTCGACCGCTGAAGGATTCTCCGCAAGGAGGTTCCGGTCGGTTTCGTCAATGTCTCACTGGGGACATCGGCCCTGCGCCGTTAGTTCAGTTGGTAGAACGCAGGTCTCCAAAACCTGATGTCGGGGGTTCAAGTCCTCCACGGCGCGTTCGATGTCCCCACCTGCTGTTTCCTGGTTCCGGACATGGAGTTGGATCTACAACCCGGTGATGTCGTCAAGGTGCTCGAGTCTGCCGCTCTGGGCTGGGTTCGGGCCCGGGTGATCCGGGTCAAATCCGGTGGCCGGGTGGTTGTACAGAGTGATCAGGGCCGCGAATTCACGGCCCGCGGCAATCAGGTGCGCCTGATCGAGCCGGCAGGCTTTCGTCCCTGAGCCTGCCGCCCTGGCCCACAGCCTGCTGGTCCCCTCACCTGTTGACGTTGGGGCCAGTGATCACAGATACTTTCAAGGTCGAGATCCGGCCTGAGCGCTGGGGACCTTGGTCCTCTCCGCCCAGCCAGCCACCGCGACCACGCCAAGGGTCAGATCACCCGATGGCCCGCCAGGGTCCTTGACCTGTTTGGGACTGTAGTTCAACCGGTTAGAGCACCGCCCTGTCACGGCGGAAGTTGCGGGTTCGAATCCCGTCAGTCCCGTTTCCCCTCCACTGGTCCTGCTCCGGCCGGTGGTTCCCATGGAGTGCAGCAGGTGACTTCAGCTGGCGCGGTACGCGTTCGTCTCGCCCCCAGCCCCACCGGCACCCTGCACATCGGCACAGCCCGCACGGCGGTGTTCAACTGGCTGTTTGCCCAGCACCACGGCGGCCGCTTCCTGCTGCGCATCGAAGACACTGACCGCGAGCGCAGCCGTCCCGAATTCACCGCCAACATCCTTGAGGGCCTGCGCTGGCTGGGCCTGGACTGGGACGGTGAGCCGGTGATCCAGAGCCAGCGGCAGGAAGCCCACCAGGCGGCCATCCAGCAACTGCTGGACTCCGGCCATGCCTACCGCTGCTACGCCAGCGAGGCCGAACTCACCGCCATGCGCGAGCTGCAGGCGGCCAGCAAGCAGGCCCCCCGCTACGACAACCGCCACCGCTCGCTCAGCCCCGAGCAGCAGCAGGCCTTCATCGCTGAGGGGCGGGAACCCGTGATCCGCTTCCGCATCGACGACGGCCGCAGCATCGGCTGGAACGACCTGGTGCGCGGTGCCATGCGTTGGGCCGGCGCAGACCTGGGCGGCGACATGGTGATCGCCCGCCGCGCACCGGCCGATCGGATCGGCCACCCCCTCTACAACCTGGTGGTGGTGGTGGACGATGCCGCCATGGCGATCAGCCACGTGATCCGCGGCGAAGACCACATCGCCAACACCGCCAAACAGCTGCTCCTCTACGAGGCCCTGGGCCTGGAGCCCCCCGTGTTCGCCCACACCCCGCTGATCCTCAACCAGGCCGGCAAGAAGCTCTCGAAGCGCGACGGCGTGACCTCGATCAGCGATTTCCAGGCCATGGGCTACACGGCGGCGGCCCTGGCCAACTACATGACGCTGCTGGGCTGGTCGCCGCCGGAGGGCATGGGCGAGCGCTTCAGCCTGGAGGAGGCGGCGCGGGTGTTCGGCTTCGAGCGGGTGAACCGGGCCGGGGCCCGCTTCGACTGGGACAAGCTCAACTGGCTCAATGGCCAGGTGCTGCACGAGCAGGGACCGGAGGGCCTGCGGCAGCAGCTGCTGCCCCTGTGGGCGGCGCGGGGCTGGCCAGCGCCAGGGAACGACCAGGCTGCCGAGGCCCAAGCCGACCCCCACTGGCAGCGCGAGCTCTGCGCCCTGATCGGCCCCTCCCTCACCCTGCTGCAGGACGGCGTCGACCAGGCCGAGCCCTTTTTCTGTCTGCCGCCTCTGCAGGAGGCCGCCAGCCAGCAGCTGGAGGTTCCCGGCGCCAGGCAGAGCCTGACGGCCCTGGAGGGGCTGCTGCCGGAAGGGATGCTGGAGGCCGATCAGGCTCAGGCACTGCTCACGGCGGCCGCCAAGGGCGCCGGCGTCAAGAAAGGGGTGCTGATGAAGAGTCTGCGCGCCGTGCTGCTGGGCAGCCTGCAGGGCCCCGACCTAGTGGCCACCTGGCTGCTGCTCCACCGCAGCGGGGAGGATCGGCGGCGGATCGCCCGCGGCCTCTGAGGCGGCGCCGGCCTTGGGCTTTTCACTGCCTGACTGATTGAGGCCGAGCCAGCTCACCAGGGGGCCTGCGCTCAAGCCCTGCAGCCCCACCGTGAGCAGGATCGTGAGGAACACCAGGCCCTGCAGCCGGCCGGCACCCACCACGCCCGCCTGCTCCAGGCGGATGGCGAACAGGCTGGCCACGGCGGCGGTCACGATGCCTCTGGGCGCCAGCCAGCTGAGCACGGCCTGCTGAGGCAGGCTGAACCCCATCCCCCAGGTGGCCAGGGCGATCGACAGGGGGCGCAACACCAGCATCAGGCTGAGCACACAGGCCACGCCACCCCAGCCCAGCGGGCTCAGCTGGGCAAAGCTCACGTCGGCGGCCAGCAGCGGAAACAGCATCGTGATCGCCAGCCGGGCCAGCTGGCGGATCAGGGCGTCGAGCTCGGCGGCATCGCTCTCAAGCCGTCGACCCACCACCACCCCGGCGGCCACGGCGGCCGGCAGGCCCGACTCGGCCAGCACCTGCTCGGCACCGGTGAACATCAAAAAGAGGGTGCCGAGGGTGAGCTGCAGCCTCAGTGGCTCGGTGCTCGGCTCCACCGGCAGGCGACGCAACACCTCCGCCAGCAGCCAGCCACAGGCGGCCCCCAGGGCCACACCGCCCCCCAGGCGCAGCAGCAGGCCCGTGGCCAGTTCGCGCCAACCGTGCAGGTTGCCGAGCACCAGTTCCAGCAGCAGCAGGGCGAGCACGGCCCCGATCGGCTCCAGCACCAGCCCCTCCCCCTCCAGCACTTCGCCAAGGGGGGGGCGCAGACCGATCTGGCGTACCAGCGGGGTCACCACCGTGGGCCCGGTGGCCAGCACGATGGCGCTGAACACCGCTGCCAGGGGCCAGTTGAGGCCGGCCAGGCCATGGCCCAGCAGCAGCCCACCCACCAGAGCCAGCACCAGGCGCACCCCCACGATGCGCAGCACGGCCTGGCGGGTGCCGTCGTCCGGCAGGCGCAGGTTGAGGCCGCCATCGAACAGCACCAGGCTCACGAACAGGCCCACCACGGTCTCGAGGCCATCGCCGAGGTCGAGGGGCTCCACCAGGCCCAGGCCAGCCCGGCCGATCAAGAGCCCGGAGCTCAGCAGCAGCACCACCCCGGGCAGACCCGTGAGCCAGGCCAGGGCCTGGGCCACGGCGCCGGAGAACACCGTCACGCCCCAGAGCAGGCCCAGTCGCTCAGGGGTCATGCATCATCAGCAGCGCTGAACCGCGGTTCCACATGGATGCCGATCACGGCGGAGGGGCGCACCACCAGGTATTCCCCTTCGAGCTCGGAGATCGGCACATTCACAAAGGTGTCGGGCGCCGTGGCGGTGAGCAGGCCGCCATACCACTCCTGAAAGCCCTCCAGGCGCGGGAACATCACCGTCTGGGTCTGGCCGCCGCTGAGGTGGAGGTGAACGGCATAGCGCCGGGGGATGCGGGACATGGCAGAGGAGATCACCGGCAAGGCGTGTGCCCAGGATGGCCTAGCGGAGGGTGGATGGCAGGCTGGGGCTTGGAACGATCAGGACAGGCGTGGCAGCAGCGGAACCCGACAGCGCCAGGCCGCTGCTGCTGTTGATCGACGGCCATTCGCTCGCCTTCCGCAGCTACTACGCCCTCACCAAGGGGGGCGAAGGGGGGCTGAGCACCCGCGAGGGGGTGCCCACCTCGGTGACCTACGGCTTCCTCAAGGCCCTGCTCGACCACTGCAAGGGCCTGCAACCCCAGGGGCTGGTGGTGGCCTTCGACACCGCCGAGCCCACCTTCCGCCATCAGGCCGACGACACCTACAAGGCCCATCGGGATGAGGCCCCCGAAGCCTTCTTCCAGGACCTCGCCAACCTGCAGACGATCCTGCAGGAGAGCCTGGACATCCCCCTGTGCATGGCCCCGGGCTACGAGGCCGACGACGTGCTCGGAACCCTGGCCAACCAGGCGGCCAACGAAGGCTGGCGGGTGCGCATCCTCTCGGGCGATCGCGATCTGTTCCAGCTGGTGGATGACAGCCGCGACATCGCCGTGCTCTACATGGGCGGCGGCCCCTACGCCAGGAACAGCGGCCCCCTGGAGGTGCGCCGCGAGGGGGTGGTGGCGAAGCTGGGCGTGACGCCCGAAGAGGTGGTGGACCTCAAGGCGCTCACCGGCGACAGCAGCGACAACATCCCAGGGGTCAAGGGCGTGGGTCCCAAGACCGCGATCAACCTGCTGGCGGCCTACCAGCACCTCGATGGGATCTACCAGGCCCTGGCGGAGCTGGAGCAGGGCGGCGCCAAGGCGAAGGACCCCAAGGGAGTGCTCAAGGGGGCTCTGATCGGCCGCATGCAGGAAGGCCGCGACAAGGCCTACCTGTCTCGCATGCTGGCCGAAATCCTGGTGGACATCCCCCTGCCGCAGCCGCCGCGGCTGCGGCTCGGGGCCGTGGACTGCGACGCCCTGCGCACCAGCCTGGAGGAGCTGGAGCTGCACAGCCTGGCCAGGCAGGTGGAGCGCTTCGCGGCGCTGTTCTCGGCGGAGCCGCCCGCCCCTGAAGCCACGCCAGCCGGGGCCAGCGCTGCTGCAAGCAAGCCAGCGAAGCGTGCAACCCTCGGCAAAGAGCAGGCCTCTCCGCATCCCGAGCCTTCTGGCGCCCCCCACTCGACAGGATCGGAGCAGCCTGGGTCGCTACCAGCGGATTCCGAGCCACAGGACAGGCAGCAGAGCGAACCACCCGCCCTGGTGCCGCAGCTGATCACCACTGCCGAGGCCCTTGCAGAGCTGGTGGAACGACTGCAGGGCTGCAGCGATCCCCAAAGTCCCGTGGCCCTCGACACCGAAACCACGGCCCTGAATCCGTTTCAGGCCGAGCTGGTGGGGATCGGCGTGGCCTGGGGGGAAGGAGTCGCCGAGCTGGCCTACATCCCGATCGGCCACCAGGCCGCCATCGCTGACGATCTGCTCAGCCCGCCACCGCCCCCCCCGGTCCAGCTGCCCCTGGAGCAGGTGCTCACGGCCCTGGCCACCTGGCTGGCCAGCCCAGGCCACCCCAAGGCGCTGCAGAACGCCAAGTACGACCGGCTGGTGCTGCTGCGCCACGGCCTGGAGCTGCGCGGGGTGGTGATGGATACCCTGCTGGCGGATTACCTGCGCGATGCCAACGCCAAGCACGGCCTGGAGGTGCTGGCGCAGCGCAACTTCGGCTTCACGCCCACCAGCTATGGGGAGCTGGTGCCCAAGGGCGCCAGCTTCGCGGCTGTGCCGATCGAGGCAGCCGCCCACTACTGCGGCATGGATGTGCACGTGACCAGGCGGCTGGCGCCGCTGCTGCGCCGGGAACTCGAGGCCCTGGGCCCGGCCCTGCCCGCCCTGCTGGATCAGGTGGAGCTGCCCCTGGAGCCGGTGCTCGCGCTGATGGAAGCCACGGGCATCACCATCGACACCGCCTACCTCAAGGAGCTGGGGAGCTCCCTGGGCACCACCCTGGAGCGCCTGGAAGCCGAGGCCAGAGCCGCAGCGGGGGTGGACTTCAACCTGGCCAGCCCGAAGCAGCTGGGGGAGCTGCTGTTCGACACCCTGGGACTGGAGCGCAGGAAGTCGCGGCGCACCAAGACGGGCTGGAGCACCGACGCCACCGTGCTCGAAAAACTGGAGGACGACCATCCCGTGGTGCCCCTTGTGCTGGAACACCGCGTGCTCAGCAAGCTCAAGAGCACCTACGTGGATGCCCTCCCCAGCCTGGTGGAGCCGGAAACGGGCAGGGTGCACACGGACTTCAACCAGGCGGTGACGGCCACCGGCCGGCTCAGCAGCAGCCATCCGAACCTGCAGAACATCCCCATCCGCACGGAGTTCTCCAGGCGGATCCGCAAGGCCTTCCTGCCCCAGGAGGGCTGGACGCTGATCAGCGCCGACTACTCCCAGATCGAGCTGCGCATCCTCACCCATCTCTGCGGCGAAGAGGTGCTGGTGGAGGCCTACCGCAACGGGGACGACGTGCACGCCCTGACGGCGCGGCTGTTGCTGGAGAAGGAGGAGGTGAGCAGCGAGGAGCGGCGGCTGGGCAAGACGATCAACTTCGGCGTGATCTACGGCATGGGAGCCCAGCGCTTTGCCCGGGAGACCGGTGTGAGCCAGGCCGCCGCCAAGGACTTCCTGAGCCGCTACCGGCAGCGCTACCCCAAGGTGTTCGCCTTCCTGGAACTGCAGGAACGGCTGGCCCTCAGCCGCGGCTATGTGGAGACGATCCTGGGGCGGCGGCGGCCCTTTGCCTTTGATCCGGGCGGCCTGGGCCGCTACCTGGGTAAAGACCCGCTGAGCCTGGATCTGGAGCTGGCCCGCCGCGGCGGCCTTGAGGCCCAGCAGCTGCGGGCTGCGGCCAACGCGCCGATCCAGGGCTCCAGTGCCGACATCATCAAGCTGGCCATGGTGCAACTGCAGGGGCGTCTTGAGCACGAGGGCCTGCCGGCCAGGCTGCTCCTGCAGGTGCACGATGAACTGGTGCTGGAAGCCGCCCCCGAGGCCGCTGAGGCGGTGCTGGCACTCACCCGCCGCACCATGGAGCAGGCCATGCAGCTCAGCGTGCCGCTGGTGGTGGAGACGGGGGCTGGCCCGAACTGGATGGAGGCGAAGTAGGACGGATCTCGCCCTGTCGCTGCGGCAAGGCGTAGAGCTTTTCCTCAATCAGGGGACTGCCGCAGGCGAGATTGATGGCCCGTTTGATGGCGGAACGCCGATCGTTGAGGCGGTAGATGCTTCGGGCCAGCTCCACGAAAGAGGCGCCGAAGTCCTGGGACCGCTCCTTGGCACGGATGCCGTCCTCAGCCTCCCACAGCTGGGTATTGACAGCCTGGAGCTGTTGCTGGAGATCGGTAGGCACAACCAGGGGGGCATCCGCCAAGACCGCCTCCAACAACTGATGCTCCTGACGGACGTGCTCGAAGGCCGCTCCTTCGAGGTGGTTGAGTTTCAACTCAAGGATGGAGAGTTTGTCGATCAACTCACCCACGGATACCGGGATCTGAATCAAGGAGTCCATGGCCACAGAGTAGGCACAAAAAAAGGCCACCCGTTCTTGGGTGACCTTTTGATCATCGGAGCAAAGCACAAAAAGTTTTACCTGGCATCGACCTATTTTCTCAGGGGGCTTCCCCCCAACTATCGTCGGCGCTGCAGCGTTTCACAACCGAGTTCGAGATGGATCGGTGTGGTTCCACTGCGCCATGGACACCAGGATAGAAGACTCATCATGGAGCCTTCTGCTTCTTGTCTTGCTCTCAGGTTGAACCCTGAGAACTGCATAGGTTAGATCAGCTCCAGACAACCTTGATGGTCATCTCTTGCTCATCCTCTGGAAACAAGCTGTTAAGAGCTCGAGTTGATGGTCAAGCCCTCGGTCTATTAGTACTCCTCCGCTTCACACATTACTGCGCTTCCACGTAGAGCCTATCAACGGGTGTTCTTCCCGTGACCTTACTGGGTTAACCCATGGGAATACTCATCTTGAGGTGGGCTTCCCACTTAGATGCTTTCAGCGGTTATCCTCTCCGCACATGGCTACCCAGCGTTTACCGTTGGCACGATAACTGGTACACCAGAGGTGCGTTCCTCCCGGTCCTCTCGTACTAGGGAGAAATCCTCTCAATATTCCTGCGCATGCACCGGATATGGACCGAACTGTCTCACGACGTTCTGAACCCAGCTCGCGTACCGCTTTAATGGGCGAACAGCCCAACCCTTGGGACCGACTTCAGCCCCAGGTTGCGATGAGCCGACATCGAGGTGCCAAACCTCCCCGTCGATGTGAACTCTTGGGGGAGATCAGCCTGTTATCCCTAGAGTAACTTTTATCCGTTGAGCGACGGCCCTTCCACGCAGAACCGTCGGATCACTAAAGCCGAGTTTCCTCCCTGTTCGACTTGTAGGTCTCACAGTCAAGCTTGCTTCTGCTTTTACACTCGTCGGCTGATTTCCAACCAGCCTGAGCAAACCTTTGCGCGCCTCCGTTACCTTTTAGGAGGCGACCGCCCCAGTCAAACTGCCCACCTGATACTGTCCAGCCCCCGGATAACGGGTGGCTGTTAGAACTCTAGCTCGGAAAGAGTGGTATCTCACCAGTGGCTCACCATCACCCACAAGCAATGGTTCATAGCCTCCCACCTATCCTGCGCATTCCGAGCCCGAGCACAATACCAAGCTACAGTAAAGCTTCATAGGGTCTTTCTGTCCGGGTGCACGTAGTCCGCATCTTCACAGACAATTCTATTTCGCCGAGCCTCTCTCCGAGACAGCGCCCAGATCGTTACGCCTTTCGTGCGGGTCGGAACTTACCCGACAAGGAATTTCGCTACCTTAGGACCGTTATAGTTACGGCCGCCGTTCACCGGGGCTTCAGTCGCTAGCTTCGCTTACGCTGACCAGCTTCCTTAACCTTCCGGCACTGGGCAGGCGTCAGCCCCCATACATCGTCTTGCGACTTAGCGGAGACCTGTGTTTTTGGTAAACAGTCGCCTGGGCCTCTTCACTGCGACCACCTTGCGGTGGCACCCCTTCTCCCGAAGTTACGGGGCCATTTTGCCGAGTTCCTTAGAGAGAGTTATCTCGCGCCCCTCGGTATTCTCTACCACCCCACCTGTGTCGGTTTCGGGTACAGGCCATCATGCCTTAACGGGTATAGGGCTTTTCTTGGAAGCTTGACGTCACCCACTTCGCTGCCGTAGCAGCTCGTACTCACGCCTCAGCTCAGGATGTTTTCTCCACCCCTCAACGCCTCGAACGCTTGAACCAGTAACCAACGTCTGGCTGGGCTAGCCTTCTCCGTCCCCCTTCCCAAAACATGACAGGTACAGGAATGTTAACCTGTTGTCCATCGACTACGCCTTTCGGCCTCGCCTTAGGTCCTGACTAACCCTCCGCGGACGAGCCTGCCGGAGGAACCCTTAGGGTTTCGGGGCATGGGATTCTCACCCATGTTTTCGCTACTCAAGCCGACATTCTCACTTCCATGCAGTCCACGCCCGCTTACGCTAACGCTTCACCCCACATGGAACGCTCCCCTACCACTTGATTGTTCCTAAGAACAATTAAATCCGCAGCTTCGGTACAATGCTTAGCCCCGTTCATTTTCGGCGCAGGATCGCTCGACCAGTGAGCTATTACGCACTCCTTTGAGGATGGCTGCTTCTGGGCAAACCTCCTGGTTGTCTGGGCAATCCCACCTCCTTTATCACTCAGCATTGATTTGGGGACCTTAGCTGGCGGTCTGGGCTGTTTCCCTTTCGACCATGGAGCTTATCCCCCACAGTCTGACTGCCTTGCTACACACAGGGTATTCAGAGTTCGTCTCGATTTGGTACCGCTCTCGCAGCCCGCACCGAAACGGTGGCTTTACCCCCCTGCTGGAGCACAAGACGCTACGCCTCAACGTATTTCGGGGAGAACCAGCTAGCTCCGGGTTCGATTGGCATTTCACCCCTAACCACAGCTCATCCGCTGGTTTTTCAACACCAGTCGGTTCGGACCTCCACTTGGTATCACCCAAGCTTCATCCTGGCCATGGTTAGATCACCCGGGTTCGGGTCTATAAACACTGACGATCGCCCTATTCAGACTCGCTTTCGCTATGGCTCCACCATTCCCGGTTTAACCTGCCAGTGCCTATAAGTCGCCGGCTCATTCTTCAACAGGCACACGGTCACCCGATCAGTCGGGCTCCCATTGCTTGTAAGCTCACGGTTTCATGTTCTATTTCACTCCCCTCCCGGGGTTCTTTTCACCTTTCCCTCGCGGTACTGTTGCGCTATCGGTCACACAGGAGTACTTAGCCTTACGAGGTGGTCCTCGCGGATTCACACGGAATTTCACGTGCTCCGTGCTACTCGGGATTCAGCTAGGCCAGTTTCGTTTTCGGTTACGGGGCTTTCACCCTCTATGGCGCGCCATTCAAACGCTTCTCCTAACGTCCCTGGTCCACGTTGCTGTCCCACAACCCCGATGCTCGAAAGCATCGGTTTAGGCTCTTCCCCGTTCGCTCGCCGCTACTGAGGGAGTCGTTTTTACTTTCCTTTCCTCCAGCTACTAAGATGTTTCAGTTCGCTGGGTTGGCTCGCGCCACCCTATGGATTCAGGTGGCCGTTCTAGGGGTTGCCCCATTCGGAAATTCCCGGATCAATGCGTGTTTCCAGCTCCCCGAGACTTATCGCAGGTAACTACGTCCTTCATCGCCTCTGTGTGCCAAGGTATCCACCGTGAGCCCTTTGTAGCTTGACCATTTCATCTCCCAGTGCTTCAGGCTGTTGAGGCCTATTCTCTCAACATTCACCTGCTCCCTTGCGGTTGCGGTTTGAATGAAGGATCAAACTCTTCACTCCTCGGCGGAGTGCTAAGAACACTGGAAGTTCTCGGCTCTTAACTTCATAGAATTGATTTGATCTCATCTGGATCTTTCAATCCATCTGAAATCAAACATCCATGAGATGCTTTATTTCCAGATTCACCTATGCAGTTGTCAAGGTTCTTCGCCAAACCCTCAGCCACTAAAACATCTAAAATGCTCTAGCCACTGGGAGTCCAGCATCATGCCACCACCTGAAACGATGGAGGCATGAGGCTGGAGTCGCGCTTGGGCTCACACCAATACCGGTTTACCGATACTGGCTTGTTACCGATACTGTCTTGGTCACGTCTCCCTCAGGACTGATCTCCTGTTTCTGAGAACTACTCTGAGAATTGATCTGAGAACTAGTCTGAGAACCTACACTTGAATGGAGGTTAGCGGACTCGAACCGCTGACATCCTGCTTGCAAAGCAGGCGCTCTACCAACTGAGCTAAACCCCCAGACATGAATGGGCCATCCTGGACTTGAACCAGGGACCTCACCCTTATCAGGGGTGCGCTCTAACCACCTGAGCTAATGGCCCAGGAGATTTCCAAACCGATCACCCGGCTTGGGCTTACCCTCAGGGGGGTGACCTAGACAACGTTTAGGAACTGAAAAAGGCTTCACGCTCTCCCACACCACAACACTTCCACCAAGGCATCACCTGATCTCAACTCACCTTGCGGTGTGCTGATCCCTGATGACAACCTGGCTTGCATGCCGGATCTGTTCTGCGCTTGCCTCCTTGAGGTACCGATCGACCTTCGAGATGACAGGATCATGGCCTGAGACAAAAGTTGCTTCCTACCAACAGCCACAAAGACTGGATGGTTCTCAGCGCTCAGACATCATAATCAGTTATTGTCTCCCTGTTAGGAGGTGATCCAGCCGCACCTTCCGGTACGGCTACCTTGTTACGACTTCACCCCAGTCATCAGCCCCACCTTCGGCGTCCTCCTCCACAAGGGTTGGAGTAACGACTTCGGGCATGGCCAACTTCCATGGTGTGACGGGCGGTGTGTACAAGGCCCGGGAACGTATTCACCGCAGTATGCTGACCTGCGATTACTAGCGATTCCTCCTTCACGTAGGCGAGTTGCAGCCTACGATCTGAACTGAGCCACGGTTTATGGGATTTGCTAGCTCTCGCGAGTTTGCTGCCCTCTGTCCGTAGCATTGTAGTACGTGTGTAGCCCAGGATGTAAGGGGCATGATGACTTGACGTCATCCACACCTTCCTCCGGTTTATCACCGGCGGTCTCTCTAGAGTGCCCAACTCAATGCTGGCAACTAAAGACGTGGGTTGCGCTCGTTGCGGGACTTAACCCAACATCTCACGACACGAGCTGACGACAGCCATGCACCACCTGTCTCTGCGCTCCCGAAGGCACTCTTCTGTTTCCAAAAGATTCGCAGGATGTCAAACCCTGGTAAGGTTCTTCGCGTTGCATCGAATTAAACCACATACTCCACCGCTTGTGCGGGCCCCCGTCAATTCCTTTGAGTTTCACACTTGCGTGCGTACTCCCCAGGCGGAACACTTAACGCGTTGGCTACGACACCGAGGGGGTCGATTCCCCCGACACCTAGTGTTCATCGTTTACGGCCAGGACTACAGGGGTATCTAATCCCTTTCGCTCCCCTGGCTTTCGTCCATGAGCGTCAGTTATGGCCCAGCAGAGCGCCTTCGCCACTGGTGTTCTTCCCGATATCTACGCATTTCACCGCTACACCGGGAATTCCCTCTGCCCCTACCACACTCTAGTCTTCTAGTTTCCATTGCTGAAATGGAGTTGAGCTCCACGCTTTAACAACAGACTTTCAAGACCGCCTGCGGACGCTTTACGCCCAATAATTCCGGATAACGCTTGCCACTCCCGTATTACCGCGGCTGCTGGCACGGAATTAGCCGTGGCTTATTCCTCAAGTACCGTCAGTTCTTCTTCCTTGAGAAAAGAGGTTTACAGCCCAGAGGCCTTCATCCCTCACGCGGCGTTGCTCCGTCAGGCTTGCGCCCATTGCGGAAAATTCCCCACTGCTGCCTCCCGTAGGAGTCTGGGCCGTGTCTCAGTCCCAGTGTGGCTGATCATCCTCTCAGACCAGCTACTGATCGATGCCTTGGTAGGCTCTTACCCCACCAACTAGCTAATCAGACGCGAGCTCATCCTCAGGCGATTTCTCATTTCACCTCGCGGCATATGGGGTATTAGCGGCCGTTTCCAGCCGTTATCCCCCTCCTGAGGGCAGATTCTCACGCGTTACTCACCCGTCCGCCACTAGCCCGAAGGCTCGTTCGACTTGCATGTGTTAAGCACGCCGCCAGCGTTCATCCTGAGCCAGGATCAAACTCTCCGTTGTAGACCGGTCCTCTAAAACAAACAAGATCTCTCCTGCTCATCATCAACTCGGCTTGCTCACTCCTAAAATCAACTACCAATGCCTTCCTTCATGCCGAAGCATGCAGTCAGCCACAAGCCATCGTCTTAAGCGCTCGCCCCATTCGGTAAAATGGTTTCAAAGAGTGCACTTGATTGCCATCAACTCTCGTTCATAACAACCTGGTGACTTTCCCAGATCTCAGATCCGGTTCGCTTCCAGTATCAAACTGCTTTTCAACAACATGGTCACTCGTGAGAAGCAATCACATCATCAACAGCTCAATACCAGTTGCTATTGTTCTTTTGACGGGACCTCACACCTTCACTGCTCTTTCGTCAATACTCCTTAACCATCCCCGCTCAACCTCGCCCTTTCACAGGCTCAGCTCAGCAAGCACACACTCAAGAAGCACTGACGCAGTGAAAGCGTCAGTTCCTAAACGTTTCGGTTGTCCAGGTTCTGCTACCTCCACTCCCGTTTCCAGAAGCTCTCGGTGGCTGTCGCCTCGCAGCGACCACAGAAACCTACAGCACCGAAGGGCCGCTCTCGCAGGCGCTCTTCCATCTCTGTAAGCCTGCTCCTCTCTGGTTCCAGCCTCGCGGCCTTCCCCCTCGGAGCAGTTCCAAACCATAGCACCTGCTCAGCCCTCCTCTGCCGGTGCTTCAAAGGGCCCTGTCGCCATGCGGCTGAGCGGCTGGAGACGCGCGCGCAGGACGGGGGCCTCTCCTGGGATCAGAGCCAAGGCTGGACAGCCGCGCTCGCTGGTGCCTGAAGCGTTCTGAATCAGACAACATCTGAACCCACCAGAAGGGCACCAGCTGCCTGGGCTAGGACCGCTTGTGCCACTGCGGTGCCGCTGCGGAGAGAAGCTTGCTTCAGCGGCCATGGGTCCAGCCAGAGTTCCGTGACGGCCAAGGCGATGGCCCTCGTTGTCAGAACCCGTGCAAGGGCCTGAAAATGGATCTGGGCCAGAGCATGGGCCACCTCCAGGGCTGGGGCCCCAGGGGCTTGAGGGGCGTGCAAGGACAGCTTTAGAGCTGGTTTGGCACATCATGGCTGTCAGACAGTCAGCCCAGAGCCGCTACAACTTTGGGGAAATTCGGTGATTCGCTGATCCCCCACGTCGACCCTGATGTGGGTGTTGGGACCTTCAGCTCAATGGGGAGCAACGCATCGGCACTGTCTGGCAGCAGGCTTCATCTGGTTGGATGCATGGGGGTCCAACACTTGATCCTCTTGAAAGCCAGCTCTGGTCACTTGACACGCTCTTCAGCACGGCGCACGCATTCACAGCATCCGACCCTGAATCCACCTTCAATGAGTGAGTCCACTGTCGTGGTGGAGCGCTGATGGGATCCACAGGGCGACCATGTTGGTGTACCTGCAACATCTGCCGGCAGGAAAATCGCGCTGCGAAGGATCTCAACCTATATTTGGGGTTCGATCGATACTCCTTGTCTGCCAAACTTCAGTGCACGCGAACCACCCGACGGCGGCCGACGGCCTGGCCTCTCCCGGAGTGACCGTTCTCCAGCGGTGCGCCCGAAGCGCAAAGGCCTGGCCCTGGCCCGCGGCGTGGGCATTGGTGCGCTGCTGATCGCCCTGGTGGTGGGCATTCAGCTGGGGCGCATCCCCTGGCGCTACCGCCGCCAGATCCTGCTGGCCCAGGGGTTTCTGGTGGGGGCACTGGTGGGCTACGTGGTGGGCCGGGTGAGCGGCTCCGGCCCATCAGAGCCCGAGAGGTGATCGGGGCAGCCGCAGGCCTGTGCCACGATCCCAACCCAGCGCCCCATCTCCTCTGTGACCCTGCGGCTCACCAACACGCTCACCCGTCGCGTTGAGGCGTTCGAGCCTCTGGAGCCGGGCAAGGTGAGCATCTACTGCTGCGGCGTCACGGTGTATGACCTCTGCCACCTCGGCCACGCCCGCAGCTACATCGCCTGGGATGTGCTGCGCCGTTACCTGATCTGGAGCGGCTATGCGGTGACCTTCGTGCAGAACTACACCGACATCGACGACAAGATCCTCGGCCGCGCCGCCGCCGAGGGCAGCTCGATGGAGGTGGTGAGCGAGCGCAACATCGAGGCCTTCCGCACTGACATGGCCCGGCTCAACATCCTGCCCCCGGATCGGATGCCCCGGGCCACGGGCAGTCTCGGGGCGATCCGCCGCATGATCACGGAGCTGGAAGCCAAGGGCGCGGCCTATTCCGCCGACGGCGATGTGTATTTCGCCGTGATGGGCCATGGCGGCTACGGCAAGCTCTCCGGCCGCGACCTGGGCGAGCAGCAGGACAATGCCGCCGGCCGGGTGGCGACGGCGGAAGAGGCCCGCAAGCGGCACCCCTTTGATTTCGCCCTCTGGAAGGGCGCCAAGCCGGGCGAACCGAGTTATCCCTCCCCCTGGGGCGAGGGGCGGCCGGGCTGGCACATCGAGTGCTCCGCCATGGTGCGCGAGGAGCTGGGCGACACGATCGACATCCACCTGGGCGGCGCCGATCTGATCTTTCCCCACCACGAGAACGAGATCGCCCAGTCGGAGGCCACCACCGGCAAGCCCCTGGCGCGCCTCTGGCTGCATAACGGCATGGTGAATGTGGGCGGCGAGAAGATGTCCAAGTCGCTGGGCAACTTCACCACCATCCGCGCCCTGCTGGATTCGGGGGTGAGCCCGATGACCCTGCGGCTGTTCACCCTGCAGGCCCACTACCGCAAGCCCCTCGATTTCAGCAGCGAGGCCCTGGAGGCCGCCGCCGCCGGCTGGAAGGGACTCAATGCCGCCCTGGGCCTCGGCCAGCCCAGCGCCGACAGCGCCATCACCCCTGTGCCCAGCGCCGGCGATTCCGGCGCCCTGGAGCCAGAGCTGGCGGCGCTGCGTGAGCGCTTCATCGAGGCCATGGACGACGACCTCAACACCTCAGCCGCCCTGGCCACGCTGTTTGAGCTGGGCCGCCCCCTGCGCAGCCTGGCCAACCGGCTGGAGCGCGGCGACGACAGCGCCGCCGAGGCCGTTGCCAGCCCCGCCATGGCCGCCCGGCTGGGCCTGCTGCAGGAGCTGGCGGCCGTGCTGGGGCTGAAGCCAGAGGCCCCGGCCCCGCCGCAGAACCCCGCCGGCACCGCGGCAGCCCCCGAAGAAGCGGAGATCCTGGAGCGCATCGAAAGCCGCCGCGCCGCCAAGGCGGCCCGCGACTACGCCAGCGCCGACCGCATCCGCGCCGAACTGCAGGCTGAGGGCATCGAGCTGATCGACCGCCCTGGCGGCCACACCGAGTGGCTGCGCCGCTGAGCCGGCTGCCCGCAGCCCGCGCCGCTCACTCCGGCGGCGCCTGATCAGCCATCAGCCGCTCAATGCGGCGGATCCGCACCAGGGTGGTCTGCCACACCTCCAGCTCAAAGGAGCGACCGGCATCGCCGGCCTGCACCGCCTCGCGGCAGCTGACCACCATCGCCTCAATGTCCTGGCGGGCCTCAAAGGCATCCCAGAGCTTGCGCTCCAGCCGGGCCCGCTCGATGAAGTTCCAGCGCTGCAGCCAGCCCGGCCTTGCCGTCATCGTTCCGCCATCCACTGGCGCCAGTCAAACCCCTGGCCGGCGGGGCTCAGCCGCTCCAGCTGCGGGCCAGGTCGAGCACCGACACCACCAGGCCCACCGTGATGGCGGGCGGCGACAGCCAGCGCAGGGCCCAGAGCAAGGGCCGCACCAGGGCATCAGAGCTGCCGGACTGACGCAGATCCTGCAGGAAGCGCGCCGGGGCACCCCAGCCCAGCAGCAGCGCCAGCCCCAGGCCGCCACTGATCAGCACCACCCCGCCGAACACCGCATCCATGCGCTCCAGCACGCCCACATCCAGGGCCGAGGGCAGCCCCAGCACGGCGATCAGCAGCACCAGCAGCCAGGTGGTGCGGCGGCGGCTCCAGCCCAGGCGGTCCATCAGGGAGCTGGTGGGCACCTCCAGCAGCGACACGGCGGAGGTGATCGCGGCGATGTAGGCCAGGGCGAAGAACACCACGGCCACGAGCCGGCCGCTCAGGCCCAGGGAGGCCAGACCGGTGGGCAGGGCGATGAACAGGGTGCCCACGGTGCTGCCGCTCACCACGTCGCCCAGGCCGAAACTCGCCACCACCGGGAAGGTGACGCAGCCGGCCATCAGCCCGACGGCCGTGTCCATCGCCACCACGCTGGCGGCCTCGCGGGGAATGGGGCTGCGCCGCTCCAGGTAGGCCGCGTAGGCCAGGATCGCGCCGATGCCGGTGCCGATCGAGAAGAAGGCCTGGGTGAAGGCGTTGCGGATCGTGGCCGGGTCGAGCAGTTTGGCGGCATCCCAGCGCAGCAGGAAGGTGCGGTAGCCGGCGGCTGTCTCCGGCAGGGTGCTGGCCCACAGCAGCAGGCCGAGCAGCATCAGGAACAGCAGCGGCATGCCCCAGCGGCTGAGCCGCTCGATGCCGCCACGGATGCCTGCGGCCACCACCACACCCGTGAGGGCCAGGCTGAGCAGGTGGCCGAGCACGGCATCACCGCCACTGCTGATCGACGCGAAGAAGGTCTGCGCCGCCGCCATGTCGCCCGGCAGGCCATCAGCCAGGGCATGCAGCAGGGTGCGGCCCGTCCAGCCCATCAGCACGGCGTAATAGGAGAGGATTCCCGTGGCAGCCGCCATGTAGAGCCAGCCCAGCGGCGCCCAGCGGCGGCCCCCCGCCGTGACCGGCGCCAGCAGCGGCGCATGGCCGGTGCTGCGCCCCAGCACCATCTCGGCCACCAGCACCGGCAGGCACACCAGCAGCACGATCAGCAGGTAGAGCAGCACGAAGGCGGCACCGCCGCCCTGGGAAGCCCGGTAGGCGAAGCCCCAGAGATTGCCCAGGCCCACCGCACTGCCCGAGGCCGCCAGCACGAACCCCAGAGCCGAACCCCAGTGTTCCGGGGGCCTGCCGCGGTCGCCGATGCGGAAACGGGTCATGGCAGCTGTGGAGACCGCCCCAGTGTCCAGCACGCGGCCATCAGGCGCCCATCTCCTGGCCACCGGCGCGGGCCTGCAGCTGCTCCAGCCCCGTCACCAGGGCCACCCCGAGGCCCATCAGCAGCAGAGCCACGGCCAGGGCCCCGCCGCTGGTGGGAGGTGCCAGGGCATCGCGCAGCACCACCACCGCGCCCCTGGCGTTGATGACGCTCTCGAGCACGACACGGAACGGCCAGATCTTCCACAGCGAGCCGGCCATGAAGCCCACCAGCAGGGCCACGGTCTGCCCGTGCCAGCGCTGCAGCAGCCAGCGCAGCAGCCGCACAAACAGCAGCAGGCCGGTGATGCAGCCCAGAGCAAAGGGCACCAGGGTGCCGAACTGCAGCCCCTTCACGGCCTCGAGCACGTGCTGGTACTGGCCCAGCACCAGCAGCAGAAAGGAGCCGGACACCCCCGGCAGGATCATCGCCATGATCGCCACAGCGCCGCTCCAGTAGATGGTGAGGGGGTCGTGGGGCATGGTCACCGGCACCCGGGTGACCAGCAGCAGCGCCCCCAGCACCCCGCTGGCCATGGCGATCAGGCCGGAGACGCCCCAGTGGGCGTGGCGGGCGATCAGCACGATCGAGCCCACGATCAAGCCGAAGAAGAAGGCGAACAGCAGCACCCGGTGGTCGGCATAGAGCCAGGTGATCGGCCGCACCAGCAGCAGTACCGACCCCAGCAGCCCCGAGAGCAGGGGCAGCAGGAAGCCGAGGTGCACCCGCGCGGCCGCCTGCCGCCAGGCGCCACGACCCAGGAGGGCCAGGAAGGTGAGGTCGAAGCCGGCCACGGCCTCCAGCAGGCGGCCGTAGATGCCGAGGATGAAGGCCATGCTTCCCCCCGAAACCCCCGGCACCACATCGGCGGCGCCCATCGCCAGGCCACAGAGCAGCACGTAGGGCAGGGAGGGCGCGCGGGCCATGGGGGAATCAGTGGGACACTTGAAGCGCCGCAACCTTAGGGAGCCCTGCCGTGAAAGCCATCAGCGTGCTGGGGTCCACCGGCTCCATCGGCACCCAGACGCTGCAGCTGGCCTGCGAATTTCCCGACCGCTTCAAGGTGGTGGCCCTCACGGCGGGCAACAACCTCGACCTGCTGCTGGAGCAGATCCTGCGCCATGCCCCCGAGGCAGTGGCCCTGGCCGATGGCGAGCGAGTGGCGGAGCTGCGCCAGCGCCTGGCGGCCCTCGATCCGGCCCACCAGCCAGCACGGCTGCCGGTGCTGCTGGGGGGCCTCGACGGCCTCTGCGCCGTGGCCGCCTGGCCCAGCGCCGACCTGGTGGTGACGGGCATCGTGGGCTGCGCCGGCCTGCTGCCCACCCTGGCGGCGATCCGCGCCGGCAAGGACCTGGCCCTGGCCAACAAGGAAACCCTGATCGCCGCCGGCCCGGTGGTGCTGCCGGAACTGGCGCAATCCGGCAGTCGGCTGCTGCCTGCCGATTCCGAGCACTCCGCCATCTTCCAGTGCCTGCAGGGCACCCCCTGGGCCGACACCGCCCGCCTCTCCACAGGCGTGCCCACCCCTGGTCTGCGTCGCATCCAGCTCACCGCCAGCGGCGGCGCCTTCCGCGACTGGCCCGCCGCCGAGCTGGCCCGGGCCACCGTGGCCGATGCCACCAGCCACCCCAACTGGAGCATGGGCCGCAAGATCACGGTGGATTCGGCCTCGCTGATGAACAAGGGCCTGGAGGTGATCGAGGCCCACTACCTGTTCGGGCTCGACTACGACCACATCGAGATCGTGATTCACCCGCAATCGATCATCCACTCGATGGTGGAGCTGGCCGATTCCTCGGTGCTGGCCCAGCTGGGCTGGCCAGACATGAAGCTGCCGCTCCTCTACTGCCTCAGCTGGCCCGGTCGGCTGGAGACCCCCTGGCGCCGCCTCGACCTCACGCAGGTGGGCCAGCTCAGCTTCCGCGCCCCGGAGCCGGCCAAGTACCCCTGCATGGCCCTGGCCTACGCCGCCGGCCGGGCCGGCGGCACGATGCCGGCGGTGATGAACGCCGCCAACGAGCAGGCCGTGGCCCTGTTCCTCGAGGAGCAGGTGCATTTCCTCGACATTCCGCGCCTGATCGAGCGGGTGTGTGACCGCCACCGGGCCGACCTCACCGCCAGGCCATCCCTGGACGACGTGCTGGCGATCGACGCCTGGGCCCGCCAGGCGGTGCGCGAGGCTGCCGCCCAGCTCAGCGCCCGCGCGCCAGCCGCCCTGCCGGTGTGATCCCTGCCATGCCCGTGGCCCAAGCCCCGATCGCCCACCACCTGCTGCTCTGCGCCACCCCCACCAACGCGCTCTGCTGCCCCGATCCCGCCCTGGGCATCGCCAGCTGGGATGTGCTCAAACGCCTGGTGCGGGAGCTGGGCCTGGAGGATCCGGCCCGCCCCGGCGGCATCGTGCTGCGCACCAAGGCCGACTGCCTGCGCATCTGCAGCGAGGGCCCGATCCTGCTGCTCTGGCCGGAGGGGATTGTGTACGGGGCCGTCACACCCGAGCGGGTGGAGCGGATCGTGCGGGAGCATGTGGTGGGCGGCGTGCCCATCGAGGAATGGATCCTGCGGCGGCAGCCCTTCAGCTCAGCTGCCGCTGCAGCCAGCGCAGGGTGAGCTGATCGGCCCAGGTGGCCGATGGGCCATCACCGCGAGCATGGAAGCCGTTGTGGCCGCCCCCGGCCGTGAGCACCACATCGGCGCAAAGGGCGGCCGGAGCGGCGGCGGCCAGCTGCTGGGTGGCCGTGGCGGGCACCCAGGGATCATCCAGGGCGTGCACCAGCAGGGTGGGCGGCAGGGGAGCGCCCGCCAGCAGCCGCTGCAGCGGGGAGGCGTCGCGGTAGTAGGCCTCCACGCTGGGATAACCCCAGCGGGGCGCCGTGATGGCGGCATCGAAGGCGCGGATGGAGCCGGGGGCCCCGGGGCCCTGCAGCCGCGCCTGCTCGGCGGGGTCGAGGCCGAAGGGGTCGTCCTGGGTGAGGGCGATCAGGCGGCGCAGCAGCCAGCGCTGGTAGAGGCGGTTGCGGGGCCGGCCGATCTGATCGGAGCAGGCGGCCAGATCGAGGGGACTGCTGACGCACACCAGCCCCGCCAGCAGGCCTGGCTCGGCCAGGGCGGCATTGAGCAGCACCGTTCCCCCAAGGGACAGCCCCACGCCGAGCAGCGGCGCCGGCGCCGCCAGGGCGGCGATCTGGTGCAGCACAGGCAGCAGGTCGCGATTGCAGGCGGCGGCATAGGTGCCCGCCGCCAAGGGCCGGCCGGGGCCCGCGCCGCGCAGGTTGAGGCGCAGCACGCCGAAACCGGCCCCGGCCAGGGTCTGGCCCAGGCGGCGCACACCGCGGGCCTCACTGCTGCCTCCGAGGCCATGCAGCAGCACCACCAGGGCTGGAGGTGTCGCCGTGGCAGGAGCCGGTGCAACGCTCAGGCCAACCAGAGCCTGGGGCTGTTGCAACGGAGCGGCTCCAGGCGCACTTGGGATGGGATCCAGGGGAAAGCGAACGGTTGCGGCGCCCTCCTCTGGCAGCCGCAGCGGCCACAGCGTGTCGCGCAGGGTCTGCAGATCCGGCCCCCACCAGGGCCAGCGTGGGCCGGGCCATGGGCTGCCGAGCCAGGGGGGACCCACCTCACGGAGCATCGGGATCAGCAGCCGGACCGGGACATCCTCAAGCCATGGCGCCCCCGGCTCAGGACGCCACCTTCTGCCGCCCCACCCCCAGCTCCCGCAGTTCCGACAGCAGGCCGTTGAGCACCACCTTGGCGTCGCCGAACACCATCGCCGTCTGGGGCAGCTCGAACAGGCCATTGGCAATGCCGGCGTAGCCGGCGCCGAGGCTGCGCTTCACCACGAACACCTGGCGGGCCTGGTCCACCTCCAGCACCGGCATGCCGTAGAGGGGGCTGGCAGGATCGGTCTTGGCGTCGGGGTTCACCACGTCGTTGGCGCCGAGCACGATCGCCACATCCGTGCGAGGGAACTCGGGATTGATGGCGTCCATCTCCTGCAGCTGCTCGTAGGGCACATCGGCCTCGGCCAGCAGCACGTTCATGTGACCGGGCATGCGACCCGCCACGGGATGAATCGCATAGTTCACCTCGGTGCCATTGGCCTCCAGCACCTTGGCCAGCTCCCGCAGGGCGTGCTGGGCCTGGGCCACGGCCAGCCCGTAGCCGGGCACGAACACCACCCGCTCGGCGTTCTCCAGGGCCAGAGCGCACTCCTCGGGGCTGCAGCTGGTAATGCGGGTGTAGCCGGCCTCGCTGCCGCCGCCGCCCACCTTGGCCGCCACCCCCAGGGCGCCGCCGAACAGCACGCTCACCAGGGAGCGATTCATGGCGGTGCACATCACCTGGGTGAGGATCAGACCGGCCGAGCCCACCATGGCGCCGGCCACGATCAGCAGCTGGCTGCCCACCACGAAGCCCGCCGCCGCCGCCGCCACGCCCGAGTAGCTGTTCAGCAGCGAGATCACCACCGGCATGTCGGCGCCGCCGATCGGCAGGGTGAGGCCGATGCCGAGCAGGCAGGAGCTGGCCACCAGCACGGCCAGCAGCGTGGGGCCGCCGAAGCTGCTCAGCAGCACCGCCGACCCCAGCGCCACCGCCGCCAGGGCGACGTTCACCCCGTGGCGCAGGCCGCTCTGGGTCCAGCCCGGCGTGCCCAGCCAGCCCTGCAGCTTGGCCATGGCCACGATCGAGCCACTGAAGGTGATCGACCCCACCACCACCGAGATGGCAATCGACACCTGGGACACCAGGTTGGAAGCATCGGCGCGGAACAGCGCCACCCCCACGGCCACCAGCAGCGAGGAGAGGCCACCGCAGCCATTGAACAGGGCGACCATTTCGGGCATGGCCGTCATCGGCACCCGGCGGGCGGTGATCAGCCCAGCGAGACCACCCACGGCGGCGCCGGCGGCGATGCCCGCCCAGGCGATCGGCGCCGGGCGCAGCTGGATCAGCAACCCAGCCACCGCCAGCCCCATGGCCAGGGCGGCCAGGCCATTGGCGGAGCGGGCCGAGCGCACCTTGGCCAGGCCCTTGAGGCCCAGGGCGAGCAGCAGCACGGCAGCCAGGTCGATCACCACGGGAAACGCGGCGCTCAGGGTGTCCATCAGGTTCGGGCGGTAGGGAAGGGGAGTCGGTTCAACGCGGTTTGCGGGCGAACATCGCCAGCATGCGGTCGGTCACCAGGAAGCCGCCCACCACGTTGAACAGGGCGAAGCCCAGGGAGAGGGAGCCCAGCAACAGCAGCACCGGGGCATCCCCGGCCTGGGCAATCAGGGTGAGCGAGGCCAGCACGGTGATGCCGCTGATGGCGTTGGCGCCGCTCATCAGGGGCGTGTGCAGGGTGGGGGGCACCTTGCCGATCAGTTCCAGCCCCAGCAGGCTGCCGAGCAGCAGCACCCAGAGCGATTCGGAGAGGCTGCCCATCAGGCCACCCCCGCCAGCTGGGGTTCATCGGTGGCCACGCCCACCACATCGGGGCGCCAGCAGCGGCCCCCATGGGTGATCAGGCAGCCCGCCACGATCGGATCCTCCCGATCAAAACCGAAGCTGGCGCCGGGCGGCGGGTTCAGGCTGAGCAGATGCTCCAGCAGGGCCGCCACGTTGCGGGCATAGAGGGCACTGGCGTGGTTGGGCACGCTGCTCGGCAGGGCATCGGCGCCGATCAGCTGCACGCCGTGGCGCAGCACGGTCTGGCCGGGCACGGTGCAGGCGCAGTTGCCGCCCTGGCCCACGGCCAGATCCACCACCACCGCCCCGGGACGCAGCCGCTCCAGCATCGCCTCGCTGATCAGCCGCGGCGCCGGCCGGCCGGGCACCTGGGCCGTGCAGATCACCATGTCGGCCTGGGCGAGCTGCTCTTCGAGCTGCTGGCGCTGGGCAGCCAGGAAGGCCTCGCTGGCCGCCTTCGCATAGCCGCCCGCCTCGCCCGGGGCCTCATCCCGCTCAGGCGGCGCCACAAAGCGCCCTCCCAGAGACTCCACCTGTTCGCGGGCGGCGGCGCGCACATCGCTCACATACACCACCGAACCGAGACGGCGGGCTGTGGCCAGGGCCTGGAGGCCCGCCACGCCGGCACCGAGGATCAGGGTGCGGGCCGGCTGGATCGTGCCGGCGGCCGTCATCAGCATCGGCACGTAGCGATCCAGGGCCGCCGCCGCCAGCAGCACCGCCTTGTAGCCGGCGATGTTGGCCTGGGAGGAGAGCACGTCCATGGTCTGGGCACGGCTGGTGCGGGGCAGCAGCTCCATGGCCAGGGCCGACACCTGACGGCGGTTGAGGGCTCCCACCAGGGCGTCGGCGCCGTAGGGGGCCAGCAGGCCCACCAGCACGGCGCCGGGGCGCAGCTGCTCCAGGCGCTCCTGGGAGGGGGACTGCACGCACAGCACCCCATCGAGGTGCTCCCAGCTGGGAGCGTCAGCCGCCAGGAGTTCGGCGCCGGCCGTGGCATAGGCCTGATCGCCGTAGCCCGAGGCTTCACCGGCCCCGGCCTCCACGGCGATGCTCAGGCCCTTGGCGCTGAGTCGCTGCACGGTTTCGGGAGTGGCGGCCACCCGCGCCTCCCCGGGGCGGACTTCCCGCGGAATCAGGAGCTGGGGGGGAGACTGGGACACCGGCGCTGCACATGGTCCTGTCTGTATTAGGAAGCCAGTTGCAGGAGGCGGCAACGGATTTGGGGTCAATGTGCGGGCATGCCCACCTGGCAGGCTCGGGACACACCAGCGGATCGGCGTCACTACACAATCGGCAGCAATTCCTGCTCGATGCAGCGGGCCAGGGCTTCGGCCTGGTAGCGGTGCAGCAGGCGGGCCCGCAGGATCAGCGGGTCGATGTCGCAATCCAGCAGCCAGCAGAGCTCCAGGTGGCGACGTCGCCACGCCGACGAGGCGATCGGCATCCGGGGTGGGGGAACCATGGCCGCGCTCGACTGCCGCTCACCCGGAAGCTAGCCAGCCTGCAGAACCTGCCCATCAGCGAGAACACTTACCTGTAAGGGCGTTTTGGGATAGGAGCGTTCTGGGCCGTTTCGGGGACAATGCAGGCTCCAGGAGTGCCATGGCCCACCCCTCCTTCACCATGTCTGCGGGGAACGGTTCGGCCGCGGCCTGCCCGATCCGCCCGCGCCAGTGGCAGAGCCAGCTGATCCAGCTGTTGCGTGCCCGCCTGGTGCAGGCAGCCGCTGGCGGCCAGGACGTGCTGATCCACGCCGGCCCCGGCGCCGGCAAGACCCTCGGCGCCCTGCTCAGCTTTGAGCGCCTCCAGGCGGAGGGACGGCTGGATCACCTGCTGGTGTTCTGCCACCGCACCACGATCGCCAGCCAATGGCAGGCGGCCGCCGTGCGTCTGGGGATGCAGCTGCAGCTCTGGAGCCCCGACGACGAGCTGGCGCCCCCCCAGGCCGGAGAAGCCCGGCAGGGCCTGGTGCTCAGCTACCAGGCCGCCGCCCGCTACCGCCAGCGCCTCGAGGCCGCCTGGAGCGACCCCTGGAGCGCCGATGGGCCAGGCGCGATCGGAGGGGGCCGCTGGCTGGCGATCGCCGATGAGGTGCACCACCTCGGCATCGATCCGGAGGAACCCGAGGCGGCAGCCTGGGGCCAGGCCTTCAGCCGACTCACCGCCGGTGCCGCCCTGCGGCTGGGCCTCACCGGCACCCCCTTCCGCGCCGACAACCTGGCCTTCTGCGCCGCCCGCCGCATTCAGGAGCGCCAGGGCGATCAAACGGTGGAGCACATCCGCCCCGATCTGAGCGTGGAGCCCCGGGCCCTGATCGCCGCCGGCGATGTGAGGCCGCTGGAGTTCCGCTTCCAGGACGGCTGGGTGGAACATGGCCGCCCGATCGAGGCCAAACCGCTGCAGCACGGCGACACCGAAACCTCGCCCCTCTCGGCCGAGGCCCGCGAGAGCTGGCGGGCCCGCAACCTGCGGCGGGCCATCCGCCTGGGTGATTCCAGCAGCATCGCCCTGCGGCTGCTGCTGCGCGCCCGCGATCGCCTCGAACGGGTGCGGCGCGAGCACCCCGAGGCGGGCGGGCTGGTGATCGCCCGCGACATCGCCCATGCCGGCCAGCTCAGCGCCCTGCTGCGGGAGCAGGGCGATCGGGTGCATCTGGTGCACTCCCAGGATCCCCAGGCGGCGGAGCGGCTGGCGGCCTTTCAGGCGGGGGAGGCCGACTGGCTGGTGAGCATCGACATGTGTGCCGAGGGCTTCGATGCCCCCCGGCTGCGGGTGGTGGCCTACCTCACCACCGTGGTGACCCGCAGCCGCTTCGTTCAGGCGATCACCCGGGCCGTGCGCATGGAGGCCAGCCGGGCCTCCCTGGAAGCCATTCCGCGCCACCCCTCCTATGTGTTTGCCCCCGCCGATCCCCTGCTGATCAGCTACGCCCGCAGCTGGTCGTTGAGTGAGCCCTATCTGCTGCGGAGCCGCTCCACGCCAGCGGCAGCGGCTGGGGCGGGCCAGACCGCGGGGGGCCAGCTGCCGCTGGAGGCGATTCGCCAAGAGGCGGGCGAGATGCTGCATCTGCGAGGGCCCGAGCTGCCCGGTTTTCTGAAGCGGCCCGCCTGAAAGGCCCAGCCGAGCGACCCTTCACCACAAACCTGTACGGATTTGCGCAAAACACTTGCCAAAATCGGCCAAAGGGGCGAAGCGTTCACGACGTTGTGTCAACCACTACCTCAATTCGGCTCGGCAGCCGCCAACGTGGTGCCACAAACGGAATGTGAGTCGGGATCATGGATGCTCCACTGAACCGCCGACTCACCGTTGCCGTGAGCTGGGCCCTCGCCCGCCGGGCCACCCTCGATGCTCTGGAGCATTACGAAGAGAGTTACGCCCTCACGGAGGAGTTCCGCGAATGGCTGCTGGGCGTGGAAGACCATCCCCAGGTGCTGGAGCTGGGCATGCTGATGGTGCCCAACAACCTGGGCAAGGCCGTGAACCCTGAGATCGACGGCATCCTGGAGCTCTGAGCGCAGCAGGCCGCCCCGTCACCTAGGCTGCAACTCATAGTCATTCCGCCTAAGCCGTGTCCGCCGAGAGCAGCCCCGCCGTCCAGAGCCGACCAGAGATCGAGAACCTGGTGATCGTGGGCTCCGGGCCAGCCGGCTACACAGCCGCCATCTACGCCGCCCGCGCCAACCTGCGGCCCCTGCTGATCACCGGCTTCCAGGACGGCGGCATCCCCGGCGGTCAACTGATGACCACGACCCACGTGGAGAACTACCCCGGCTTTCCCGATGGGATCCTGGGCCCTGACCTGATGGATCGGATGAAGGCCCAGGCTGAGCGCTGGGGCACCGAGCTGGTGCTCGCCGATGCCACCGCCATCGACCTCTCCCAGCGGCCCTACCGGGTGAGTGCCGATGGCGCCACCTACATGGCCCACAGCGTGATCCTGGCCACCGGCGCCAGCGCCAACCGGCTGGGCCTTCCCAGTGAGCAGCAGTTCTGGAGCCGCGGCATCAGCGCCTGCGCCATCTGCGACGGCGCCACCCCCCAGTTCCGCAACGAACCCGTGGCCGTGGTCGGCGGCGGCGACTCCGCCTGTGAGGAGGCCGTGTACCTCACGAAGTACGGCAGCCAGGTGCACCTGATCGTGCGCTCCGGCCAGCTGCGGGCCAGCAAGGCCATGGCCGATCGGGTGCTGGCCAATCCCGCCATCAGCGTGCACTGGCACCGTCAGGTGCTCGATTGCAACGGCGGGGACTGGCTGGAGTCCCTCACCCTGCAGGACACCCAGGCAGACGGCCGCGAGCAGCTGGCCGTCAAAGGCCTCTTCTATGCCATCGGCCACACCCCCAATACACGCCTGGTCAAAGACCAGCTGGAGGTGGACAGCCTCGGCTACCTGGTGACCCGCCCCGGCCGGCCCGAAACCAGCCTTGAAGGCGTGTTCGCCGCCGGCGACGTGGCCGATGCCGAGTGGCGCCAGGGCGTCACCGCCGCCGGCAGCGGCTGCCAGGCGGCCCTCGCCGCCGAGCGCTGGCTCACCCACCACAACCTGGCCACCACGGTGAGCCACACGCCCGTGGATCCGCAGACAGTGGGCGAGCCGCAGCGCACCGCCGTGAGCGATGAGGCCAACTTCGATCCCGCCGCCCTGTGGCAGAAGGGCGGCTACGCCCTGCGCAAGCTCTATCACGACAGCGACAAGCCGCTGCTGGTGGTGTACACCTCCCCCACCTGCGGGCCCTGCCACGTGCTCAAGCCCCAGCTCAAGCGCGTGCTCGACGAGCTGGGCGGCGCCGCCCAGGGGGTGGAGATCGACATCGAGGCCGATCAGGAGATCGCCGTGCAGGCCGGTGTCACCGGCACCCCCACCGTGCAGCTGTTCTTCCGCAAGGAGCTGCAGCAGCAGTTCAAGGGCGTGAAACAGCGCAGCGAATTCAAGGCCGCCATCGAAGGGCTGCTGGCCGTACCGGTCTGAGCCGCTGAGCCTGGGCCGGCCCAGGCTCAGCGGCGCCGGGGGCCGCCGGGGCGGTTGCCGCCTGCCCGGGGGCCAGTGGCTCCGGCGTTGCGCTCCCGGTAAGTGATGCGGCCGCGGGTGAGGTCGTAGGGGCTGATCTCCACCAGCACCTTGTCGCCCGCCAGCAGCTTGATCCGGAACTTGGTGAGCTTGCCTGCCGCCCTGCACAGGCACTGGTGACCAGAGGGCTGCTCCAGGGTCACCAGGTAGAACCCGTTGCCCTGTTCCTTCTCAATCACACCGGAGGTCTCAATCATGCAGCGAAGCAGTCAGGCGAAGCAACAGCTCTCTGTAGCTTAGGCGTCACCGGGCCGACCCCGGCCGGCAAGCGGGGCTCAGGGCCTAGGGTCTGCCTCACCTCTGCACCAGGCCCCACCGCCATGATCCTTCCTCCGCTCAGCCTGGATCTTGGCCTGCTGTTGATTTCGATCGGGGTGGTCAACCTCTGGAACGCCCGCCAGTCCTGATGCCGAGCTGACCACCCTTCTCTTCCATAAGCCCTACGGAGTGCTGAGCCAGTTCAGCCCCGAGCCCGGCAGCCGCTGGCGCTGCCTGGCGGAGTTCATCCCGGTGCCCAGGGTCTACGCCGCCGGCCGTCTCGATGCCGACAGTGAGGGCCTGTTGCTGCTCACCGACAACGGCCAGCTGCAGCGGCGTCTCACTGATCCCAGCTTTGGCCACTGGCGCAGCTACTGGGTTCAGGTGGAGGGCCAGGCCAGAGACCACGCCGCCGCCCTGGAGCAGCTGCGCCGAGGCGTGCTGCTCCAGGGACAGTGCACCAGGCCCGCCCGGGTGCGCTTACTGGCGGACCCCGCCCTGCCAGCGCGCCAGCCGCCGATCCGGCAGCGTGCCCGGATTCCAGTGAGCTGGCTGGAGCTGCAGTTGCAGGAGGGCCGCAACCGCCAGGTGCGGCGCATGACCGCCCTGGTGGGGCTGCCCACCCTGCGCCTGGTGCGGGTGGGCATCGACCTGATGGATGGCCAGGAGCCGCTCAATCTGCGCGATTTGGCCCCCGGCCAGTGGCGCCCGGTGACGGCTGTCGAGCAGGGGCGCCTGAACCGCCTGGGGCGGCCCTCACCCGGTCGGGGCGGCCGGGCCGGCGGCGGAAAATCGGGACGGGCTGGTGGCGGCGGATAAGGGGGTTTGGCCAGCGGCTCAGCAGCCAGAGGCTCAGTGGGCTCAGCCCAGGCAATCCCTGATTTCCCGCACCGTCTGCAGCTGGCCGTAGTAGTAGTTGGCCCGGGCGCGGCGATCGGGATCCTCCAGGCTGTCAAAGGCATCGAAGCCCAGGCTCTGCCAGAGCTCGTGGCCGCAGGTGCTGGTGAGGGCGTCACCGGCCTCGGCCTCGAGGTTGGCCAGGCGGCGCTGCAGGTTCTTGATCTGGGCAACCGACATCGGCGAGACGCTTCAACCGCCCATAGTACAGACGAACCAGCCAGGGTGGTGGCGGGCCCTCAGAACGGCAGCTTCTTCTTGGCGTCCTTGTCGAGGTCGGCCTCCATCTCCCGCAGCCGCTTGAGGATGGTGTCGTAATACTCCTTGAGGTAGCTCTCCAGCCCCGTGGTCTCGCCGGGGTCGAGGCCAAAGGCCGCGTAGCTCTCCTCCATGGGCGCATCGAGCTTCACGCCACCGCCGGTGACGGCATCGAAGGCGAGCCGCTCAGCCACGTTGAGGCTGGCCTCGAAGAAGCTGGTGAGGCCCCGCATCATCGAGAGCAGAGCCGGCGGCACCCGGAACACCCGCGCATCCTTGCCGGTGAACCGTTCACAAAGCTGGGTGATCTCGCCGGTGATCCAGGCCCGCGGACCCACCACCGGGAAGGCCCGGCGCACCGTTTCGGGGCGTTCGAGGGCGGCCACCGCGAAGCGGGCCATGTCCTGGGTGTTCATGTAGGCGATCGGCGTAGGCGATCCGCTCACCCAAACGGTCTGCCCCTCCAGCACGGGGATCGCGAACTGGCTGATCAACCCCTGCATGAACGCCACGCCGCGCAGGATCGTGTAGTCGAAATCAGAGGCCTCCAGCCATTCCTCCGTGCAGGCCTTGATGTCCATCAGCGGCACCTCGCGGTGGCGGGCCGCATCCAGCAGCGACACGAACACGAGCCGTTTGACGCCAGCGCGGGAGCAGGCAGCGAAGAGGTTCTGCTTGCCACCCCAGTCGATGTCGTAGGCGCTGCCGGGATCGGTGGCCCGGGCGGTGGCCGCATCGATCACGGCCTCCTGGCCTTCCAGGGCGTAGTCGAGGCTGTCGGGTTCGAGCAGGTCGCCGCGGGTGAGTTCACAGCCCCACTCCTGCAGGAAGGCAGCCTTGCGCGGCGAGCGCACCACGCAGCGCACCTGGTGGCCGGCATCGAGGGCCCGGCGAGCAACCTGGCGGCCCAAGGTGCCCGTTGCGCCCACCACCAAGACCTGCATGCCGCTCGCTCAATCGGCTGAGAGCCTAGGGGCCGGCTCAGCCCAGCGAGATCGGCGAGACCGGCAGCGGCTCAGGGCTTCAGTCTTCGTCGGCGAAGCGCAGCAGCAGGGCGCCGCCGGCCAGGCCCACCGGGATCAGCACCCAGAACAGGGCTGCGATACCGAAGATCTCCGAGGCCATGGGGGAGGCGCGTTGTGCCACCCGTTTTAGCGCGGCGCGGCCTCAGTTCGGACCTGGCGGTGCCAGCGCCGCCGCCAGCTCCAGGATCCGGGCCCAGGGGGCATCGCTGCGCAGCATGCCGGCCATCACACCGCTGCGGTGGGCGCACCAGCCCTCCTGGCGCAGGGCTTCCAGCAGGCCGGCCAGCCGGGGGGTACCCGTGGGAAGGCGGCGGCTCAGCTCCGCCATCGGCCAGCAGCGAGCCGGCAGGCCCGGGTCGGCCATCAGCACCTGCAACAACCGCTGGCTGGCTGGCGCCTGCCAGCCGGTAGGCAGCGCCAGGGCGGCCTGGTGCAGGCGCTCCAGCCAGACCCCGTTCTGCAGTGGTCCGAGCCAGAGAGGGCCGGAAATCGCCAGCGGGCGCCCCCCCTGGCGCTGCTGGGGATCCTCAGGGCAGAGGCAGGGCGGCCAGCCTCGCAGCTTCAGCAGGCTCTGCAGCTGCTGGTCGCCGCAGCCATGGCAGTGGGCCAGGAGCCCCAGCTGTTGCTCCTCGCCGACCCGGGGCCGGCGACGCAACTGGATCGCCGTGCGGAAGGTGCGCCCCTCGCTGAAGCTGAACAGGGGCTCAATGCCCCATCCCTGGGCCCAGGCGAGACGCGCCACCTGGCCGATCTGCAGCCGCAGCGCCAGCTCCCAGCTGGCCGGGTGCGCCCGGGCCGCCGCCCCCAGGGAGCGGATGGCGGCCGGACGGTCGTGGCCGGTTGGGGAGCGGCCATCGCTGCTGGCCAGATACAGCACCCCCTCGAAGGCCACGGCCTCCAGGGCGAGGGGCAGCAGGCCCGCCACCGAGCCGAAGGCATCGAGGTCCACCAGCTCGAAGCGCTGCTGCCGCAGCAGGCATGCCGCCAGCAGCTTCTGGGCCGTGAGGGCCGTGCAGCGATGGGGCAAGGCGGCCAGGCTGGCGAGGTTGGCACGCAGCAGGGGCAGGCGCCCGGGATCGGCGTCATTGGCCCACACCGAGGCCGCCCCTCCCTCCACGGCCAGGCGCAGGCTGCGAATGCCACAGCCGGCCATCAGATCGAGCACCCGCACCGGCGGGTTGGCGCCAAGGCCCTCCCGGCAGGCCACCAGGCTGCGGCAGAGCAGCACGCCCAGGTCGCGGCTGGGCCGCGATTCAGGCCTGAAGAATCCCTGGCCCAACTGCAGGCTCACACCGCCTTCGCGGTAGGCCTCCGGCGCTGGATCGGCCGTGACCGACCTCATCCGCCAGACCGTGCCGGTTCTGTGCTCAATCGCCTGCCGCTCACTCGTCTGGCTGCCCCGGTGGGGACCATCCTGGCGGCTGGGGCATCCCAGCTCCACGGCCAGCGCCACCGCCAGCGCCAGGTGCGGCCTACGTTTGAACTCCGCTCGATGGCCCAGGCGGCCGCCGCACCTCCCTTGTCTTCCCGCCCGGCTGAGGCACTGCCGCATTCAGGGCTGGCCCCCCGTTCAGCTTCGCCCGGCACAGGGACGGACTGGGGGGAGCACGGCACCTGGGTCTGGCGTGGTCTGGCGGTGCACTGGCGCCAGCTCGACCCCCCCGCTGCCCTGATCCAGCACCAGGGAGGTGTGCGGGGAGCGGTGCTGCTGCTGCATGGCTTCGGGGCCGCCAGTGGCCACTGGCGGCGCAACGCAGCCGCCCTGGCCGCCGAAGGCTGGGTGGTGTATGCCCTCGACCTGATCGGCTTCGGCGCCTCCGAGCAGCCCGGCCCTGGCCTGCTTCCCGCCGGGCGGCTCGACAACCGCCTCTGGGCGCGGCAGGTGCAGGCCTTCCTGCAGGAGGTGGTGGGCGGGCCGGCGGTGCTGGTGGGCCATTCCCTCGGCGCTCTGGTGGCCACCAGCTGTGCCACCTTCTTCCCGCGCTGGGTGCGGGGCGTGGTGGCCGCCACCCTGCCCGACCCGGCCCTGATGGGCCGCAGCCGGCCGCGCCCGCCGCGGCGGCGTCCCTGGCGCCGCCGCCTCAAGCGACGGGTGGTGGTGCTGCTCTGCCGGCTCTTGCCCCTGGAGCTGCTGGTACCGCTGCTGGCCCACTCGCCCCTGCTGGCCCTCGGCATCCAGCTCTCCTATGCCATCCCGGTGATCGGCGACCAGGAGCTGAGACGCCTGTTCGCCACCCCCGCCCGCCGGCCCAGTGCCGTGCGCAGCCTGCGCACCATGAGCATCGCCATGGCCCTGCGCCCCCATGGCGCCACGGCTCCTTCGATGCTGCCGCGCCTGCGGCGGCCCCTGCTGCTGGTCTGGGGAACGCGCGACCAGCTCGTGCCGATCCAGGTGGGGGAGGCCCTGCAGCGGTTACGCCCCGACCTGCCGCTGCTCTCCCTGGAGGGCTGTGGCCACTGCCTCCATGACGAGGCCCCCGAGCCCTTCCACGCCGCCGTGATTCCCTGGCTGCACCAGCTGAGCCTCAGCCCCGTGGCGGGCGAGCCCTGAGCAGCCCAGGGGGCCTCGGTGCTGACCGGTAGCTTGGTCCCACCTGCCCGGTTCCCATCCCACAGCCATGAAGCACACCCTCTCGGTGCTGGTGGAAGACGAATCCGGGGCCCTCAGCCGCATCTCCGGCCTGTTCGCCCGCCGCGGCTTCAACATCGAGAGCCTGGCCGTGGGGCCGGCCGAAGGCGGTGGGATGTCCCGCCTCACCATGGTGGTGGAGGGCGACGACCGCACCCTGGCCCAGATGACCAAGCAGCTCGACAAGCTGGTCAACGTGCTGGGTGTGATCGACCTCTCCCAGCTCCCCTCGGTGGAGCGGGAGCTGATGCTGCTCAAGGTGGCCGCCCCGGCCCACAACCGCGGCGCCATCCTCGACCTGGTGCAGGTGTTCCGCGCCAATGTGGTGGATGTGGCCGATGAGGCCCTCACCCTCGAGGTGGTGGGTGATCCCGGCAAGCTGGTGGCTCTCGAGCAGGTGATGGCCCCCTACGGCATCCTCGAGATCGCCCGCACCGGCAAGGTGGCCCTGGAGCGGTCCTCCGGTGTGAACACCGCCTTCCTGCGGGTCACCGCGTCCAACAAGCGGGTGCCCGCCTGAAGCCCCTAGGAGCCTGGCTTCACCAGCTTGCCGCCTGAGGCCACGCTGGCCTTGACGATCTTGTCGCCCTGCTGGATGCGGTCGACCACCTCCATGCCCTGGCTCACCCGGCCGAACACGGCGTAGCGGCCATCGAGCTCGGGCAGGGCCTGCAGGGCCACGTAGAACTGGGCGCTGGCCGAGTTGGGATCAGCGGAGCGGGCCATCGCCACCGCACCGCGCTGGTGGGCCAGCGCCAGCTGACGGGTCACGCCGGGGGCGGTGATCGTCTCGCCATAGCGGGGGGCAGGCTCCTCGCTGAGCTTGAGCTCCAGCGGAATCAGCCGCGCCTCACCACTGGCGGGGTCCACATAGCTGCCGCTGCCGTACTGGTTGGGAGGCACCACGGGGTTGGCACTGGCCGGATCGCCGCCCTGCACCACGAAGGGCGTGGGGTCGCGCACCACCCGGTGAAACACGGTGCCGTCGTAGACACCGCGCTGCACCAGATCCACGAAATTGCCGGCGCTGAGGGGCGCTGCGTCGCCGTCGAGCTGCAGCTGCACCTCACCCCGGCTGGTCTGCAGGGTCACCGTGGCTGGACCCTCCAGGCAGGGCGTGGTGGCGGTGGCGCAGCCCTGGGGGGTCGAGCTGGAACCGCTCGGGGTGCAGGCGGCCAGCACCAGGGGGGTGAGCATCAGCAGGGCAGCCATGGCCAGCCGGGTGGCCAGGCGGCGGGAGAGGCCGCTCATACGCCCTCCAGGGGCACCCCCAGGAAGCGGGCCAACTGGGCTCCGGACTGTTCCAGATCGGCCAGGGCCATGGGCTCGCCCACCCGGGTGAGGGGCAGATCGCGGCGGCCCTGCAGCTTCAGGGCCAGGCGGCGGCGCGGGTTGAGGCCATCGCGCACCTCCACCTTCACCGCCTGGATGTCCCGCAGCCGGATCTCCACGTCGATCAGCTGGCGAAAGGCCTGGCGGCGAATCGTGGCGGTGCCGGCGCGGCGGTCGAAGCGGTTGCTGCCGGCGCCCACGTCGAGGCCGATCACGGTCCAGAGGTAGGTGGCCAGCAGCACGGCCGCCGTGCCGTAAAGGCCCATCACCAGCCCCTGGGGCACGAAGACCAGTTCGGCGGGGTGGCCGATGGGCAGCAGGTCCCGGGCCAGGTAACTGGAGAGACTGGTGAGCAGAAAGCCCACGCCGCCGAGGCTCACCGCCACGGCCATCAGCAGATTCGAAGGGCGGCGGGAGCCGAGCACCGGTTGCTCCAGCAGATCGGAGGTCCCCGTGGTGAAGCCCTCGGGATTGGCAGCGGTCGTCACGGCGGGGTTCAAGAGGGTGGAAAGGTTGGCGTGCGGGGCAGCTGGGCCCGGGGGCTGAACGGTGCGCGGGATCGGCCAGATGCACCGCGAAGGCCCAGGTCATCCTGGCGTCTGGCCGCGACCCAGGGGGCAAGGATCAGAATAAATACTTAAAAGCCTGGCCTCAGCTGGGGTTTCAGCCCATTGCGGCCAACCTCGCGATGCCGAAGAACATTGTTACCATCACCCGGTATCCCGCTTCCTCCATGACGATCGCTGCAGGACGCTTGCCGCAGCGGGGATGGTTCGACGTCCTCGATGACTGGCTCAAGCGCGACCGCTTTGTCTTTGTTGGGTGGTCTGGTCTGCTCCTGTTCCCCACGGCCTACCTGGCCCTGGGTGGCTGGCTCACCGGCACCACCTTCGCCACCTCCTGGTACACCCACGGGATTGCCAGCTCCTATCTCGAGGGCTGCAACTTCCTCACCGCCGCCGTCAGCACCCCCGCTGACGCCATGGGCCACAGCCTGCTGCTGCTCTGGGGCCCTGAGGCCCAGGGCGACTTCGTGCGCTGGGTGCAGCTCGGCGGCCTCTGGCCGTTCGTGGCCCTGCACGGTGCCTTCTCCCTGATCGGCTTCATGCTGCGTCAGTTCGAGATCGCCCGCCTGGTGGGCATCCGCCCCTACAACGCCATCGCCTTCTCGGGCCCGATCGCGGTGTTCGTCAGCGTCTTCCTGATGTACCCCCTGGGCCAGAGCAGCTGGTTCTTTGCACCCAGCTTCGGCGTGGCCGCCATCTTCCGCTTCCTGCTGTTCCTGCAGGGCTTCCACAACTGGACCCTCAACCCCTTCCACATGATGGGTGTGGCCGGGATCCTGGGCGGTGCCCTGCTCTGTGCCATCCACGGCGCCACGGTGGAGAACACCCTGTTCGAGGACGGGGAGCAGTCGAACACCTTCAAGGCGTTCGAGCCCACCCAGGAAGAGGAGACCTACTCGATGGTGACGGCCAACCGCTTCTGGAGCCAGATCTTCGGGATCGCCTTCTCCAACAAGCGCTGGCTGCACTTCTTCATGCTGTTCGTGCCGGTGATGGGTCTGTGGACCAGCAGCATCGGCATCATCGGCCTGGCGCTGAACCTGCGGGCCTACGACTTCGTGTCGCAGGAGATCCGCGCCGCTGAGGACCCCGAGTTCGAGACCTTCTACACGAAGAACATTCTTCTGAATGAAGGCATCCGCGCCTGGATGGCGCCGGCTGACCAGCCGCATGAAAACTTCGTCTTCCCTGAAGAGGTACTGCCCCGTGGAAACGCCCTTTAATTCCGGGCTGGTGGGTGTCGGGGGCAAGGACCTCGACTCCACCGGTTACGCCTGGTGGGCGGGTAACGCCCGCCTGATCAATCTCTCCGGCCGCCTGCTCGGCGCCCATGTGGCCCACGCCGGCCTGATGGTCTTCTGGGCCGGAGCCATGATGCTGTTCGAGGTGAGCCACTTCACCTTCGACAAGCCCATGTACGAACAGGGTCTGATCCTGTTCCCCCACGTCGCCACCCTCGGTTACGGCGTCGGCCCTGGCGGTGAGGTCACCAACCTCTATCCGTTCTTTGTTGTGGGCGTGCTCCACCTGATCAGCTCGGCCGTGCTCGGCGTGGGCGGTCTGTATCACGCTCTGCGCGGCCCTGAGATCCTGGAGAACTACTCCAACTTTTTCTCCCAGGACTGGCGCGACAAGAACCAGATGACCAACATCATCGGCTACCACCTCATCCTCCTGGGTGTGGGCTGCTTGCTGCTGGTGTTCAAGGCCATGTTCTTCGGCGGCGTCTACGACACCTGGGCTCCCGGTGGCGGTGACGTGCGCCTGATCACCAACCCCACCCTGAATCCGGGTGTGATCTTCGGCTACCTCACCCGCGCCCCCTTTGGTGGTGAGGGCTGGATCATCGGTGTCGACTCCATGGAGGACATCATCGGCGGCCACATCTGGCTGGGCCTGATCTGCATCTTCGGTGGCATCTGGCACGTGATCACCAAGCCCTTCGGCTGGGTGCGTCGCGCCTTCATCTGGAACGGTGAGGCCTATCTGAGCTACAGCCTCGGCGCCCTGAGCTTCATGAGCTTCATCGCCTCGGCCTTCATCTGGTTCAACAACACCGCCTACCCCTCCGAGTTCTACGGCCCCACCAACGCCGAGTCCTCCCAGGCCCAGAGCTTCACCTTCCTGGTGCGTGACCAGCGCCTCGGAGCCAACATCGGTTCGGCCATGGGCCCCACCGGTCTGGGCAAATACCTGATGCGCTCCCCCACCGGCGAGATCATCTTCGGTGGTGAAACCATGCGTTTCTGGGACTTCCGCGGCCCCTGGCTGGAGCCGCTTCGCGGCCCCAACGGCCTCAGCCTCGACAAGCTCCAGAACGACATTCAGCCCTGGCAGGTGCGCCGGGCGGCTGAATACATGACCCACGCCCCCAATGCCTCCCTCAACTCCGTGGGCGGCATCATCACCGAGCCCAACTCGGTGAACTTCGTGAACATCCGCCAGTGGCTGGCCTCCACGCAATTCGTGCTGGCTTTCTTCTTCCTGGTGGGTCACCTCTGGCATGCCGGCCGCGCCCGCGCCGCCGCTGCCGGTTTCGAGAAGGGCATCGACCGTCAGGCCGAGCCCACCCTGGCCATGCCCGACCTCGACTGACCCCCCTCAGTCCTCTGCGTCGGCGCAAGCCGCTTGCCCCCGCCCTTGGTGGGGGCTTTTTTGTGCCCAGACAGATCTGGTCAGAACTCCGCTCCAGGCCGTCATGGCTGGCACACACCCGGCCGATACGTTGCGGTGATGCGTTGCCGGCGGGTCTCGCCCCAGCGCCTCTCCTCACTCCGTTGACAGCCATGACCGTGCGATCCCTCAGCCTGCGTCTCAGCAGCACCGCCGCCGTTGCCGCCGCCAGCGCGGGCCTTGGCTTGCTGGCGGGCGCCGCACCGGCGGCGGCCATGCCCCGCTGGCTCTCCAGCCCGGAGGCTGGGGTGGTCTGCGATCAACGCGCCCAGACCTGCTTCAGCAGCAAAGGCGTCTCGTTGGAGGAGACCAGGCGCCAGTTCGGCAGCCAGGCGGCCCGGCGCCTGCAGACCTCCCTGATCGGCCGGCCCGTTCCCCAGGAGTTCCAGCTCACCGATGGCAGCCTCTGCAGCCTGCGCGCCGAAACCTGCTGGGAGCGGGGCTCAGATCGCCAGCGGGTCGAGCGTGAACTGACCCGCGTGCTGTTCGGCCGGGTGTCGCGGAATGACCGCGAGGTGACCACCTACGAGGGCCGCTGCACCCTGGCGCAAGGCTCCCGCCTGCTCCACGACGGCGACTGCTCCCTGCGCCTGGTGGAGCGCAGCAATGGCGTCACCCGCTACGTGGTGACCCAGCCGGATGGACGGCGCTTCAACTTCAGCGACCGCAGCGGACGGCTGGAGGTGCGCGATGCCACCGGCACCTCGCCGGTGACCTTCATCGACCACGGCTACACAGGCGTGTTCCGCTGGCGCAACCTCACCCTGGTGGCCACCCGCGAGAACCGCGGCCTGCGGCGCGGCCGCAGCTCCAGCGACGGCATCGGCGAGCTGTTCAGCGATCGTTGAAGCGGGGATCCTGGAGCCAGCGGCGCAGCAGGGGCAGGCTGAGGCCGATCACATTGCTGAAGCAGCCTTCGATTCGCTCCACCAGCAGCCCGCCCCGCCCCTCCAGGGCAAATCCCCCAGCGCATTGCAGCGGCTCGCCAGTGGCCACGTAGGCGGTGATGGCCGCTTCGTCCAGGGCGGCGAACTGCACCCGCGTGGTCACCACCGCCTGCAGCGGCGGCCCCTGCGGGGCCGTGAGGCAGTGGCCGGTGTGCAGCTCCGCCCACTGGCCGCTCATGCGGCGCCAGCGGGCGGCGGCTTGCTCGGCATCGCGGGGCTTACCGAAGGTCTCTCCGGCGAACACCAGCACCGAATCACAGCCCAGCACCCCGCGCCACGCCGGCAGAGCTGTGGGGGCAGTCTTCCCCAGCTCAGCCGCCAGCTCCACCGCCAGCTTTTCCGCCACTGCTTCGGCCTTCGCCTGGGCCAGCTGGCGCACCAACTGCCGGGCATCGGCATGGGCAAACGCCTCCTCGTCCACCCCACTCACCTGCACCCGGTGGGGGAGGCCCGCCTGCTGCAACAGGCGGCGACGGGCCGGGGAGGCGGAGGCAAGCACCAGCATCTGGGCCGTCAGGTCAGGGAGAATCCCCCCATGAAAGGACAGCCTCACCTCCAGGCCCGCTCCTGGGCCCGGGCCTCCCAGGCGATGCGCTGCCTGCCGTTCCGCCGCACGTTCTATGAGCTGGTGGGCACCACACCGCTCAGCAGCAGTGCCTTCTGCCGCCGGGCCGATGCCGGCCAGCACTGCAGCTGCAGCCTGGGCAGCGAACGGGTGGAGGCCCACTGGATCTGGCTGATCCAGGTGGGGGTGCTGCGCCGGGAGGTGGATGGCCAGGGACTCACCGAGCGGGTGCGTCTCACGCCGATGGGGCGCGACCTGCTGGAGCAGTGGCCGGGCGCCATTCCCGCGGCGTCCCTGCTGGAGCGGCTGCAGCACCAGCTGCGGCGCAGCCGGCCGCGCCTGTGAGGGATCCGGCCCTCGCGCCCAGCCCCCTGATGGTGCTGGGCACCAGCAGCGGCGCCGGCAAGTCGCTGATGACGGCCGCCCTCTGCCGGGTGCTGCGCCGCCGCGGCGAGCAGCCGCTGCCCTTCAAGGGTCAGAACATGAGCAACAACGCCTGGGTGGATGGCGGCGGCGGTGAGATGGCCTACTCCCAGGCGCTGCAGGCCTGGGCGGCGGGGCTGGAGCCCCACTGCAGCATGAATCCCGTGCTGCTCAAGCCCCAGGGCGACAGCACCAGCGAGGTGATCCACCTGGGCCGCTCGGTGGGCACGGCCCGGGCCGAGCACTACTACCGCGACTGGTTTCGCCCCGGCTGGGCCGCCATCCGGGAGGGGCTGGACGCGCTGCAGACCAGCCATCCCGGCGGCCGGCTGGTACTGGAGGGGGCCGGCAGCCCCGTGGAGGTGAACCTGCAGGCCCGCGACCTCACGAACCTGCGGCTGGCCCAGTTCCTGCGGGCCCGCTGCCTGCTGGTGGCGGACATCGAACGGGGCGGGGTGTTTGCCCAGCTGGTGGGCACCCTGCAGCTGCTCACGCCGGTGCAGCGCCCCTTGATCCGGGGGCTGCTGATCAACCGCTTTCGGGGGCGGCGCGAACTCTTTGACGCCGGCAGAACCTGGCTGCAGGAGCACACCGGCGTGCCCGTGCTGGGGGTGATGCCCTGGCTGGATGAGCTGTTTCCCCCGGAAGACTCCCTCGATCTGCTGGAGCGTCGCAGTAGCAAGGGCCGGGCCGAGCTGGAGATCGCCGTGCTGCGGCTGCCCTCGCTCAGCAACTTCTCCGACCTCGACCCCCTTGAGGCCGAGCCCAGCCTGCAACTGCGCTGGATCCGGCCCGGCGAGGAGCTCGGCCAGCCCGATGCCGTGATCCTGCCTGGCAGCAAGCAGACCCTGCGGGACCTGGCGGCCCTGCAGGATCACGGCTGGGGGGAGCGGCTGGCGGCCTACGTGAGCAGCGGCGGCCACCTGTTCGGGCTCTGCGGCGGTCTGCAGATGCTGGGACGGCAGCTGGGCGATCCCCGCGGCCTGGAGGGCGAGGCGATCGGGGGCGGTGGGGCAGAGCAGGCGGGTCTTGGCCTGCTGCCGCTGTGCACCGTCTATGGCGCCAGCAAGGCCCTGCGCCAGCGGCACTGCCCGGCCCTGTGGCCACCAGGGTCACCGCTGGAGCTGCGCGGCTTCGAGCTTCACCGCGGCCACACCGAGCTGCTGGGCGGCGGTCTGGCAGGCGACGGGTCAGAGAGCGCGGCCGCCACCGCTCCGCTGGCCGCTGAGGCCGGCCTGGGATGGTGGCGACCGATCGGAGAGCGGGGCGGCAGCGTGGCGGGCACCTATCTGCACGGGGTGTTCGACAGCGGTGCCTGGCGGCGACGCTGGCTCAACCAGCTGCGCCAGCGCCGAGGACTCCCCCTGCTGAGCGAACATCAGAGCGACCATGCCCAGCAACGCGACGCCCTGCTCGATCGCCTGGCCGATGCCTTCGAGGCCCACGTGAACCTCGCCCCCCTGCTTCACCCCTGATGAGTGCCACTCCGGTTCGCCTGCACTGGCCCAACGGCCACACCAGCCAGGTGGCCAGCGGCAGCTCCTGGCTGGTGGCGGCCGAGCAAGCCGGCGTGACCATCCCCACCGGCTGCCTGGGGGGCAGCTGCGGCGCCTGCGAAATCGAGGTGAACGGCCGGGTGGTGCGGGCCTGCATCGCCACGGTGCCCCCCAGCCGCACGGGCTCCCTCACGGTGGAACTGGCCAGCGATCCCTACTGGTGAGGCGCGGGCTGGTGAGGCGAGCTCAGTTGGGGGAAGCCTGGATCAGCCCGCCACCGAGCAGCACGTCGCCGGCATAGAACACCGCGGCCTGGCCTGGGGTGATGGAGAACTGCTCCTCGGCGAAACGCAGCTGCACCCGGTAAGGCCGGCCCGCTGCCCCATCGGCCTCGGTGGGTTCCAGGGGGGTGAGCAGGGCCGGCTCCGGGGCGCTGCGGTAGCGCACCTGCACCTCCACCTCCAGCGGTTGCTGGGGCGGCTCGATCGACACCCAGTTCACCGCGCCCACCACACAGTCGGGGCGGGCCGCCTCGGAGCGGGGTGCCACCACCACCCGGTTCAGGGCGCCATCGAGACGCACCACATGCAGCGGCTCGCTCCAGGCCACCCCCAGCCCCTTGCGCTGGCCGATGGTGAAGTGCTCCAGGCCGTCGTGGTGGCCCAGCACCCGGCCGTCTCCCAGCACGATCTCGCCCTGGCGCGGCGGCAGATAGGCATCCAGGAAGGCCCGCATCGAGCCGTGGTGGTCGGCCAGGCAGAGGTCCTGGCTCTCGGGCTTGGCAGCGGTGCGCAGGCCGTGATGCTCGGCCTCCAGGCGGGTGTCGGGTTTGGTGAGTTCACCGAGGGGAAACACCAGCCGGCAGAGCACCTCCTGGGGCAGGTCGTAGAGGAAGTAGCTCTGGTCCTTGTGGCGATCCAGACCGCGCAGCAGCTGGTCACGGCCGCCACCGCTGGCCGGGCGGACGCGGGCGTAGTGGCCCGTGGCCAGGCGCTCCAGGCCGCGCTGCTCCCGGGCCCAGGCGAGCATCGGGCCGAACTTCACCTCGCGGTTGCAGCGGGAACAGGGCAGGGGCGTCACCCCGGCGGCATAGCCCTCCACCAGAAAGTCAACGATCTGGGCCCGGAACTGCTCGCGGGAATCCACCACGTGGTGGGGCACCCCCAGCTGCTCACAGAGGCCGGCGGCATCCACCAGCCCCTCGGCGCAGCAGGCCCCCTTGCCGCTCATCAGCCACAGGGTGAGCCCCTCCACCTGCCAGCCCGCCTCCACCAGCAGGGCCGCGGTGAGAGAGCTGTCCACCCCGCCGGAGAGCCCCACGGCCACGCGGTGCTCGCCGGGCCAGGCCCGCAGGCGCTCCAGGGCCTGGGCACCGGCTGGAGTGGCAGCAGGGGCGGAGCTCAGCAAGGCGGGGCGAAAGGCGTCATTGCTCCCATCATGAAGCGGCGCCCCATCGCCTGCCGTGACCCCCAGCCCCACCCCCTGGCCGGCCCGCGACGCCGAACACCTGCTGGTGAGCGGCGCCCAGATGGCCGCCGTGGAAACCAGGCTGTTCGAGAGCGGCCTGCCGGTGGAGGCGCTGATGGAGAAGGCCGGCCTGGCCCTCAGCCAGCGGCTGCTGGAAGCTCACGGCCCCCGGTTGAGGGCCTGCGGGGCCCTGGTGCTGGTGGGGCCTGGCCACAACGGCGGTGATGGGCTGGTGGTGGCCCGGGAGCTCCACTTGGCGGGTATCGCCGTGCAGCTGTGGTGCCCCTTTGAGCGCTGCAAACCCCTCACCGCCACCCACCGCCGCCATGCCCACTGGCTCGGCATCCCCACCCTGGCCGATCCACCAGATCCCGCCGCGGCCAGCCTCTGGATTGAGGCCCTGCTGGGCCTCAACCAGAGCCGGCCCCCAGGCGCCGCGCTCGAAACCCTGCTGGAGCATCGGCAGCAGCAGGCCCCTGGGGGTCTGGTGGCCCTGGATGTGCCCACCGGACTGTGCAGCGACACGGGGCGCTGCCTCGGTGGCGTAGCGGCGAAGGCCATCCACACCTGCACCGTGGGGCTGATCAAGCAGGGCCTGGTGCAGGATGCGGCCCTGGCCTGGGTGGGCCGGCTGGAGCGCGTCGACCTGGGGCTGGCCCGCCAGGCCCTGGACGCCCTGCCCGCCAGCCCGCCGCTGCTGCTGGCTGCCGCCGACCTGAGCACCGCGCCCTGGCCCCGGATCGAAACGGCGGCGGGCAAGTACGGCCGGGGCCGGCTGCTGCTGCTGGCCGGCAGCGCCCGCTTCCAGGGCGCTGCGCACCTGGCGGTGGCGGGGGCCAGTGCCAGCGGCTGCGCCAGTGTGCGGCTGGCCGGAGCCGCCGGCGTGGGGGGGCAGCTGGTGGCCAGGGCGCCGCATGTGGTGGTGAGCGCGGAGCTGGCCTGCGACCCGGCGGGGCACCTCTGCCTGGCCGACCTTCCCGCCACCACTCTTGAACGCCTCGATGCCCTGCTGCTGGGGCCGGGGCTGGGGGGCCAGCCGGAGCCTGCCCTCCGCGCAGGGCGTGAGCTGGAGGTGTGGGAGCGGCTGCAACGCTTGCCCGGCCTGCTGGTGCTCGATGCCGACGGCCTCAACCGTCTGGCCCTGGCGGTGGCCCCAGGCCTGGGCTGCAGCGCGGCGGCCTGGCTGGGTCATCGCCAGGGCCCCACCTGGCTCACCCCGCATGGGGCGGAGTTCGAGCGCCTCTTCCCCCAGTGGGCAGAGCTGCCGCCCCTGGAGGCCGCCGGCCGGGCCGCCGGCGAGGCGGGCGTGGGCCTGGTGCTGAAGGGAGCCCGCAGCGTGGTGGCCGCCCCTGATGGGCGCCGCTGGCAGCTGGGGGAAGCCGAACCCCGCGCGGCCCGCGCCGGCCTCGGGGACGTGCTGGCGGGCTACTGCGCCGGGCTGGGTGCCCAGGCCATCGCCGCCTGCGGCCAGGCCGATCCAGCCGTGCTGGCGGCAGCGGCCCTGGCCCACGCCCAGGCGGGTCTGAGGGTGCGCGCAGGCGCTGGCCCCGGCCACTGCACACCGATGGCGATCGCCTCAGCCCTGGCGGGCCTCGATCCGGCGCCAGGCGGCCAGGGCGAACCCTCCTTGGCAGCAGCAGAAACCTGACGGTGTGACTTCGGCCACAACAACCGTGTGCTTTTGCAAGCAAAACCTAAAGGGTTACTGAAATGACACCGGATCCCCCCATTTGGCGTGGATAGTCTTATTCCTCGACTGGCCGTCCTGATGAACGCCACCACCCAAAGGGCCAGTGATCACAGCCGCAGACGCAGCAGTGATCCGATCAGTTGGTATCTCGCCAGCATCGGCCGGGAACCCCTGCTGACGCCGGCCGAGGAGATCGAGCTGGGCAATCAGGTGCAGGTGTTGATGCGGCTCCTGGAGAGCGATTCGGCCAGCTATTCCGACCACGACAAAAAGCTGGTGCGGGTGGGCCAGCGCTCCAAGCAACGCATGATGAAGGCGAATCTTCGCCTCGTGGTGAGCGTGGCCAAGAAATACCAGGGCAAGGGTCTGGAGCTGCTCGATCTGATTCAGGAGGGATCCCTCGGCCTGGAGCGCGCCGTCGAGAAGTTCGATCCCACCCGCGGATACAAATTTTCCACCTATGCCTTCTGGTGGATTCGCCAGAGCATGACCCGGGCGATCGCCTGCCAGTCACGCACGATCCGCCTGCCGGTGCACCTCAGCGAGCGGCTGAGTGCGATCCGCAAGGTGAGCCTGGAGCTGGCCCACAAGCTCGGAGCCATGCCCAGCCGCCAGGAGATCGCCGAGGCCATGGCCATGCCCCTCGATGAGCTCGATGGCCTGTTGCGCCAGTCCCTCACCACCTCCAGTCTGGATGCGCCGGTGAACGGCGATGAGGGCAGGAGTTTCCTGGGCGACCTGATCGCCGACTCCAGCGAGGAGGAGCCCCTCGACCGGGTCGAGCGCGGCCTCAACCAGGAGCAGCTCCAGCAGTGGTTGAGCCAGCTGGGCGAGCAGGAGCGCCACGTGCTGCAGCTGCGGTTCGGGCTGGAGGGCTGCGAACGTCACACCCTGGCGGAGATCGGCCGTCAACTGGACGTGTCGCGCGAGCGGGTGCGCCAGGTGGAACTCAAGGCCCTGCGCAAGCTTCGCAATCTCACCCGCCGCACCCCCAGCAGCCTCTAGAACAGCCCTTCACGCCTGGCTGAACCGGCAGGGTGCTTCCGCCACTCGTCTATCACCCCGCCTACTCGGCCCCCCTGGCCAGCGGCCATCGCTTTCCGATGGCCAAGTTCAGGCTGCTGTTCGAGCGCCTGCAGACCCTGGACCTGGCGCCGGCCGCCAACCTGCATCAACCGCTGCCCATCCCGCGCCGCTGCCTGGAGCTGGTGCATCCCCGGCCCTATCACCAGGCCTTCAGCCGCGCTGAGCTCCCCAGAGCCGACCAACGCCGCATCGGCCTGCCCTCCACCACCCCCCTGGTGCGCCGCACCTGGCTATCGGTGGGGGGCACCCTGCTCACGGCGCGGCTGGCGCTGCACCATGGCGTGGCCTGCCACCTGGCCGGCGGCACCCACCATGCCTTCCCTGCCCAGGGCAGCGGCTTCTGCATCTTCAACGACGTGGCCGTGACGGCCCGGGTGCTGCTGGCGGAGGAGATCCTCCAGCGGCTGATGGTGGTGGATCTGGATGTGCACCAGGGCGACGCCACGGCGGCCATTTTCGCCGGCGAGCCCCGGGTGTTCACCCTCTCCGCCCATGGAGAGAGCAACTTTCCCCTGCGCAAGCAGACCAGCGACCTCGACATCCCCCTGGCCGATGGCCTGGAGGATCGCGCCTATCTCCAGGCCGTGGGCGATGTCTTGCCCGATCTGCTGGATCAATGGCGCCCGCAGCTGGTGCTCTACAACGCCGGCGTCGACCCCCACCGCGATGATCGGCTCGGCAAGCTCTGCCTCAGCGACGCGGGCTTGCTCAATCGCGACCGCCTCGTGTTCGATGCCTGCCTGCGCCGGAGCATCCCCGTGGCCAGCGTGATCGGCGGCGGCTACGGCAGCCTGCCTGAGCTGGTGGAGCGCCACAGCCTGGTGTTCCGGGCCGCAGCCGAGCAGGCCCGGCTGCACGGGCTGTAGGGCTGCTCAGTTCTGGTCTGCTCAGTTCTCGGCCCAGATGTAGCGGGTGAGCTCTTCGGGGTTGGGCTCGGGGGCAGAGAGGGCGAAGGAGACGCACTCACTGATCTCGGCATCGATCTCTTTCTCGATGGCCTTGAGTTCCTCGGCCGTGGCCAACTGCTGCTCCACCAGCTGGGCCCCGAGCCGTTTGATCGGGTCCCGCTTGGCCCAGAAGGCCTTCTCGGCCTCGGCCCGCAGCTCGTCGGGGTCGGCCAGGGAGTGGCCCCGGTAGCGGTAGGTGAGGCACTCCAGCAGGGTGGGGCCTTCCCCGGCCCGGGCCCGCTGGATCGCCCGCTGGGCTGCCTCCCGAACGGCCAGCACATCCATGCCATCCACCTCTTCCCCGGCCATGCCGAAGGAGGCGGCCTTGCGCCAGATCTCCGGATCGCTGGTGGCGCGGTTGTGGTCCATGCCGATGGCCCACTTGTTGTTCTCCACCACGAACAGGATGGGCAGCTTCCAGAGCGAGGCCATGTTCAGGCACTCGTAGAACTGGCCGATGTTGCAGGTGCCGTCGCCGAAGAAGGCCGCCGTGACCGAGTCACTGGCGGCATCGCCAAGGGCATCGCGCTTGTAGCGGCTGGTGAAGGCGGCCCCGAGGGCCACGGGGATGCCCTCGCCGATGAAGGCGTAGCCGCCCAGGAGATGGTGTTCCCGTGAAAACAGGTGCATCGAGCCGCCCCTGCCCTTGCTGCAGCCTGTTTCCTTGCCGAACAGTTCGCTCATCACCTGGCGGGCCGGCACACCGCAGCTGAGCGCATGCACGTGATCGCGGTAGGTGCTGCAGAACCAGTCGTGCTGGGCCTTCATGGCCTTGATCACCCCCGTGCTCACGGCCTCCTGGCCGTTGTAGAGGTGCACGAAGCCGAACATCTTGCCGCGGTAGTACATCTCCGCGCACTTGTCCTCGAAGCGCCGGCCGAGGGTCATGTCGCGGTAGAGCATCAAGCCCTCCTCCCGCGTCACCGTGGCGGGGGTGGCCGGATAGAGGTTCTCCAGGCGCTCGGCATGGGGACCCGCCACGTGGGTGGACTCGGCGGAACAGCCCGGAACCCCGGAGTCGGCCAGGCCGGAGGCCGCCGAACTGTTGCGACTGGTGTGTGCCTGGGTCATGGGGGAAAGCTCGTCAAGCGGGCCTGGGGCAACGCCGGATCCTGGAGCGAACTGTACGGGGTCTGGGCACCGGAAATGTTCGTGCCGCTGCCAAAACCGGAGTCCCTGTCTACAGTCGGCCACTGAGGCCAGCGCGGGTTGGAACTGCCGATCGATCACTTCCGGTTGCTCGGTGTCAGCCCGACCACGGACGCCCAGTCGGTGCTGCGCACCCTGGAGCAGCGCCTCAACCGGGTGCCGGAGCAGGGCTTCACCGCCGAGACCCTGCAGGCCCGGGAATCCCTGCTGCGGCTGAGCGCCGATCTGCTCACCGACTCCCACCGTCGCGAGGCCTACGAGTCGGAACTCACCGCCCTGGGTGGTGAGGACCACCCGCTGCAGGCGGCCCTGGAGATCCCCACCAGCCGGGAGCTGGGCGGCCTGCTGCTGCTGCTGGAGGCCGATCAGCCGCTGGAGTGTTTCAGCCTGGCGCGACGGCTGCTGCAGCCCCCCCAGGCCCCCACCCTCGGCAGTGGCCGCGAAAGCGACCTCAGCCTGCTGGCTGGCCTGGCCTGCCTGGCCGGTGGCGCCGAGCTGCAGCGGCAGCGTCGCTACGAGGCCGCCGCCCTCACCCTGCGGGAAGGCCTGCAGTTGCTGCAGCGCATGGGCCAGCACACTCCCCTGCGACAGCGGGTGGCCGAGGAGCTCGCCCAGTTGCGACCGTTCCGCGTGCTCGATCTGCTCAGCCGCAGCCTTGCCGCCAGCGACGAGCGCGCCGAGGGCCTGAAGCTGCTGGAGGAGCTTGTGCAGGAACGGGGCGGCCTCGAGGGAACCAGTTCGGCTGGCATGAGCCCCCAGGAGTTCCAGGCCTTCTTCCTGCAGATCCGCGACTACCTCACCGTGCAGGAGCAGGTGGACCTGTTCAGCCGCTGGGCCGATCAGTCGGCCGTGGCCGACTTCCTGGCCAGCACGGCCCTCACCGCCTCCGGCTTCGCCCAGCGCAAGCCGGAGCGGATCGCCGCGGCCATGCAGCGGCTGCAGGCCTCCGGCCAGGACGGCATCCAGCCCCTGCTGGCCTGTCTGCACCTGCTGCTGGGCCAGGTGGAGGCAGGCCAGCAGGTGTTCAGGCGCGGCGCCAGTGAGGACGCCAAACTGAAGCAGTGGGCCGAGCAGCGCAGCGACGATCCCCTGGCCCAGCTGTGCGACTACTGCCGCGACTGGCTCAAGGGAGACGTGTTGCGCGGCTACCGCGACCTGGAGGCTGACCCCGATCTGGAGGCCTATTTCGCCGACCGCGATGTGCAGGCGTTCATCGAGCGCCTGCCGCAGCCCCTGATCCAGGCCGATCCCCCCGCCGGCGACCTGTTCAGCCAGGCCGGCTGGCCTGACAGCCCTGCTGCTCCGGCTGGCCTGGCGGGGCAGTGGCCTGAGGTCGAGCCAGCCCTGGGCCTGGAGAGCGATCGAGAGCCCATCAGCTCGGAGGACAGCGGGGCCAAGGCCTCCTGGACATCCCGGCTGCGGGGCGCACTGCCTTCCATGGCACTGCCTTCGATGGCACTGCCCTCAATGGCCTTGCCCTCGCTGCGGATCCCCGCGATGCGGAGGCCTGAGCTGCGGCTGCCGGCTGTCGCCCTGCCGCGCTGGAGGCGCTCCAAGGGCCTCAACCTGAGCAAACACAGCAGGCACCTGCGGCTGCCCCGCAGCCGCCGCGGTCGCCTCCTGGTGGCCGTGGCGGCTGCCGGAGTGCTGGGCGCTGGGCTGTGGGCTCTGCTGCGGCCACGGCCCCAGCCCATGCCGATCCCGGTGGAAACCACGCCGGCACAGCCTGCAGCGCCGCCGGCCGGCCCCGAGGCAGCAGCCCCGCCGCCCGCCCAGCCCGCCCGCCCCGTGCCGCTGCAGGTGGCAGAGCCCTCCCAGGCCCAGGTTCAGGCCCTGCTCGAAACCTGGCTGGCGGCCAAGGCCGCCGTGCTGGCCGGCGGCGAGAGCCCGGTTCCGCTCGACTCCATGGCCCGTCAGGGCGAGATCGCCTACCTGCAGCAACAGCGCCGCGAATCGGCCGCCAGGCAGCAGACGCTCAAGCTCAACACCACCGTGACCAATCTCACGATCGAAGAGCGCTCCCCCAGGCGCATCGCCGCCCTGGTGAGCCTGCGCTACAGCTCCCAGCCCATCAACGCCGCCGGGGAGCCTGCCGGCCCGGCAGCCCAGGCCGATCTGCGCAACCGCTATGTGTTCGGCCGCGACGGCGACACCTGGCGGGTGGTGAGCTTCTCGCCCCTGCGCTGAGGCCAGAGCCTGCCACGCCGGTTTTTACCATCGGTGGCAGCGGTGCCCCCGCGCCCACCTCTCCCCAGGCCTCTCCGCGATGTTCGACGAGCTCTCCCAGCGGTTTGAAGACGCCGTCAAGAACCTGAGGGGCCAGGCGGCCATCACCGAGGGCAACGTCGAAGGGGCGCTGAAACAGGTGCGGCGCGCCCTGCTGGAGGCCGATGTGAGCCTGCCGGTGGTGAAGGACTTCGTCGACGAGGTGCGCCGCAAGGCCGTCGGAGCCGAGGTGGTGCGGGGCATCAGCCCCGATCAGAAGTTCATCCAGGTGGTGCACGAGGAGCTGGTGGAGGTGATGGGTGGCGAAAACGCCCCCCTGGCCGCTGGAGGGACGGCGGAGACGCCCTCCGTGGTGCTGATGGCCGGCCTCCAGGGCGCCGGCAAGACCACCGCCACCGCCAAGCTCGGCCTGCACCTCAAGGAGCAGGGGCGCAAGGCGCTGCTGGTGGGCGCCGATGTCTACCGTCCGGCGGCCATTGAGCAGCTCCGCACCCTCGGCGGCCAGATCGGCGTGGAGGTGTTCAGCCTGGGCACTGAGGCCAGACCGGAGGCCATCGCGGCGGCGGGCATCGCCAAGGCGCGGGCCGAGGGTTTCGACACGGTGCTGGTGGACACCGCCGGCCGCCTCCAGATCGACGCCTCGATGATGGAGGAGATGGTGCGGATCCGGGAGGCCTGCAGCCCCGATGAGGTGCTGCTGGTGGTGGACGCGATGATCGGTCAGGAGGCCGCCGAGCTCACCCGCGCCTTCCACGAGCAGGTGGGCATCACCGGAGCGGTGCTCACCAAGCTGGACGGCGACTCCCGCGGCGGTGCCGCCCTCTCGATCCGCAAGGTGAGCGGCGCTCCGATCAAGTTCATCGGCACCGGCGAGAAGGTGGAAGCCCTGCAGCCCTTCCACCCCGAGCGGATGGCCAGCCGCATTCTCGGCATGGGGGATGTGCTCACCCTGGTGGAGAAGGCCCAGAAGGAGGTGGAGCTGGCCGATGTGACGCGCATGCAGCAGAAGCTGCAGGAAGCCAGCTTCGACTTCTCCGATTTCGTGCAGCAGATGCGCCTGATCAAGCGCATGGGCTCCTTGGGCGGGCTGATGAAAATGATTCCTGGGATGAACAAGATCGACGACGGCATGCTGCGCCAGGGCGAAGAACAGCTGGGCAAGATCGAGGCGATGATCAGCTCGATGACGGCCACCGAACGGGAGAATCCCGATCTGCTCGCCTCCACCCCCTCGCGCCGGCGGCGCATCGCCGCCGGCAGCGGCCACAGCCCCGCCGAGGTGGACAAGGTGCTGACCGACTTCCAGAAGATGCGTGGCTTCATGCAGCAGATGACCCGGGGCGGCGGCATGCCAGGCATGCCCGGCATGGGGGGCATGCCTGGCATGGGCGGCTTCCCGGGGATGGGTGGCGGCATGCCTGGGATGGGGGCGCCTGCTGCCGCTGGCCGCAGCCGCAAGGCCCACAAGCCCCCCAAGAAGCGCAAGGGGTTCGGGCAGCTCTAGGGAGGTCGGGCCAGGGGGTACATTGCTTGTTTGGACACCTAGCGGCAAGGCCCCGATGATCAAGCTCCGCCTGAAGCGGTTCGGCAAGAAGCGGGAAGCGAGCTTCCGCCTCGTGGCGACGAACAGCACCTCCCGCCGGGATGGTCGACCGCTCGAGGAGCTCGGCTTCTACAACCCCCGCACCAAGGAGACCCGCCTCGACACCGAGGCGATCCGCGCCCGCCTGGCCCAGGGTGCCCAGCCCACCGCCACCGTGCTGAGCCTGCTCGAGCGGGGCGGTCTGGTCACCAAGACCGTGCGCTCCTCCGTCGTGGTGGGCCAGGCCAAGCAGGCCGCCGCGAGGGAGGCCGCCGCCAAGAAGGAGGCCCGCGAGGCCGCTGAGGCCAAGGCCGCTGCCGCAGCTGAGGCAGAGACCGCTGCGGCAGCCGCCGCCGAGCCTGCTGCCGAGGCTTGAGCTCCAGCCCGGCGGCTGAGCCAGGAGGCCGCAGCGGCGCCTCCGTGGCCCTGCCTGATGCCACCGCCGCCCTGGCTCTTGCCGGTGAGGCGGAGGCCACCCTGCGGCGCCTGGAGGCTCTCACCGGGGCCTCGCTGGTGCTGCATGGCCTTGAGCTGTGGATCGGCGGCCGGCCCCGCCAGATCGAGCGTGCCCAGACCCTGGTGGACATGCTGCGCCCGCTCTGGCAGCAGGGCCAGGCCATCACCCCGGTGGATCTGCAGACGGCCCTGCAGGCCCTCGACACCAACCAGGGGGCCGCGCACCGCTCCCTGGGCGAGCAGGTGCTGGCCAGAAGCCAGAGCGGCCAGCTGTTGCGCCCCCGCACCCTGCGCCAGAAGGCCTACGTGGAGGCGATGGAGCGCCACGACCTCACCCTGGCCCTGGGCCCCGCCGGCACCGGCAAGACCTTTCTGGCCACGGTGCTGGCCGTGCGCATGCTCAACGACCGCAAGGTGCAGCGGCTGATCCTCACCCGGCCGGCCGTGGAGGCCGGCGAGCGGCTGGGCTTTCTGCCAGGCGATCTGCAGCAGAAGGTGGATCCCTACCTGCGCCCCCTCTATGACGCCCTGCATGCCCTGCTGGGCACCGAGCGCACCAGCGCGCTGCTGGAGAAGGGGGTGATCGAGGTGGCGCCGCTGGCCTACATGCGCGGCCGCACCCTGGCCGATGCCTTCGTGATCCTCGATGAGGCCCAGAACACCACCGCCGCCCAGATGCGCATGGTGCTCACCCGGCTGGGCGAGAACTCGCGCATGGTGGTCACGGGCGATCCCACCCAGCTGGATCTGCCGCCCGGGGTCACCAGCGGCCTCAAGGAGGCGGCGGAGGTGCTGGAGGGGGTCGAGGGCATCGCCGTCTGTCGGCTCGGGGCCGCCGACGTGGTGCGCCACCCGCTGGTGCAGCGCCTGGTCACCGCCTACGCCCAGTGCGATGCCCGCCGCCAGAGCCCAGCCCCTCCCAGGCGGTCGTCATAGGGAGATCCACACCTCTCGGAGCCCAACGGGGACGGGCACCGAGGCGCCGGCACTGCCAGGATGAGCCCAGTTCGATTTCCCGGTGCGCCATGCCGGCCAGCAGCAATTTCCAGGAGGCCATCCGCGAGGCTCAATCGAGCGCCCTGGTGGGCCCCAATGTGGTCAACAAGGCCCTTCCCTACGTGGGCGGTGGCATGGTCCTCACCGCCGGTGGGGTGATCGGCGGCCTGGCCCTGATGGCCGCCAATCAGGCCCTGTTCATGCCGCTCTTCTGGGTGGCCCTGATCGGCAACTTCATCCTCTTCTTCGTGGCCCAGAACGTGGCCACCAAGGGCAACAACGCCACGGCCCTGCCGCTGCTGGCGGCCTACAGCCTGATCACCGGCTTCACCCTCAGCGGCATCGTGGCCTATGCCCTCTCGGTGGCCGGTGTGGGGGCCATCGGCACGGCCACCCTGGCCACGGGCATCACCTTCGTGGTGGCCTCCTTCGCGGGCCGCCGCATGAGCGACAGCGTCGGCCAGGCCCTCAGCGCCGTGGTGGGCCTGGGCATCATCGGCCTGCTGATCGCCATGGTGGTGCAGATCGTCGGCAGCCTGTTCGTGCCAGGCATGTTCGGGGGCAACGGCTTTGAGTTGCTGATCGCCGGCTTCGGCACCGTGCTGTTCATCGGCGCAGCCTTCGTGGACTTCTACACGATGCCCCGCACCTACAACGACGACCAGTACCTGGCCGGCGCCCTGGGGATGTACCTCACCTACATCAACCTCTTCATCTTCCTGCTGCGGCTGATCATCGCCCTGCAGGGCGGTGGCCGCCGCGACTGACCATCCCTTGGGGAGTGACATCAGTGCTCCACTTCCGTGCTCCACTGATGCCATCGCTCCACTGATGTCATCCCAGGCTTTTCAAGCCGCTTGCGCCCCCCAGGGGCGCTTTTTTCTGGGAACTGCAGAGGGCAACACCGGACACTGGCCTTGCCCTCCGCCGCTCACCCCTCCGCCACGGCCTCCACGGCTGCGGCGATGGCCTGGCGTTGCTCGGCGTCGTAACCCCAGCGATCGAGAAAGGCCACATCCTCACCCTCAGCAGCGGCGGCGGCCGCCAGCAGCGTTTCCAGCCGCTCCTTGACACCGAGGGGCTCCAGCAGGCGCAGCAGCTCGGTGCAGCGGCTGGCCACCCGCAGCGAGGCCTGCTGCTGTTCAGCATCGTCGGCGCGGCCGTGGTGCAGGGCCATGGCGGTGCTCATGGCCAGATTGCGGGCGGTGAGATCCACCACTCCCACCCCCGCAGTCCTCAGCTGCAGCACCAGCGGCTCGGGAAGCCGGTCCATCAGCGGACAGTCGCCCACCAGGCTCACCACGAAGAAACCGCGGGCCCCATCCCGGCTCGCCACCAGCTCCCCGAGTCGATCGGCGAGCACCTCATCACTGAGCTCGCCGTTCTCCCAGAGCGCCAGCCACTGCGCCGTGATCTCCATGGCCTGCTGGAAAGTCGGTTCAAGGGGTGTGGTGGTCATGGCGATCGCGATGGGAGGGGTCCAGCGATCTCTGAGGTTATGGAATCCGGGCGCCGCTGCCGCTGGCCATGCCCAGACTGGGAAGGCCCTGCCAGCCACCGTGTCCACCAGCGAGTCCAGCCATGCCACAACTGACGCGACGCTGAACGCGACTGCTGAAGCACAGGCGACCGAAGGCGTGCTGCTGCCGATTCCAGATCCAGCCGAATCGGCCCGGATGCTGCAGCCCTCCCCCGCGGAGGGCCCGTTTCGCTCCGGTTTCGTGGCCCTGGTGGGGCGGCCCAACGTGGGAAAGTCCACCCTGCTCAACCAACTGGTTGGGGAAAAGGTGGCGATCACCTCGCCGGTGGCCCAGACCACCCGCAACCGGCTGCGGGCGATCCTCACCACCGCGGCGGCCCAGCTGGTGCTGCTCGACACCCCCGGCATCCACAAGCCCCACCACCTGCTGGGCGAGCGCCTGGTGAAGACGGCCCGCAGTGCCATCGGCGAGGTGGATGTGGTGCTGCTGCTGGTTGATGGCAGCCAGCCGGCCGGCCGCGGCGATGGCTTCATCGTGGAACTGCTGCGCCATTGCCGCGCCCCGGTGCACCTGGCCCTGAACAAGCACGATCTGGTGCCGCCCGAGCAGGCCGCGGCCCTGGCGGGCAGCTACCGCGACCTGCTGGCCGGTCGGGGGGATTTCGCCAGCCCCGGAGGCAGCCAGGCGCTTGGCTGGCCCCTGCACCCGGTGAGCGCCCTCAGCGGCGAGGGCACCACGGAGCTGGTGGATGCCCTCAGCCAGGACCTGCCCCCCGGGCCCCAGCTCTACCCGGCCGATGCGGTCAGCGACCAGCCCGAGCAGCTGCTGATGGCCGAGCTGATTCGCGAGCAGGTGCTCACCCACACCCGCGAGGAGGTGCCCCATTCGGTCGCGGTGAGCATCGATCGGGTGGTGGACGACGGTCCCCGCACCGCCGTGCTGGCCACGGTGCTGGTGGAGCGCTCCAGCCAGAAGGGCATCCTGATCGGCAAGGGGGGCCGCATGCTCAAGACCATCGGCCAGGGGGCCCGGCTGCAGATGGAGAAGGTGTTCTCCGGCCCCGTGTACCTGGAGCTGTTCGTGAAGGTGGTGCCGGGCTGGCGACGCAACGCCGCCCGCCTGGCGGAGCTGGGCTACCGGGGCGACTGAGGGCCACGCAGGGGCAGGCGACTGAGAGGATGGGGCCATGAGCGACACCCCAGCTTTTCCGCCTCAGGAGATCGGAGCCTTCCTGCGCTTCTGCGCCGGTGAGTGGATGGGCCTGCGCAGCCAGTTTGCCCTCGGCGAGGTGGTCGAGGAGGAGGGAGCCAACGGCGATGAATGGCACAGCAGCGAGCGCGGCGAACTGCTGGTGACCTTCCTGGAGCCCACCGACGACGGCCCCGGTGGCCTGCGGGTGGGGCCCAGGAATACACCACCCAGGGAGTTGCTGTTCAGCGCCGACGGCCTCTTCAGCAGCAGCGCCTCTGGAGAGGGCTCCAGTGCAGCGGGCCCTTCCGGCGGCCTGCAGGGCCACTGGCAGCTGTGGCCCGATGGCAGCCTGGAGTTGTGGCTCAGCCAGGGCGATCGCGAGGTGCGCGAGCGGATCTGGTTCACCAAGCCCAACCTGCGCCTGCGCAGCACGGTGGAGCGCCAGAGCGACGGCACCCCAGGCCAGGCCAGCTTCAGCACCGAGATCCGCCGGGTGAGCCAGCCGGCCAGCGGCGGCTGACGGCCATGCGCCTCGATGTGGTCAGCCTCGCACCGGAGGCCTTCACGCCGCTGCTCAGTCTGGGCGTGATCGGCCGCGCCTTTGCCGCCGGCATCGCTGAGCTGCACGTGCACAACCCCCGCGACCACGCCAGTGATCGCTACCGCAAGGTGGACGACGTGCCCTACGGCGGTGGCGCCGGCATGGTGCTCAAGCCCGAGCCGGTGTTCGCCGCCGTGGAGGCGATCCCGGTGCTGCCGCGGCGTCGGGTGCTGCTGATGAGCCCCCAGGGGGTGCCGCTGGGTCAGGGCGACCTGCGCCGCTGGGCCGCGGAGCACGACCAGCTGGTGCTGCTCTGCGGCCACTACGAGGGCTTCGATGAGCGCATCCGCAGCCTCGCCCACGAGGAGGTGTCGCTCGGCGACTTCGTGCTCACCGGCGGCGAACTGCCGGCGGCGGTGGTGATCAACGGCGTGGTGCGCCTGTTGCCGGGAACGGTGGGCACGGCAGCCTGCCTCGACGACGAGAGCCACAGTGCCCTGCTGCTGGAGCATCCCCACTACACCCGCCCGGCCAGCTTCCGGGACATGACCGTGCCGGAGGTGCTGCGCAGCGGCGACCACGGCGCCATCGCCCGCTGGCGCCAGCAGCAGCAACAGCAGCGCACGCGCGAGCGCCGGCCAGACCTCTACAGCCGCTGGCAGCAGGCCAGCGGCGACTCCGGCGGCGGCTGAGCTCAGCCCTTCTCCTGCAGGCCCCTGAGGGCTGTGAGCAGCGAGGCCGGGCTCTGGGGATCCACCATCAGCACAGTGCCCCCCTTGGCATGGGCGAGCTGTTCGCCCATCTCCATCCAGTCGCGGGCCAGGAGCAGCCGCAGGGCCTCGGCGGCGGCGGGGTCGGCGGCGATCGCCCTGGCCAGGCAGGTGGCGGCAGCGGCGCGGGCCTCGGCCTGCAGGCTCTGCTGCTTGGCCTCCGCCTCGGCCTGCAGCAGCAGCGCCTGGGCCCGGCCCCGGGCGGCGTTGAGTTCACTGTCGCGCACCCCCTCGGAGCGCAGGATCGCGGCCCGCTTCTCGCGCTCGGCCGTCATCTGCTGCTCCATCGCCTGCTGCACCCCGGCGGAGGGATGGATGTCGCGCAGTTCCACCCGGGTCACCTTCACGCCCCAGGGGTCGGTGGCCAGATCCAGCTCGCGCAGCAGGGCCTCATTCACCTCCTGGCGGGTGGTGAAGGTCTGATCGAGGTCGAGCTTGCCCATCTCCGCCCGGATCTGGGTGAGCACCAGGTTCACCATGGCGGCCTGCAGGTTGTCGACGCCGTAATAGGCGCGGGAGTGCTCCAGCAGCTGCCAGTACACCACCGCATCCACCTCGATCGACACGTTGTCGCGGGTGATGCACTGCTGGGGCGGGATGTCGAGCACCCGCTCCTTGAGCGACTCGTGGCTCACCACCTTCTCCACCACGGGCAGCACGAAGGAGAGGCCCGGCTGCAGCTGGCGGTCGTACTTGCCGAGACGCTCCACCAGCCGCGACTGGCCGCCGCTGGTGACCTTGACGCTGTTGATGCCCAGAAAGGCCATCACCACCAGGGCCGGCAGGCTGAACAGGGCTTCCATGGCGGGTAGGGGGCTGAGGGGAGAGCGGGGGGGCAGGCGCGACGCCGGGGCTAGACCTGGCCCTGATCAGGCTAGGTCTGCCTGCCCGCCTGGGTGTCCCGGGCCACCGTCTGCCCTGGCACCAGGCCAGCATGGATCCGCCCCATTCCCTGACCCATGGCACTGGCATCGGTGATCTGGCTGCTGGTGGGCCTGGCCCTGCTCGGCCTCGAAGGGCTCGGGGCTGAGTTCGATGGTCTGCTGGAGGCTGCGGTCGCGGCGCTGGTGGTGTCGGCGCTGAGTGCCCTGCTGCCCTGGCCGCCGCTGCTGCAGGTGGTGACCTTTGCCGTGCTCAGCGGCCTGGGGCTGCTGGCGCTGCGGGGCTGGGAGCGGCGCAGCCGTGAGCGCTCGATCCCCGCCAGCGGCCACAGCCAGCGGGCCGCAGTGATCAGCGGCTTTGAGGGCACGGCGGAGGGGCGGGTGCGCTGGCAGGGCCAGAGCTGGGCCGCCACCAACCTCGAGACCAGCCGGACACTGCAACCAGGCAGCGCGGTGACCGTGATGGGCCGCGACGGCAACCGGCTGCAGGTGCTGCCGGACGCAGCTCCAGGCGAGCTGCCTGGTGGGTCAGGGCACTGAGTCCAAACCAGGCGGCAGGCCAACCGTCGCGACCTGAGCGCGGCCAGCCCAGCGAAGCGACTCCACGGTGCGGAGCAGACTCGGAGCTACGGCCTGCCCCCCTTGTGAACGCCATGACAGCCCCCCCGGCCCTGCGGATCGGCAATGGCTACGACATCCATCGCCTGGTGCCGGGTCGGCCCCTGATCCTGGGGGGCCAGAGACTCGCCCATCCCGAGGGCCTGGGTCTCGACGGCCACAGTGACGCCGATGTGCTCGTGCACGCCATCATGGATGCCCTGCTCGGGGCCCTCTCCCTTGGCGACATCGGCCAGCATTTCCCGCCGGAGGACGCCCGCTGGAAGGGGGCCGACAGCCTGGTGCTGCTGGAGCAGGTGATGGCCCTGGTGAGGGAACGCGGCTGGAGGATCGTGAATCTCGACAGTGTGGTGGTGGCGGAACGCCCGAAACTCAAGCCCCACATCGCGGCCATGCGCGCCGCCATCGCCGCTCGACTCGGCCTCGATGACGACCAGGTGGGCGTCAAGGCCACCACCAATGAGCGGCTCGGGGCCGAGGGCCGCGAGGAGGGCATCTCCTGCCACGCCGTGGCCCTGCTGCAACGACCGTGACCGCACCCCGCAAGCCAGTGCCGCGGGACGACCTGCCTAGGCTCACCGGCCCGCCGAGGCCATTGCGACGGCTGCTGCTGGTGCTGCTGCTGGCCGCACTGCTCGGCGGGATCAGTTCACCTGCTGCGGCCCGGGCCCCCATGAGCACCTCCTCCCCCACCACCACAGCAGAGACCGGCGTTGTGGAACTGCTGCGGCTGGGGGTGAAGGCCCAGTACCGCGAGGCCTGGCTGGAGGCCGAAGCGGCCAGCTGGGGGCCCTGGCTGAAGCAGCAGGAGGGCTTCCTGGGGCGGCAGCTGTTCTGGGATCCTGAGCGGCAGGAGGGCACCCTGCTGATCCGCTGGGCCAGCCTGGAGCAGTGGAAGGCGATCCCGATGGCTGAAGTGGGCGAGGTGCAGGAGCGCTTTGAGCGGCTGGCCCGTGAGCTCACCAGCAGCGACACCGGCAGCGAGGCTGCCAATCCCTTTCCGCTGCTCTATGCCGCTGAGCTTCAGCCGCAGCCCCAGCTGGAACGACAGCCCGGTCTCCAGAGCGACGTCCCAGCCGATGGCTGAGGCCCTCTCATGCGCCCTCAGCGAGGCCGACGACTGCTGGATCTGATGGAGATGGTGTGGATCAAGCCCTGACAGCACCCCGGCCATGAACGAACCCACGCCCGCCCTGGACCACCGCCTCGACCTGCAGCGTCGCCAGCGTCTCGGCATGGTGGAAGCGGTGTGGGGGGAGCACAAGAGCGCCGAGCAGATCGCCGCCATTGCCACCAAGCTCTGGGATGCCGGCGAGGTGCTGCTGGTGACCAGGGTGTCGCCGCAGAAGGGCGAAGCCGTGGCCGCCCTGCTGGAGACGCCGGCCCTGCGCTATCACTCCGAGGCCCGCTGCCTCACCTTCGCGACGCCGGCATCCCCGGAGCCAGGCGCATCCCCGGAGCCGGGCGAGGCCTTTGCCGGCGCCGCTACCGCCCGGGTGGCTGTGCTCGGGGCCGGCAGCAGTGATCTGGGCGTGGCCAGCGAAGCGCTCCTGGCCCTGCAGTGCCATGGGGTGGGGGCCGAGCTGGTGCTGGATGTGGGCGTGGCGGGGCTGCACCGCCTGCTGGATCAGCTGCCGCTGCTGCGATCGATGGACGTGCTGATCGCCTGCGCCGGTATGGAGGGCGCCCTGCCGACCGTGCTGGCCGGCCTGTTGCCACAGCCCGTGATCGGCGTTCCCGTGGCGGTGGGCTACGGCGTCAGCGCGGGCGGCATGGCGGCCCTGCACGGCATGTTGGCCAGCTGTGCACCGGGGCTCACGGTGGTGAATGTGGACAACGGCTACGGGGCGGCGATGGCCGCCCTGCGCATCCTCAGAGGTGCTGGAGCTGGGGATAGGCCGTGAGCAGCTCCTCGGTGCTGAACACGTCTCCAGTGCCATCGGGCTGCCAGATCACTTCAATCGCCAGCAGATCGGAACTGGCCACCCCGCCGAGCACCTGCAGTGACTGACGCAGTTCTTCAGCCGTGGAGGCTCCCTTGATGGTGAGGCGTTGGCGCGAGGCCACCAGCAGGGTCACGGCGATGAAATCGCTGCCGACATCGCTGTCACCAGCGGCGGAAGCGGCGCCAGCAGAGCGGCGGCCCGCCACGTTGGAGGTGAGCTCGGCATCGAGCTTGCTGCGCTCGGCCATGGAGAGGCGGTTGAAGGTGGACTCGGCGCTGGCAAAGGGCACCTGGCCCACTTCCGCGTTGGCATAGACCCAGAGATCTGGATGGCGCAGCAGGGAGAGGGTGGTTTCCTGCAGCACGGTCTGCAGCCCACTGGTGGATCCGGTGTCGGCGCGGCCAGCCAGGGCGCGCAGGTCGTTCTGGAGATCGCGGGCCGAGGCCAGCAGGCCCACCTGCAGCTGACTGATGGTGACCGGGCCATCCACCCGGGGGGCGTAGCCGGAACCGCCCGGCAGGGAGGGGCTGCCGCCGCCGACACCGCGCAGGGCATTGGCGATCAGGCCCACCACGGCCATCAGGATCAGGAAGCCGAACAGGCCGCCACCGCCGAAACCGAAGATCGGAATCAGGAAGGGGAAGCCGATGCCGCCACCCCGCATGCCACCACCGCCGCGCATGCCGCCACCGAAGCCGCCACCACCGCCGCCGCGGGGCAGGGAGGGGGCGGCGCGGAAGCTGCCGCCGCCGATGCGGCCGCCCCGGGCCGCCATTGAGGGTTCAGGCGCCCAGAGCAACAGCGTGATCACCAGGGCGGGCAGGGCCAGAAGGCTCACCGTGCGACGCCACCAGCTGCGGCGCCAGCGTGGCTGGCCAGAGAGGGCCTGGGTGGGCTTGGAGGAGTTGGAAAGCGGCAACAGGGCCGGTGCGAGTGGGAAAAATCTAGGAACCACCTCCCACGATGGTGACCACCTCCAGCACATCGGATTCCACCACCTGCTGCTGAGCCCAGTGCTGACGCGGCAGGATCGTGCCGTTGAATTCCACCACCACGAGCTGGGGGCGGTAGCCCAGCTGGGGCAGCAGCTGCTCGAGGCTCTGGTCCGCGGGGCACTGGCGGGCTTCGCCGTTCAGCTGAATCGTGATGGCGGCGCCGGGATCCTCTAGGGGCATGGTGATCGCCTGGCCCCCATGGGCCTCAGGGCTCTGAAGCTAGGGGACTCCCCACGCCCCTGGCTCAACTGGGCCGACCCAGGCCAGTGAGCAGGGCACGGCTGGCGGCGGCGGGGTCGGCGGCCTCCGTGATCGCCCGCACCACAGCGATCCGCTCGGCGCCCACCCGCTGCAGCTGGGGGATCGTCTCCAGGCCCAGGCCACCGATGGCGAAGAAGGGAATCGGGCAGGCCGCCGCGGCCTGGCGCACGTACTGGATCCCCACCGGGGCCCGGCCCGGCTTGGTGGGGGTGGCCAGCACCGGCCCCACGCCCACGTAGTCGCAGCCATCCCGCAGGGCCTGCTGGAGCTGGGGCAGGGCATGGGTGCTGCGGCCGATCAGCCGCCCCTCCCCCAGCAGTCGCCGTGCCACGGCGGGCGGCAGGTCGTCCTGGCCCAGGTGCACCCCATCGGCATCCACCGCCAGGGCCAGATCAATGCGGTCGTTCACCAGGAACAGGGCGCCATGGTCGGAGCAGAGGCGCCGCAGGGCGCGGGCCTGCTCCAACCGCTGCCCGTCGCTGAGCGGGGCACCATCGGGGCCTGGGCTGCCGGGCTTGGCCCGGTACTGCACCAGCCGCACGCCGCCGTCGAGGGCGGCGGCCACCACGGCCTCCAGCTCGGGCATGGGGCTGGTCACCAGATAGAGGTGGCAGCGGGCCAGGAGCTGGCGGCGGCTGGCCCCATCGCGACTGCCCTGCAGCAGGGCCACCTCCAGGTCGTAGAGGCCGTAGCGGATGGCCGCGGCCGCCGCGGCCAGGGGGGGATCACTGCTGCGGCCGAACTCCTCCAGCACCCGCAGGGCCTCCTGCACCCGGGCGGCATTGGCGGCCACCACCTGGGCGGGCTGGCGGCGCTCCGCCTGGGCGGGGTGGCCGAGGCCGGCGCCAGAGTCGCTGGCGGTGTGGCGGGCCAGCTTGTAGGCGTCGCGGTGCAGCCGCCCCAGCGTCTGGCGCATGTCCTTGGTGCGGCTCACCAGGTCGGCGCGCTCCAGAGCGAAGCGGGCCCAGTCCTCCAGCACCCGCAGGCCTTCGCGGGCCCGATCGAGATTGGCGTCGATCAGGCGCCGCACCGCCAGGTCATCGGCAGACTCCTGGGCTGCGCAGGCGTCCTGGGGCTGCTCCTGGGCACTGCTGGGGCCTGGGTGGGGATCGGGAAGGGCCATGGGGCGGCGGCGTGGTGAAATCAGCACAACCGGCTGAAGTTGGGCCGGTCAGGCCTGTCTAGGTTGGAGGCTCTGATCGGGTCGACAGGCCCAACCCGAGGCCCCGATGGATCAAGGCGGTTCGGACAGCCCGATGCTGGTGCTCGTGTCAGGGATTCTGCTGCTGGGCGGCATCGCCGCCTTCATGGGCTGGGGCCTGACCCACGCCTACCCCGGCGGCTAACAGGCTGCGGGCGGCCGCGGCATCGCTGGCGATCTGAGCACAGAGCGCGGCCAGGTCGGCGAAGCGCTCCTGGCTGCGCAGCAGGGCCACGGGCTCCACCCGCAGCTCGAGCCCGCCCAGCTGCAGGTCCTGATCGAGCAGGTGCACCTCCACGGCTGAGCTGGCCTGGGGGTCCACGGTGGGCTGGGGTCCGAGGTTCATCACGGCGGGCAGCCAGCGGCCGTCTGCCGTGGGCTGGCCCTCCAGCTGGCCATTGAGCTGAACCCGGGCGGCATAGACGCCCTCCTTGGGCAGGAACTTGCGCCCGTCCACCCGCAGATTGGCGGTGGGCCAGCCCAGACCCCGCCCCAGCCCCTTGCCAGCCACCACCTGGCCGCTGAAGCGGTAGGGCCGCTGCAGCAACCGCTCCGCCTCAGCGAGATCGCCGGCGGCGAGGGCCCGGCGGATCCGGCTGCTGCTGAGCCGATCGCCGCCGTCACTGAGCATCGGCAGCACCGTCACCGTGAGACCCCGGGCCGACCCCAGGGCCATCAGGGTGTCGGTGTCGCCCTGGCGGCCCACCCCGAAGCGGAAGTTGCTGCCCACGGCGATGCGGCGGGCATCCAGCTGCCCCACCAGCACCTGGTCCACGAAGGCCTCCGGGTCGAGGGCGGCGAGGCGGCGATCAAAGGGCACCAGCACCAGCTGGTGGATGCCCAGGGGACCGAGCAGCTCGAGCTTCTCCGAGGGCAGATCGAGCCGCAGGCGCGTGTCGCCATGCAGCACCTCGCGGGGATGGGGCCAGAAACTCACCACCGTGGGCACCAGGGCCGGCACGGCGGCGTCGGAGCGGCCCTCGCCAGCCACGGCCGCGATCACGCGCCGATGGCCCCGATGCAGACCATCGAAACTGCCAAGGGCAATGGCGGTGGGGCGCTGGGCCTCCTGGGGGGTTCGCAGCGGTATCAACGCGACAGATCCCAACGCCGGGGCAGGCCGCCCAGATCCTCCCATGGCACCTTTGGGGGGGAATTTCAGTGCACCCATGGCTGACCGCCTCGATCTGCAGCAGATGTCCGCCGCTCTGCGGCGTGTGGGCTGGGTACGGTTCTGGACCCAACTGGTGCTCGCCGTGGTGGTGGTGGGGGTGCTGGTGTTCAACAACATCGGCGGACGGCTTGCCGCCGACTCCTCCCGCGCCCTGGGGCTGGGCCCGGGAATCTCCCTCACCACGCTCTCGTTTCTGCTGCTGCTCGGCTGCCTGTGGCAGAGCTGGCTGGTGGTGCGCTGCGGCCGGGCCCTGGCCAGCCCGGTGCGGCCCAGCCGCGGCGAGACCGGCCGGCTGGTGAAACGCGGCCTGCTGATCGATCTGTCCGGCCTGACACTGGCTGCCGTGGGCTACCAGGCCATGGCCGGCAGCCTGTTCGTGCAGGCCTCCCAGCAGGTGCCGGGCTTCTTCGGGGCGCAGTTGCAGGGTCAGGCCGGACGAGGCGGCCGTCTGATCGGCCTGCCGATCACCTCGATCGAAATGTTCTCGGTGCTGGGCAACACCCAGGTGCTGTTCGCTCACCTGATCGGCCTGGGGATCAGCCTCTGGCTGCTGCAGCGGATTTACAGGCCCACCTGAAGCTGGTCATCCCGGGGAAGATCCAGCTGGGGCAGGTCCAGCGTGGCGCCGCGCCAGAACAGCTCCGGCTGCAGGGGCGACAGGGACACCCCGCCGCCGTGAACGTGGGCCACATCCACGGGCCAGTCGGCGGGTCCCGCCACCTTCGCCTCCAGGTCGTTGGCCACCTCCCCCGCCAGCCAGTAGTAGGTGCGGCCGCGGGGGTCGACGCGGCGGTCGAACTGGTCGGTGTAGCGACGCACCGCTGTGCGGCACCAGCGGAGGGGTCCCAGGCTCTCCGCCGGCAGCGGAGGCACATTCAGATTGAGCAGCATGCTGGCGGGCCAGCCTTCGGCCAGCATCGTCTCGGCCACGTCGAGGGCGATGGCGGCGGCGGGCACGAACTGGCGCCACTGGAAATCGGCACTGCTCACCGCCAGCGAGGGCAGGCCCTCGATCGTGCCTTCCATGGCCGCACTCACCGTGCCGGAATAGAGCACATCGGTGCCGAGGTTGGGGCCGTGGTTGATGCCGGAGAGCACCAGATCCGGCCAACTCTCCAGCAGGGAGAACAGGCCCAGCTTGACGCAGTCGCTGGGGGTGCCGCTGCAGGCCCAGGCGGTCACGCCGTCGTCGAACAGCTCATCGGCCCGTTCGGCCCGGATGGGGGTCTGGAGGGTGAGGCCATGGCCGGTGGCGGAGCGCTCCTGGTCGGGGCACACCACCGTGACCTCATGGCCGCGGGCCACAGCCGCGTTGGCCAGGGTGCGGATGCCATCCGCAAAGATCCCGTCGTCGTTGCTGATCAGGATCCTCAGGGGGGTCATCGGCGCACGTCGGGGCTGCTCCGTACAGTCTCCACCTTGCCCATCGAGCCTGCGAACGCCGTGAGCGCCGCCTCCTCCGCCACCTCCAGCTCCAGCGCCGGCTCGGCCTCCGGCGCTGGCTCAGGCCCTGCCGCAGTCAGCCTGGAGCAGCTCAACGGCCAGCTGGAAGCCCTGGAGGCGGAGGCCGCCGCCGCCATCGGCGCCGCCACCAGCGCCAGTGACCTGGAGGATCTGCGGGTGGGCCTGCTGGGCAAGAAAGGCAAGCTCTCCGCCGTGCTCGGGGCCATGGGCCGCCTGCCCGGGGCCGAACGTCCCCTGGTGGGCCAGCGGGCCAACGTGCTCAAGGAACAGCTTCAGGGCCTGCTGGCCCAGCGGCTGGGGGCCGTCAAGGCCGCGGCCATGGCCGAGCGCATCGCCAGGGAAAGCCTCGATGTCACGGCCCCATGCAGCTACGTGCCGCCCGGCCACCGCCACCCGCTGATCAGCACGATCGAGGAAATCGTGGACGTCTTCTCCGGCCTCGGCTACCGGGTGTCGGAGGGCCCCGAGATCGAGAGCGACTACTACAACTTCACCGCCCTCAACATCCCCGAGCATCACCCCGCCCGGGACATGCAGGACACCTTCTACCTCCAGGACAGCCGCCTGCTGCGCACCCACACCTCGCCGGTGCAGATCCGCCATCTGGAGAACAACCCGCCGCCGGTGCGGGTGATCGCCCCGGGCCGCGTCTACCGCCGCGATGCGGTGGATGCCACCCACTCACCGGTGTTCCACCAGGTGGAGGTGCTAGCCATCGACGAGGGGCTCGACTTCAGCCACCTGCGCGGCACGGTGACGGCCTTCCTGCAGCGCTTTTTCGGCGACCTGCCGGTGCGCTTCCGGGCCAGCTACTTCCCGTTCACCGAGCCGAGCGCCGAGGTGGATGTGCAGTGGCGGGGCCGCTGGCTGGAGGTGATGGGCTGCGGCATGGTGGATCCGGCCGTGCTCACGGGCATGGGCCTTGATCCGGAGCGCTGGAGTGGCTTTGCGGCCGGCCTCGGCGTGGAGCGCTTCTGCATGGTGCGCCACGGGATTGACGACATCCGCCGGCTCTACACCAGTGATCTGCGTTTCCTGGAGCAGTTCTGATCACCAGCGGCTCCGCGCCGGCCGTCAGGCTCAGCGCCCATAAACTCAGGCAGCCCCCTGCCCACCGATCGGTGCCCCGAGTCGGACTGATCGTCAATGACGGCAAACACCTGGCCGTGAAGACGGCGGATGCCATCGAAGCGCGTCTGACGGCCAGCGGTCGCGAGGTGCTGCGGGTGAGCAGCTCCGGCGGCATGGTGGGCTTCGCCAATCCCGACCAGCAGATGCGCGCCAAGGGCTACACGGCGTGCGTGCCGGCCAGTTTCAGCGAGGAACTGGAGCTGGCGATCGTGCTGGGCGGCGACGGCACGGTGCTCTCGGCCTCCCGCCAGACCGCACCGATCGGTGTGCCCATCCTCACGATCAACACAGGCCACCTGGGCTTCCTGGCCGAGGCCTATCTGCACCAGCTGGACGAGGTGCTCGAACAGGTGATCGCCGGCAGCTGGACGGTGGAGGAGCGCACCCTTCAGGTGGTGAGCGTGCTGCGCAGCGAGCAGCGGCGCTGGGAGGTGCTCTGCCTCAACGAGATGGCCCTGCACCGCGAGCCGCTCACCTCGATGTGCCACTTCGAGATCGCCATCGGCCGCCACGCCCCGGTGGACATCGCCGCCGACGGCGTGATCCTCTCCACCCCCACAGGCTCCACGGCCTACGCCCTCTCGGCCGGCGGCCCGGTGATCACGCCCGACTGCCCGGTGCTGCAACTCACGCCGATCGCCCCTCACTCGCTGGCCTCGCGGGCGCTGGTGTTCAGCGACCGGGAACCGGTGACGATCTTCCCGGCCACCCCCGAGCGGCTGATGATGGTGGTCGACGGCAGCGCCGGCTGTTACATCTGGCCGGAAGACCGGGTGCTGATCCGCCGCAGCGAGCATGCAGCCCGCTTCGTGCGCCTCAATGACCACGAGTTCTTCCAGGTGCTGCGCAACAAGCTGGGCTGGGGGCTTCCCCACGTGGCCAAGCCCGGCAACGAGCTCGAGCCCCTCTCCGGCGACGAGCCGATGGCCAGCCGCGAAGGTCGGCCATGACTCCGGCCAGCGTCTGGCTGCTGGGGGCGGAGGCGCAAGCGCTGGGACCGCGGCTGCAGGCCTCGGGCTACGCCCTCTGGCAGCCGCAGAGCTCCGGCAGCGCCGGGCCCGATGTGGTGGTGCTCACGGCCTCCCAGGCGGAGAGGATCCCGGCGTTGCGGCAACGGTTCGGCGCCACCCCCCTGCTGCTCAACATCGGCGAGGACACGGTGGAGGCCCGCGCCCACTGCCTCAGTGCCGGCGCCGACGACTTCTGGCTGTCCAGCCTCGGCCCGAGCGATCTACTGATGCGCCTGCGGCTGCAGCTCAGCCTGCGCCAGAGCCTGGTGGTGCCCACCCAGCTGCTGCAGGTGGCCGACCTGACCCTCAACCCCAGCACGCGCGACGTGCGGCGCGGTCGGCGCCATGTGGCCCTCACGGCGCGGGAATACGCCCTGCTGGTGCTGCTGCTGGAGCGGCGAGGCACTGTGGTGAGCCGCGATCAGATCCTGCGCCAGGTGTGGGACGACAACCAGGCCACCAGCAGCAACGTGATCGAGGTGTATGTGCGCTACCTGCGCCAGAAGCTGGAGGAGGGCGGTGCCAGGCGGTTGATCCACACCGTGCGCGGCCAGGGCTATTGCCTCAGCGAGCGGCAGCCGCCTGCGGGAGGGGTCTGATGGGGCTGGCGCGGCGGAGGGGTGTGTCGCGGCTTGTGGGCGGTGCCGGGCTGCTGGCCCTGATCGGGCTCGCGGCGGCAGATCTGGCCTCCAGCCAGCGAACCCTGGCCCAGCCGGCGGAACCACCCCAGACCCTGCCCCTGGAAGCCCGCTGGTGCCTGGAGAGCGAGCGCTGCATCCTGCTGGAGGTGGCCGAAGAACCCCAGGAACAGGCCCTCGGCCTGCAATTGCGGCCGCCATTGCCCCCTCTGCGCGGCATGTGGTTTCCCTTCCCGCAGCCCACGCCGGCCCGGTTCTGGATGCACCGCACCCCCGAGCCGCTCGACATGCTGTTCGTGGCCGGCGGCAAGGTGGTGGCCCTGGAAGCGGCCACCAGCCCCTGCCCGCGCTTGCCCTGCCCCAGCTACGGCCCGGGCGTGCCCGTGGACGGGGTGCTGGAACTGGCGGGAGGTCAGGCGGCGGCCTTAGGCATCCGGGTGGGCACAGCGGTGCGGATCGAGCCCTTCAGGGCCGCTCACCCCTGAGCACCAGCACCGGATTCAACGGCGCCAGGCGAGTACCCGCCGCCAGCGGCGCCCCTCGCCAGCTCTGGTGCTGAGCCACCGTCACGGCCAGGCCGGCCCGCTCCAGCAGGGGGCGCAGCTCAGCCAGGGCTTCCAGGGTGGCCAGGGGGATCACCACCACACCGCCTGGCCGCAGACGCGGCAGCAGCGCCTGCAGGATCGCCGCACGGTCGCTGCCACCGCCGCCGAGGAGTACCCGATCCGGATCGGGCAGCTGGCTGAACACCGCCGGCGCCCGACCCTCCAGCACGGTCTGGGGCTGCACCCCCAGGCGCTCGGCGTTCGCCCGGATCAGGGCGGCGGACCCACCCCTGGCCTCCACCGCCCAGAGCTGCAGCTGCGGCCGCAGCCGCAGGGCCTCCAGGCCGATGGAGCCCACCCCGGCGCCGATGTCCCAGAGCAGCCCCGCTGCCGGCAGATTCAGATCGGCCAGCAGCTGGATCCGCACCTCCCGCTTGGTCATCAGGCCGGGGCGATCGGCATGTTGCAGGAAGATCCCATCCGGCAGGCCGAACAGGGGCAGGGTGGCCGGATCGGGGGGCGGCGGTGGTTCAGCGATCAGCAGCACCAGGTGCAGGGGATCCAGGTCTGCCGGTAGGGGAGCTGTGGGAGCCAGCCGCTGCACCCGCTCCTGGGGGTGGCCCAGCCGCTCGCATAGCCACACGGCGTAGGCCGCCTCCAGGCCGGAGGCACGCAGCATCCGGCGCACCTCCTCGGCACCGCCCCGGCCGGGGTCAGTGAGCACCGCCAGGGCGGCGGGCCGCTTCTGCAGCGCCGCCGCCAGGGGTTGGGGGTCCCGGCCGTGGAGGCTGATCCAGCTGGCGTCCTGCCAGGGACGGCCGAGGCGGGCGAAGGCCAGCTGCAGGGAGCTGGGGGCGGGCTGAAACCGAAGCTGGTCGGGGCTGAAGTGCTGCAGCAGCAGCCGGCCGATGCCGAACCAGAGCGGATCGCCGCTGGCCAGCAGAACGGCCGGCCGGCCGGCTGCCAGGGCCTGCTCCAGAGGCCCATGGATCAGCTCCGGTCTGTCGCTGGCCAGGAGTTCAGGGCCTTCCGCTCCCGCTGGGATCCGGCCAGCCGCCTGCTCCTGCTGCCACCAGGGGGCCAGGTCGGCCAGCAGCCGCGCCGGGGCCAGCACCAGCCGAGCCCTCCGCAGCAGCGCCAGGCTGCTGGGGGCCAAGCCGGCCACACCGGCGGCGTCGGTGCCGATCACCTCCAGCACGCCGCGCTGCGTCGCGGCCGGCTCGCGGCCATCAGTTGCTACCAGCTCGCTGCCCAGGGTGTCCATGGCCATTGGAGCCATGATGCTGAAGCAACTAGGGCTCTTTGCGACCATGCCCGCGCTGCCCGCGCTCCCGGCGGACAGACCGTGGCTGGCCACTGTGGTCTGGACGGTCATGGCTGAACAGAGCGCTCTTCCAGCCAGGCTTCCAGCTCCTGCACGGGGGCCTCATCGTGGGCGTGGGCGCTGAAGTCGCGGTGGCGAATCATCACCATCCAGAGGTCACCATCCAGAGATCGCCATCGCGGATCAATCCCTGGGCAAAGGCTTCTCGGGTGGTGTCGCAGGAACCCAACAGCTCCACGGCTTCCCTAAGCCGCGCCAGAGCGCGGCGGTCATTGGCGAACCGCTGGATCCAGCAGTTGTCAGCCTCCGGCATGGCCCCCGGGGTAAAGAAGAAGCCAGGACTCTCGGATTCAGGATCCCCATTGGCGTGGGGCGCCATCATGGCCAACTGAGCCTTCACCGCCCCGGCATGAGCGACCGCCGCCAGCGCATCCACGAGCTGGTGCTCACCCTGCTGGCCCAGCAGCAGGACCTGGAACTGCTCAGTGGCGACAGCACAGCCCTGCCCAGCGGTGATCCCGGCAACTGGATCGAGCGCAATCGGCGCGTCGTGCAGCGCTACCAGGCCCTGGTGCGCTCCGCCGTCACCCTCGATGCCCTGATCGACCAGGAAGACACCGGCCATCTCTGACAAGCTGGCCCCACTTCCCTCCGCTCCATGGCGCGCCTCGGACTCTCCACCCTCAAGACCCTGCTGCAGGGCCGGGGGGCCGGGGCACCGGGCAACCCACCGCCGGCCAGCTGGTCGCGGCCCTTCGGCCTGGGCTGGGAGCAGCCCTACACGGTGCGCTACGCCAGCAACCTCGATGACGGCCCCAACCACGGCATGCCCCTCGGGGGCTTCGGCGCCGGCTGTCTCGGCCGCGCCCCCGATGGCAGCTTCAACCTCTGGAACCTCGATGGCGGTGAGCACTGGTTCGGCTGCCTGCCCGACTGCCAGTTCGCCCTCTATGAGAGCGATGGCGACAGCAGCCGCGCCCACGCCCTTGCCGTGGCCCCCGGGGCCGATGCCTCCCGCCCGGAGGCCGGAGCACCCCTGACGGCCTGGAGCTGGTATCCGGCCAGCTCCAGCGAGCGCAGCACCGGCACCTACGCCGCCCGCTATCCGCTCAGCTGGACGAGCTACACGGGGGTGTTCGCCGCCCAGGTGGGCTGCGAGGCCTTCAGTCCGATCCTGCCGGGCGACTACCAGCGCAGCAGCTACCCGGTGGCGGTGTTCCGCTGGAGCCTCAGCAACCCCAGCCGCCGCCCCCTCGATCTCTCGTTGCTGCTGAGCTGGCGCAACACCACCGGCTGGTTCACCAACACCGACCCCACAGCAGCCGTCAAGTTCCGCGACGACGGCAGCCCTGAGCACAACTACCTGCCCGCCATCGGCCGCAGCGAGGGTCAGCGCAACCGCTGGGTCGACGACGGAGCGCTCAAGGGCGTGCTGCTGGAGGGCCAGGTCGCCGACCCGATCGCCGAGGGGCAGGGCCAGTGGTGCATCGCCACCGATGCCGGCCTGGAGCAGCGTCACCCAGGGCTGCGCATCCAGCGCTGCAGCCGCTGGAACCCTGCCGGTGACGGCGCTGAGCTGTGGGAGCCCTTTGAGCGCGATGGCTCGATTCCCGACAGCAACAACGACCGCCGCAGCGGGGCGAACGACCCCGCCAGCGCCGCCCTGGCCGTGCAGCTGCGGCTCGAACCGGGCGAAACGATCGAGATCCCGGTGGTGATCAGCTGGGACCTGCCCGTGACGGCCTTCGCCACCGGCAGCTCGGCCCTGCGGCGCTACACCGACCACTTCGGGGCCAGCGGCGCCAACGCCGCGGCCATCGCCGCCGAGGCCCTGCGCGACTGGGGTGGCTGGCTGGAGCAGATCGAGGCCTGGCAGCGGCCGGTGCTGGAGCGCACCGACCTGCCGGAGCCGCTGCGCATGGCCCTGTTCAACGAGCTCTACGACCTGGCCTCCGGCGGCAGCCTCTGGAGCGCCGCCAGCCCCGAGGACCCGGTGGGCCGCTTCGGGGTGCTGGAGTGCCTCGACTACGCCTGGTACGAGAGCCTCGATGTGCGGCTCTACGGCTCCTTCGCCCTGCTGCAGCTGTGGCCGGAGCTCGACAAGAGCGTGCTGCGCAGCTTCGCCCGGGCCATCCCGGCGGCCGATGCCACGGCCCGGCCGATCGGCTGGTATTTCACTCAGGGCAAGGGCCGGGTGGAGGCCCCCCGCAAGCTGGCCGGCGCCACCCCCCACGACCTCGGCGCCCCCAACGAGCGCCCCTGGGACGCCACCAACTACACCGCCTACCAGGACTGCAACCTCTGGAAAGACCTGGCCAGCGACTTCGTGCTGCAGGTGTGGCGCACCTTCCGCCTCGCCCCCGGCGGCGAAGACCTGCGCTTCCTGGCCGACTGCTGGCCGGCGGCGGTACAGGCCCTGCAATACCTCAAGAGCTTCGATGCCAACGACGACGGCCTGCCCGACAACGGCGGCGCGCCTGACCAGACCTTTGACGACTGGCCGCTCAAAGGGGTGAGCGCCTACTGCGGCGCCCTCTGGATCGCCGCCCTGGAGGCGGCCCTGGCCATGGGGCAGCGGCTGCAGCTGGAGCTGGGGCTCGACACCTCCAGCCAGCAGCGGCAGTTCAGCAGCTGGCTGGAGCAGTCGCGCGCCAATTTCGATCGGCTGCTCTGGAATGGCGAGTACTACAACATCGATGCCGAGAGCGGCACGCCGGTGGTGATGGCCGACCAGCTCTGCGGCGACTTCTACGCCCGCCTGCTGGGTCTGCCTCCGGTGGTGGCCGACGAGCGGGCCCGCAGTGCCCTGCAGGCGGTGAAGGAGGCCTGCTTCGAGGGCTTCGCCGGCGGCAGGCTGGGCGTGGCCAACGGCCTGCGCCGCGATGGCACCCCGCTCGATCCCAACGGCACCCACCCCCTGGAGGTGTGGACCGGCATCAACTTCGGTCTGGCTGCCTACTACCGGCTGATGGGCGAGCAGGCCACAGCGCTGGCGATCACCGGCGCCGTGGTGGAGCAGGTGTACAGCGGCGGCCTCCAGTTCCGCACGCCGGAGGCGATCACCGCCGTGAACACCTTCCGGGCCTGCCACTACCTGCGGGCGATGGCGATCTGGGCCCTGTGGGCCACCCACACCAACTGGCAGCCGATCCCCGGTGCCGAGCGGGAGGCGCTGGCATGAGCGGCGTCGTCAGCCTCGTGCTCGCCCTGCTGCTGGGCCTGGCTGGCGGGGCGCCGGCCCTGGCCCAGGTGCACGCCCACCCGGATGAGAACGGCGTGCCCGTGGTGCGCAGCCTCGAGAGCCTGCGCGACCTCGACTACCAGAGCTGGCAGCTGGTGGCCTACCGCCAGGGCCGCCCCGGCGGTCCGCTGCGGCTGCGTGTGGTGGGCTACCCCGGCAGGGTGCGCCTGAATCACCCCACGGCCTTGCTGGTGCGCAGCGGCCGCAACAGCTGGGAGCTCGGCGACCTCACCCTGGACAACCCCCAGCTGGCGGCCGATGGCCGCGATGCCGCCGCCGAGTTCGATCTGGCGCCGCTGCTGGCCGACCTGCAGCAGGATCGGCCCCTGCGGCTGCAGCTGCCCGGCGTGTTCGTGGAGTTGCCGGTGCCGCCCTTCGTGGTGGCGGAATGGCGCAGCCTGTCCAGCGCCCCCCTGGGATGACGGCCCGGCAGCGGGCCTGGCGCCCCTGGATGCAGCGGGCCCTGCAGCTGGCAGCCCTGGGCGCCGGCCGCACCAGCCCCAATCCGATGGTGGGCTGCGTGGTGCTGGATGCACAGGGCCAGCTGGTGGGGGAGGGCTTCCATGCCAGGGCCGGCGGGCCCCATGCCGAGGTGGGCGCCCTGGCCCAGGCGGGCGAAAGAGCCCGGGGCGGCACCGCCGTGGTGAGCCTGGAGCCCTGCTGCCACCACGGCCGCACGCCGCCCTGCACTGAGGCGCTGCTGGCGGCGGGCCTGGCCCGGGTGGTGGTGGCGATGGCCGACCCCAATCCCCAGGTGGCCGGCGGCGGCCTGCAGCAGCTGCGCCAGGCGGGGCTGGAGGTGATTGAGGGCGTCTGTGAAGCCGAGGCGCGGGAGCTGAACCGGGCCTTTCTGCACCGGCTCAGCCACGGCCGCCCCCTCGGCATTCTCAAGTGGGCCATGGGGGTGGACGGCCGCACCGCCCTGGCCAATGGGGCCAGCCAATGGATCACAGGACCTGAGGCCCGCGGCTGGGTGCATGGCCTGCGGGCCCGCTGTGACGCCGTGATCGTAGGCGGCGGCACCGTGCGGGCCGACGATCCCCTGCTCACCTCCCGCGGGCGGCGCCGGCCGGAGCCGCTGCGGGTGGTGATCAGCCGCAGCCTCGATCTGCCCAGGCAGGCCAGGCTCTGGAACACCAGCGCAGCCCCCACCCTGGTGGCCCACGGCTACGGCGCCCCGGCCCGCAGACGCTTCCAGCTCGACCGGCTCGGCATCGAACGGCTGGTGCTGGAGCAGTGCGAGCCCCAGGCCCTGCTGGAGCACCTGGCGCGGCGCGGCTGCAACCAGGTGCTGTGGGAATGCGGCGCCGAGCTGGCCAGCGCCGCCCTGCATCAGCAGTGCGTGCAGGAGCTGGCGGCACTGATCGCCCCCAAAGTGATGGGCGGCACCCCGGCCCGCACCCCCCTGGGGGATCTGGGGTTCACTGGCATGGAGCAGGTGCCCAGCTGGCAGACCAGCGCCCCCCGCGGCCTGGGGCCCGATCTGTTGTGGCGGCTGCGCAGTCCGAAGAGCTGATCGCCATGTCCCCGTCCACCGCTGCCGCCGCGGCCCTGCCCTTCAACCTGCAGCTGCTGCTGGCGGGGCTGCTGCTGGCCGCGGCGCTGTGGCTGGTGCTCGACCAGCTGGCCCGCCGCTTCCGCAGCGACTCCCTCTGGCGCGCCCTGCTGCTGCTGAGCAAGCTCAGCCTCTGCCTCACCCTGGCCCTCGGCACAGCCCTCTGGTGGGCCGCCGGCCTGGCCGCTCCGGATCTGCTGGCCCAGGCCCGGGGTGGCGCCGCCCTGCGGGATGGCCTGATCGCGGTGGGGGTGTTCTGGACCCTGCTGCGCTGGAAGGCTGAACTCAGCGGCAAGGCCGAGCGCTACGCCGGCCAGTTGCTGCCACAGCTGGACGGCAAAGACCGGATGTTCCTGTTCGACGTGCTCACCAAGCTGCTGAGCATCCTGATCTGGGTGCTGCTCAGCTTCCAGGTGCTGCAGATGTTTGGGGTGTCGCCGTCGGTGCTGATCACGGCCGGGGGCTTCGGGGCGGCGGCCCTGGGCTTCGGGGCCCGCACGATTGTGGAGAACGCCCTCAGCGGCCTGAGCATCTACATCAACCGGCCCTTCACGATCGGCGAAACGATCAGCCTGCCCCAGCTCTCCCTGCTGGGCACCGTGGAGAACGTGAGCTGGTTCTACACCCGCCTGCGCGATCCCGATCGGCAGCGCATCTATGTGCCGAACGGCGTGTTCACCACCCAGCCGGTGCAGAACGTGGCCGAGATCGACAACCGGCGCCTGGTGATTCCCTTCGGCCTCAGCTACGGCGACCGCCACCTGATTCCGGCCATCTGCTCAGCCCTGCAGGAGCGGGTGCTCGAGGTGGAGGGTGTGGATCGCGCCAAGGACCACCTGGTGCACTTCATCGGCTACGGCGACTCGAGCCTGGACCTGCGCCTGATCTGCTTCGCCCTTAGCGGCGACATCAAGGTGGCCTGGGCCGTGCAGCACCGGGTGCTGCTGCTGATCGGTGCAGTGGTGGCCGAGCACGGCGGCGGCATGCCCTTCCCCACCCGCACCCTCATCTCAGCTCCGGGTGGGCAGGATCTCCCTTGAACGGGCCCTGCAGCCAGGGCAGGATCCAGCCGCCGTAGAAGCCGCCGGGCTGGGGCTGCACCGGCTCGCCATCCACCCAGCAGCCGTCCATCAGGGCCGGATAGAGAGAAAACCAGCCCGCCAGGGCGCTGAAGCGCTCGGTGGGCTGGGGATAGCTCCACAGGGCGCGGCTCAGCCGGCGCTCCTGCGGGCCACCGTCATCCCGCAGCAGATCCCAGTAGCTGGCCACCCCCTTCCACTCGCAGAAGGAGCGGCCGGAGCCGGGCCGCAGCCATTCGCTGCGCAGGGCCTGAGGCGGCAGGTAGATCGTGGGCGGGTGGAAGGTTTCGAGCACCCAGAGGGAGTGATCGCTGCTGGCCAGCTCCTCGCCCAGGGCCCGCACCTGCACGGGCAGGCTGCAGGCCACCAGGGCCGGAGGTCGTGGATAGCGCGCCACCTGATCTGGCCGGCGGCTGGTGATCGGCTGGTCCCAGTCGGAAGGCTCAGGGCCGCCGCCTTGGGGTGGGGGGAGGCTCTGGCCCATGGGATCAGGCCTGGATGAAGTGGCGCAGCTTGCGGGCCTCGATGCCCGCCCGGTGCTGCAGTTCCACATCACTGAGCTGGGCGTCCTGGCGCTCCTGGGCGGCGAGCACATCGGCTTCCTCCACGCCGTAACCACAGGAGCGGGCCAGCTCCAGGAACTCCACCAGCTCCAGGGGCTGGTTCAGGCGGGCGGCCAGGCTCTCCTGGCTGCGGGCTTCGGCCAGAAAGGCATCCAGTTGCTCCAGGCTCACCAGGGCAGCTCCAACTGTTCCTGGTCTAGCGGTGCACACTGCGGCGCTGGCTTCGGGAGGGGCTCCAGTCGCCAGGCGCTGCCATCCCAGGGCTGCAGCAGGGGCTCCAGGGCCCGCAGGGCGGGGCCGTCGCAGGGGGCCAGCCAGGGCTCCTCCAGGCCGTCCGGCACCACCACGGGCATGCGGTGGTGAACGGGAGCGATCAGGTCGTTGGGCGTGGTGGTGAGCACGCAGCAGGTGTCGAGCTCGCTGCCTTCGGCGCCGATCCAGCGCTCCCACAGCCCCCCCAGCCAGAACGGCGCCCCGTCGGCGCGGCGCACCTGATGGCCCTTCTCCTGGAAGGCATCGGCGGGGATCAGGCAGCGGTGATGGCGCCAGGGCCCGCGAAAGCTGGCCTTCTCGGCCACGGTTTCAGCGCGGGCGTTGATCGGCCGCCGGCAGCCGCCGGGGTCCTTCACCCAGCTTGGCAGCAGACCCCAGAGGGCCAGGGCCGCCCCCAGCTGGCCATGCTCCTGCCGCAGCAGCAGCAGCGGTTCCCCGGGGCGGATCTGGGGCCGGGGGGCGTAGTGCTGCCGCAACCCCGCTGGCAGGGGGCCCTGGAGCCTGGGCAGCAGGCGGTCGAGCTCGCTGGTGAGGGAATAGCGGCCGCACATGGCAGGGACGGTGAAGGATCGGTTCTCCCAACCCCGGGTCGGTTCGGGCTCTCACCCACCAGGCCTAGCTTGGGCACACCTATGGCTGCCGCACCATGCCGATCCGACAGGATGACAAAGGGCCCTCGCGGCGCTTCGGCCTGATCAATCTGATTCTGATCGGCTTCGGCGTTCTGCTGCTGTTCAGCAACTTCCTTCCCAACGGCTCCTCCCAGGTGCCCCGGGTGCCCTACTCCCTGTTCATCGACCAGGTGAACGACGACGGCGTCAAGCGCGCCTTCATCACCCAGGAGCAGATCCGCTACGAACTCAAGGAGGCCCCTGCCGAAGGAGCCCCCACGGTGCTGGCCACCACACCGATCTTCGACATGGACCTGCCCCAGCGACTGGAGCAGCACGGCGTGGAGTTTGCCGCCGCACCGCCCCAGAAGCCCAACTTCTTCACCACCCTGCTGAGTTGGGTGGTGCCGCCGCTGATCTTCATTCTGGTGCTGCAGTTCTTCGCCCGCCGCAGTGGCATGGGCGGTGCCCAGGGGGCCCTGAGCTTCACCAAGAGCAAGGCCAAGGTGTACGTGCCCGATGAGGAATCCCGCGTCACCTTCGCCGATGTGGCCGGGGTGGATGAGGCCAAGACCGAACTCACTGAGATCGTCGACTTCCTCAAGACCCCGGAGCGCTACGCCGCCATCGGTGCCCGCATTCCCAAGGGGGTGCTGCTGGTGGGGCCTCCAGGCACCGGCAAAACCCTGCTCTCGAAGGCCGTGGCAGGCGAGGCCAGCGTGCCCTTCTTCATCATCTCCGGCTCGGAGTTCGTGGAGCTGTTTGTGGGCGCCGGTGCGGCCCGGGTGCGCGATCTGTTCGAAGAGGCCAAGAAGAAGGCGCCCTGCATCATCTTCATCGACGAACTCGACGCCATCGGCAAGAGCCGCTCCGGCTCGATGGGCGTGGTGGGCGGCAATGACGAGCGCGAGCAGACCCTCAACCAGCTGCTCACCGAGATGGATGGCTTCACGGGCCAGGACAAGCCGGTGATCGTGCTGGCGGCCACCAACCAGCCCGAAACCCTCGACGCCGCCCTGCTGCGGCCCGGCCGTTTCGACCGCCAGGTGCTGGTGGATCGCCCCGACCTCTCCGGCCGCAAGATGATCCTCGAGATCTATGCCAAGAAGGTGAAGCTGGCCGAGGGCGTTGACCTCGATCGCATCGCCCAGGCCACCAGCGGCTTCGCCGGCGCCGATCTCGCCAACCTGGTGAACGAGGCCGCCCTGCTGGCCGCCCGGGTGAAGCGCACCAGCGTGGAGCAGGGCGACCTCAATGAGGCGATCGAGCGGGTGGTGGCCGGCCTTGAGAAGAAGAGCCGGGTGCTGCAGCCCGAGGAGAAGAAGGTGGTGGCTTACCACGAGGTGGGCCACGCGATCGTGGGTCACCTGATGCCCGGTGGCGCCAAGGTGGCCAAGATCTCGATCGTGCCCCGTGGCATGAGCGCCCTCGGCTACACCCTGCAGCTGCCCACCGAGGAGCGCTTCCTCAATTCCAAGGAAGATCTCGAAGGCCAGATCGCCACCCTGCTGGGCGGCCGCAGCGCCGAGGAGATCGTGTTCGGTGAGGTCACCACCGGTGCCGCCAACGACCTGCAGCGCGCCACCGACATCGCCGAGCAGATGGTGGGCACCTACGGCATGAGCGAGATCCTCGGCCCCCTGGCCTACGACAAGCAGGGCGGCAGCCGCTTCCTCGGCGCTGGCAACAACCCCCGCCGGGTGGTGAGTGATGCCACGGCCCAGGCGATCGACAAGGAGGTGCGCAGCCTGGTGGACCGGGCCCACGACCGGGCCCAGGCGATCCTGCGCCACAACCGCTCCCTGCTGGAGAGTATCTCCCAGGAGATCCTTGAGAAAGAGGTGATCGAAGGCGACAACCTGCGCGATCTGCTGGCTGAGAGCGTCATGCCCGAAGACGCCAAGGCCCTGGCCTGAGCCTGAGCCCCCCTTGACTGGGGGGCTCACCATCTCCGATAAGGGATGTTTGAACGGGGCCCGATGGCCAGTCAGCCCACGTCTGCCGGCGCCAGCCTCGCCGCTCTCCAGGCCCTGCGCGGCCTCGACCTGCTCTCCTCAGCCGACCTCAGCGCCGAGCAGACCGCCGCCCTGCTGGATCTGGCCGCAGCCCTCAAGCGCGGCACCCGCAACATCGACCTGCGCGACAAGGTGCTCGGCCTGATCTTCACCAAGGCCTCCACCCGCACCCGCACCAGCTTCAACGTGGCGATGGCGCGGCTGGGCGGCCAGACCATCGACCTGCAGCCGGGCATCACCCAGGTGGGCCGCGGCGAGCCGGTGGCCGACACCGCCCGGGTGCTGAGCCGCTATGTGGATGTGCTGGCCGTGCGCACCTACGACCAGGAGGAGCTGGCCGAGTACGCCCGCTGGGCCTCGGTGCCGGTGGTGAACGCCCTCACCGACCTGGAACATCCCTGCCAGGCCCTGGCCGACTACCTCACCCTGCAGGAGGCCTTCGGCGACCGGGCCAGCGACCTGGCCGGCCTCACGCTGAGCTACGTGGGCGATGGCAACAACGTGGCCCACTCCCTGATGCTCTGTGGCGCCCTGCTGGGCGTGAACGTGCGCATCGGCTGCCCGGTGGACTACAGCCCCGATGCCGCCGTGCTGGAGCGCTCCCAGGCCCTGGCGGCTGAGCGTCAGTGCGTGGTGGAGGTGCACCACGAGCCGGTGGCGGCGGTGCGGGGTGCCCATGCCCTCTACACCGACGTCTGGGCCTCCATGGGCCAGGAGGACGAACAGGAGCGCCGCGACGCCGCCTTCGCCGGCTGGTGCCTCGATGAAGACCTGATCGCCGAGGCCGACAGCCGCGCCATCGTGCTGCACTGCCTGCCGGCCTACCGGGGCAAGGAGATCAGCGCCGGCGCCATGGAGGGTGCCGCCAGCCGCATCTTCGATCAGGCCGAGAACCGCCTGCATGCCCAGCAGGCCCTGCTGGCCGCCCTGCTGGGAGGCATCTGAGCGGCATCCGGGCGGCCCACTGGACAAACCGACCAGGGGGCGGTACATCTGTATCAGTGACAGCGCCGCGGTGCCCCGATCCCAGCCTGACGTGCTCACCCAGGCCCAGCAGGAGCTCTACGACTGGCTGGCCGACTACATCGGCGCCCATCGCCACAGCCCCTCCATCCGCCAGATGATGGAGGCCATGGGGCTGCGCTCGCCGGCGCCGATCCAGAGCCGGCTGCGGCATCTGCAGCAGAAGGGCTGGCTCACCTGGCAGGAGGGCCAGGCCCGCACCCTGGAGCTGCTGGGGGGCGGCAGCGGCGGCATCCCGGTGCTGGGCGCCGTGGCCGCCGGCGGGCTGGTGGAGCCCTATGACGACCTGCAGGAACGGCTCGACCTGGCCCCCGTGCTCGACACCCGCGGCCTGTTCGCCCTCACCGTGAACGGCGACTCGATGGTGGAGGCCCACATCGCCGATGGCGACGTGGTGCTGCTGGAGCCGGTGGTCGATCCCGCCCGCCTGCGCCAGGGCACGATCGTGAGCGCCCTGGTGAACGGCAGCGGCACCACCCTCAAGCACTTCCACCGTCAGGGCGCCACCGTGACCCTGGAGGCCGCCAACCCGGCCTATGAGCCGATCGTGCTGCCCGCCGACCAGGTGACCGTGCAGGGCAAGCTGGTGGCCGTCTGGCGCCAGGTGTGAGGGCCCACCGCGTTGTAAGCTCCAGCAGCGCCAGGCAAGGCCACCAGGCCTAACGGTTGAGCGACCAGCGTTCTTCCAGCCGTGCGTTCACAACGGGGCCATAGCTCAGCTGGTAGAGCACCTGCATGGCATGCAGGGGGTCAGCGGTTCGAATCCGCTTGGCTCCATTCCAAGTACGCTTTCCCACCTGGCTTCTGAAGCGGGTGGACCTTCTTCTTGTCTCCACTCCATCAGTGAGCGCAGAAATGGGCGCAGAATCGCCCCTTCCTGGCTGCTTGCCTCGATTGCCTCACTGAGATGCGGCTTTCACGGTCGTTGATCCGGTGACGATCATCCAGCCCAGCTTCTGCGCGGGGCCCACCCGGGCCAAGCCACAGTCGCTCCATACCCTGCTGGTCACCTGCTTGCTACGGCATAGCGATGACCAAGCACCCCTAGTCCACCTCAGAAGAGCTCCACGGTCTCACGGTCCAGGCGGCCATCGGGTGTCTCAGACTGGTTTCAGTCTGGATCTGATTGATGCCGGGCAGAAAGTCCAGGATTCACTTGGCTTATTCCTGCCGCTGCGGTTGGCGACACGGCGAACCACTCCTCCAGATCAGCCGGCTTGAATTGGTCCGCCTGGCCCTCGCCAGCGGCAAGGCACGCCCGCAAGCGGCTGAGGATCGGGCGGTTCCTGATGGGCCTGAAGGGCTTCGGCGCGCTGGGCCAGATCCGCAGCAGCCTGCTGGATCACATCCACGAAGTAGCTGAGCCAGGCGCTGTGGTCAGGGTCATGGCGCCCTTGGTAGAAGTCCACGGGACAGCCGATCTGCAGGGCTCCGTAGTAGCGCTCCCGAGCCCCCAACTTGGTCTTCCATAACGATTGATTGCTGTTACTGTCCACAGGATCAGCTTCGGCAGGCATGGCTCTGTCTGGGGACATTCCCCCGCTCTATCAGGAGCCAAAACTCCACTCCGGCCTGCGGCGATGGCGTGAGACTCGTGCCATCTGCTTCGACCTCAAGACGCTGCGAAGGCACCGATCGAAGGTTCAGGAGGCATCCCAGACCCTCTCTCGCACTGGCCTGATCGTGATTCGTGGCGCGGCGTCCAGGCAGGCCGTTGACGCACTAGCCACCATGGCAGAACGCACCTGGGACGACGTTGCCGCGTTGACGCCGGGGCGTGAGCTACCGCACTTGATCCTCAACCGCGGTGAGCATCGGCTGCTACGTGGCTACAAGGCCCTTGTGGAGAGCACCAAGCCGGTGGTGAATTTCCGGCATGAAGAAGACGACGGCATGATGGATGTTTTCCATCCTGAGAATCTTGTTCCGGAGAATCGGCAACTGATTCTCAACTGCCAGCATGAAGACCTCGTTGAGACCCTGGCCCGCAGAGCTTTCGACAGAAAGCTGAAAGTGAAGTGCCGAAACCTCTACGTCAGCAAGGGAGTGGAGAACACGCGCTTCTACCACTGCGACGGAGAGAGAATCAAGGTCAAGTCATTTGTTTATGCCAACGACGTCAATTGTTTTGATACAGGCCCCTACTGCTACATCATGTGTTCACACCACGATGCAGCCCTGCGACAGAAGAACCAGGCCTTTAACGAGCACCACGGCCTCAACAAGCATGAATACCGCTTGCTGGCTGGACATGTCGCTCTTCCCGTTTTCTGCCGCGCCGGCGACATGGTGATTTCAGCGCAACATGGTGTCCACCGAGGCCACCCGCAAGCGGCCTCTGCCACACGCATTGTCCTCGTCAATCTGTATCAATAGCCTCGTTGAATCAGGTTTAACCGCCCATGCAGAGGGCGAGCTCAACCTCCCCAGATGAACTTCAGGGCCGCCACATCGGAGCTGGTGTAGCCGAAGTTGCGGCGGACGTTGTAAGACATCACCGTGTCCTTGGTGGTGTAGCGGGGGTTGAAGCCGTTGCCGAAGGGGTGATCGAGCCCGAGCACGTGGCCGATCTCATGGTTGATGATGCGCCGCTCACTGCGGGTGAGCCGGCCTCCGCGGCGTCCTTCCCAGGCCACCTCAAACCAGCCGGGGCGGCGGGAGGCGAGGCCGATTGTGCTGCCGCCCAGGTCTTGCACGGCGCTGATATCGAGATCCGAAACGCGGCGGCTGGTGTAGGCGAAGCGCAGGCCTGTGATGCGATCCAGCCGCCGGAAGGTGCCGCGGATGAACCGCGCTTCGACGCGCGACACCGGCAGAGCACCGAAGGCCCCGCGGCGGTTGATCCACACGTTCACCACGCCATCCCGACCCGAGAAGCGATCCAGGGAGCGGGCCCATGACGGATCGATGATTCCTGCGACAGCGATGCCCACGACGGCCCAGGCCTACCGCACTAATCCTCTCTTAACCGCAGCTTGGCCAGCGGGGGCTATCCATGGACCTGTCCTCTGCGAGGACCCTGTCGCTGTCCTCCCCATGTCCCTCAGCTCCACGAACGCCCTCAGCACCATCGAGGCCCTGGCACAGAAGCGCAGCGTTCTGACCATCGCTGCCGGGGACGTGCTGTTCCACAGCAACGACCCCGGTGATTGCCTCTACGGCCTGCTGGAGGGCACGGTGGAACTCGACTGGGATGCCGGCAGCCTGGTGGAGACCATCGGCCCGGGCGAGACCTTCGGCATCGGCGCCTTCCTCGATCCCTCGCACCGCCGCTTCGGCACCGCCACCGCCAAGACGCCCTGCAAGCTGCTGGTGATGAACCAGCAGGAATTCCTGTTCGCCGTGCAGGAGATGCCGATGTTCGCCCTGGAGATGCTGCAGTCCCTGGGCAGCCGCCTGCGCGACCTCAAGCGCCGGGCCCGGGTGTGAGGGCGGCCTGGAGCAGCGCCAGCCGCTTGGCGTTCACGCCCAGGTCGGAATCCCCCAGCCGCGACACCGAACGGGCCTGCAGCAGCCCGGCATCGGGATCGGCGTAGAGCTCCACGTCATCCACGAAGCCGAACAGGGCACTGCTGGCGGTGGCATGCACCTAGCCGCCCTGCTGCTCGACCAGCTCAACCCGGGGCTGCTCCAGCAGCACCGGCAGCACCAGCTGCAGCGCCGCCTCAGGGTCGGCCACCGGCCAGCTCTCCCTGGCGCAGTGGGCGGGCGATGGGCAGGCCGCCAGGGCCCCCTGCTCCAGGCCCAGGTCGGTCGGCACCGGACCCACCAGGTGAAACAGGCCCAGGCTCAGGGCCAGCAGGCTCTGGATCAGGAACGGAGGCAGCAGCATGGTCACGGTGATTCCAGGCGAGGGGAGGGGCTCAGCGTTGGGGTGGGTGGCGACACCGGCGGCTCCAGGAACGGATCCAGGAAGCTCAGCGGTCTCGCCATGGTGGCCGAATAGCCCAGCAGGCCGGGATCGCGGTGGCTGTACAGGAGGGTGTCGTCGGTCTCCAGCAGGAAGGTGCCGCCGCGCTGGGTGAGGTGGCGGTCGTGGGGCACATAGGTGCGCCAGCGGCCGAGCACTTCCGCCATGTTGCCCAGCCGCAGCAGGGCCAGCTCGAAGGGCCGCAGGAACCCCTCCCCGCCGGCCAGGGCCAGCAGCGAGCCGCGGATCGGCGGCAGGGGCGGCACCAGCACGGTGTCTTCGGCGGCAAGGCGCTGGGCGGCGCTGCGGTCGCCGCTGTAGCCGCGCAGCACCTCCGCCAGGGTGCCGGGCGAGGCGATCCCAGCGCACATCAGCAGCAGCGATGGCCAGGGTCCGCCCGGAGCCTGCAGGCCTGGGGAGAGGCCCAGGGCCCGGTGCAGCCAAGGCTCCGACTCCACCTGCAGCCGGTCAGCGGGAAACCCGGTGAACGCGCAGAAGCGCTGCGCACCGGCCGCCTCACCGAGGCCGATCGCCAGCAGCGCGATGCCGGCCGCCTCGAGCCGGGGCAGCACGGGCACGAGTTGCTGGGCGTATTCGAGGCTGTCGAAATCCCCCAGCTGGGGCAGGATCAACACCAGGCGGCGCTGCCCCGGCCCCATGCCGCTCACCCCTGCCAGCCTCTGCAGCAGGGGCTCCACCTTTCCTTCCGCTTCCATGGCCGGCGATGACAGCACCCGTGGCCCAGACCCTGGCATGGGCGGCGGGGCACTCGCGGATCTGCGCCAGGAGTATCGCCGCGGCGGCCTGCGGCGCTCGGAGCTGGCCGCGGATCCGGTGGAGCAGTTCCGGCTCTGGTTCTCCCAGGCCCAGGCGGCCGCCGTGCCGGAGCCCAACGCCATGGTGCTCTGCAGCAGTGATGGCCAGCGGCTGAGCTCCCGCACGGTGCTGCTCAAGGCCTTCGACCAGCGCGGCTTCGTGTTCTTCACCAACTACGAGAGCCGCAAGGCGCGCCAGATCGCCCAGCAGCCGGCGGTGTCGCTGTTGTTCCCGTGGTATGTGCTCGAGCGTCAGGTGGCGATCGAAGGACAGGCCGAGCGGATCTCCGCTGCCGAGTCGCTGGCCTACTTCCGCTCACGGCCCTGGGGAAGTCGCCTGGGGGCCTGGGTGTCGCAGCAGAGCCAGGTGATCAGCTCCCGCCAGATCCTGGAGATGCAGTGGGAGCACATGCGGCAGCGCTTCGCCGCCGGGGAGATCCCGAGGCCGCCCAGCTGGGGCGGCTTTCGCGTGGTTCCGGCCACGATCGAGTTCTGGCAGGGCCGCGAGAACCGCCTGCACGACCGCTTCCTCTACAGCCGTCAGAGCGCGCCGCCCTGGCGCCTGGAACGGCTGGCCCCCTGAGATCTCAGTGGCTCCACAGCCCCAGCCACTCCTGCTGGCGCTGGGGCACCGAGCCCTCGGCCGGTTGCCAGAGCTGCTGCACCAGGCCAGCCCCGGCAAAGAGCGCGGCAATGGCCTCCGGATCGCTGCCCCAGGGCGGGCCGCCGGGGCGTCCATGGCACCAGAACAGTCCCAGCAGCCAGCCCCCGGGCCGCAGCAGCCGGGCGATGGTGTGGGCGTAACTGGGGCGCTGGGCGGGGTCGATGGCGCAGAAGCAGGTGTGCTCCAGCACGCCATCGAGGCTGGCGGCAGCGAGCCCCGTCTGCTCCAGGGCAGGGGGATCGAGCAGATCGGCCTGCAGCCACTGCAGCCCGGGGCGATCGGGACCATGCCGCCGGCGGGCCTCCTCCAGGGCCAGGGCACTGAGATCAAGGCCCACCGCGTTGAACCCGGCCCCGGCGAGCAGGGCCACCTCATGGCCGCGGCCGCAGCCCGGCACCAGCACCCGCCCAGGCGGCCGGGGAGCCAGCTGGTGGTGGAGCAGAAAGCGCTCCAGGGGAGGCGCCGGCTGGCCCAGTTCCCAGCCATCACGCCCCTCGCGGTAGCGCCGATCCCAGCGCTGGGCTTCGGCAGAGGAGGAGGGCGTCATCCGGAGCTGGCGCGACTGGGGCCAGGCTGACAGCAGCAGCCGGGCAGGGAACCCGTCCCCAGCAGCCCTGGCCTATTGCAAAGCGGAGTCATTATGAGTTAACTTCAGCAGCATCTGGCCCCGGCCAGCGCTTCGCCTGTTCCATCCGCCCGTTTCCACAACCCCCATGGCCATCCTCAACCGCGTTCCCAGCGTCACCTTCAAGACCCGCGTGCGCGATGCATCCGTGCCCGGCCCCAACCCCTTCCGCTGGCAAGACCTCAGCAGCGACGAGATCTTCGCCGGCAAGCGCGTGGTGATCTTCTCCCTGCCCGGCGCCTTCACCCCCACCTGCTCCTCCAACCACCTGCCCCGCTACGAGGAGCTCTACACCGAGTTCCAGGCCCAGGGCATCGACACGATCGTGTGCCTCTCGGTGAACGACGCCTTCGTGATGTTCCAGTGGGGCAAGCAGGTGGGCGCCAACAACGTGATGCTGCTGCCCGATGGCAACGGCGAGTTCACCCGCAAGATGGGCATGCTCGTCGACAAGTCGAATCTGGGCTTCGGGCTGCGCTCCTGGCGCTACTCGATGCTCGTCAACGACGGCGTGATCGAGAAGGTGTTCGCCGAGCCCGAGTTCGGGGACAACTGCCCCATCGACCCCTTTGAGGTGTCCGATGCCGACACGATGCTGGCTTACCTCAAGGGCACCAGCCCTGCCGGGGTGAGCGAGGCGCGCCGCAGCTTCGAGGGATGAGCTGAGCGGGGCTGGACTGTGTTGAGCGGCTGGACTGTGACGATTGGTAGGAGGGTGACGAACGCTACGGGCGCTTCCTTAAGGTTTTCGTCAGAATCTCGCCATCAAGGTTCACCCCCGCACCGCCCCTGGCGCTCATGCTGATGACCAGCTCCGGATCCCTCCTCGCCCTCGCCGGGCTGCTCGGCTTCACCCTGGTGGAGGTGGCGCTCCAGTTCACGGGTTGAGCCGTGCCCTGCGCCCCTCCCAGCGGCGCAAGCCCAGGCCCAGCAGCGCCAGCAGCAGCAGGGGCGTCTCCCGCCAGTGGCCGTAGGGGCTGAGCCGGGTGATCGGCACGGGTTCAAACAGAGCCGTGCCGGCCCGGCCTGGGGCCATCCGCCCCTTCACCTCACCGCGGGAGTCCACCAGCAGCCCCGGACCCGTGTTGGCCGAGCTCACCAGCCAGCGGCCGGCTTCGATGGCCCGCAACTGGGCCAGGGCAGCGAACTGCTGCTGCAGCATCAAGGGATAGGGATCGAGATTGGCGCTGGCCAGCAACCAGGTGGCGCCCTCCCGGGTGGCCGCGCTCAGGGCCATGCCATCGGAGAGCTCGTAGCAGATCGCCACTCCCAGGGGGCCCTGGGGCCGCGCCAGCAGCCGGGACGGCGGCCCAGGCTCCACGCCGCCCACGGCTGAGAGGCCGCTCCAGCGCAGCCAGCCAGCCAGGGGCACCCACTCCCCGAGTGGCACCAGCCGGTGCTTGTCCACCGCCGTGGCGGGCCGGCTGTCACCCACGCCGAACCGCAGCAGGGCACTGCGCTGTTCGGGACCGCCGGGCCCCTCCTGCCAGCGAAAGCCGCCGCTGAGCAGCTCCACCGGGGCCGGCTGGGGCAGCCGGGGCTCCAGCCCCAGCGCCCCCTCCGGCAGCAGCACCGCCACGGCCTGCCGCTGCTGGGCCTCCAGCAGGGCCGCCTGCAGCTGCTGCTCCAGCTGCCGCCGCGCTTCCCCGGTGTGTTTCTCGCGGGTGGGAATCGCGGGCTGCAGCACCAGCACCCGCTCGGCGGCCCCCTCGCCCGCGGGTTGCAGCGCCAGCAGGGCGGCGCCGCTGCCGTGCAGCACCACAACCACCAGCAGCCACCCCCCCAGCCGCCGCCAGCGGAACGCCGACGCCAGGCGCCAGAGGCCCCAGCCCAGCAGCACCTGAACCGCCGCCACCAGGCCACTGCCGCCAAGCGCCGCCAGGCCGGCAAGCGGCAGATCGCCGGGCAGGGGAGCCGCCCCCAGCCCCAGCCAGAACAGCGGCCCCCGGGCCAGGGCCAGTTCAGCGGCGCCCCAGAGGCAGGCCAGCAGCAGGGCCGTGCTCCAGCGCTCAGGCCCCAGCAGGCCGGCCAGCCAGGTCCAGCCCGCCACCAGCAGCGCCCCCAGGGCCGCCAGCACCAAGAGCAACAGCAGACAGAGGGGCAGGCTCAGGGGCAGGGGCACGCCGATCCAGTCGAGGGGGTGGAGGCCGAGCAGCCAGCGGTGGCTCACCAGCACCGCCAGAGCTCCCCACAGCCCTCCCGTGGCCAGGCGGCGGGTCCCCGAACCGCTGCTGCCATGCCAGAGCACGGCCAGGGCCAGCCAGAGCAGGGGGGGGAAGCCCAGCGGCGGCAGGGCGACGCCCGCCAGCAGGCCAGCGGCGGCGGCCCGGATCGAGGCGGCCCGTGCCCCGGCCGTCAGAGCGATCCCGCGCAACCGTCCCTCGACCGCCATTGGCAGGCCACCGTAGGAAGCGCCAAGGTTGAACCACACGCGACTCACGCGAGGCCTCACTGATGGATTCCTCCAACCCCCTGCACCAACTGCTGCTGCGGGGCCTGGGCACCACCTCCCTGGTGAACGACAGGCTGCGCTACGTGAGCCAGGAGTGGGTGCGCAGCGGCAAGCTCGACCCCAGCCACGCCTCCGCCCTGGTGGAGGACGTGATGCGGGCCCTGCGCGGCGACACGCCTGGCCTGGAGGAGCAGGCAGGCCGCCAGCTGGAGCGCAACCGCGACCAGCTGCTGCAGGACCTCGGCATCCCGATGCAGCGCGAGCTCGACGAACTGCGCGGTCGCATCGATCGCCTCGAGCAGTCGCTGCGCCAGCGCAACGGTGAGTCAGCCGCCGAGTAGGCCGATGCCGGCGAGTCGGCAGAATCGGAGCCTCTACGGGCTTGCCATGCGCGACATCCTGATCAGCTCCACCGTTTGTGTGCTGTGCCTGCTGCTGGCCTTTGTGAGCCAGTTGGTCAGCCCCACCACCGTGGCCGCCGCCGCCCCGGCTGAGCCGGCCCCCCTCAGCGCCCCGGCCGTGGCGAAAACTGCCGCCGTGGTCAGCACGGCCCCCTATGAACTCGATCCCGACGACCCCAACCCCACCCTGTTCGCCATGGCTCCGGAACCCAGCCCCGAGATCGCCCAGGCCGACATGCTCGGCGACCCCATGACAGCCCCGAAGGAGCGGGTCACCGCCAGTGGCCTGCGCATCACCGACCTGGTGATCGGCGACGGCCCCGAGGCCAGCGCCGGCCAGAGCGTCAGCGTCAACTACCGCGGCACCCTCCAGAACGGCAAGGAGTTCGACAGCAGCTACGGCCGCGCACCCTTTTCCTTCCCCCTCGGCGGCGGTCGGGTGATCAAGGGCTGGGATGAGGGCGTGGCCGGCATGCAGGTGGGCGGCAAGCGCAAGCTGGTGATCCCCCCCGATCTGGCCTACGGCGAGCGGGGTGCCGGCGGCGTGATCCCCCCCAACGCCACCTTGATCTTCGAGGTGGAACTGCTGGAGATCGGCCGCTGAGCCCGGGCCGCTGCGGCCCCGCCCTGGCCGGGAACGGCCAGGGAATCTTTAGCGATCGTTAGGATGGATGTGCCGTCGGTCACGCCGGCGGGCACTTTTCAGAACGACATCCCATCCATGGCCCACACGCTTCCCGCGCTTCCCTACGGCCAAGATGCGCTCGAGCCCCATATCTCCCGTCAGACCCTCGAGTTCCATCACGGCAAGCACCACAACGCCTACGTCACCAACCTGAACAAGCTGGTTGAGGGCACCGAACTCGACGGCAAGAGCCTCGAGGACACCATCACCGCCGTGGCCGGTGATGCCGCCAAGGCGGGGGTGTTCAACAACGCCGCCCAGGTGTGGAACCACAGCTTCTACTGGCAGTGCATGAAGCCCGGTGGCGGCGGCCAGCCCACCGGCCCCTTGGCCGAGAAGATCAATGCCGACTTCGGCAGCTTCGAGGCCTTCGTGGAACAGTTCAAGACCGCCGGCGCCACCCAGTTCGGCAGCGGCTGGGCCTGGCTGGTGCTCGATGGCGGCAGCCTCAAAATCACCAAGACCGCCAACGCCGACCTGCCCCTGGCCCATGGCCAGAAGGCCCTGCTCACCATGGATGTCTGGGAGCACGCCTACTACCTCGACTACCAGAACCGCCGGCCTGACTACATCACCACCTACCTCGAGAAGCTGGTGAACTGGGACTTCGTGGCCGCCAACCTGGCCGCCGCTTGAGCCCCACTGCTCCATGCCCGGCCCATCAGGGCCCAGGGCCAGCCCCCGCCAGAACGGGGGCTTTTTTCATGGAGCTCACGGCGAAACCGCTTCAGGCAGCACCGCCTCAGGCGGGATCCACATGGCATCGCCATAGGAAAAGAAGCGATACTCCCGCTCGATCGCCTCGGCGTAGAGCGCCAGCAGGCGCCGCCGGCCGACCAGGGCGCTCACCAGCAGCAGCAGAGAGCTCCTGGGCAGGTGGAAGTTGGTGAGCAGGCCCTGCACCACCGCGAAGCGGAAGCCGGGCTGGATCACCAGGTTCACCGGGCCCGTGTGGGGCCGGAGCTCGCCGCCGTGGAGGGCGGCCACCCCCTCCAGGCTGCGCACGCTGGTGGTGCCGATGGCGATCACCCGGCCGCCGCGGGCACGGCAGGCCTGCACCGCCGCCACCAGCTCGGGGCTCACCTCCACCCACTCGCTGTGGAGCTCCAGGCCCCTGAGGTCTTCGGTTTCCACCGGCCGGAACGTGCCCAGCCCCACGTGCAGGGTGGTGGTGGCGAGGGCCACTCCGCGGACCTGGATGGCTGCCAGCAGCGCATCACTCAGGTGCAGGCCGGCGGTGGGGGCGGCCACAGCGCCGGGCCTGGCGGCGTAGCGGGTCTGGTAGCGGTCGTTGTCGCCGGCATCGTGCTCGTGGATGTAGGGCGGCAGCGGGATGGCGCCGTAGCGCACCAGCAGCGGCTCCAGGGAGGCGGCATCGGCGCAGGCCGCCGGAAACTGCACGATGCAGCCGCCGGTTTCGGCATCGCGGCCACAGATCTCCACCGGCAGGGGGTCCTGGCCCTCGGCGATCACCTCCAGAACCTCGCCGCTCTGGAGGCGCTTGGCCGGCTTGGCCAGGCAGAGCCAGCGGCCCGGCGCCGGCGGCCCGGGCTCCTCCAGCCAGGGCTCCAGCACCAACAGCTCCACGTGCCCACCTGAGCGGCGGCGCGCCTGCAGCCGGGCCCGCAGCACCCGGGTGTCATTCACCACCAGCAGGTCGCCCGGTCTCAGCTCCTGCTGCAGATCCCACACGCGCAGGTGGCGGCAGTCAGGCCCATTCCCAGCGGACGCGCTGGCGGCAGGGACGCCCACCGCCAGCAGTCGGGCACTGTGGCGCGGCTCAACGGGCCGCTGGGCGATGCGCTCCTGCGGCAGCTGAAAGTCGTAGCTCGAGAGCTTGAGGTCGTCGGACGCTCCGCCACCGCAGGCGGGGGGGAAGGGAACGGAATCGCTGGACAAGCACAGCGGGCCGGGCACGGCCGATCAGGCCGGCAAGTACTAGCGCACCACGGTGAGCCGCTGGTTGTGCTGACCATCCAGTGGCCGATGGGATCAGAGGGCCAGGCTCTCGGTGTTGGTTTCGATCAACAGGGCCAGATCCTTGAGGAAGGCGGCGGCGTGGGCTCCGTAGATGGTGCGGTGGTCGCAGGTGAGATTCACCTGCATCTGATGGGCCACGCGGATTGAGCCGTCCTTGTTGGCCACTACACAGGGACGCGACGCCGCCACCGCCAGGATGGCGCCCGTGCCAGGCGGCAGGATCGCGTCGAAGCGATCCACCCCGAACATGCCCAGGTTGCTGAGCGTGAAGGTGCCGCTGCTGTACTCCTCGGGCTGCAGCTGCTTGCTGCGGGCCCGGGCCACCAGATCGGCCCAGCTGCGGCCCAGGGCGTAGATGTCGGTGGTGTCGGCGTGGGCCAGCACGGGGGTGATCAAACCACCGTCTTCCATCGCCACAGCCACGGCCACGTTCACGGCGGTGGGATACACCATGGCGCTGCCATCGGCCGAGGTGGCGGCGTTCACCTGGGGGTGGCGGGCCAGGGTCAAGGCCACGGCCTTGGCGATCAGCACCGTGGTGGTGACCCCTTTGCTCTTCACCTGCCGGGTGAGGGCATCGAGCTTGGTGGTGGTGATCGTGTAGCCCACCCGGTAGGTGGGCACGGCCAGGCTGGCCACCATGTTGCGGTTGACCGCGCTCTGGAGGGTGTTGAAGGCCACGGCCTCGCCAGGCCGGCCAAAGCTCTGGCCCACCGCCGTGGGCGCCCCTGGGGCCGTGGCCCCTGCCCCGGCAGCCCCGCTGCCATTGGCGGCGGCCACGGCGGGCCCGGTGCCCTCCGCCACCCGCGGCACACTCACCGGCTGGCCACTGGCGGCCAGCACGTCCTCGGCCTGAATGCGGCCATGGGGACCGCTGCCCCGCAGGCCATTGAGGTCCACCCCCAGCTGACCCGCCAGCTTTCTGGCACGGGGCGAGGCCACCACCCGGCCAGTGGCGACAGGGGCTGCCAGCGGAACAGCCTGGGGCGCAGGCGCCGCCACAGTTGCCGCGCTGGTCACCGGAACGGGGGCCGCTGCGGGGGCCGCCGCAGGGGGAGCCGGGGCTGCAGGGGCCTCAGGGGCAGGAGCGGGCGCGGCCGGTGAGGCGGCGGGAGCCGCCGCGGCCACGGCGGCGATGTCGGCCTCGCTCTCCACGATCAGGCCGATCGTTTCACCCACCGGCGCCGTGCCACCGGCCGGCATCAGCACGGCGGCCAGGAAGCCCTCCTGGAAGGCCTCCACGTCCATGTCGGCCTTGTCGCTCTCCACCACGAGCACCGATTCGCCCCGCTCGACCCGATCGCCGGGCTGCTTGAGCCACTCCACGATCTTGCCCTCCGTCATGGTGGAGGAGAGGGCGGGCATGAAGATTTCGTGGGTGGCCAACGGGGTGCGCCGCGCGGAATGGGCGGATTTTACGAGGCGCCTTCCACCGCTTCGATCACGCCATCGCGCACCAGCACCGAGGCCTGCAGTTTTTCCACCAGGTTGTCGCCCACCTGCACCGTGCAGAAGCTCTCCAGCTGCCCCTGCTCCACGATCTGCTCCATCTCCAGCTCGCGCACCTGGCGTTGCTGCTCCAGCATCTGGCGCTTCTGTTCCTCGAGCTCGGAGCGCTTCGCCGCCACCTGCTGCTGCACTGACCCCACCTGCTCCTGCACCCGGGGGTCGAGGGGGTTGGCGCTCTGGCGGCGGATCTCATCGATCACCTGCTGCCCCTCCTGCTCCAGCTGGGCCAGCTGGGCGTCGCTGGCGGCGAGGCCATTGCTCAGTTCCCGCTCCGCATCCTCCTTCCAGCGCGGGGTGACCACAGCGCGCACGGTGATGGAGCGCTTGATCGAAAGACTGGCGTCGGCCATGGGGGAAGGGATGCAGCAGTCAGGTTGTCAGCGCGGCGGGTGCTGGTCAACCGACGGACGCTCAGTGGGGCCGATACAGCGCCTCGATCGCGGCGGCATCGCGGCTGGCGATGCGGTCACGGCGCTGCTTGAGGGTCTGGGTGAGCAGGCCGTTGTCGAGGCTGAAGGGCTGCACCAGCGCCACCCCCCCCAGCCGCTCCTCGGGCCGGGAGCCTGGCCGGGCAGCCAGCAGGCGGTTGCACTCACGGGTCAGGGCCCGCAGCAGGGCCGGCTCCGCCGGCTGCCCCTGAGCCCAAGTGAGGCCCGCCTCGGCCGCGAACGCCACCAGCTGCTCGGGCCGGGGCACCAGCAGGGCCCCCAGCTGCTTGCGGTCCTGCCCCACCAGCATCACCTGCTCCAGCAGCGGACTGGCCACCAGGGCATCCTCCAGGGGGCCGGGCTCGATGTTCTCACCGCTGCTGAGCACGATCGTGTCCTTGGCCCGGCCGGTGAGCACCAGGGAGCCATCGGGCAGCAGATGGCCCAGATCCCCCGTGTCGAACCAGCCCTCGGCGTCCAGCACACGGGCGCTGGCCTCGGGCTTGTGCCAGTAGCCCCCCATCACCTGGGGGCCGCGGGCCAGCACCAGCCCCCGCTGCCCCAGGGTCAGGGGCCGATGACTCTCGGGGTCGGCCACTCTGATCGCCGTGCCCGGCAGGGGCTGGCCGGCGCTGCCGCGGCGATTGGCCCAGGGGCGGCGGCAGGTGAGCACCGGGCTGGTCTCGGTGAGGCCGTAGCCCACCAGCAGCTCGATGCCGATCGCCTCGAAGAAGCCATCCACGTGCAGGGCGAGGGCACCACCACCGCTGATCGCCGTGCGCAGCCGTCCGCCCACCAGCTGGGTGCGCACCTTCGGCCACAGCACCGCGCCGGCCAGACGATGCAGCGGCCAGCGCAGCAGCGCCTCGAGGGCGGCCCAGGCCCGGCTCGCCGGCGGCTCGGGGCTGAGGGTGAGATCGAGCATGCGGCGACGGGCCAGCCCCTGGGCGCGGCTGTTGGCCAGGGCGGCGCCGATCAGCCGCTGGCGGGGGGCCGGCATGCTGCGCAGGGCGTCCTCGAAGCCCGCCAGGATCGCCTCCCACAGCCGTGGCACGCTGATCAGATAGTGAGGTTGCACCCGCTGCAGGTCGGGCCGCAGCTGCTTGAGCGTGGTGTAGGTCTGGTGGCAGCCGCAGGCCAGCAGGAAGTACTCGGCGCTGCGCTCATAGGAATGCCAGATCGGCAGCACGCTCACCACCCGGTCGCCGGGCTGGGGCGTGACGGCCACGCCCAGGTGGCGCAGCTGGTGCAGCAGGTTGGCGTGGCTGAGCGGCACACCCTTCGGCTGGCCTGTGGTGCCGGAGGTGTAGAGGATCGTGGCCAGGGCCTGGGGATCGGCCGGTGGCGGCGGGGCCGGCCGGCCGGCCGCCAGGGCTTCAGCACCCCGCCGGGCCAGCTCCTGCCAACCCATCAGCGCCGTGCCTGAGGGGGTTGCGCCGGCAGGCGGCTCCCCCTCGATCAGCACCACGAAGCGCAACGCCGCCAGAGCGGCTGGCGGCAGCTCGAGCTGCCGCCACAGGGCCGCCGACTCCACCACCAGGCCGATGGCGCCGGAGTCCTCCAGGATGTAACGCAGCTCCTCCACCGGAGCGGCGCTGCCGCGCACGGCATCGGCAGCACCGCAGCGCATCAGCCCCTGGTCGGCCTGCAGCCAGCGGCTGCCGTTCTCGGCAAAGATCGCCACCACGTCACCGCTGGCCACGCCCAGGGCCGCAAAGCCTGCCGCCAGCTGCTCAATCCGCTCCTGGAGCTGGCGGTAGCTCAGCGACTCGGGCACCGCCGCATGGGGGGCCTCCAGGGCCGGCGCATCGCCGTAGCGCTCGGCCAGCAGCGGCCAGAGGCCGTGAATCCCGCTGAGCTGGCTCCAGTCGCTGTGCAGGGCCAGGGCCTGCTGGTCGCGACGGCTGCCGCTCCAGTGGATCTCGGCAAGCTCAGGAGCGACCTCAGGAGCGGCAGATGAGGGAGCTGGCGACACGGGCTCTGCCCAGAGAGTCACCATCGTTACCATCCCTGGAGCTGTTCGTGGGACGCCGGGGGGCGCAGGTTCAGCTGGAACCGCTGGGCGAAGGCCGCCAGCAGCGGGGCGCGCAGCCCCGCGGCCGTGAGGCTGGGATCCAGGTCGGCGAGCCGACCCACGCGCTGATCGGCGAGGCCGCACGGCACCACCGCCTCGAAGCCCGCCAGATCGGCCTCCACGTTCAGGGCCAGGCCGTGCTGGCTGATCCAGCGCCGGGCCCCCACCCCGATCGCCGCCACCTTGCGGCCCTCCAGCCACACGCCGGTGAGCCCCTCGATGCGCTCACCACGCAGGGCCAAGCCCGCCAGCAGGTCGATCACCACCTGCTCCAGCTGGCGCAGATAGAGGTGCAGGTCGGCCCCGTGGCGGCGCAGGTTGAGCACCGGGTAGAGCACCAGCTGGCCCGGGGTGTGGTGGGTCACCTCGCCGCCGCGGTCGATGCGGTGCAAGGGGAAGGGCAGGGCGCTGGGGGAACAGCGCAGGAAGGCCTCGGAGGCTCCGCGCCCCAGGGTGTAACAGCTTTGGTGCTCCAGCAGCAGCACGGCATCGGGTCCCTCAGGGGCAACCAGCAGGCGCTGCTGCAGCTGCCGCTGGGCCCGCCAGGCCGGCTCGAACGCCACTGGAAGGCGGGATTCAAAAAGGATTGCGTCGAGCGGGGGGGGCACCGGCAGGCGTTCCTAGCGTGGGGATGAACCAGCAACGGAGCCGGCTGCTATCTGATGAAACTGCTGATCCATGGCCGCAATCTTGAAGTCACCCCCGCCATCCGGGAGTACACCGAAACCAAACTGACCCGAGCCATCAGCCACTTTGAGGGCATGGTCAAGGAGGCTGACGTGCACCTCTCGGTGGCCCGCAACCCCCGCGTGCCCCAACAGATCGCCGAGGTGACGATGTTCGCCAACGGCACCGTGATCCGGGCCCAGGAGCACAGCGACAACCTCTACGCCAGCATCGACCTGGTGGCCAGCAAGCTCACCCGTCAGCTGAACCGCTACAAGGAGCGCATCCACGAGCGCCATCAGGGCCCGGTGCATCGCTCCGCCCGCGACGAGGAGGCCGGTGCCGCCGCCCTGCCACCCCCCGGCGGCAGCCTCACCGATGGCAAGGAGCCGGAACTCCCCAACCGCGGCGTGCGGCGCAAGTACTTCTCCATGCCGCCCATGACCCTGGATGAGGCCACCCACCAGCTGGAGTTGATCGACCACGACTTCTACGTGTTCCGGGAGGCCGAGACGGGGCAGATCCAGGTGGTGTATCACCGCAACCATGGGGGCTTCGGGGTGATCCAGCCGAAGGAGGCGTGAGCCGCGAACGCCCCGATCTCATCCCCCTGATCGAGCACGCCCTGCTGGATCCCCTGCAGGGCAGCGAGGCCATCCAGCAGGGCTGCGATCAGGCCCGCCACTACGGCTTCGCCGGCCTGTGCGTGGCCTCACGCTGGGTGGATGAGGCCCGCCAGCGCCTGCCGCTGGCGAGCTCGGGCCGCGGCTCCGGGCCGCGCCTGATTGCCGTGGTGGGATTCCCGTTCGGAGCGGTGCCCACCGCCGTGAAACGGGCCGAGGCCGAGGCCGCCGCCGCCGCCGGGGCCGACGAGCTCGATGTGGTGCCCGACTTCGGCGCCCTGGCCGACCGGGACAGCGCCAGGGTGCTCGATGAGCTCTCGGCCCTCTGCGAGCTCGGGCTGCCCGTGAAGGTGACCCTGGAGGCGGGGCGCCTGGAGCCCGAGGCCCTGGCCCTGCTGGTGGAAATCAGCATCGATGCCGGCGCCCGCTTCCTCAAGAGCGGCGCCGGCTTCGGGCCGCCGGTGACCGCGGCCCTGGTGGCCCAGCTGCGCGACCTGGCCCGGGGCCGGGCCGGCATCCAGGCCTCCGGCGGCATCAGCGGCCTCGAGCAGGCCGTGGAGCTGGTGGAGGCTGGCGCCAGCCGCCTGGGCACCAGCCGGGGGGTGGCCCTCGCCCTGGCCCAGAAGAGCTGAGGCGCCTGTGGCTGAGGAACGGCTGGACAGCCTGGCCCTGAGCAGCAGGCCCCTGGGAGAGAGCGACCGCCTGCTCACTGTGCTCAGTGAGGCGCACGGGCTCAGCCGCCTGGCCGTGCCCGGGGCCCGCAAACCCCGCAGCAGCCTGGCGGCGGCCGTGCCCCTTGCCCATCTGCAGCTGCAGGTGGGTGGACGCAGCGGCCTGCGACGGGTGCGCCAACTACGGGTGCTGCACAACTACAGCCAGCTGGCCCAGCGCCTGGAGACCCTCGCAGCCGCCCAGGCCCTGGCTGAACTCTGCATGGCCCTGGTGCCCACAGACGAGCCGGTGCCGGGCATGCTCACCACCGTGCTGATGCATCTGGGTCGGCTGGAGCTGCTGGTGCGCGATCGCAGCGACAACCTGGAGGCCCTCGCCGTGGCCGTGCAGGCGGCAGTGCACGTGCTGGCCCTCGGCGGCTACGCCCTGCCCCTGAGCAGCTGCTGCCGCAGCGGGGCGCCCCTGGACCCTCCCGTGGGCACCTGGGAGTGGCGCTGCAGCCTGCTGCCCGGCGAGGGCTTCGCGATCGGCGCCATCGCCGGAGCCAGGGTGGTGCTGAATGCCTCCGAACTGGCCCTGCTGCAACGGCTGCCGCGGGCCACCCTGCCCCGCCGCCGCGACGGGGCCCTGATGGGCCCCCAAGTCGTGTGGCTGCACCTGCTGGAGCTGCTGGAGTGCTGGTGCGGCGAGCATCTGAGCCGGCGCCCCCGATCCTTCCGGCTGCTGCGGCAGGGGATTGAAACCGCCTCCGGACCGCCCTGAAACGGCCCTGAGCCATCATGGGCAGCCGTGCTCGGGGCCAATCCAGCTTGACCGGCAGTCCAGAGGGCTCCCCTGTGAGCAGGGGGCCGGGCCCAGGCAGGACGAGATCAGGGATCCAGGCCGTGCTGGCCTTGCCCGACTTCCGCCTGCTCTGGCTGGGGCAGATCTTCTCCCAGCTGGCCGACAAGTTCTACATCGTGCTGATGGTGTTCCTGATCGCCCAGACCTGGGTGCGCGGTACGCCGGATGCCAACCCCGCCCTGGCCGAGGCCGCCACGGCGATGCGGATGGATCTGCCCGAGACCAGGGCCCAGATGATCACGCTGCTGGCCACGGGCATCTACGTGGCCAACACCCTGCCCGCGATGCTGCTGGGCACCGTGGCCGGCGTCTGGGCCGACCGCTGGCCCAAGCGCACCGTGATGGTGGCCTCCAATGGCCTGCGGGCAGCGCTGGTGCTGTTCGTGCCCTTCTGTCTGGTGGACAGCCCGCTGTGGCTGGGGCTGAGCGTGGGCTACTGGGGCCTGGTGCTGATGACCTTTCTGGAATCGGTGCTCACCCAGTTCTTTGCGCCGGCTGAGCAGGCCGCCATCCCCCAGCTGGTGCCGAGCCAGCACCTGCTGGCGGCCAATTCCCTCTATCAGGCCACCAGCATGGCGGCCACCATCGTGGGCTTTGCCCTCGGCGATCCGATCCTGCGGCTGCTGCAGCGGGTCCTGGCCGGGATCGGCATCGAGGGGGGTGAATTCCTGTTGCTGCCCGCCTGCTACGGCATCGCGGCCCTCTCGATCTCCCGCATCCGCTGGCGGGAATCGCCCCGGCCGGTGGCCCGCACGTCGGTGCTGTCAGAGATCCGCCAGGGACTGGCCGTGGTGCGGGAGCGGCCGCCGGTGGCCCGGGCCATGGGCCAGCTGGTGCTGCTCTACAGCCTGCTGGCGGCCCTCTACGTGCTGGCCATCAGCCTGGCCTCGGCGGTGCCGGGGCTCGGTCCAACCCGTTTCGGCACGCTGCTGGCCATGAGTGGCCTGGGATTGGGGATCGGCGCCCTGGCCGTGGCCCAGCTGGGTCAGCGGCTGCCGCGCCGCAGCCTGGCCGCCGCCGGCCTGGGCACGATTGGCTGGAGCCTGCTGCTGCTGGGCCAGCTGCGCGGCAGTCTCGTGTTCACCCTGCTGCTCTGCGGCGTGCTGGGGGTCGGCGCCGCGATGCTGGCGATCCCGGCCCAGACCACGATCCAGGAAGACACCCCCGAGGCGATGCGGGGCAAGGTGTTCGGCCTGCAGAACAACCTGATCAACATCGCCCTGAGCCTGCCCCTGGTGCTCGCCGGTGCGGTGGTGAGCCGCTGGGGTCTGCTGCCGGTGCTGTGGGCGCTGGCCTCGATCGCCCTGGTGGCGGCCCTGGCCGAGCAGCCCTGGCGCCGCTGGTAGCGTCAGGGGAAGACGCGCGAGGCTGGGTGGCTCAGATTGCCTGGCTAGGCAAGAAATCTCCCTTCTGCGGCAACGTCACCTACGGCCTCACCACGACGTATGCCCTGCGGGAGCGCGGCCACGGCGTGAGCTTCATCCACTTCGACACCCCTGCTGCCCAGCTCGGGCGCCCTGGGGTCGAGCCCGGTGGCCTGTCGCCTGAGGCCGTCGGTCGCTGGGGGGGCTCGAACCTGAGGCGCCGCGGGCAGCGCAGCCGTGCTGGTGGTGCCGGGGGCAGGCTGGGGGACGGGGCAGTGCTGGACCTGCCGGAGGCGGTGCATGACCTGGGCCCGGTAGGGGCGCCTTCCCCAGGCGGGACGGACCCGGAGGTGATCCTCTCCTACCTGGTGAAATCCCAGGTGTACACGATTCCCTCACCCGGGGCCCAGCGGGAGTTGCGGGAGTCGCTGGAGCGGCTGCGCCCCGATCTGGTGCACGCCAGCCTCACCCTGTCCCCGCTCGACTTCCGGCTGCCGGACCTCTGCCAGCAGCTGGGCCTGCCGCTGGTGGCCACCTTCCATCCGGCCTTTGACGCCAGCCTGCGCAACCTCACGGCCGGCACCCAGCAACTCACCTACCAGCTTTACGCCCCCGCCCTGGCTCGCTTCGACCGGGTGATCGTGTTCTCCGATCGCCAGGCAGAGGTGCTGATGCGGCTGGGGGTGAGGCCCGAACGCCTCGCCGTGATCCCCAACGGCGTGGACAGCGACACCTGGACGCCCGCTCCAGCCGCTCCCTCCAAAGAACTGCAGGCCCTGCGCCACCAGTTCGGCGGCAGCCGCGTGTTCCTGTACATGGGCCGGATGGCCACCGAGAAGAACGTGGAGGCCCTGCTCAGGGCCTGGCGGCTGGTGCGCCCCACTGGCTGCAGGCTCGTGATCGTCGGTGATGGGCCCCTGCGGGCCGCCCTCCAGGGCGCCTCCCAGGACGATGACGTGGTGTGGTGGGGCTACGAGCCCAACCTGGCCACCCGGGTGGCGCTGCTGCAGCTGGCCGAAGTGTTCCTGCTGCCCTCCCTGGTGGAGGGCCTCTCCCTGGCCCTGCTGGAGGCCATGGCCTGTGGCACGGCCTGCATCGCCACCGATGCCGGCGCCGATGGCGAGGTGCTGGATGGCGGGGCCGGCATCGTGATCAGCACCCAGGGGGTGACCACCCAGCTGCGCACCCTGCTGCCGGTCCTGCGGGACCAGCCCGTGCTCACCACCGAGCTGGGGCGGCGGGCGCGGGCCCGGGTGCTGGAGCGCTACACCCTCAGCCGCAATCTCGACGCCCTCGAGCGGCTCTACGGGGAGCTGATCGGCAAGCCCACGTTGGCGGCCTGATCCCCAACCCCCTCAGCCCCTGGCCCCATCGGCACCGGCTTGAAGCAGCGTGGCTTCGAGTCCCTGCCGCACCTGGGCGGTGAGGGCCTCAACCGATCGGCGGCGATCGCGTCGATAGGCCGCATAGCGCTCCGTGACCTCGATCGGGGCCTGCACCTGCAGCCGTGCCCGGCTGCGGCCCAGCGACGGCGGCGAGGCCCCCGGGCGGCCTTCGATCCAGGCCACGGCCCGCCAGAGGATCTGCAGCACCTCGGCGTAGCGATCCGGCGTGGGTGCCTCGGCCACGTAGTGACCGCTGATGGCCGCAAACGGCTCCACCAGGTGCATGTGCTCCAGGCAGAGGCTGGCCTCGGCGGCGGTCCAGTCGGCCAGGCCCAGGGCCACCGGTGAGAGCTGCTGGCCATCGCTGCGGTAGATCCGCTCCCAACCGGCCTGCTCGATGCGGCGGCAACGCTCCTGCAGCGTGCCCTGGGGCCTGAGCCCGAAGCGGGCCTCAGCCAAGCCGAGCATGGCCTCCCGCAGCCGCGCCAGGCGATCGACGAAGGGGGCGTTGGCATCGAACACCAGCCCATGGGCCTGCCGGTAGAACACCTCCATGGCCCCCAGCAGGGCCGTGGACACTGCCTGCAGCCGCCCATAGCGCCGCGCCTCGGGCGACGGGAAGGCGGGATCGCCCGCGGCGGGGGCAGCCACCCCCAGCTGCCGCTCCAGCAGCAGCAGCAGCTCGTCGATGCGCGGCCAGCTGGGCCGCAGCAGCTCGTAGCGCACACCGATGGGCACGATCAGCACCCGCTCGTCGCGCCCCGCCGCCGCCAGGTCATCACAGGTCCAGAAGGCGATCTGGGCCAGCCCCGGTTCCAGGGGAGCGATCAGATCCCCATGTTCATTGGTGGCCCCCTCCGGGGCGATGGCCAGGGGGAAGGGGCCCCGGGCCGCCACGTCCCGGGCGAGGCGGAGGGCCTGGCGATCGAGCTTGCCGCGCTGGATCGGGATGCCCCCCAGCCGGCTCAGCAGCCAGCCCACCGCGGCGCCGGCCCAGAGCGGCACACCCCGGTCGTAGAGAAACTGGGCATGGCAGGGCTGGGGCAGCCGCAGGCCCTGGCGGCGGGCCTGGCGCGGCAGGGCACACCAGAACAGCCAGGCCAGCACCAGGGGGTCGCGAGTGCTCGGGTGGCGGAAGGCCAGCAGCAGCCGCAGCTCACCGCGCTGGTGGGCCTGGAACAGCCTGGCGAGGTCGTCGCCGCCGGCCACCTCGATGCGCCACACCCCCTGGCAGCGGTGCAGCAGGGGCAGCAGACCGCGCAGCAGCAGCCGCACCCAGGGCCGGCGCATCGGCGGGATGAAGCGGAGCGGGGGCTGGACCCCCCCGACGTGCAGACGGGGCATGAGACAGGCCTCGACTCAGGACAGCTCAGCGCAACAGGTGGCGAAGGCCGCCGCCGGATCAGGCACCGCGGTGATGGGCCGGCCGATCACCAGCTGGCTGGCCCCGGCGGCCAAGGCCTCAGCCGGCGTCAGCACCCGCCGCTGGTCGCCGGCGGGAGAGCCTGCAGGCCGGATGCCCGGGGTCACCAGATGAAAGGGCCGGGGATGGGCCTGCCGCAGGGCCGCCACCTCCAGGGGAGAGCACACGGCACCGGCGATGCCGGCAGCGGCGGCGAGCCGGGCCAGTTGCAGGACGTAGGGCTCCAGGGGGGTCTCGATGGCCAGCTCGGTGCGGAAGCGCTGCGCCTCCCAGCTGGTGAGCACGGTCACGGCCAGCAGGGAGGGAGCGCCCAGGCCGGCCCCCTCTGCTCCCTCGGCGGCGCCGGCCTGGGCAGCGGCGAGGGCCTCGGCCCCGGCGCAGGCATGCACGGTGATCAGCTGCGCTCCCAGGGCCGCCGCGCTGCGACAGGCCCCGGCCATGGTGGCCGGGATGTCGTGCAGTTTGAGATCGAGAAACACCGACAGGCCCTCGTCCCGCAGACGACGGACCACCTGGGGACCGGCCGACACGAACAGCTCCAGACCCACCTTCACCCAGCGCAGGCCGGGGATGGCGATGGCCAGGGCCAGGGCCTCCCCGGCCTGGAGGCCATCGAGGGCCACGATGATCTGCTCGGCAGGTTCCTGGTGGCCCGGAGCCGGGCTCGGCGAGGCAGCGTGCCAGGAAGCAACGGCCAGGGTGGGATCGACGCTCACCGGCAGTGGCGGAGGCTGAGCCGCACCCTAGGTGGGTCGGAGCACCGGGCTCGGGCCAGGGCGTCCTGATCCAGAGCGGCTCAGCCCGGCACCAGGCGCCGGAAGGTCTTTCTGCCGAGCTGCAGCACCCTGCCGGCCAGGTCGTCGGGCGCGGCGAAGGTCTGGTTGGGGTCGGAGAGCTTCTCGCCATCGAGCCGCACGCCACCGCCCTGGATCTGGCGACGGGCCTCGCTGCTGCTGGCACAGAGGCCAAGAGCCCGCAGCAGGTAGAAGGCCGTCGCCGGGAAGCTCACGGCCGCCAGGGAGGCCTCCGGCACCTGAGCCGCCTCGGCCCCGGCCACCAGCGCAGCGGCATCCCGCTGGGCCTGCTCAGCGGCCGCCAGACCATGCCGCTGGGCGGTGATCGCCAGGGCCATGGCCTGCTGGCGCTCTCGGCAGCCGGCGCCCAGGGCAGCGGGATCGAGATCGGTGAGCAGCGTGAGGTAATCCCCCACCAGGGCATCGGGAAGCTTCTCCAGCTTCGCGTACATCGACAGCGGGTCCTCGTCGAGACCCACGGTGTTGCCCAGGCTCTTGCTCATCTTCTGCACCCCGTCGAGGCCCGGAAGGATCGGCAACAGCAGGCCGAACTGGGGGCGCTGGCCGAAGTGGCGCTGCAGGTCGCGCCCCATGGCCACGTTGAACTTCTGGTCGGTGCCGCCCAGCTCCAGATCGGCCTGGATCGCCACGGAATCGTAGCCCTGCAGCAGCGGGTAGAGGAATTCGTGCAGGGAAATCGGCGTGCCGGAGCCGTAGCGCCTGGAGAAGTCGTCCTTGGCCAGCATCTGGCCCACGGTGGAGGTGGCGAGCAGGTCGATCACGGCGGGGAGATCGAGATCGGCCAGCCACTCGCCGTTGCGGCGCACTTCCAGCCGCCCTGGGGTGTCGAAGTCGAGCAGGGAGCGTTCCGGGGGCTGGCCCTGGCCCAGCTGGCTCAGGTAAGTGGCGGCATTGGCTTCCACGGCGGCAGCACTGAGCTGCACCCGGGTTGCGCTCTTGCCGGTGGGGTCACCGATCCGGGCCGTGAAGTCCCCCAGGATCAGCACCGCCGTGTGGCCGGCGTCCTGGAAGGCCCGCAGCTTGCGGAACAGGATCGCGTGGCCCAGGTGGATGTCGGTGCCCGTGGGGTCGATGCCCAGCTTGATCCTCAGCGGGCGTCCCTCCCGCTCGGCCTCCTGCAGGCGCAGGGCCAGACAGTTGTCTGCATCCGGGTCCGCTCCCGCAGACGTCGCGGGAGCGACGGCTGGGAACAGGTCGGCGAGGCCCCGCTCCAACCAGGTCGGAAGCTCCACTGTGTGCTCAGCCATCGACCTGCCCCGCTCAGCGGCGGATCGTAGGCAGGCCCCGGGCCCCGGCACTGCCTCAGCTGGAAGCGGAGGCCATGGCTGGTCAGGTCTGGGCTTCGAGCTGGCCCTTCATCCGCTCCAGGGTGTGGTGCATCTGCTCAAACATCGCTTCCGGCGTGAGACCGAACTGGCCCAGCTGGGTGCGGAGCTGCTCCACCGTGAGCTTGGCCTGGAAGTCCTCCGAGAGCTCGAACCGCTTCATGAACACCCGGTAGCGATCCATCATCGCCTCCATCTGCTCGATGTAGAGCTTCTTGCCTTCGCGATCGAACTTGCCGTAGTCGCCACCGATCTGCATCAGTTGCTGGTAGTCGAGAAACAGCCGCTTGGCCTCGTCCTGGACGATCTCGGAATCGAAGAAGGCCATTGGCTGCCCAGCTCCACGGATCTGCGTGCCTTCAATTGTGAGCAGGAAGGCAGGGCCCTGGGGAGTGTGGATTGGCGTAATCGCCGCATCCTGCGCCGCCAGGACCAACCCTGCAGACAACCCGGCTGAGCGCAGCCAGGATGGGGCCTCAGGCGGCCCTGACCTGAGTTCGCGCCCCGTGGACTACACCCCCAATCTCGACGCCATCCGCGAGCGGGGGCGGCAGGCAGCAGCGCTGCTGAAGGACAGCAGGGTGGTGCTCTGCCTCGGCAACCGGGTGAGCCTGAGCGTGTGGGTGGCGGGGTCGATGGCCTCCAGGGCCGTGGTGGGAGCCGCCACGACGGCAGCGGAGGGCCTGGCCCTGGTGGAGCGGCTTGCCCCCTCCCTGCTGGTGGTGAGCGATCAGCTCGAGCAGGGCAGCGGCATCGGCCTGCTGCTGGCCGTGAAGGCTCGCTGGCCAGACCTGGCCGTGCTGGTGGTGGTGGGGCGGCAGCAGCGGAGACGACAGCTGCGCCAGGCCATGGCGGCCGGCTGCGAGGGGCTGGTGCCCGAGTCCCGCTTCGGCCAGGGAGCCGGGCTGGCCGCCCTGTCCACGATCGCCGGTGGCGGCATCTACCTCGATCGCACCCTGCGCGCCCTGATCCAGGGCTGGGCACCCGGCGAGGGGCCGCTTGAGCTGCTCTCCCCGCGGGAACTGGAGGTGCTCTCCCTGGTGGCCCGGGGCACCAGCAACGCCGAGATCGCCCGCAGCCTCTTCCTCAGCGTCGACACCGTGAAGACCCATCTGCACAACGTGCTGCGCAAGCTGCCGGCCCGGGACCGGGCCCATGCCGCCGTGCTCGGACTCTGCTGGGACCTGATCGACTGGCCTGACCCCTGATCCAGCCGCTAGGTTCGGGCTCACGAAAGCAGATGGCATCCACCCATGGCCAGCAGGCACTGGCTGGACCCCCTGGCGCGGCAGCTGCTGGTGGCCACGGGCCAGATCCCCGCCAGCCCATCGCCCGCGCCTGCTGCTTCCCAGCAGGCGCCGCCCCCGTCCACCTGCTCAGGGGCCTCCCGCGAGGACGAGATCGAGCGGGAGTTGCTGGCCCTGAAGCTGCGCCAGGACCCCTCCCAGCCCCTGCGTGACGCCGACGCTGTGCGCCATGCCGCGGCCCTCGGCTGGCGCCTGGACGTGAACCGGGCCACCGCTGCGGACTGGTGGCGGCTGCCTGGCATCGGTGCAGAGCAGGTGGACCTGCTGCTCAGGCTCCAGGCCGGCGGCATCCAGCTCAGCGATGCAGAAGACCTGCACAAGGCCCTGGGCTGGTCGGCAGCGCAGGTGGCGCCCTGGCTGCCGGTGCTCGCCTTCCGCTGGTACGGCGAGCCCCCCACCAGCCCGGAACGCAGCCGCGTCGACCTGAATCGGGCCAGCGCCTCAACCCTGCTGGCCCTGGGGCTGTCCAGCCAGCAGTCGCAGCGCCTGCAGCGGGAGCGGGCGCGCCGGCCCTTCCAGGACCTGGCTGAGCTGCAGGAGCGACTGCAGCTGCCACCGGCCCTGGTGGAGCGCTGGCTCGGAAGGGTGCGCTTCGGGGCGGGTCCCGCCGGCCCCGTGCTGCCCCCGGGACCCCGGCGCTAGGCGATGGCTCGCCAGGGGGAACTGTTTGGCGTGGCCGGACACGGGGCCCCTGGCACCCCAGGGGCCGAGCACCGACTGGAGCGACATCAGCTGCTGAGCTGGCAGCAACGGGTTGCCGCCTTTCAGAAACCGCTGTTCGACGCTGAGCCGGAGCCGGCGAGCCAGCCCTCGCTGTTCGCCGCGCCTGCGCTCACGCCGGCCCCGGCAGAGGCCCCAATCAGCGGAGCGGAGGCAAGCGCCACCAGGCTCCAGCCCCTGAGCCTCCAGCCCCAGTCGCTCTTGTTCTGGCGTTGGCCCGAGCCCCCCCAGACCGGCGCGGCGCTCTATCTGGTGGTCGACCAGGAACCCTCCCTGCCCGGCCCGCTGCTGCTCTATGTGGGCGAAACCGGCGAGGCCAGCCGGCGCTGGAAAGGCACCCACGACTGCAAGAGCTATCTGGAGGCCTACGGCGAAGCCCTCAGCCACACGGGTCTGCCCAGCCGCCTCAGCATCCGCTTCTGGCTGGATGTGCCCCAGGCGATCCGGCCCCGGCGAGCCCTGGAGCAGGCCCTGATCCGCCGCTGGCAGCCCCCCTTCAACAAAGAGACCCGCGGCCGCTGGGCCACGCCGTTCACGGCCGAGGCCGGCACCTGACGCTGGCTACGATCGCGTCCCCTAAGGGCAGTCCATGGAGTTCCGCTGCATCCCCGCGTCGCTGAGCAGCTCACTGGGGGCGTGTGACACGGTGGCCATCGGCCTGTTTGCCAGCCCCCAGAACGGCCCGGAAGGCTCCTCCGGCCCCAGCCACGAGGGCGGCTTCGAGCCCCTCGATCCCGCCCTGGCCGAAGCCCTCGGCGCTGAGCTTGAGCCGTGGTTACGCCAGCGGCGCTTCAAGGCCAAACCCGGCGAGTGCCTCAGCCTGCAACGCCTGGGCCAGCAGCCCGGCAGCGTGATCCTGGTGGGGCTCGGCGAAGCGGCGAGCTACGCACTCACCAGCCTGCAGGAGGCGGCGGCCGCCGCGGCCCGCTGCGCCCTGGCCAGCGGCAGTGAGCAGCTGGGCCTGGCCTTGCCGCTGGCCGGCCTGGATCCAGCTGAGGCGGCGGCGGCGATGGCCATCGCGGTGCGCCTCAGCCTCTACGAGGACCAGCGCTTCAAGGGCGAGCCCAAGGCCCGGCCCCTGCCACAGCGGATCGATCTGATCGGTCTGCCGGCCGAAGCCAGCAACGGCCTGGCGCGGGTGGAGGCCACCTGCGCAGGGGTTGAGCTGGCCCGCCAGCTCGTGGCGGCTCCGCCCAACGTGGCCACGCCCCAGCACCTGGCGGACACAGCAGCCTCGATCGCCCAGAACCATGGCCTCAGCCTCAAGGTGCTGGAGCGGGCCGACTGCGAGGCGGCCGGCATGGGGGCCTTCCTGGCGGTGGCCCAGGGCTCCGATCTGCCCCCCAAGTTCATCCACCTCACCTACACCCCCCAGGGAGGCGCCCAGCGCCGGGTGGTGCTTGTGGGCAAGGGGCTCACTTTCGATTCCGGCGGCTACAACCTCAAGACCGGTGGCTCCCAGATCGAGATGATGAAGTACGACATGGGCGGCAGCGCGGCCGTACTGGGGGCGGCACGGGCGATCGGTCAGCTGCAGCCCGCCGGCGTGGAGGTGCATGTGATCGTGGCCAGCTGCGAAAACATGATCAGCGGCGGTGCCGTCCATCCCGGCGACGTCGTGACGACGTCCAAGGGCAAGACGATCGAGATCAACAACACCGATGCGGAAGGGCGCCTCACCCTGGCCGACGCCCTCGACTACGCCTGCGGCCTGGAGCCCGATGCCGTGGTGGATCTGGCCACCCTCACCGGCGCCTGTGTGATCGCCCTGGGCGACGAGATGGCCGGGCTGTGGTCCAACAGCGATGGGTTGGCCGAGGCCCTGCTGACGGCGGGCGCGGCGGGCGGTGAGGCCTTGTGGCGCATGCCCCTGCGCGCTTCCTACAAGAAGGGTCTCAAGAGTGGCGTGGCCGATCTCAAGAACACCGCCCCCCGCCCGGGGGGCTCGATCACCGCTGCCCTGTTCCTGCAGGACTTCGTGACCAAGGGGCTGCCCTGGGCCCACCTGGACATCGCCGGCACCGTCTGGAGCGACAAGGGCCGGGGGCTGGACCCCGCTGGTGCCACCGGTTACGGGGTGCGCACCCTGGTGGAGTGGGTCTGCCGCGGAGCCAGCAGCGGCAGCTGAGGCTCGGGCCGCCGAGGCTCGGGCCGCGGGTGCTCACACCGTTGCTGGCTAAGCGGCAATCGGGCCCGCCGGGCCGGCACAGTCGGCCCTGGCCTCAGCCGGGGCTTCGAGGGCATGGATCAGCCAGCGGGCCCGGTTGCTGCAGTAGGGCAGCAGGCGGTCGAGGTCGTCAGCAGCCTGCTTGGGGCTGGCATAGGGACCGATATGGCGGGTCTGCAAGCCTTCGCGGATGGTCAGCAGATACATACAAAACTCTGCCCGTCAGTTCGTCCAGCCTAAGCGGATTGGGCCGCTTCTGAACCGCCCCGGCAGGGAAACCGGCCGTCAAGGTGACGCAGAGAACACTCCACAACCAGGCGATCTTTATCTTTTCTTTTGCAAGGCCCCCTTGCGGCGGCGGCCTTGCTCACCACGGATCGGCCGCTCGCGCCTGGTCCCCCCACACCGCCCGCAGCCGCCGGTCGCGGCCACAGGCCCAGCGGTAGTAGCCGTAGCTCGTGCCGTTCTGATCGGCGTAGTTCTGGTGGTACGCCTCCGCCGGCCAGAACCGCTGCAGCGGTCTGATCGCCACCTGCAGCGCCGAGACCTCCACAGTCAGGGCCTGGGCGGCTGACTCCTGGCTTGCTTCGGCCTGGGCCTGCTGATCGCCGCCGGAGGTGAAGATCACCGGCCGGTAGGAGTCGCCGCGATCGCAGAACTGCCCCGCCCCATCGAGGGGATCCACGTTGCGCCAGTAGGCCCGCAGCAGGGTGGGGTAGCTGATCTGCGCGGGATCGAAGCGCACCTGCACGGCTTCCTGGTGGCCCGTTCCCCCGGCGGACACCTGGGCGTAGGTGGGATTGGCGAGGTCACCGCCGCTGTAGCCGCTCACCACCTCCAACACCCCGTTCAAGCCTTCGAGATCGTGCTCCAGACACCAGAAGCAGCCCCCTGCCAGCACCGCCTGCTGCGGTTCGGACGCCAGGGCCGGCCGGGGCGTGAACACCACCCCCAGCAGCAGAAGCAGGGCCAGCAGCGCGCCCAGGAGGCGCCGCCCGCTGCAGCTCAGCGGCCAGGGAACTGGCGACCGAGAGCTGGCGTGGCGAGGCGATGGCGGGCTCATGGGGTCTCCAGCACCAGATCGAGGATGGCGGCGGCGGCTCGGCGAGTGACGCCAGGTTCGCCCAGCACCGCCCGCAACCTGGCATAGCCCTCCAGCATCGAGCCATGGGCGCCGCTGTCCGGCTGCAGCAGGGGCCGGGCAGCCCGCACGATCGCCTCGGCGGTGAGGTCGGCCTGCAGCAGCTCCGGCACCAGCCGCTCCCCCAGCACCAGGTTCACCGGCGAGATGTGGGGCACGCTGAAGCGCAGGATGCGTCGCGCCACGAAGGCCGTGAGCCCGCTCACCCGGTACACCACCACCTGGGGCACCCCCCGCAGGGCCAGTTCCAGATTCACCGTGCCCGACTTGGCCAGGGCCAGGTCGGCGGCCGCGCAGAGGGCCGGCTTGAGCCGGTCGGCATCGGCGGCAGGAATCACCAGGGCCTTCACCCCGGCCTGATCGAGCTGGCGGCTGAGGTGGGCCTCGAAACCCGAGAGCCCAGCGGGCACCACCACCTGCAGCTCCGGCTGGCAGCGCTGCAGCTCGGCGGCGGCCGCCACGATGTAGGGGAGCATGTAGCGCAGCTCCTGGCGCCGGGAGGCGGGCATCAGCAGCAGCACCGGTGCCTCGTTGACCAGACCCAGAAGGGCTCTGGCCTCACTGCGGCTGGGGGATTCCTCCACGGTGTCCACCAGGGGGTGGCCCACATAGGTGACGTTGGCGCCCCGGCAGCCGTAGTAACGGGCCTCCTCCTGGAAGATGGCCAGGATCTGGTTGGTGAAGCGGATCAGGTTGGTGCGGCCTTCGGATCCGAATTTGAAGGCCCACTCCTGGGGAGCGATGTAGTACGTCACCGGCACCCCCGGAAAGCGCCGCTTCAGCCGCAGGCCCAGGTTCACGTTGGGGCCCATGTAGTCGATCAGCACCACCCCGTCCGGCGGGGCCTGGCGAAACCAGCGCTTGAGGCGGCGCTGCAGCCGCAGGGTGGGCAGCACGAAGGGCATCACCTCCAACAGGCCAATGGCGCCCATGCGGGTGGTGTCGGCCAGCAGTTCGGCACCGGCCCGGGCCATGCGGTCGCCACCGAGGGCCACCACCTGCAGCTCCAGCCCGCGCCGACTCGCCTCCTCATAGAGCGCCTGCACCAGCAGCGCCCCCTGCAGATCGCCGGACACCTCACCGGTGCTGACCAGCAGTCGCAGCATCAGCGGGCTCCGGGGATCGGACCGCGACGCCCTGGCTGGAGCGAGGACTCCAGAAAGGCCACCAGCGTCTCAGCGGCAGCCGTGAGCGGAGTGGCCCGCAGCTGATCCAGCGCCTCGGCCAGGGTCAGCTCCTGCCGGTAGAGCAGGGACCAGCAGCGCTTGAGATCGGCGAACTGCAGGCCCCCATCCAGCTCGGTGAGCCCGCTGCGGCGCAGGCCGATCGTGTTGAGAGCCCGCACCCGCGACGGGTGGCCTTCCACCAGAGTGAAGGGCGGCACGTCGCGTTCGATGCGGCTCATCCCCCCCACCATCGCCAGGCTGCCGATCTGCACGAACTGGTGGATGCCCAGCACCCCACCGATCACGGCCCGATCGCCGATCACCACATGGCCGGCCACGGCCACGCCGTTGGCGATCACGATCCGATCGCCCAGGGCACAGTTGTGGCCCAGGTGGCTGTAGGCCATCAGCAGGTTGCCATCGCCGATGCGGGTCTGCTGGCTGTCGGTGGTGGCACGGTTGATGGTCACGTACTCGCGGATCGTGTTGTCATCGCCGATCACCACCTCGGTGGGATCGCCGGTGTACTTGAGATCCTGGGGTTCCAGGCCGATGCAGGCCCCGGGGAAGATGCGGTTGCCGCGGCCCATGCGCACCCGGCCATCGAGCACCACATGGGGGCCGATGCTGCAGTCCGGGCCGAGGCGCACCTGGGGCCCGATCACCGCATAGGGACCCACCGCGACACCGGCGGCCAGCTCGGCGCGCGGGTCGACCACGGCGGTGGGATGGATCGTGGTGGCCATCAGTCCACCAGAGAGAACATCAATTCACCGGAACAGGCCAGCTCACCATCCACGAGGGCTTCGGCGGCCACTTTGCCGAAGCGCCGGCGCTTGAGGGTGAGCAGAGTGCAGGTGATCACGAGCTGATCGCCGGGCACCACCGGGCGGCGAAAGCGCACGCCATCGATGCCGGCAAACACGAACATGCCCTTGGGCAGGTCGGGCATCTGGGTCACGATCAGGCCGCCCACCTGGGCCATCGCCTCCACGATCAGCACCCCGGGCATCAGGGGCCGACCGGGGAAATGCCCCTGGAAGTGGGGTTCGTTGACGGTCACGTTCTTGATGGCCACGGCCCGCTTGCCCGGCTCGTGCAGGATCACCCGATCCACCAGGGCAAAGGGATAGCGGTGGGGCAGCAGCCCCTGGATCTGCTCGGCGCTCAGCACCACGGACGGCGGCACCGGCTCAGCAGCCGCGGGGTTCTCGGGGCAGGCGGCGGAAGGGTCGGGGGAGGTGGGCAAGGGGGTCAAGCGGCAAACGACGAACGGGGCAGGTCCGCCAGGGCGGCCGCGAGGGCGGTGTGGAGTCCATGGGAGCCCCGGAAGGCAAACACCTGGGCCCGTGGCAGACCGACCAAGGCCAGATCGCCCAACAGGTCCAGGATTTTATGGCGCACCGGTTCATCGGCAAACCGGAGCGGCGGGTTGAGCCAGTGATCGCCATCACAGACGAGGGCGTTGTCGAGGGCACCGCCCTGGATCAGGCCGGCCGCCCGCAGCTGCTCCACCTGGGAGAGCAGGCCGAAGGTGCGTGCCGGGGCGATCTCCGCCACGAACGCCGCCGGGCTGAGCTCCAGGCCATAGAGCTGGCGACCGATCGCCGCCTCGCCAAACTCGATGCCGGCCCCCAGCCTCAGGCCTTGAGCTGGCAGGGCCGTGACGAAGCCGGCCCCCTGGTGCAGCGTGAGCGGCGCCTCCAGCTGGGGCGAGGGCGGTGTGCCCTCCACCGGCTCCAGACCGGCTTCAGCGATCGCCTCCACCCAGGGGAGAGCGGAGCCATCGAGCAGGGGAACCTCCGGACCATCCACCAGGATTTCGGCCTGGCTCACGCCGGTGCCGGCCAGGGCGGCCAGCAGGTGCTCCACGGTGGCCAGCTGACGGTCCCCCAGCGCCACCGCCGTGCAGAGGGTGGTGACATGGACGGCCGCCGGCCCCAGCTGCAGCAGGGGGGCATCCGGCTGGTCCAGCCAGCCCAGCCAGTAGCCCGGTCGCCTGGACGACTGCAGCCTGACCCGGGAGAGGGCGCCGCTGTGCAAACCCACACCCGAGCGCTCCACGGCAGCGCTGAGGGTCCAGGCCCGGGAATAGTCGGCGGGCCAGAGCCCCACTAGAACTTCCAGCCCACACCGAGGTTGAAGCGCCAGTTGTCGGTGAAGTTCTCCGTGGCCACCTCCAGCCGCAACGGCCCCACGGGGGTGGTGACGATCACGCCGACCCCGGGTGAGAAGCCCTCACCCTCCTTGCCGAGCAGGCCACCAGGGTTGCCGGGGATGTCGCTCTGGGTGCCGAAGGTGGTGCCGGCGTCAAAGAACACCGAGCCGCTGATGATGCTGAACAGGGGGAAGCGGTATTCAACCGTGAACTCGGCATAGCTCTTGCCCACCCCCAGGTCGCAGTCGAAGTAGCCCCGCACCGAGTTGCCACCGCCGAGGCAGAAGGCTTCGTAGGGGGGGATGTCATCGCCGATCAGGGTGCCGGCGGACACCTGAAACGCCAGGGCCTGCTTGCAATCGCGGGTCTCGCCCGGCTTGGGACGGCAGCCCTTGTAGATCTTCAGCCAGTCCACCGGGATGAAGTGGGTGAAGGTGGTGCGCAGACGGTTGAAGGTGGGGGAGTCCTCTCCCACCGAGAGGAACTGCTCGGTGCCGATGCTGAAGAAGTTGCCACTGGTGGGATTGCGGGGGTCGTCGAGGGAGCTGAAGGTGGCTCCCACCCTGAAGCTGAGCAACTGGTTTTCCGAGGCGCAGTTGAAGGCCAGGCAGATCACCTGATTGCTGCGCACCCGCACCGGCTGGGGCAGGTCGTCGTCGACGCCGACCACGGCCTGGCTGAACTTCGAGCCCGAGAAGTTCATCGGCGTGACCTCCTGGCCACCGAAGGCCAGGATCAGGTTCCAGGGGGCCCGCTTGAAGGGATCTCCACCGTTGAGGGGGCGGATGAACTGCACGTTGGCCCCGACCCGCTGGATCGCCACGGTGTCGAAGTTGGTGCGCACCTCAGCGAACGGCCCGGAGGTGTCCACAGGGCTGTTGGTGACGACGTCGAAATCAGCGCCGTTGAAGTCCTTCAGGTCAAAGGTGGTGTCGTTGTTCTCGCTCTGGAACAACTGGGGCACTTCCCGGCTGAAGAAGATCCGGGCGCGGAAAGAGGTTCGGAAGCGATCACCCTTGATCCAGGGATCGGTGAAGGTGATATCGCCCAGGCCACCGAACTGGCCATAGGAGAAGTTGGTACCCAGATTCCAGGCTCTGCCCAACAGATTGCTCTCCTGGAGCTGGATCTGTCCGAACACGCCCTGAGTCTGGCTGTAGCCGATGCCGCCCGAGATGGAGCCGGTGGACTGCTCCACCATGCCCAGCACGATCACCACCTTGCCGGGTTCGGCGGGCACCGGGCGCAGGGTGACCTTGACATCGCCGAACAGACCTGTGCCGTAGAGGCGGCGGATGTCTTCCTCCAGCTGGCGGCGGTTGAAGACATCTCCATTCTTCATGGAGATCTCGCGGCTCACCACCCAGGGCTTGCTCTTGCCGCGGATCGGCTCACCGTTTTCGTTGGTGGCCGAACCCTCCTTATCCAGGAACTGGACTTCCACCCCCTCCACGGTGCCTTCCCGCACCAGCAGTTCCACCGTGCCGTCGGGGCTCACCCGGGTGGGGCCGGTGACCCTTGCCAGCGAATAACCCTGATCGGCATACCACCTCTGCAGATCCTGCATGCGGGACTGCATGGCGTTCAGGTTGAGGGTCTTGCCGAAGTCGGCGGCAAAGGTGTCGCTGACGACCTGCTCCGGCAGCTTCAGATCCGTGGGCTCCAGCTCCACGGCCTGAAGCACGGGGTTGGGCACCACCGAGACGATCAGCCTCACCCCCAGGGGCCCATCCTGGGGCTGAATGCGCACATCGGAAAACCAGCCCGTGGCATAGATGGCCGAGAGGTCGGTCTGCAGTTCACTGCGGGTGACCCGGGTGCCGGGGGTGACCGCCATGGCGGCATAGGCGGCCAGCTCAAGGCGCTCGCTCTCGGGATGCCCTTCGAGGCCCTCCACCACGATCTCAGCGATCTGAACCCGCGGCTCCTCAGGAACATCGGACTGCTCAGGCACCCCGAAAGCGTCAGCGGGAGCCGGGCTTTCCTGGGCTGGGGCCGGTGTCGACCCCTCTGGTGCCGGTGCCGTCCGCTGCGGTGCGGGCGTGGCCGGCTGCTCGGCCGGGGCGGGGATGGGGAAGTCAAACTCCCCCTCGCCCGGCGCTGTGGGCGGACTCTCCTCCGGCTGCACGGCGGGAGCGGCCGTCTCCTGCTGCTGGTCCTGGGCCAGCACCGGCGAGCCTGCCAGAAGTGCAAGACCCAGGAGCGGACCCGCACCTTTCCAGCCGAATGAACCCACCATGCCAGTCACGAAGAGCGCGGGATGGCCGCAAATGCCGTGACCTTACCGGTAGACCTCCGGTTGGGGACAGACCCCTTGGAGCCGTTTGAGAACCTGCCCATAGGCCTCCACCACTCCGCCAAGATCGCGGCGAAAGCGGTCTTTGTCGAGGATGCGATCGTCGCTGTCGGCAATCCCTCGGTCCCAGAGCCGGCAGGTGTCGGGGCTGATCTCATCGGCCACCACCAGCTGCCCGTCGGCCGTGAAGCCCAGTTCAATCTTGAAATCCACCAGGATCAGTCCCACGCTGGCCAGCATCTCCTGGAGCGCAGCATTCACCTCACGGGCCAGCCGCTCCAGCTCCTGGCGCTGGCTGGAATCCAGCAGGCCGAGATGCTGCAGGCGCGCCTCGGTGAGCAGGGGGTCTGCAAGGCCATCATCCTTGTAATAGAGGTCGAGCAGCGGCGGCTCCAGAGGGGTGCCCGCCTCGATCGGCATCTGGCGGCAGAGGGAGCCGGCCGCCAGATTGCGGATCACCACCTCGATCGGCACGATGCGCACCGGCCTCACCAACATCCAATGGCCGCCGTGCTCCCCCTCGCCCAGTCCGAGGTAGTGGGTGGGGATGCCCTGACGGGCCAGGAGCTCGAACAGCAGGGCCGAGATCTGGCAGTTGAGTTCCCCCTTGCCCACCAGCTGGGCCGTTTTGAGCGCATTGAAGGCGGTGGCATCGTCCTTGAACTCCACCGCCACCAGGTCGGGCTGGTCGGTGGCGTGCACCCGTTTGGCCTTGCCTTCATGGAGCAGGGAACCGAGGCTGTAGGCGCTCATGGCAGGGATGGGTCAGGGGGCTGGACGGCATGGCCGCCGGGATCACGGGGGGAGCGCAGCAGCCGATCCAGCTGGGCGGCCCGGGCCGGATCCGCCGCAAAGCGGCGCTGCAGCAGCCACTCACCGTAGGCATCGTCAATCCGGCCGCTGAGCCGCAGGCGCCGCTGCAGCGCCTGGGCCTCGGCCGCTGAGAGCTGGGTGATGGGGCCGGACGGGGCTGCGGCGAGCTGCTGATCGAGCAGGTCGGCCACCAGCCCCCAGGCACCGCTGGCGGCGGCCTGTTCGAGGGCCCGCTCCAGCAGGCTGTCTCGCAGATCAGGCTCCAGGCCTGTGCTCAGGGCCACCGCTCGGCCCCAGCGCCGGGCGTCGCTCTCCGGCGTGCCGCGGCTGGCCAGCAGCACCACGGCGGCCTCGTCGGCGCGGCCCAGGCTTTCGAGGTGGTCGGCCAGCTGGTCGAGGGCGGAGCGGGTCTGCGGCGATGCTCCCTGCCGCGGGGCCAGGGGCAGGCTGACCTCCTGAAGGCGCACCGGGTCGCCCTCCGCCAGCCAGCGCAGGGCCTGGGCGGCGCGCTCGTGGTCGAGTCCCGCATCGGCGGCCCGCCACTGCAGCAGCAGCCAGGCCCGGCGGCCAGGACCGGGAGCGGGAGAACGGCGCGCCAGCACGGTCAGGGCGGCGTCGGGGGCCTCACAGCGCACCAGGGCATCGGCGCTGGCCAGCACCGGCTCCAGTCCCTGGTCCGTGGGCAGGGCCAGCAGGCGATCCTGCAGGCTGCGCAGCTGAACCGCGTCCGCCGCGGCCCGGGCCTGCTGGCAGAGGTCCAGGAGTGGGGGGATGGCCTCAGGGGCGGGCTGGGCCCTCAGCCGGCCTCCGCCTCCCCCGGGCAGCAACGTCGCCCAGGCCAGGCCCAGAGCCAGCGCGGTGCTTCGCGATCGACCAGCCTGCATGGGGAGAGAATGGAGCGGGAGTTCAGGAACGAGACCCCTGATGGGCCAGAAGCGGGCACCCGGTCCACTCCTGGACCGGGCCTGGCAGGCCTGTCGGGCCAGGGGCCAGCCATGCTGGTGGTTTCAACCTAGCCACTGACCTCTCTCCCTACCCCAGTTCCGAGCCCGATGGCCCCTGAGGCAACGCAGCACGACCTCCGCATCCTTGTGGTGGGTTCCGGTGGCCGGGAGAACGCCCTCGGCTGGGCTCTGGCCCGCTCCACTGGAGTAGGCCAGGTGTGGCTGAGCCCGGGCAATGGCGGCAGCGGCGATCTACCCGGCTGCCGCCAGCTGGAGATCGGCGAGGGCGATGGGCCCGCCCTGCAGCAGTGCTGCCGCGAGCTGGCCATCGATCTGGTGGTGATCGGCCCGGAGGTGCCGCTGGCGGCTGGGCTCGCTGACCAGCTCAGGGCCTGCGGTGTGGCGGTGTTCGGTCCCGGCGCCGATGGAGCCCAGCTGGAGTCCAGCAAGCGCTGGGCCAAGACCCTGATGCAGGAGGCCGGGGTGCCCAGTGCGGGCTTCTGGCCTGCAGCCAACCGCGAGGAGGCCCTGGCGCTCCTGGAGGCCCAGGGCCAGCCCCTGGTGGTCAAGGCCGATGGCCTGGCCGCCGGCAAGGGGGTGACCGTGGCCGAAACGCTGGAGGAGGCCCGCGCAGCCATCGAGGCGATCTTCGCGGGCCGTTTCGGCCCCGGCGCCTCCCTGGTGCTTGAGGAGCGCACCCACGGTCCGGAGGTCTCCGTGTTCGCCCTCTGCGATGGCGAGCGTTTGCTGCTGCTGCCTGCGGCTCAGGACCACAAGCGGATCGGCGAAGGAGACACCGGCCCCAACACCGGCGGCATGGGGGCCTATGCCCCGGCCCCGCTCCTCGACGCCGCCGCCATGGAGGAGGTGCGGCAGCAGGTGCTTGAGCCCACCCTGCGGGCCCTGCAGGCGCGCGGCATCGACTACCGCGGCGTGCTCTATGCGGGCCTGATGCTGACGCCGCAGGGGCTGAGTGTGATCGAGTTCAACTGCCGTTTCGGCGATCCCGAGTGCGAAACCCTGATGCCCCTGCTGGGCGAGGAACTGGCCCAGGTGCTGCTGGCCTGCGCCGAGGGCCGGCTCGACACCGCTCCACCGCTCAGCCTGCGCAGCGGCTGCAGTGCCTGCGTGATCGCCGCCGCCGAGGGCTACCCGGGCACGATCCGGCAGGGCGACCCCGTGGAGGGCGTGGCCAGCCCGGGCGACGAGCTGCAGATCTTCCACGCCGGCACCAGGCGCGCCCCCGATGGAACCTGCGTCAGCAGCGGTGGGCGGGTGCTCGCCGTGGTGGCCCAGGCGGAGGATTTCGACGCGGCCTTCGCCAGGGCCTATGAAGGACTGGCCCAGGTGCACTTCACCGGCATGACCTACCGGCGCGATATCGGTCACCAGGTGCGTCGCCGATGAGCCCGTCGAGCAGCACCGCTCCCCCCCCGTTCTCCTGGCGCCAGGCCCTGGCGCGCTGGTGGGCCGAGTTCAGCCTGCAGACCAAGTTGCTGGCGGTGGCCACCCTGGTGGTGAGCCTGCTGATGACCGGCATCACCTTCCTGGCGCTCAACGGCATCCAGCGGGACGCCCGCATGAGCGACACCCGCTATGCCCGCGACCTGGGGTTGCTGCTCTCCGCCAACGTGACGCCCCTGGTGGCGGAGGGCAACGACCGCGAGCTGGCCATGTTGGCCGAGCGCTTCTGGCAGACCAGCCGCAGCCTGCGTTACATCTTCTTCGCCGATCCTGACGGGATCATTTATCTGGGCATCCCGATCGGCGGCACCTCGGGGGGCAGCGAACTGCTGCTGAGTCGGCGTCTGGAACTTCCCCCCGACATCCAGAAGCGGCCAGACAATCCCCTGGTGCGCCAGCACCTCACCCCCGACGGCCAGGTCACGGACGTGTTCGTGCCGCTGGTGAATGAGGGGCACTTCTTTGGGGTGATGGCCATGGGCATCAACCCCAACGAAACCCTGCTGGCCAGCGCGGCCCTCACCCGGGAGGTGACGGTGGCCGTGTTCATCTCGATCTGGGTGCTGGTGATCCTGGGGGCCGTGTTCAACGCCCTCACCATCACCCAGCCGGTGAAGGAGCTGCTGCGGGGCGTGCGCCAGGTGGCGGTGGGCGACTTCGAAACCCGCATCGCCCTGCCGATGGGGGGAGAACTGGGGGAACTGCTGGAGGGCTTCAACGCGATGACCTCCCAGCTGGAGGTGTACAAGGCGGCCAACATCGAGGAGCTCACTGCCGCCCAGGTGAAGCAGGAATCGCTGATCGCCACCATGGCCGACGGCGCCGTGCTGCTCGATGCCGCCGGGGGCATCGTGCTGGCCAACCCCACCGCCCGGCGCCTGTTCCGCTGGGAGGGCCGCAATCTCGAGGGCCAGGAACTGATCGGCGAGCTGCCGGAACGGCTGGCCCTGGAGCTGCATTCCGCCCTCGACAACATGATCATCGGCCAGCAGGATGCCGCCGACGTGCGCTGCAGCGTCGGCGATCCCGCCCGCACCCTGCGCATCGTGCTGCAGCCGGTGCGCGATGCCAGCGGCGAATCGCTCAAGGGCATCGCCATGACCATCCAGGACCTCACCCGGGAGGTGGAGCTCAACGCCGCCCAGAGCCGTTTCATCAGCAATGTGTCCCACGAGCTGCGCACGCCGCTGTTCAACATCAAGAGCTACGTGGAAACCCTCTACGACCTGGGCGACCAGCTCTCTGACCAGGAGAAGCACGAATTCCTCGGCATCGCCAACGCCGAAACCGACCGGCTCACCAGGCTGGTCAACGACGTGCTCGATCTGTCGCGGCTGGAATCGGAGCGATCCTGGAGCTTTGAGCCGCTGGATGTGGCCGAGGCGATCGAGCAGATCCTGCGCACCTACCGGCTGAATGCCGAGGAGCGAGGCGTGAAGCTTCGGTTCGAAGCCGAAACGCTGCTGCCCAGGGTGCTCGGCAACTGGGACCTGCTGCTGCAGGTGTTCGGCAACCTGGTGGGCAATGCCCTCAAGTTCACCCCGCCCGGTGGACAGATCGTGCTGAGGGCCTATCCCTGGCCCGATCTCTGCCTGCTCCACGACGACCAGGTGCCCAGGGAAGACAACCCCCGCTGCGAGCTCACCTCACCGCTGCCGCGGTTGCGGATCGAGATCGGTGACAGCGGCTGCGGCATCTCCGAAGCCGACCAGGCCCGCATCTTCGAGCGTTTCTTCCGGGTCGAGAATGCGGTGCACATCGAGGCGGGCACGGGCCTTGGACTCTCGATCGTGCGTGGCATCCTCGACAAGCACGGCACCCAGGTGAAGATGGCCAGCGAGCCGGAGGTTGGCAGCGTGTTCTGGTTTGATCTCTCCCTTGAAGAATCCGACCAGGATGAACTGCAGCTCAGCGCCGAGCGCAGGGCCCAGAGCCTGGAGCTTGCGCCGCTCCCAGCCCTGGCTGCACAGCCGGTGAGTCTCTAGTCCAGGCTCAGCGCTGGTGCTCAGCGCTCATCAGCCACGCCGCGCACAATCCGGGAGAGCTCACTGCGCTCATCGGTGGTGACCCGGTGGGGCACACCACTGATGATCCGCTCGAAGTTGGAGAAGGAGTCTTTGATCTCAGGGCCGTTATCGGTGATCACAAATTCGCGGATCCCCTTGTCATGCCAGGAGCCTCGCATCTTGAACACATTCAGGGCGCGAGCCATCTCACCACGGATCTCCACATACTGGAGCAGGAGGATGGTATCGGTGATCGTGGAGATATGGGAATCGGTGATGGAGTGGCTGCCCATGAACTCTTCTGATGTGTTCGTGAAGAATCCGGCAATTTCCTCCTGCTTGGCATAGCCCGTAACCCCGATCACAAACTGGCGGAAGGCGTTGTGGCTGACGCCGCGGGCCAGGGCACTGAGCGAGTCAATGGCCATCCTCGACGGCTTGAACTGACTGATTTCGGTCTTGATGATCTGGAGGTGATCCTCCAGGCCAGTGGATTCCGGATAGGCACAGATGATCTTGAGCAGGCCATCCTGCTCCATCTGCTCAAAGTCAATGCCCCAGCTGGTGCCGTTGCGCAGCAGCTGGGCCCGGGATTCCTCGTAGGCGAACAGAATGGCGCGTTGCTTGCTGCGGCAGGCGTCTTCAATGAACTTGGACACCAGCAGCGTCTTGCCCGTGCCGGTGGCTCCCGTGGCCAGGATGATGGAGTCCTTGAAAAAGCCACCGCCACACATGGCATCCAGCCGGGGGACACCCGAGCTCACGCGCACATTGGAAGACCGCTGGGTGAGCCGCATCGCCCCCAGCGGGAACACGCTCATGCCATGGCTGCCCATCGTGAACGGAAACTCGCCTTTCATGTGGGTCGTACCCCGCAGCTTGAGAATCTCCACGGTGCGCCTGCGCCGTTCGCCCTCCAGCACATTGCGCAGAATCACCACATTATCGGACACAAACTCTTCAACTCCGTAGCGAGCGATCGGCCCATACTCATCAATGCGCTCGGTGGTCATGACGGTGGTGACACCGATCTCCTTGAGCCGGGCAATCAGTCTGAAGATCTCCCGGCGCACCACCGAAACGGCGTCATACTGCTGGAAGACAGCGGTGATCGAATCGATGGCTACCCGTTTGGCCTTGTATTTGCGAATGGCGTAGTTGATGCGCTCAATCAGTCCGGAAAGGTCAAAGTTTCCAGCCACGTCCTGGCCATCTGGGTCTGGTGATGCATCCAGAACAAACAATTTGTCCTGTTCGATCATCTCCTGAAGATCCCAGCCAAAGCTGGCCGCATTGCGCATGATATCGAGCGGCGACTCCTCAAAAGTCACAAAGATGCCGGCTTCTTTGTACTGTCGGATGCCGTTGTAGAGAAAATTCAACGACAGCACGGTCTTCCCCGTTCCCGAGGTGCCGCTGATCAGCGTCGAGCGGCCGATCGGCAACCCCCCATGGCAGACATCGTCAAAGCCATCGATGCCGGTGGGCAGCTTCTGGACCTGCATCAACTGAGCGTCGATTGGACTGTTTTCCTGCATGACCTGGGGAGACGTGGACAAAAGGGCTGGGGGCAGATCAATGCCCTGATCAAGCTCGGGGATTCAGACCATCATCAGGAAGCGATCCTTCCTGAACGAGATCAGCCAGAGCATCATCCTCTCCAGAGAGGCGCGAAGCAGCCAGGCCCTGGCTGGCGTGCAGAAGCTCATTGAGCTCACCATCGTCGGTCAGCTCGTCGTAGAGCAGATCCAGGCCGATCAGCACCCGTTCGCGGTCGCTGAGATCGCCGATGATGCGGCGCACCGGGGGTGGCAGGATCTTGGTGAGGGTGGGCGTGGCCAGAATCTTGTCCTCCTCGGCCAGTTGTGGGTTCACGAGCACATCGATCACCTTGAGGGCATAGACCCCCTTGAATTCGGTTTCCAGAATGTCGCGCAGCGTTTTCAGCGCGCGCATCGAGTTGGGAGTGTTGCCAGCCACATACAGCTTCAGAATGTAAGTTTTACGGGGTGTCATGACAGGAATGTCCAGGTGTGCGAATGCATCTGCGCCTCAAGCCTCTGAAGCGAATGGCATCAGCGGCACATCGGGAGGGATTGAGCGTCGGTACATCTCGCAGAGATGGGCCATCACATCCAGCAGAGCCAGCCTGTAATCCTGAAGAAAATCACTCTTGTGACCCTCCAACTGCAGACGCTTGGAAAACAGATCGATCAGGTCCATGTGGATTTGAACGGTTGTCGTGATGGATAGATCACTGAAAAAGGCCGTGTTCACGAAGCTCTCCAGCGCTTGGTTGGCCGCCGAGGGGTTGCGGAAGTAATGGATGAGCAGATCCCGATAGCTGCGCTCCAGCGAACGCAGCAGGTCGTCCTGCTCCCCCTTGGGCAGGTTGCGCAGGAAGCGGGAGGGATCGCGCTTGTAGAACACCCCCAGCAGTCCAAGCCGCTCCTTGAGGCGGCCATCCAGTCGCCAGGGCCGGGGGGCCTCGCTGGTCGCGACAGCGGCTCCAGCCTTCGCGGCGGAGGGCTGATCATCCTGGCCCCCGGTCGGGGGCGACACACTGACGGCGAAGCCGGGTCCGGGGTTGGCTTCAGCGGGATTGCCCAGGCCCTGACGCAGAAAACGCGACACCGCAGCATCGAGGCAGTAGCTGAGTTGCTCCAGCTGATCAGCCTGCAGCCTCACCTCCGCCTCGTGAAAGCTGACCTCGCCATTGACCTCACCGATCACCACCGCGGGCAGCACCAGACCCCGCTCGGTGAGACCGCTCAGCACCGAACCATCCACGGCATCGGCCTCGATCAGCAGGGCGTCGAACTCCTCGCGCAGGCGGTCGAGGTCGGCCACAGGGTCGGCCAGGGGGTCGACGCTGACGAGGGTGTAGCGGCCAGCGGCCAGCCAACGGGACACCCCGGCCTGCATGGTGGGATCGCGGACAAGGGAGGCAACGGTGAGGGCCGACTTGGGCATAGGGGCGGTCCGCAGCCAGGGGAATCTGGCGGACAGGTGCCCCAATGTTGACGAAAGGCAGCTTGGAATCGGAGGATTTGCCATTGTCTTTCGATTGTGCGTCTGGCCCAATCGGCCGGCGGTCACCCGCCGGTCAGCCTGACCACGCCCCATCCCCATGACCCAAGACCCCGCCGCAGCCCCGGCGCCCTACGCCATCGTGGAGGCCTCCGGCCAGCAGTTCTGGCTTCAGGCCAACCGCTACTACGACCTCGACCGCCTGCCCGCCGCCGTCGATGAGACCGTCACTCTCGAGAGCGTGCTGCTCGTGAACGACGGCCAGGCCGCCACCCTGGGCCAGCCCTACGTGAGCGGAGCCAGCGTGACGCTCAAGGTGATGGCTCACCGCCGCGGTCCCAAGCTGATCGTCTACAAGATGCGTCCCAAGAAGAAGACCCGTCGCAAGAACGGCCACCGCCAGGAGCTCACCCGTGTGATGGTGGAAGCCATCACCGTGGCTGGCAAGGCCCTGGGCTGAGGTCCTCTGGCCAGAACAAGCTGACCAGATCCCCACGATCGTTTCCATCCACCCTCTCCGCGTTCATCACCCCCCTGATCCATGGCCCACAAGAAAGGCACAGGCTCCACCCGCAACGGCCGCGACTCCAACTCCAAGCGCCTGGGCGTCAAGACCTCCGGCGGCACGAGCGTGAGCGCCGGCTCCATCCTCATCCGCCAGCGCGGCACCTCCGTACTGCCCGGCCTCAATGTGGGCCGCGGCTCTGACGACACCCTGTTTGCCCTCAGTGATGGCGTCGTGGGCTTTGACACCATCAAGCGCGGCCTGCGTACCCGCAAGCGCATCAACGTGGCCCTGGCCGTCTGACGCGAGCCCCAAGCCCTCTGGGCCTATCGGCTGTGCTCTCAGCGCAGTCGGTAGGCCCTGGTGGTGATCAGGTAGGGGTGGAACACCTCCAGAAAGCGCTCCTGGAGGGTGTGGAAGAAGCGGTCCACCAGGGCCGGCTCATCCACGTGAAATGGGTATTCGCCGTTGAAGCCCTTGAAGAAATACCAGTTGAGCAGAGCGGTTCCAGAGGGCGCCAGGCGCTGGGCGAACTGTTCGAGCTGACCTGCTGGATCGGGCAGATGCTCCAGCACGTCCAGGCACACCAGGGTGTCGAACCGCCCTGGCAGCCTGGCGTCGTCCAGGTCGCGGTGACAGGAGAGGCGCGCTCCCAGCCCCAGGCTGTCGGCCCGCGCCTGCACGCAGGCCCGGTTGTGGGGGTTGAGATCGACGAACCACACCCGCTCCACCTGCGGCAAGGCGGCGGCGGCCAGGGCATGGCTGCCGATGCCGCCGCCGAAGTCGAGCACCTGGCCCTCGGCAAAGCGCTGCTGCAGCCTGAGGGTGTCGGCGATGTACTCAGCGCTGCCCAGGTGCCAGGCGGCCAGCTCCAGCAGGTGGGCCGTGCCCACGGTGTCTTCATAGAAGCGGCCGGCCTGGGCGAAGTCGAAGGCGCCGGGGTGGAGGGCGGCCAGCTGCTCGGTGCTGCTGGGCAGCCGCTGCTCCAGCTCACTGGGCTCGAGGCGCAGGTAGTCGGCCAGGTGCTGCTTGAGCGAAAAGCCATCCGCCAGGAAGTGCTCCACTCCCAGCCCCGTGCCCACTGCCGTCGTCACTGCTGCGCTGGTATCGGTGGCGCCAACTTAGTTGGCGGGGGCTCAGCCGATCTCCGCCCCCTGGCCGGGCACCTCGAGCCAGCGCCGCAGCCAGGCCGTGAGGGCATAGAAGGGCAGGGTGTCGACCAGGGCGGCCAGAGCCTTGAACAGATAGCCGCTGGCGATGTAGCTGCCGAGCTGGGGCAGCACGGCCTCGTCGGCACGGATCGGCAGCACATGGCTGGCGTAGTGGCTCACCAGCACCACCGCCGTGGTGTCCACCAGCTGGCTGCCCAGGGTGGAGCCGTTGTTGCGCAGCCACAGGGCACCGCCGCCGCTGAAGCGCTTCCAGAAATGGAACAGCCGCACATCGGCGAACTGGGCGGCCAGGTAGGCCAGCATCGAGGCCCCCACGGCCCCGAAGGCGAGGTGCTGCACCTCAAAGAAGGTGGCCTCCGGTGCCCCCGCCAGGCCAGGCAGCACGCCCCCCAGCCAGAGGATCAGCACCACCCAACCGTTGAGGGCCAGCCCCACCCACACCAGCTGGGTCGCCTTCTGCTCGCCCCAGAGCTCACTGATCAGGTCGGTGCAGAGGAAGGTCACCGGGTAGGGCAGGGCGCCCACCGCCACCACGATCGGCCAGGAGCCGATCGCCCCCAGCTGCAGAAAGCGGGTGAGGCCCAGGATGTTCAGCATCGCCATGCTGCCCAGGAAGAGGCCGGCCAGCACCAGGAACGCCAGGTCGCGGCGCTGCTGCAGGGTCATCGGGGAGGGTGGCGTGGGACTGTTCCAGGCTGATGGGTGCCGGCATGGCTGACCAGCCCTGTGGATTTCTGGTGTTGGACAAGCCCGCCGGACTCACCTCCCACGGCTGCGTGGCCCGGGTGCGGCGGGCCTACGGCCTGCGGCGGGTGGGCCACGGCGGCACCCTCGATCCCGCCGTGACCGGCGTGCTGCCCCTGGCGCTCGGACCGGCCACCCGGCTGCTGCCCTACCTGGTGGGTGACAAGCACTACGAGGGCACGATCCAGTTGGGGCTGTGCACCGACACGGACGATCTCAGCGGCACCGTGCTGGAGCGCCACCCCCTGCCGCCACTGCCACACGACGCCCTGGAGCGGGCCCTGGCGCCCTTCCGCGGATCGATCCTGCAGGTGCCGCCCCAGGTCTCCGCCGTGCACGTGCAGGGCGAGCGGGCCTACGCCCGCGCCCGCCGGGGCGAGGCCCTCAGCCTGCCCCCCCGGGCCGTGACCATCACGCAGCTGGAGCTGCGCCACTGGGAGCCGGGCACGGGGCGCCTGCAGCTGGAGGTGCAGTGCTCGGCGGGCACCTACATCCGCTCCCTGGCGCGGGACCTCGGCACAGCCCTGGGCTGCGGCGGCGCCCTGGCGGAGCTGCGACGCACCGGGGCCCTGGGCTTCAGCCTGGCCCAGGCCATGCCCCTTGAAGCCCTGGAGCAGCCGCCGCTGCCACCGCTGTTGAACCCGCTCGCGGCCCTCGGCCATCTGCCGCGCCGGCAGCTGGAGCCGGGCGAACTGGAGGGCTGGCGCTGCGGCAGGAGCCTGGAGGGCCAGGCGGACTGGCCACCCGGGCAGCCGGTGGCGGTGCTCGGTCCGGATGGCAACCTGGTGGGCATGGCCCTGGCCTGCGCCGCTGATCGGCTGCAACCGAAGCTGGTCTTCGATGCGCTCGGCTGAGCCGGCTCGCTCCTCTCCTTCGACCACCTCCCAGCTCCGATGGCCGGCCACAGCAAATGGGCCCAGATCAAGCGCACCAAGGCGGTGGTGGATGCCAAGCGGGGAGCTGTGTTCACCCGTCTGGGCCGGGAGATCAGCGTGGCCGCCCGCGGCGGCGCCGACCCCAGTGGCAACTTCCAGCTGCGCACCGCGATCGAGAAGGCCAAGGCCGCCGGCGTTCCCAACGCCAACATCGAGCGGGCAATCCTGAAGGGATCAGGGCAGCTCAGCGGTGGCGGGGAGCAGTTCGCTGACGTGCGCTACGAGGGCTACGGGCCAGGCGGCGTGGCGGTGCTGATCGAGGCCTTCACCGACAACCGCAACCGCACCGCCGCCGACGTGCGCCTGGCCTTCAACAAGCACGGCGGCAACCTGGGGGAAAGCGGCTGCGTCAGCTATCTGTTCGAGCAGCGCGGCGTGGTGAGCCTCTGTTCACCCCTCGCCCCGGAACGGCTGGAACTGTCCCTGCTGGAGGGGCTGGAGGCGATCGAGGCCGCCGGTGGTCCCCCAACCCTGGACTACGAGCTCCAGGCAGGGGGAGTGGAGCTGCAGTGCCACTTCAGTGCCCTGGAAGCCCTGCAGGAGGCTCTGCAGGGAGCAGGTTTCACGGTGGAAGGCTGGGAGCACCGCTGGATTCCCCAGACCCCCTGCCCGCTGCACGAGGCCGAGCAGCTGCGGGGATGCCTGGGCCTGCTCGATGCCCTGGAGGATCTCGATGACGTGCGCGGCGTGACCTCCAACCTGGAGGCCGAGGACGCCCTGCTGGAGGCCCTGATGGCGGAGTGAATCCCGCTCTGGCGCCCGGTCAGGCCAGGCTGAGGGCGGCCTGGTCGGCCAGCAGCGTGACGGCGGGGTGCCTGCGCAGCCAGCTCGCCGGCAGCAGGGCGCTGGGGGGATCCTGCAGCAGCCGCCGCAGCACGGCCGCCTTGGCACCGCCCGTGACCACCAGCACAATCGCGCGGGCAGCGAGGATCTCCGCCAGTCCAAGGCTGATTGCCCTGGCCGGCACGGCCGCCAGGTCGCCGCCGAAAGCCCCGCTGTTCTGCTCACGCGTCGTGGCGCTGAGGGCCACACAGCGGCAGGGGGCATCGGCAGCGCAGGGAGGTTCGTTGAAGCCCACGTGGCCATTGAGGCCAAGCCCAAGCACCTGCAGGCCGATCCCCCCCGCAGCGGCCACAGACGCCCGATAGCTCGCGGCCGCAGCAGCGGGGTCGGCGGCGAGGCCATCGGGCAGCCGCACCTGGCTGGACTTCAGGCCCAGGGGGCCGGCCAGCCGCTCCTGCATGAAAGCCGCAAAGGAGCGGCCATCACCGGGGGCCAGGCCCACGTACTCATCCAGATTGAAGCTGAGCCAGGAACGGCGCACAGAGCGGCGCTCCGCTTCGGGTGCCCGGTGCCACCGCTTGACCAGAGCGGCGTAAACCGGCTCCATGGTTCGTCCTGTGGCCAGTCCCAGGGGTTGCTGGGGAGTCTCCAGGCGCTGCTGCCAGAGGCGCTCTGCCAGATGGTCCGCCACGGCTGCGGCGTTCTCAAACCGGATCAGCTCCAGCTCCTCAGAGCGGCTCAAGCTAGGGGTAGCGGCGCAACTGAGTGCCCCTGAAGTAGTGGCTCAGGATGGTCTCATGGCTGCGGCCCTGTTCCGCCATGGCCAGGGCGCCCCACTGGCTCATGCCCACCCCGTGGCCGAAGCCTCGACCGATCGCCAGCAGGGAAGGGGCCTCGGTGGCCGAATCCACGGCGGGGAACGGCTGAGCCAAGGGGGTCGTGGAGACCCTGGAGACCGCCAGCACAGGCGGCGGCGGCGTGGGCAGGCCCCGGGTGAGGGGACGGCTGGGCTCCACCACCTCAAAACGCACCTTGGTGCTGCGCAGGCCCAGGCGGCTGCGCAGCTGGGGGCCGGTCACCACCAGGGTGCCGGCCGGGCCGATCACCCTGGCCTGCCGCACCCGGCCGGTGGCCGTGGTGGCCAGCACATCGATGCGCCGCACCCCCCCGGTTTCGGCGAAGGCCTGGCGCAGAGCCTGCGGGGGCAGAGGCTTCTCCCACTGGTGCACAGGGCTGTTGTGGTCGAAATCAGGCACGCTCACCAGGTAGGGAAGCTGGCGTGTCCAGAGATCGCCGCTGTTCTCAGTGCGGCCGCCACTGCTGCTGTGGAACACCGTGGTGGCCAGTTTGCCCTGGTAGAAGAGCACCTGGCTGCGGGTGCTGGCCACGGCGCTCCGGGTGGAGTCGGTTTCGGCCTCCACACCCTTGTACACCTGGCTGCTCACCGTGGCGGTGACGTCGAAGGCGGAGCCTGGCTTGCGTTGGCGCAGGGCGTAGGTGCGGGCCGCGACGGCCTGGGCCCGCAGGGCGGCCTGGGGCCAACTGGCCGGCATCTCGCTACCCACCACACTCGGGAGATAGGTTTCGAGGCCGATGTGATTGATGGCCTGGAGGGTCTGGCCCTCGCGGCGCAGCATCAACCGTCCGCGGTAGTGCCGTTTCTGCAGCTGGAACAAGGCCTCCCGGGCGCCCACGCCGGGCTCTTTGGCCTCCAGCCAGAGGCCCTTGGCGGCAGGCAGTTCCCTGGAGCCCGCCTCGCTCTGAACCTGCAGGCGCCCCCCCTGCAGCCGAAGCACCAAGGCAGTGGCCGGAGCCAGCTCCAGCAGCGCGGGCGAGCGGGCCCCGCTGCGCAGCACCAGGGGCTGCCGCAGCGAGCTGAGGCGGATTTCGTTGCCCTCAGCCAACAGCACCCGGATCTCTGGCTCCCCCTGCTGGGCCTGGAGCTCGCTGCCACTGGGCACCAGGGCAACCACCGGCAGCGCCAGGGCCAGGGGGAGGATCACATCCGAGCGGCGGGAGATCAGGGAGTGCAGCGCCACAGGTGGGCCGGCAGAAGGCCCCCCATTGTGGCGATGCTGTTGGCAGCCCGCCAGCCCCGGCGTGGCAGCATGCGCAGGAGGCACAAGGCCCGTGCAGGTCACGTTTCTCGGCACCAGCTCCGGCGTTCCCACCCGTAGCCGCAATGTTTCCGCCGTGGCGCTGCGCCTGCCGCAGCGCAGCGAGCTCTGGCTGTTCGACTGCGGCGAGGGCACCCAGCACCAGTTTCTACGCAGCTCCCTGCGCGTGAGCCAGCTGCGCCGGGTGTTCGTGACCCACATGCATGGCGACCACATCTTTGGCCTGCCGGGCCTGCTCGCCAGCCTTGGCATGGCCGGCAGCTGCAGCGGCATCGACCTCTACGGCCCCGATCGCCTGCGCGACTACCTGGAGGGGGTGCTGCACACCAGTTCCACCCGCATCGGCTATCCCCTGCGGCATCACCAGGTGCGCCAGGCGGCCGAGCAGGGCCATCTGCTGCTGGACGACGGAGATCTCACCGTGCGCTGCACCCCCCTCACCCACCGGGTGCCGGCGTTCGGCTACCGCGTGGACCAGAAACCGAGGCCGGGGCGCTTCGACGTGGCCAGGGCCCAGGCTCTGGGCATCCCGCCCGGGCCCGTCTATGCCGAGCTGAAGCAGGGGCGGACTGTGAGCCTGGAGGACGGCCGGATCATCCGCGGCGGCAGCCTCTGCGGCCCGCCCCAGCCCGGCGCCAGCATGGTGTATTGCACCGACACGGTGTTCTGTGAGGCCGCCGTGGAGCTGGCCCGCGGCGCCGATCTGCTCATCCACGAGAGCACCTTCTCCCATGGGGAGGCGGAGCTCGCCTACCAGCGCCAGCACTCCACCAGCACCATGGCCGCCCAGACGGCCCTGGCCGCCGGGGTCAAGCAGCTGGCACTGACCCATCTGAGCCCGCGCTACGTGGCCGGCAACGCGATCAGCGCCGAGGACCTCGTGGAGGAAGCACGCGCCATCTTCGCCAACACGCTGCTGGCCAAGGACTTTCTGACGCTCGACGTGGTGCCCGGCCCCGCCGAGCCACTGGCCGAGGCCGCGACTGCCCCCAGCAGCGGCGCCGCTGCCCCCAGGGCCAGCCCAAGACGCCGAGCACGGGCGGCCCCACAGCCCTAGCCCTGCAACAGTTCTCCCGACTGCGCCGCTACGGCCCCGTTGCCCGTGATACAAGGTCTCCGATGCGGTTTCCGTCGCCCCACCTCCCTCTGCCACACCGCCGGCTTCCCCCAATGGCCTCAACCTTCTCCCCATCGGCCCTTCGCAGAGTGCTGCGGGCCGCTGCCCGTGCCCTGCTGGCGCTGCCCCTGGCCCTGCTGCTCTGCCTCGGCTTCGGCGGCCAGGCCCTGGCCGCCCAGTGGACCAGCGAGCAGCTCACCGTTCCCGCCAGCCCTGACGGCACCGCGGTGACCTTCAGCGAAGCGGAGATCAAGGGCGGTCGCAAGCTGTTCAACAACAGCTGCGGCGAGTGCCACGCCGGCGGCATCACCAAGACCAACCAGAACGTGGGGCTCGATCCTGAAACCCTGGCCCTGGCCACCCCGGCCCGCGACAACGTCGAGGCCCTGGTGGACTACATGAAAGACCCCACCAGCTACGACGGTGAATACAGCATTGCCGACCTGCATCCCAGCATGCGCAGCAGCGACGTGTTCGTGAAGATGCGCGATCTCGATGACGACGACCTGCGCCTGATGGCCGGCTACATCCTGGTGGCGCCCAAGGCCCAGGGCCTGCAGTGGGGCGGCGGCAAGATCTACTTCTGAGCCCGCTGGGTTCCAGCGGTCCTGTGAAGCCTCAGCCGGTGTCCCCCACACCGGCTTTTTGCTGGCTGGACGGCGGGGGAGCGGCCCTTGGAGGCTGTTGGTTGGTGGGGTCGAAGGAACTGGGCAACTTGCTGTACCACCACTCCTGCAGGCCGCCGGCGAGGCGCACCGGGAACAGGGTGATCACCGTGGCGGTGGGCCGGGAGCCAGGCTGGAGCAGCTCCACGGCATAGGAAGGACAGCGGCGGGCGGCCAGGTCGGCCACGAAGCGCCGGCCCACCCGCCGCCAGCTGGGCTCCTTGCTGCGCCAGGCCAGCCGGCAGCACGGCCAGGGCAGGTCTTCCCGGTCGAACAGCCGGCAGCAGGCCCCCAGCACCCGATAGCTGTACTGGCCGCCTGGACTGGCGTGCACACTGCCTGGCTCCAGCAGCTCCTGATCGGGCCGAGGCAGCGGGGCGGGAGGCGGCTGGGAGGGCATGAAAAAGCCACCCATCAGGGTGGCATGGTCAGAACGGGAAGACGAGAGGCCTGGGGCCTGCCGTCAGACAGCCTGAGAACTCAGTAGAGCTCTTCTTCGGAGTGGGTCTTGATGGTGCAGTCGCTGGTGGGGTAAGCCACGCAGGTGAGCACGAAACCAGCTTCGATCTGGTCGTCGTCGAGGAAGCTCTGGTCAGACTGGTCAACGGTTCCGGAGGACAGCTTGCCGGCGCAGGTGCTGCAGGCACCGGCGCGGCAGGAGTAGGGGAGGTCGATGCCCTGCTCTTCAGCGGCGTCGAGGATGTACTGATCGTCAGGAACCTCGATGGTCTTGTTGAGGCCTTCGCTCTCGTTGATGAGGGTGACCTTGTAGGAAGCCATGGAAGGGATTGGGGCTCACAGGCACCCGGGCAACCGGGCCTGTAGGACCCGCCCTTCATACATCCGCCACAGGCCGTTCCTGTCGATTTCGGGGCCCGAGGGCCGGAAGGCCAATCAAAGGGCAGACACAGATCAGCGTGCCTTATGCGACATCAGGCCTCGGCCTCAGGCCCTGCGGATCCGCAACAGCGCCCAGCCGCTCTGCCGGCGCGCCAGGCTGCTGAGCCAG